>NZ_JBFAAB010000013.1:0-192214 GCF_040639505.1 Nocardia sp. NPDC023852
CCATTCCGAACCCGGAAGCTAAGCCTGCCAGCGCCGATGGTACTGCACTCGACAGAGTGTGGGAGAGTAGGACACCGCCGGAACAACCTTCACGAAGGCCCTCGACACCGTCGAGGGCCTTCGGCATTTCCCAAGCGAAAACCATGTTTCGCAGTGAACTCGCAGGGAAAAGTAAGTATATGTAGTGCGCGGACACGGATTATGGATAACGGCGGCAGATCGCCGTCGCCGCGTGGACAACGGAGGTGTGCATGGTCGTCGCGACGAGGCCGGCCGACCTGGCGCCGATCGATTCCCGCGCACCGGCGCGACGCAGCTGGTGGCGACCGAGATTGCCCGCGACGGCCGGATATCTGTCCGGGCTGGTCCTCGTCTCGGCGATCTTCTCGGTACTGAGCGACTCTGCCCAGACGAGGATGGTGCTGCATGCCAGCACGAATCTGCACAACCTGCTGAATGGCCAGGTCGGGACGCTGCTGTCCAGTGCGTTCGTGATCGGCGACGTCGGTGCGGCCTGGATCCTGATCCCGCTGCTCGCCTGCCTGCTAGCCCTCGCCGAGCTGCGCTTCGGCGCGATGCGATTGGTGCGCGTCTTCCTGGCCGGCCACATCGGCGCTACGTTGCTCGTCGCGGCTGGCCTGTGGGTGGCAGTGGAGGCCGGGTGGATGCCCGCGAACATTCGCTGGGCGGAAGATGTCGGCGTCAGTTACGGGGCCATGGCACTGGTCGGCGCACTCGTGGCGGCCGTCCCGTACCGGTGGCGGATCGCGTGGGCCATGGCGTGGTTCATCGTCGCCGCCGAGGGTGTACTGATCGGGCAGACTTTCACCAACGTCGGTCATCTCGTGTCGTTCACGATCGGGTCAGCCGTCGGATTCTTCATGATCCGCAACAGGGCGACCACGGTGCACCGGCTCACCCGGCCCGAATCCGCGCTGTTCGCGGTGAGCGCGGTCCTCGCGGCGATCCTGCTCATGGGCTGACGGCAGCCGCGGGCGGGCGCTCGCCTACAGTGCTTGGGTGCGCCTAGTGATTGCTCGCTGTCAGGTCGACTACGTAGGGCGGCTGACCGCCCATCTTCCGATGGCCCGCCGGTTACTGCTGATCAAAGCGGACGGTTCGGTCCTCGTTCACTCCGACGGCGGCTCGTACAAGCCGCTGAACTGGATGAGCCCGCCATGCCGGTTGAATGAGCGCAACGGCGACGCGGAGCTGCCGGAGGGATCGAAGGGACTCTGGGTCGTCACCAACAAGACGGGGGAAGAACTCCGCATCACCATCGAGGACATCGAACACGACTCCTCGCACGAACTGGGGATCGACCCAGGCCTGGTGAAAGACGGGGTGGAGGCCCACCTTCAGGAACTCCTCGCCGAGCACGTGCAGACACTCGGCGCGGGCTACAGCCTCATCCGCCGTGAGTACATGACGGCGATCGGCCCCGTGGACCTGCTCTGCCGGGACGCAGACGGAGGCACGGTCGCCGTCGAGATCAAGCGCCGTGGCGAAATCGATGGCGTCGAACAGCTCACCCGCTACCTTGAACTGCTCAACCGTGATCCGCTGTTGGCTCCGGTCGCTGGCGTCTTCGCTGCCCAGCAGATCAAGCCGCAGGCGCGCACGCTCGCCGCGGACCGCGGCATCCGCTGCCTCACACTGGATTACGACGCTCTGCGTGGCACGGAGAGCAACGAATTCCGCCTCTTCTGAACTTCCCCCCTCCCCCTTTCCCGCTCTCGAGGGCCTCTGGGGCGCGCGGGCTGATTGCGGCAGAGTATTACGCTCTTTCGCATGCCCCGTCGGAAACCACGTCCGGATCGCCGTGTCGATCGCTTGCGGTCGGGTGGCGCACCGCTCGGGGGCGTGTTCGGGGGTACCGAATCGGGGCCGGACGGCGACGAGACATACGTGGTCCGCACCATCCCGGGGACCCGTGCGATCAAGGCATACCGCTGCCCCGGCTGCGATCACGAGATCGCGGCGGGGGTAGCACATATCGTCGCCTGGTCGGCTCACGGCGGCGAAGAGGACCGTCGCCACTGGCACCGCGGTTGCTGGAACGGCCGCCGGACTCGCCGTATCACCCGCCGCTGGTCGTGATCTGACAACTACTTCATGCGCGCATCGGTAACTCGGCGGGGACCCGCCGACCGGTCCCGTCAGCGCACGGTCGGCTGCCGACGCCAAGTTCTACGCATCTGCGTCCGGCCTTGATACGCGGAGAGGCAGAGGGGCCAGGAAATGAGGGAAGGCCGCCCCAACTGGGGCGGCCTTCGGTGAATTCGGTTGTCAGTCGCCGCGCGACCCGACGTCAGTTGCTGATGTCGGCGTTCTCGCGCTCTTCCGAGTCGATCTCGTCGTCCTCGCCGGCGAGCTCGGGGATCGCCTTCTGGCGCGAACCGGTGACCGACTTGGTGCCACCACCGATCGACTTGCGCTGATCCGGAACACCGTCCAGGAGTTCGCTTTCCCGGTTGACCGCGGCGAGCATCGCGGGCACCGAGTCGAGCTGACCGCGGATACCGAGCAGCTGGGCGAGGACGCGGCCACGCAGCACCCGCATCTCCTCGGCCAGTTCCTTGGCATGCGCGATCTTGCGCTCGGAGGTTTGGGTCGCGGAGGTGATGAGGCGGTTGGCCTCGTCGGTCGCGTCCTTGATCCGCTGCGCGGCCTCTGCGCGGCTGGTGGCTTCCAGCTCCTCCATGGCGCGGGTGAGCTTGGTGCGGCGATCGGCCATGGTGGCCTCGAAGTCCTGCTGGGTGGCCTTGCGCTTCGCATCGGCTTCCTTGCCGATGCGGTCGGCCTCGGCCTGGGCGGCCTCGATGATCTTGGCGGACTCGGTGCGTGCGTTCGCGAGGGTCTGCTCGAATTCGATTTCGAGCGCCTCGCGCTTCTCCTTGGTCTCCGCGAGCAGCGATTCGTATTTGCCACGCATCTCGGTGGCCTGCTGCTCGGCGATCGACACCATTTCCGCTGCCTCGGCCTGCGCCAGGGCACGCACTTCGGACGCCTCGTCGGAGGCGAGCCGCAGCATGCGGGAAATACGGTCGGACATACCTTCCGCGGTGGTCGGCGGCACCGAGAGTCGGTCGACCTCCTTGCGGAGTTCGTCGATCTCGTCGCGCGCGTCTTCCAATTGGCTTGCGAGGTTACGTGCTTGTGCCGCAGCGGCATCGCGGTCTGTGGCGGTGACTCGCAATTCCGCGTCGAAGCGGTCGAAGTAGTTACGCACCTCGTCTTGCGCATAACCCTTGCGCACAACGGTGAAGGGCAGTGCAACGAAGCGATTGCGATCGGACTCGGGTGACGACATGGCACACAAACTACAGCCTTAGGACAGCCGATGGTGACTCGACTGCGAATGTCATTCCAACGAGTTTTCCCGACTTGACGTCGATACTAGTGCGTAACATTCGCGTTTGGTTCGACCAACTCGATCAGCACACCGCCAGCATCCTTCGGGTGGATGAAATTGATGCGGGAATCGGCCGTTCCATGCCGGGGGGCCTCGTACAGCAAACGTAGACCCTTCTCCCGGAGGTGTGCGGAGACCACGTCGATGTCGGTCACGCGGTAGGCCAGTTGTTGCAGGCCCGGTCCGCTGCGGTCGATAAACTTCGCGATGGTCGACTGCGCGTCGAGCGGGGCCAGCAACTGCAGGGCAGTGGCCCGATCAGGTGCCCCGGGCAGCGAAAGCATCGCCTCGTGGACCCCTTGGGCCTCGTTGATCTCGCGGTGAGTCTCGACCATGCCGAGGTTCTCGGCGTACCAGGCCACCGCAACGTCCAGGTCGGGCACCGCGATGCCGACGTGGTCGACCGCGGTCACGTAGTCCGCGGGGATGAAAGACGAATGGCCGATAACGTTGCTCACCACTCGAACGTAGCGCGTACCTGTCCGGAGTAGTGGGGGTCCTACCCGCTACCGTTGAGTACGACATCTGTCGCCGCGCCGCTCCGCGAAGCTGCGAGCAGGTCCGATCTACGAATGCGAGGCTCGTCGTGACCACTTCTGTCATCGTCTCCGGTGCGCGTACTCCGGTCGGTCGGCTGCTCGGGGGTCTGAAGGACTTCAGCGGTTCCGATCTGGGCGGCTTCGCGATCAAGGCGGCGCTGGAGAAGGGCGGCGTCGCGCCAGATCAGGTCGACTACGTGATCATGGGCCAGGTGCTCACTGCGGGCGCGGGACAGATCCCGGCCCGCCAGGCCGCCGCGGCCGCGGGTATCCCGCTGGACGTGCCCGCGCTGACAGTCAACAAGGTGTGCCTGTCGGGTATCAACGCGATCGCCCTCGCCGATCAGCTGATCCGGGCAGGCGAGTACGAGATCGTCGTTGCCGGTGGTCAGGAGTCCATGAGCAAGGCGCCGCATCTGCTCGAAAAGAGCAGAGAAGGCTTCAAATACGGCGATGTGACGTTGCGCGACCACATGGCCTATGACGGGTTGTACGACATTTTCACCGACCAGCCGATGGGCGCGCTCACCGAGCAGCGCAACGAGGCCGACCGGGTCAGCCGCGAAGACCAGGACGCGTTCGCGGCGGCCTCGCACCAGCGTGCGGCGGCGGCGTGGAAGAACGGCGTCTTCGACGACGAGGTGGTCCCGGTCGCGGTGCCGCAGCGCAAAGGTGACCCGGTGCTGGTGTCGTCCGACGAGGGCATTCGCGCCGACACCACGGTCGAGTCGCTGGCCAAGCTGCGTCCCGCGTTCCGCAAGGACGGCACGATCACCGCGGGCACCGCCTCGCAGATCTCCGACGGCGCCGCCGCGGTCGTGGTGATGAGCAAGGAGAAGGCCGAATCGCTCGGTCTGAGCTGGATTGCCGAGATCGGTGCCGCAGGCGTGGTCGCGGGCCCGGATTCGACGCTGCAGGATCAGCCCGCCAACGCGATCGCCAAGGCCTGCGCGCGGGAAGGCATCGCGCCCGCCGACCTGGATCTGGTGGAGATCAACGAGGCGTTCGCGGCCGTCGGTGTCGCCTCCACCCGCAAGCTGGGCATCGACCCGGCGAAAGTGAACGTCAACGGTGGCGCCATCGCCATCGGCCACCCGCTCGGCATGTCCGGCGCCCGCATTCTGCTGCACCTGGTGCTGGAACTCGAGCGCCGCGGCGGCGGCGTCGGCGCGGCCGCGCTCTGCGGCGGAGGTGGCCAAGGCGACGCGCTGATCGTCCGCGTCTGACTGCGGCAGCCGACATCCCGCGCTGAACTGGCGAACATCCGGTACCGCGTGTCCACGCACTGGCGTTCTGCCGACCCTTCAGTCGGGCCGTGAAGAAGGAATGCTCGATCTCATGGCGCCAGTAGATCCGAGTGTCGTCAATGTGGATTCGTTGGTCAGAACCATCGGCAATATGACGCTCTCAGCATCACTGTTGCGTCGCCGCGGTAGGGGCTGCCAGACAAACGCATGAACATCCAACGCGAAGAGGGAATGTTCGATACCGAATTTGCCTGTCGGTGCCTCCATATCGTCCCCCTCCCGTTTGTGAGATGCGAGACCGACCATTGCCCGTTCGCGGCCCGGCTCGCGTCCGAACGGGCCGACACATCCGCCACGAAGGGCGGCAGCCGCAGTAGTTCGGCATACGGGTCATCAATTGCCGCGAACGCGCAGCGCCGTAGGTGCCGCAACAAGCACAGCGCACATGGCCATCGCGAAGACTATGCTGCAATCCCCCCAACCGCATCCACATGGCCCCACTCCCAGTTCTGGGGCTAGCGAGACCGAACATGGCCCGGCTCGCGTCCGAGCGACCAACGTGTCTGCGACGAAGTCACCAGCGTCGGTCGCTCGGACGCGAGCCATGAGGGGGCCGCGAACACGCAGCGCCGCAGGCACAGCAATCAGACACTGACTACGACGGTCCGTAGTGCGTCCGGCAGAATGGTGGCCATGGGCAATGTCTTCGACCTCAGCACGGTCGCCAAGCGGTTTCGCTTCGTCGCGGTGCTCGAGGCGATCTCCTGGATCTTCCTGATTGTCGGCATGGTGTTCAAGCGCCTTCCTGAACCGGTGCTGTGGCCCGTCAAGGTCTTCGGCATGACGCACGGGATCATTTTCGTGCTGTTCGTGATCACCGCGATCGTGGCAGCGCGGAAGCTGGGCTGGAACGCCAAGACCATCGTCCTCGCGCTGCTGTCCAGCATTCCGCCGTTCTGTACCGTCCTGTTCGAGGTCTGGGCGGTGCGCGCGGGGCGGCTGGGTGAGCTGAGCAACACCGTGTCCACCGACTCCGAAGCTCCCGCATCCGTTACGTCGTGACAAACTGGAAACCGTGACTCGACCAGCCGCCCGCCGTCCTTCGCCCGCTGTCGCCGCCGCCATGTCCGGTGCGGTGGATCTGTCCAGTCTGAAGCAGCCCGCCGCTGGTGCGGGTGGTGCGGGTGGTGCGGCGGGCGATTACTCGGTCACCGAGGCCGATTTCGAGACGAAGGTGCTACGCCGCTCGACGCAGGTTCCGGTCGTCGTCGTGCTGTACTCGCAGCGCAGCCCGGGCAGCATCGAGTTGGTGCGGACCCTGGAGCGGCTGGTCGCCGCCGACGGCGGCACCTGGGATCTGGCCACTGTCGAGGCCGAGGCCAATATGCGGATCGCTCAGGCCCTGCGGGTGCAGGGCATCCCGACGGTGATCGCGATTGCGGGCGGCCAACCGCTCGCGGACTTCGAGGGTGCTCAGCCGGAGCAGCAGGTGCGGCAGTGGCTGAACGCGGTCGTCGACGCGGTTGCGGGCAAGCTCGAGAGCAACGGAGAACCGCAGCCCGCCGAGGACCCGCGCTTCACGGCGGCCGAAGCCGCGCTGGAGCAGGGCGACCTGGCGGGCGCCGAGGCGGCCTATGAGGCCATCCTCGCTGCCGAGCCCGCGAACGAAGAAGCCAAGGCCGCGCTGCGCCAACTGCGGTTCCTGGGTCGCGCGCAAGAAATTCCGGCGTCGGCGATCGCGACCTCGGATGCCGACCCGTCGAATGTCGATGCCGCGCTCGACGCCGCCGATCTCGAACTGTTCCACCAGCGGCCCGAAGCGGCTTTCGACCGGCTGATCGCCGTCGTCAGGCGCACTGCGGGTGACGAACGGACCAAGGCCCGCACTCGCCTGCTCGAGCTGTTCGAGCTGTTCGACCAGGCCGAGCCGTTCGTCGTCGCCGCGCGCCGCAAGCTGGCTGCCGCGCTGTACTGAGTTTTCGCTCGCTCAGCGTCCGGGAAGTCCGACGCTGGTCGGCGTGGTCCGTGCCGCGCCGACCAGCGCCGCTAGTAGACCGTGCGTGCGGCTGTTCGACCCCGTGGCTAGGCTGGGCGCAGCCAGACCGCGCTGGTCGGCGCGAGCGCGACCGTGGCCGACGCCGGACGGTCGTGCCACGGCTCCTCGATGGCCAACACCTCGCCCAGGTTTCCGATGCCGGAGCCGCCGTAATGGACGGCGTCGGTGTTGAGGATTTCGATCCAGCGGCCCGCGTGCGGTAGGCCGAGGCGATATGCGCCGTGCACCGAGCCGGAGAAGTTGTAAACGCACGCGACCACGGAACCGTCCGAGCCATAACGCAGGAACGCCAGCACGTTGTTCGCGTGGTCGTTCGCCTCGATCCAGGCGTAACCGCCCGGTGTGGTGTCCTGGCTCCACAGGGCGGGATGGGCGCGATAGACAGCGTTGAGGTCGCGCACCACTGACGTAACGCCCTGGTGCAGTGGGTTTTCCAGCTCGTGCCAGTCCAGTCCGCGATCGTGCGACCACTCGCGGAACTGGCCGAAGTCCTGCCCCATGAACAGCAGCTGTTTGCCGGGATGGGCCCACATATAGGCCAGCAGCGCCCGCACGCCACTCGCTTTGGCGAAATCGTCGCCCGGCATCCTGGTCCAGAGTGTGCCCTTGCCGTGCACGACCTCGTCGTGGCTGATCGGCAGCACGTAGTTCTCGCTCCATGCGTACATCAGTGAGAAGGTGATCTCGTTGTGGTGCCAGGAGCGGTGGATCGGGTCGCGGCCGAGGAATCCGAGGGTGTCGTGCATCCAGCCCATGTTCCATTTCATGGTGAAGCCGAGGCCCCCGACGTCGGTGCCGCGGGTGACGCCCGGCCAGGTGGTGGACTCCTCGGCGATGGTCACGACGCCGGGATGGTGGCGGTGCACCGTGTCGTTGAGGTCCTGCAGGAAGTCGACGGCCTCCAAGTTTTCCCGGCCGCCGTGCACGTTGGGTTCCCACTCTCCTGCGGCACGTGAGTAGTCCAGGTAGAGCATGGAGGCGACCGCGTCGACGCGCAGGCCGTCGATGTGGAACTCTTCGATCCAGTACCGCGCGTTGGCGACGAGAAAGTTGCGCACCTCGTGCCTGCCGAAGTCGAAAATGTAAGTGCCCCAGTCCAGTTGCTCGCCGCGGCGCGGATCGGCGTGCTCGTAGAGCGGGGTTCCGTCGAATCGGGCCAGTGCCCATTCGTCCCGCGGGAAGTGCGCGGGAACCCAGTCCAGCAGCACTCCGATGCCCGCCGCGTGCATGCGGTCGACGAAAGCGCGGAAGTCGTCCGGGGAACCGAATCGTGCTGTCGGCGCGTAGTACGAGGTGACCTGATAACCCCAAGAGCCGCCGAAGGGATGCTCGGCGATGGGGAGTAGCTCGATGTGGGTGAAGCCGGCCTCCCGCACGTATTCTGCGAGCTGGTCAGCTATTTCGCGGTAGCAGAGGCCAGGACGCCATGAGCCGAGATGTACCTCGTAGACGCTCATCGGCGCGCTGGTCGGATCAGTGGACGCACGCTGGTCGAGCCAGGCATGGTCGTGCCAGATGTAGTGGCTCTCGGTGACCACCGACGCGGTCGCGGGGGGCGGTTCGGTGGCGAAGGCCATCGGGTCGGCATGATCGACCGTCCGGCCGTCGGCGCCGTGCACGCGGTACTTGTACTTGGTGCCCGGTTCGACACCGGGGAGGAAGACCTCCCAGATCCCGGACGAACCGAGCGAACGCATCGGCGCGGTGTTGCCGCTCCAGCCGTCGAAGTCACCGATCACGGTGACGCCCCGCGCGTTCGGCGCCCACACCGCGAACGAAGTGCCCTGCACTGCACCGTCCAGCGTCGTGTACCGGCGGGGGTGCGCGCCGAGTACCTCCCACAGCCGTTCGTGGCGGCCCGCGCCGATGAGATGCAGGTCGAGCTCACCGACGGTGGGCAGGAAGCGGTAGCCGTCCGCGCCGAGGACGGTCTGGCCGCCCGGATAGGTGCTGACGATGCGATAGTCCATGAGATCCGGGTATGGCACCACCGCGGCGAACACGCCGTGGCCCAACGGCTTCAGCGGATGATCGACGCCACCGACGCGCACGGACACCGTTTCGGCGTGCGGGCGCAGTGCCCGCACGGCCGTGCCGTCGGGATGGGGGTGGGCGCCGAGAACGGTATGCGGATCCGTGTGTGTGCCCGCCGCCAGCAGCATCAGATCACGATGTTTCATCGCAACGTCCTGCGATAGCTCAGTTCGCTGCGAGCCTGGTGCGGTACCGGGGGCAGGGTGAGGATGTGGGCGACGGCGTGCGCGGGATCCAGGCGTACGTAATTGGTTTGGGCCCAGTGATATTGCTCGCCGCTGACCTCGTCGTACACCACCGGGTGGTCGTGCCATTCGCGGCCGATGGCGGGCAGGTCCAGCGATATCATGCCCCATTCGGCGCCGAACGGGTTCAGGTTCACCACCACCAGCACCGCGTCGCCACTGGCCGGGTCGATCTTGGAGTAGGCGAGCAGTGCATCGTTGTCCACATGGTGGAAGTGCAGGCAGCGCAACTGCTGCAGGGCGGGGTGCGCGCGGCGGATCTCGTTGAGCCGGGTGATCCACGGCTCCAGCGATTCTCCGTGCGCCAGCGCCTCGGCGAACGGGCGTGGGCGCAGCTCGTATTTCTCCGAGTCGAGATATTCCTCGCTGCCCGGGCGCACCGCCTGGTGCTCGAACAGCTCGAAGCCGGAGTAGACGCCCCAGGTCGGTGCGAGGGTGGCGGCCAGCACCGCGCGGACGGCGAACATGCCGGGTCCGCCCTGCTGGAGGCTTTCGTGCAGGATGTCCGGGGTGTTTACGAACAAGTTCGGGCGGGCCTCGTCGGCCTTCGCGGACAGCTCGTCGCCGAACTCGGTTAGTTCCCACTTCGCGACGCGCCAGGTGAAATAGGTGTAGGACTGGCTGAATCCGCGCCGCGCCAGGCCGTACAGCCGGGCCGGGCGGGTGAACGCCTCGGACAGGAAGATCACGTCCGGGTCGGTGCGGCGCACGTTCGTGATCAGCCACTCCCAGAAGTCGGCGGGCTTGGTGTGCGGGTTGTCCACCCGGAAAATCTTGACGCCCAAGCCGATCCAGTGCCGCACCACGCGCAGGACCTCGGCATACAGGCCGTCGGGGTCGTTGTCGAAGTTGACCGGGTAGATGTCCTGGTATTTCTTCGGCGGGTTCTCGGCGTAGGCGATGGTGCCGTCCGGCAGGGTGGTGAACCATTCCGGGTGCGCCTGGACCCACGGATGGTCGGGTGCGCATTGCAGCGCGAGATCGAGCGCCACCTCGAGGCCGAGTCGTGTTGCTACGGAGACGAAGTCAGCGAAGTCGGCTTCGGTGCCGAGCTCGGGATGTATGGCGTCGTGGCCGCCGTGCTTCGAGCCGATCGCCCACGGCGAGCCGACATCGCCGGGCTCGGCGACCAGCGCGTTGTTGCGACCCTTGCGATTCACCTCGCCGATCGGGTGGATCGGCGGTAGGTACACCACATCGAAGCCCATGGCGGCTATGCGTGGAAGCTCCTTGGCCGCGGTGGCGAAGGTGCCGTGGATCGGCTTACCGGTGGTGTCGCGGCCGCCGGTCGAGCGTGGGAAGAACTCGTACCAGGACCCGTAGAGCGCGCGTTGCCGCTCGACCTGCACGGTGTGCTGCGGTCCGCGGGTGACCAGGTCGCGCAGGGGAGTGGCCCGGAGAATATCGGCGACCTCGTCGGTGAAGGCCGGAGCCACCCGCGCGGGCAGCTGCTCGTCGCTGCGTAGAGCCGCCGCCACCGCCCGCAGCCGCTCGAACTGCTTCTTCGGCACGGCCTGTGCCGCGCGATCGAACAGTCGGGCGCCGAGTTCCAGGTCGTTGGCCAGGTCGGCTGCGCTCTGCCCGACAGCCAGCTTTGCCTCCACCGCCGACCGCCAGGTGGCGACGGGGTCGCTCCAGCCTTCGATGCGGTAGGCCCACGCGCCGGGCAGGTTCGGCGTGAAGGTCGCGTTGAACACGTCGGGCTCGTGATCCGGCGTCATCCGGATCCGGACCGGACGTGAGGCGCCGGGCGACCGGACCACCAGCGTGGCCGCGACGGCGTCGTGGCCCTCCCGCCACACGACCGTACGAACCGGGAACACCTCGCCGACCACGGCCTTAGCGGGCCGACCGCCTGCGATGGACGGGGCAGTGTCATCGATAGCGATGCGGCCGGTCACGGGACCAACCTACCGGCAGTCGGCCGCAAGGGCCGGATCAGTGCGTCGACCGCACCGGTCCCGCTGCGAATCGTTCCCATCGCGTGTGGAGTGCCCGCGGGGTCTGAACAGCACGCGCGATGTCGGACCGCTGGCGCGACCTCAGCGGGTATCGGCGGCGAGGCCGAGACCGAGGGCGACCAGAAAGGCGCCGAGCGTGCGTTCGACCCGCTGCCGAATGCCGGTTCGACGCAGCCAGGCGCCCGCGCGGTCGGCGGCAAGGACGACGCCCATAGACCAGGCGGTGTCGATCACCAGTTGAATGAGCGCGAGGATCGCGACCGTCGGGAGCACCGGCCCGCTGGACGGAAGGAACTGCGGCAGGATCGTCAGCCCGAAGACGGCCGCCTTGGGGTTGGCCGCGATCGAGATCAGCGACGCACGGAAGGCGGAGCCGGGTGTCCGTCCCGAAGGCAGCATCTTCGTCATCGGGGCGCCGAATTCGTCGTCACCGCGCGCGCCCCGCCACGCCTGGACGCCGAGCCAGATCAAAACCAGCGCACCGACCACGTGCACCGCGGTATCCATAGCTCGGTTCGCGACCAACAGCACCGATAGCCCGGCCCCGCCCGCCAGTGTCCAGCCGACCACCCCGATTTCATTGCCCGCGACTGCCGCCAGCCCCGCCGCTCGGCCGTCGCGCACAGCGCGCTGAAGGAACAGAGCGGTCGCCGGGCCGGGTAGCGCAGCGAGGATGAGACAGGCCGGCAAGAATCGCGGTAGGACGTGAACCCAGTGCGGCATCAGCCGATGCTGCCAGTTCCATTCGGGCGCGGGCTACTGATTTTTTCGCGTGGCAAGCCGGGGCGACCTGATCGCGTACCAAAAGATCCCCAGGTCAGCTGGGTTAATGGACCCCCAGTCGATGACATCGCGCTACTGCGGACCCGTGTAGTTTCTACCCAATGAAGGCATTGCGTCGTTTCACCGTCCGTGCCCATCTGCCCGAGCGTCTGGCGGCCCTGGGTGAGCTCGCCACGAATTTGCGCTGGTCGTGGCATCCGCCGACGCAGGACCTGTTCGCCGAGTTGGAGCCGCGACGGTGGCAGGAGATGGGCCACGATCCGGTCCGGATGCTCGGCGAGGTGCCCGCGGCCCGGCTGGACGAGCTGGCCGCCGACCCCGACTATGTCGGTCGTGTCGAAGCAGGGGCCGCGGACCTGCGTGATTACCTGGCGGCGCCGGGCTGGTTCCAACTCCGCGCGGGGGAGGAGGAGGTCCGCGGAATCGCCTACTTCTCGATGGAGTTCGGTGTCACCGAGGTGTTGCCCAACTACTCGGGCGGTCTCGGTATCCTGGCCGGGGATCATCTCAAGGCCGCCTCCGATCTGGGCCTGCCATTGATCGGCGTCGGATTGCTCTATCGCTCCGGCTATTTCCGTCAGTCGCTGTCCGCGGACGGTTGGCAAACCGAGCGCTATCCAGCCCTGGACCCGCAGGGTCTTCCACTGCGCGCGCTCACCTCGGATGGCTCGCCGGTCCTCGTTCACGTGGCCATGCCCGACAACCGCGTGCTGCGCGCGCGAGTGTGGATCGCGCAGGTCGGGCGGGTTCCGCTGTTGCTGCTCGACTCGGACATCGCCGAGAACGATGCCGAACTGCGCGCGGTCACCGACCGTCTCTACGGCGGCGATCAGGAGCATCGGATCCGGCAGGAGATCCTGGCGGGCATCGGCGGCGTTCGCGCGGTGCGTGCGTACACGTCGTCGGCCGGACTGCCCGATCCGGATGTCTTCCACATGAACGAAGGCCACGCCGGCTTCCTCGGTGTCGAGCGGATCCGTGAATTCGTCTCGGCAGGAAGGGATTTCGATTCCGCACTCGCCGCAGTTCGGGCGGGTACCGTGTTCACCACCCACACCCCGGTCCCTGCGGGAATCGACCGCTTCCCGATGCCTATGGTGCGTCGCTACTTCGGCGGCGCACACGGCGAATCCGAATCCGCCATGCTGCCCGGCCTCTCCGTGGACCGGATCGCGACGCTGGGCCGCGAGGCCGACCCCTCGGTCTTCAACATGGCGCACATGGGTCTGCGCCTCGCGCAACGCGCCAACGGTGTCTCGAAGTTGCACGGTGAGGTGAGCCGGGGCATGTTCGCCTCGCTGTGGCCGGGATTCGACGCCGCAGAGGTGCCGATCGGTTCGGTCACCAACGGTGTGCACGCCACCACCTGGGCCGCGCGCGAGTGGGTGGACAAGGCGCGCGAGTACATCGGCGCCGAGCTGGTCGAGGAGGCGCGTGGTTGGGAACGCCTGCGCGATATCGACCTGGCTGAGCTGTGGTCGACGCGGAACACGTTACGCGCGACCCTGGTCGACGAGGTGCGCCGCCGGGTACGCGCGTCCTGGCTGGAGCGTGGTGCAGCGGAGGCCGAACTCGGCTGGGTGAACAGTGTTTTCGACCCGAACGTGCTGACCGTCGGGTTCGCGCGCCGGGTGCCGACCTACAAGCGACTCACCCTCATGCTGCGCGATCCGCAACGGCTGCGGGCGCGACTGCTGGATCCGGAGCGACCGATGCAGCTGGTCGTCGCGGGCAAGAGCCACCCGGCCGATGACGGAGGAAAGGCACTCATCCAGCAGGTCGTCCGCTTCGCCGACGATCCCGAGGTGCGCCACCGGATCGTCTTTCTGCCCGACTACGACATGTCGATGGCCCGCTATCTGTACTGGGGCTGCGACGTCTGGCTGAACAACCCGCTGCGGCCACTGGAGGCGTGCGGTACATCCGGTATGAAGTCCGCGCTCAACGGCGGGCTCAACCTGTCTATCCGGGACGGCTGGTGGGACGAGATGTACGACGGCGAGAACGGCTGGGCCATCCCGACCGCAGACGGCGTCCGCGACGAGCACCGCCGCGACGACCTCGAGGCCGCCGCGCTCTACGACTTGTTCGAGCGCACCGTCGCCCCGCGCTTCTACGATCGCGACGCGTCCGGGATGCCGGTGCGCTGGGTCGAGATGGTCCGCCACACCTTGCAGACCTTGGGGCCCAAGGTGCTGGCCTCGCGCATGGTCCGCGATTACGCGGTGGAGTACTACGCACCCGCCGCCGCGGCGTATCAGCAGGCCACTGCCGACGATTTCGCGGTAGCCCGCGCCATCGCCGAGTACCACCGCCGGGTGGAAGCGGCGTGGCCGGCGGTCAGGGTGATCCAGGTGGATAGTGCGGGCCTGCCGGATACACCGATCATCGGAGCTCGGCTGTCGCTGACCGCGCGAATCGAGCTCGGCGGATTGAGCGTCTCGGACGTCGTCGTGCAGGCGGTCCTCGGCCGGGTGTCCGTGGCCGACGATCTCTCGGATGTCACCACGGTCCCGATGACGCACAGTGGTTCCGATTCCGGCGTCGAGTTGTTCACCGTCGACACCCCGGTCCCGCTGTCCGGCGCGGTCGGCTACACGGTGCGCGTGCTGCCGCACAACGACCTGCTGGCCTCCGACGCCGAACTGGGGCGGGTGTCCGTGCCGCACGCCTGAGTGACCTACCGCTCGCCACGATCTCTTCCGGCAGCCGGTCGGCACTGGCGCGATCGGCTGGTGCTCTGCTCGGCGAACCGCTCCAACGCGATCAGCGCGCCTGTTCCACGGTGAGTTGTCCGATTCAGTGAATCGTCGGCTACCGTGCCCTGGCACACCCGTATCGTCCCGAGTGGAGTCTGCCATGGTCACCGACGTTCTGAATCGGACCCGAGGGCGCCTCGACGCGTACTTCGGCATCAGTTCGAACGGCTCGACCATGAAACGAGAGGTGATGGCCGGGACGGTGACGTTCCTGGCCATGTCCTACGTACTCGCGGTGAATCCCGCGGTGTTGGGCGATCAGGGCGCGCTGGGCGACCGGGGCATCCCCATGCAGGCGGTGTTCACCGCGACGGCCGTCGCCGCCGTGTTCGGCACGCTGGTCATGGGCATGTGGGCCAGATACCCGATCGCGCTCGCACCGGGTATGGGGCTCAACGCGTTCTTCGCGTACTCGGTAGTGCTCGGCATGGGGATTCCATGGCAGGTGGCGCTGTCGGGCACATTTCTGTCCGGGCTCATCTTCTTCGTCCTCGCAGTCACCAAGATTCGCGAACGCATCCTCAACGCCATCCCGATGCAGTTGAAGCTGGCTGTCGGCGCGGGCATCGGGTTGTTCGTCGCGTTTCTCGGCCTGAAGAACGCGGGCATCGTGGTGAACAGCGACGCGACGCTGGTCACGCTCGGTGACTTCACCAAGGGCACGACGCTGCTCGCGCTGTTCGGGTTGCTGGTGACCGTGGTGTTCCTTGTGATCGGCTGGCATGGAGCGGTGCTGTACGGCATCGTGCTCACCGCGATCGTCGGGATCGTCAGCGGCTTGGTCGACTTGCCCGATGGCGTGGTCGCCGCGCCGGAGGGGCTCGAGCACACCTTCGGCCAGGCGATCATCCATCTCCCCGACGCGTTCACCGCTCACATGGCCATGGTGGTGCTGACCATGCTGTTCGTCGACTTCTTCGATGCCTCGGGCACTTTGATCGGCGTGGCGAATCAGGCCGGGCTGCTGGACAAGAACGGCAAGCTGCCGCGCGCGGCGAGCGCGCTGGCGGCGGACTCGGTGGGCACCATGGCGGGCGCCGTCATCGGCACCTCGACCACCACCGCCTACGTCGAATCGACCGCGGGCGTCTCGGCGGGCGGCCGTACCGGTCTGACTGCCGTCACCACCGCGGGCTGGTTTCTGATCGCGATGTTCTGCTATCCGATCTTCGCGGTGGTCGCGGGTTCCGGCGAGGTGACCGCGCCGGCCCTGATCGTGGTCGGCATCCTCATGGCCCGAGCGTTCGGCGAGATCGACTGGAACCGGTGGGAGTATTCGGTTCCCGCGTTCATCACCATCGTGATGATGCCGCTGACGTACTCCATCGCCAACGGACTCGCCATGGGCATGCTCTTCTACCCGGTTGTCATGGTGGCAAGGGGCCGGATCAAGAACGTGCACCCGGCCATGTGGGCGCTGATGGTGGTGTTCCTCGGCTACTTCTTCTTCCTCGCGGAATAACTCTCCCGCGCGTCTCGGGCTGAACCATCGCACGGGCTGAAACGTGTGGAATACGACCGGAGCCGGTGCCCTCGTGTGATAATCGGACCGCAGTCCGATTCATTGCCGACCAAGACCATGTCCGGAACGACATTGCAGGGATGAGAACCAGGATGACCAGGAAATCCGTACTCGAACGCACCGCGAACAACACCGCATTGGATGGAATCTCGACCGACATCGGCCTCCTGCTCGTGCGCGCCGTCTTCGGCGGCCTGCTCGCCGCGCACGGTGCGCAGAAGCTCTTCGGATGGTTCTCCGGGCCGGGATGGCGAGCGAACGCCGACGGCTTCGAGTCGATGGGTTACAACCCGGGCACGGTGTTCGGAACGCTGGCAGGCCTGTCCGAGTTCACCGGGGGTCTCTTGCTTCTGCTCGGTCTGCTGACTCCCCTTGCCGCGGCCATCGTGCTCGGCACGATGATCAACGTGATCAACACCACCTGGGCCGGAGGGCTGCTGACCGGCAAGGGCTACGAGATGGGACTGCTGTTCGCAGTGGTCGCTGCGGCGCTCGCGTTCACCGGCCCCGGCAAGTTTTCGCTGGACGCGGGGCGCCCATGGCACCGGCAGGGTTTCGTGTGGGGTGTGGGTGCGGTGATCCTCGCGGTCGTGGCCGGAGTGTTCACCCTGATCCTGAAGTGGGTGCTCTGAGTTTGTGACACGCCGAATTCGCGGCGCGGTGACCTGCGGGTCGCCGCGCCCGCAGTCGTCTGGGTTCGAGGTCGTGTCACATCTCGGCCTGCCGAATCGTCGTTCTGCTGTTGTCATACGAAACAATCGAGCAAGGAGCCGACGATGGCCGTCGAAATCAGCAATCCCGCCGAACTGCCCGACCCGACCGGGTTCGGCTACAGCCACGTGGCGAGGGTTCGTGGGGAGCTGGTGTTCATTGCGGGGCAGTACGACTCCGACGCCGAAGGGAACCCGACCGGCAACGACTTCGCGGTGCAGGTGGACAACGCCTTCTCCAACCTTGGGATCGCGCTGCGCTCCGTCGGTCTGGACTTCGCGGATGTCGCACAGCTGCGCACCCACATCGTTGACCACGATCTGGACAAGCTTGCGGTGCTCGGCAAGAAGATCGCGGCGCTCTGGGGTGATCGTCCGCCCGCGCAAACCTTGACCGGAGTCGCCGCGCTCGCACTGCCCGGAATGTTGTTCGAGGTCGACGCGGTAGCCGTACGGGACTGACATCCGTGGCGAGGTTCGGGCCCCTGCACCGCGTGCGGGGCTCTGCGCGGGACCGCCAATATTTCGGTGTGGGAATCGGGGGGCCACGGAAGCATCGGGACTCGATCCGCTTCCGTATCAAATTATGTGCGCACTGGTGTGTTGCCGTACACGGCGGCCGCTGCCAGCCGTTGCAGCGCTTTGACCACGACCTCCGGGTCTGCGGTCTCCCAGTACGGCGGCAGCGAAGCACGCAGGTAGCCGCCATAGCGGGCGGTGGCGAGGCGCGAGTCCAGGATGGCGACCACGCCACGATCGTCGACGCTGCGTAGCAAGCGGCCGGTGCCTTGGGCGAGCAGCAGTGCGGCGTGATTGGCCGCCACAGTCATGAACCCGTTTCCGCCGCGCAGTTCCACCGCCCGCTGCCGGGCCGCGAGCAGCGGGTCGTCCGGACGGGGGAATGGGATGCGGTCGAGGATGACCAGGCTCAGCGACGGACCCGGCACGTCGACGCCCTGCCACAGCGACAGCGTGCCGAACAGCGAGGTTTCCGGATCGTCGGCGAACTTGCGGACCAGCGCTCCCGTCGCGTCGTCACCCTGGCACAGCACGGGAGTGTCCAGTCGCCCGCGCAGCGCGTCGCTGGCGGCGCGCGCCGCGCGCATGGAGGAGAACAGGCCGAGCGTGCGCCCGCTCGCAGCCTTGATCAACCGCTCGATCTCGTTCAGGTAGGCAGGCGCCAGTCCGTCGCGGCCCGGCGCGGGCAGATGTTTGGCGACGTACAGAATGCCGGACTTGGCGTGGTCGAAGGGCGAGCCGACGTCGAGCGAGTTCCATCGGACGATGTCGGCGTCCGAGGGCGCTTCGGCGCCGTTCGCGGTTGCCGCGTCGGTGTGATTGCCCGATTGCGCGGGCAGACCCCAGGTGATGGCGAGCCCATCGAACGATCCGCCGATCTGCAACGTGGCCGAGGTCAGCACGACCGTCGCCGTGCCGAAGAGCCTGCCGCGCAGCAGCCCGCCCACGGAGAGCGGCGCCATGCGGAGCGAGCGCCGCACGACGCCGCGCATCTCGTCGGCCGCCAGCCAGATGACATCGCGACGGGAGGCGGGGTCCGGCTCATCGAACGCGGTCAGCGCGCGGACCGCGCTGTCGTGCACCTCGTCGATCGCGGCCACCGCCAGATTCCGGGCAGCGGCGTTCTCGGGATCGCCCTGTGCTGTGGTGCCGTGGGGTGCGAGCGCGGTGCGCGCGTTCCAGGCGGCGTCGCGGATGAGGGCGAGTACCGGGGCCACGCCGTCGGGCAGTTTGTCCCAGCGTGCAGCGGGCAGGTCGTCCAAGACGTCGTGCCACGACTCGGCGGCGCCCTCCAAACGATCCAGTTCCTGTTCGTCGATGAGCTTGGCGCAGCGTCGGGCGGCCGCGCTGATCGCGGAAGGGGCGAGCTCGGCGGTTGCTACGCCGGTGACCCGGTCGACCAACTCGTGGGCCTCGTCGATGACCACCACGTCGTGCTCGGGCAGCACCTGGATGCCGCTGATCGCGTCGATCGCGAGCAGCGCGTGATTGGTCACCACCACGTCGGACTGCGCCGACTCGGCCCTGGCCCGCTCGGCGAAGCAGTCCTGGCCGAAGGGACAGCGGGACTTGCCGAGGCATTCCCGCGATGACACGCTGACCTGCCGCCAGGCGCGATCGCTCACCCCCGGGGCGAGCTCGTCCCGGTCGCCGGTCTCGGTGTCGGAGGCCCACTCGTTGAGCCGCTGCACCTCGCGTCCGAGCCGGGAGATCGCGAACGCGTCGAACAGCTCCGCCTCGGCGGGCTCGTCCGGGACAGCGCTGTTGATCTTGTTCAAGCACAGATAGTTGTTACGCCCCTTGAGGATCGCGTACTTCGGGGTCCGTCCCAGCGGCTTGGTCAATGCCTCTGCGAGCCGGGGCAGATCCCGGTCGACCAGCTGGCGCTGTAGGGCGATCGTCGCCGTCGAGATCACCACGGTGCGCCCGGTGCGCACCGCGTGGCGCAGGCTCGGGACGAGATACGCAAGGGACTTGCCGGTCCCCGTCCCGGCCTGCACGGCGAGATGCTCCTTGGTGTCGATCGCGTGGTCCACCGCCGTCGCCATCGTCACCTGCCCGACACGCTCCTTGCCGCCGAGCGCCTGCACGGCGGTGGCCAAAAGGTCGGAAACGGGCGGCAGTTCGGGCACGCGAGCAGCCTACTTGGTCCGTCCGACACAGCAGGGCGGTCAGCGAGACCGGACGGTCCTATCGGTGGATGCTTCCTTCCAGGTCGACACCCGCCGTGCGCATGCGGTTCAGCGCGGCGGCGGTGGTGTCCGGCGCGACCCCGGCTGTGAGGTCGAGTAGAACACGGGTGTCGAAGCCTTCGATGCGCGCGTCGAGGGCGGTGGCGCGCACACAGTGGTCGGTGGCGATGCCGACGATGTCGACGGAATCGATGCCGTGGTTGTGCAGCCAGTCGGCGAGTTCGGTGCCGTCGTCGGCGGCGCTCTCGAACCCGGAGTAGGCCGCGGAGTACGCGCCTTTGGAAAAGATCTGGTGGATGGGCCCGGTGGTCAGTGCGGGGTGGAAATCGGCGCCGGACGTGCCGACCCGGCAGTGCGGCGGCCAGTTGTCGACGTAGTCGGGGTCGTCGGCGAAGTGTTCGCCGGGATCGATGTGGTAATCGCGGGTCGCGACGACCGCGTGGTAGTCCGTGGCCGCGAGGTGCTCGCTGATCCGCGCGGCCACCGCGGCACCGCCGGTGACGGCGAGCGAACCGCCCTCGCAGAAATCGTTCTGGACGTCGACGATGATCAGGGCTCGGGTCATGGTGACCTCCCGCGGTGTGAACTGTGTGGCCGTCTCGATTCTGCCGCTAGGTCGAACGACCGGTTCACGCGACTCGCGGTGAATTCCCTACCCGCGAACGAATGTTGTCGAGACGGCGGGCTCGCCCGCGGAGAGTTTCAGGCCCTCCCACGGCAGGCTGATCAGCCCGCGGGCGACCAGGTCGCGACTGGCGGCCAGCGTGGGCAGTCCCTCGACCTGCTCGCCGGCGCGCACAAGCGGAACGAGTAGCTCGCGCGCCACCAGTCCGTCGACGGCGGGTGCGGGTCCGGTCGCCGGGTACACGACCTCCTCGACGATCGTCCCGGTGCTTCGGGCCAGGCGGACCGCCTTCTTCGTGCCGCCGCGGGACTCCTTGTGACTGCTGCGCTTGGCCACCGGCAACCCGTCCACCTCGACCAGCTTGTAGACCATCCCCGCCGTCGGGGCGCCGGATCCGGTGACCAGCGCGGTACCGACCCCGTAGACGTCGACCGGTTCGGCGCGCAGCGCGGCGATGGCGTACTCGTCGAGATCACCGGAGACCACAATGCGGGTCTTGGTGGCGCCGAGCGCGTCGAGCTGGTCACGCACCTGCCTGGCCAGCACGCCGAGATCGCCGGAGTCGATCCGCACGCCGCCCAGTTCGGGGCCCGCCACCTCGATGGCGGCCGCCACGCCCTTGGTGATGTCGAAGGTGTCCACCAGCAGTGTGGTCCCGATCCCGAGCGTCTCCACCTGGCTGCGGAACGCGGCCGCCTCATGCGCACCGTCGACGCCGCTGTGCAGCAGTGTGAAGGCGTGTGCGCTGGTGCCCGCGCCGGGAACCCCATAGCGGCGCACCGCCTCGAGATTCGAGGTGGCGTCGAAGCCGGCCAGGTACGCGGCGCGGGCGCTGGCGGGCGCGGCAAGCTCGTGGGTGCGCCGCGAGCCCATCTCGATCATCCGGCGACCGCCCGCCGCGCTCACCATGCGCGCGGCGGCGGATGCGATGGCGCTGTCGTGATTGAGGATCGACAGGATCAGCGTCTCCAGAACCACACATTCGGCGAAGCTGCCGCGCACCGAGACGATCGGGGAGCCGGGAAAGTACAACTCGCCCTCTGGGTAGCTGTCGAGATCGCCGGTGAACCGGTAGTTACGCAACCAGTCGATGGTGCGCTCGTCCGAGAACGACGCCGCGACAGCCAGCTCGGCCTCGCCGAAGCGGTAGTGCCGCAGCGCATCCAGCAGCCTGCCGGTGCCCGCGACGATGCCATAGCGGCGCCCATTCGGCAAGCGCCTGGCGAACACCTCGAAGGTGCATCGTCGATGCGCCGAGCCGTCGGCGAGCGCGGCGGCGAGCATCGTCAACTCGTACTGGTCGGTGAGCAGCGCCGTGCTGGTGACGCCGTCGCGGATATCCACCCAGTCACTGTAGACACGCCGGTTCCGCAGCTCCGGCGGGCACCGGGCCGGTGAGCTGGGTAAGGCGCGAATCGGGCCCACGCGGGTGTTGTTTATCGAGAGTCGAGTCGTACCCTGGACGTTATGGCCTTGTGCAACATAGTCCGAGGTGACGTCGTTATGGGCGCCGCGAGCGGGACACTGTCGGCGGCACAGGCGACTCCCGAGGCGGTCGAATACACCGAGATCCTGGAGGCGGAGGACCGTCCCTGGGTGACCGTCGTCTGGGACGACCCCGTCAACCTCATGCACTACGTCACCTATATCTTCCAAAAGCTGTTCGGCTACAGCAAAGCGAAGGCGACCGAGCTGATGCTGAAGGTGCACAACGAGGGTAAGGCGGTGGTCTCGTCGGGTTCGCGGGACAAGATGGAACACGATGTCCAGCGGCTACACGCCGCCGGACTCTGGGCCACAATGCAACGAGACGACTGACTACGACGACTACCCTGACGCCGTGCGTAAGTGGAGTAGGAAGAACTCGCTGAGCGGTCTCAAACTGCGTTCCGAAATGGACGCACGCGAGGCCAACGTGCTTCGCTCGTTGGTCGGCGCGGTCGCCGGACTGCTCACCGAACGCGCCGAGTCGTCCCCTGAGGACGATCTCGCCGCGTTGACCGGTCTGCGCTCAGGCAACACGGAGCCGCCGGACGACCCGCGGCTGAGCAGACTCCTCCCGGACTTTCACCGCAGCGAGCCGGGGTCGCCGGATGCCGACCGCGCCGACCTCAACAGCGCGCTGCGCGGCCTGCACGAGCCGGACATCATCGACGCCAAGCTGGCGGCGGGTTCGGTCGTGCTGGACACCGTGCCGGACTCCGGCGGCAGGGTCGTGCTCACCCCCGAACAGGCCGACGCGTGGCTGACCGCGCTTACCGACGTGCGGCTCGCGCTGGGCACGGTGCTGGGCATCGACGCCGACACGCCCGACCATCTGAACCCTGATGACCCGCGCGCCCCGCACCTGGACGTGTACCACTGGCTGACCTGGATGCAGGACTCTTTGTTGGAGGCGTTGGCGCCCTGAGCGGTCCTCCGGTGCGAAGATCGCTCGGAGCGATCGGCACATCCGCGCGCCGTGAGGAGCAGAGATAGTGAATGGCCAAGCGGGGCAGCGTAATTCGCTCACCGACGTCCCCGGGCTGCTGGTCGGCCATCACCACGTGCTCGACGCCGACGCCACGCTCGGAGCCGGGGCGGCGACCGGATGCACGGTCGTACGCATACCGGGTGCCGCGGTGGCGGCGGTCGACGTGCGCGGCGGTGGACCCGGCACTCGGGAGACCGACCTGCTCGATCCGGTGAACACCGTTCGGCAGGTCGACGCGATCCTGCTGACCGGCGGCAGCGCCTACGGCCTCGCCGCGGCCGACGGCGTGATGCGCTGGTTGGAGGAAAACGGCGCAGGCATCATGATGGATCCGACCGACACGAGTCGGGTGGTGCCCATCGTCCCCGGCGCGGTGATCTTCGATCTCCCCGTCGGCGCGTGGGACATCCGGCCCACCGCCGAGTTCGGTTATCGGGCGGCGGAGGCGGCGGCGACCGAATTCGCACGGGGCTCGGTCGGTGCGGGCGTCGGCGCGCGCGCCGGAGCCATCAAGGGCGGGGTGGGGACCGCGAGCATCGTACTGAGCGAAGGCGCCGCGGCCGGGATCACCGTTGCCGCGCTGATCGTGGCCAATCCCGTTGGCTCGGTGTTCGATCCGCGCACCGGGCTGCCCTGGGGGTGCGGCACCGACGGCCCCGACTACTTCGGATTGCGCCCGCCGACCACCGAGAAACTGGCGGCGGCCAACGCGCTTCCGGTAAAAGGCACGGTGCTCAACACCACCATCGGCGTAGTTGCCACGGACGCCCCCCTCGATCCTGCAGGGTGCCGACGGATGGCGATCACCGCCCACGACGGTCTGGCCAGGGCAATCCGCCCCGCACATTCTCCGCTCGATGGGGACACGCTTTTCGCGCTCGCCACGGGAACCGCCGATTCGGATTCGGACATTCCGCTCCCGCCTGCCTTCCCCGCGGACCTGCTGGTCCTCGACGAACTCTGCACAGCGGCGGCGGTCTGTGTCGAACGCGCCATCGTCGACGCGATTCGCTCGGCGCGCCCCGTCGCGGGCATCCCGGCCTACCACGACCTGTTCTGTGTTTGATTTGCGGGGTTTTCGGCCGCGCGGGCGCGGCGTTTCGCGGCCCCCTTCTGAGCCGGGCCGCGAACGGGGAATGCTCGGTCTCGCTGCGCTCGAAAGCGGGGGTTGGGCCGATGTGTCGCGGGGGGTGGGAATCGCGGGATCCGGATGTACGAGGCAGAACTGTCCGGTGGGGTCTTGTTCGTGCTGGGGTGTCCGGTGGGGTCTTGTCGTGCCGACGTGGTCGAGGCGGTCTTGTCGTGCCGACGTGGTCGAGGTTCGGGGCCGACTTGTTCGCCGCCGGTGCGGTGGACGCCGACAACCCCGCCCGACGTGCCGCACGGAAGGTGGCAACCGGGGACCGGTCGACGGCATCGCGGGAATAGCCGAATATTCTGGCTCGTTGTCGACTGGGATGGGTCGGCGTTGCGGAAGGGTGTTCGACAAGTGCTGGTGATCAGGGCCGACCTCGTGGAGGCGATGGTGGCACACGCGCGCGCCGATCATCCCGACGAGGCCTGCGGCGTCATCGCGGGGCCCGAGGGCTCGGATCGTCCGGAGCGCTTCATCGCCATGGCCAACGCCGAACGCTCGCCCACGTTCTACCGCTTCGACTCCGGCGAGCAGCTGAAGGTGTGGCGCGCGATGGACGATGCCGACGAGACGCCGGTGGTGATCTACCACTCGCACACCGCCACCGAGGCTTATCCGAGCCGGACCGACGTGTCCTACGCGTCCGAGCCGTTTGCGCACTACGTGCTGATCTCCACCCGCGATCCTGAACGGCACGAGCTGCGCAGCTACCGGATCGTCGACGGCGAGGTGACCGAGGAGTCGGTAAAAATCGTCGACGCGTACCAGAACTAGTTCGATGCCCGTTCGTGAAACCGAGGAGTACCCATGTCGGTAACCGTGTCCATCCCGACCATCATGCGCGGCCTCACCGGAGGTGAGAAGCGCGTGCAAGCGCAAGGCGGCACGCTGGCCGCGCTGATCGACAACCTCGAGACCAACCACCCAGGACTGGCCGAGCGCCTGCTCAAGGACGGCAAGCTGAACCGCTATGTCAACATCTATGTCGATGACGAGGACGTCCGCTTCGCCGGCGGTCTGGCGGCCGAGGTGCCGGAGGACGCCAGCGTCACCATCCTGCCCGCCGTGGCCGGAGGCTGACCGATTCCGTGGCACGTTATGAATCGCTGATCGCGACCCTCGGCAATACCCCGCTGGTCGGCCTGCGCGCGCTTTCTCCGCGGTGGGACGGCGAAAACCACGTGCGGCTGTGGGCCAAGCTGGAGGACCGGAATCCCACCGGCTCGATCAAGGATCGCCCGGCACTGCGCATGATCGAACAGGCCGAGGCCGATGGTCTGCTGCGACCTGGCTGCACCATCTTGGAACCCACCAGCGGCAACACCGGTATCTCGCTGGCGATGGCCGCCAAGCTCAAGGGTTACCACCTGGTCTGTGTGATGCCGGAGAACACCTCGGTGGAGCGCCGCCAGCTGCTCACCATGTTCGGCGCGCGAATCATCGATTCCCCCGCGGCGGGCGGCTCGAATCAGGCTGTCGCGCAGGCCAAGCAGATCGCGGCGGAGAACCCGGACTGGGTGATGCTCTACCAGTACGGCAATCCCGCGAACGCGCTCGCGCACTACGAGACCACCGGCCCGGAGATCCTGGCCGATCTCCCCGAGATCACCCATTTCGTCGCGGGACTCGGTACCACGGGCACGCTGATGGGCACCGGGCGCTTTCTGCGCGAGGAGGTGCCGGGCATCGAGATCGTGGCTGCCGAGCCGCGCTACGGCGAGCTGGTCTACGGCCTGCGAAACATCGATGAGGGGTTCATTCCCGAGCTGTACGACGAGACCGTCCTGACCAACCGTTTCTCGGTCGGCCCCCACGATGCGGTCAAGCGCACCCGGGAACTCGTGCTGGAGGAAGGCATCTTCGCCGGAATCTCCACCGGCGCCATTCTGCACGCCGCGCTGGGCGTCGCCCGCAAGGCGGCGAAGGCGGGTGCCCGCGCGGACATCGCGTTCGTGGTCGCCGACGGCGGCTGGAAATACCTGTCGACCGGGGCCTACGACGGCACCCTCGAAGAGGCGGAAGAACGGCTCGACGGCCAGCTCTGGGCCTGATTTCCGGACGCGCCGGTACCCTCGGGGAGGTGGGGTCGCACGACGAGGAGGTGGCGGTGACCGGCAATGCGGGACTCGGGCCTTCTTTCGACCCTCATCGGATGGCGTCGATTCGCGCGCGGTTGGGCAAGCCGGCAGAGGCATCCACGCCGCCTTCGGCGAAAACGACGGGTGGCCTCGCGGCGGTCAGACAACTCTGGCTGCGTGCCGGGGTGCTGATCATCGGATTCGTCGGGCTGCTCTACGGCATCGAAGGTGTCGACACCTTCACCGGCCATCGGCTCGACCACGCGGGCATCGAGCCGCGTCGGGCCGACGGACTATCCGGCATCCTGTTCGCCCCGGTGCTACACGGTGGCTGGGACCACCTGATCGGCAACACGCTTCCGGTGCTGGTGCTCGGTTTCCTCGCTCTGCTGGCCGGCGTCGGGCGCGGCCTGGCCGCGACCGCGATCATCTGGATCGTGGCGGGTGTCGGCACCTGGCTCACCGGGGCAGCGGGCTCCGTGCACCTCGGCGCGTCGGCACTGGTGTTCGGTTGGCTGACCTTCCTCATCTCCCGTGGCTGGTTCGCCCGCAACCTCGGTCAGATCGTGCTCGGCCTCGCCGTGCTGGCGCTCTACGGTTCGCTGTTGTGGGGGGTTCTGCCTGGACAACCCGGAATCTCTTGGCAGGGGCATCTTTTCGGGGCGGTGGGTGGGCTGCTGGCCGGCTGGGTACTCTCTGGTGATGAACGTCGACACCGCCGCGGGGATCGAGCCGGAGTCACTGTGCCGCCACGCTGAGGGTGTCGCCCTGCAGGAACTGTGGGGGACCCTTTCTTGAGTGAGAATTCACCGTGGCAGCATGGGGGAATGCGCCTTACCGTCCTCGGGTGCTCGGGCAGCGTGTCCGGCCCGGACTCTCCAGCGTCGGGTTATCTGCTGACCGGACCGGATATGTCGCCGACGGTCATCGATTTCGGCCCGGGAGTGCTCGGCGCGCTGCAGCGCTACGCCAATCCAGGCGAGGTCGACGTCTTCCTGACCCATTTGCACGCGGACCACTGCCTGGATCTGCCCGGCCTGCTGGTGTGGCGGCGCTACCACCCGACACCGCCGGAGGGGAAGGCGATCGTGCGTGGCCCCTCGGATACCTCGCTGCGGATCGGCAATGCCTCCGCCGAGGTCGGCGGCGAATGCGACGACTGGTCCGACGTGATCGACATGCGACCGTGGGCCGACGGGGAATCGGTCGAATTCGGGCCGGGTCACACCGTAACGGCGCGCCGGATGTTTCACCCGCCGGAGGCCTATGGTTTGCGCGTAGTGACCGCGAGCGGGCGAACCTTCGTCTATACCGGTGACACTGCCCTGTGCCCGGAGGTCCGCGTACTCGCCCAGGGCGCCGACATCCTGATGGCGGAGGCGTCCTGGACCCACGACCCCGCGAACCGGCCGCCGGGCATTCATCTTTCGGGTGTCGAGGCGGGTGTGATCGCGGCCGAGGCAGGCGCGAAGGAGCTGCTGCTCACTCACATTCCGCCCTGGACCTCCCGCGAGGATGTAATCGCCGAGGCAAAGGCGCAGTTCGCCGGACCGGTGCATGCGGTGGCACCGGGCGAGACCTTCGATATCTGATTTGCAGCGCCTGAGCACAGTGTTGTTGTGCAAGCAGCGAACCTCGAGACGCAACGATTGCCACCCGACGCAGCAACACTGGCCGGACTCCCGCTTCCGAGCGAAGCGAGACGGGCCGCGAACACGCCGCGCCGCAGGCGCGGCAAGGGAACACAGTAGGCTGTGGCCGTGTCGAGACGAGCCGATGGTAGGGCGGACGATGAACTCCGCGAGGTACGGATCACCCGTGGTTTTACCACGCATCCAGCCGGTTCGGTACTGGTGGAGTTCGGCCAGACGCGGGTGATGTGCACCGCGAGCGTCACCGAGGGCGTGCCGCCGTGGCGTCGTGACTCCGGGCTGGGCTGGCTCACCGCCGAATACGCCATGCTGCCTGCCGCGACGCACACTCGCAGCGGCAGGGAGTCGGTCAAAGGGAAGGTCGGCGGACGGACCCAGGAAATCAGCCGGCTGGTCGGTCGCTCGCTGCGCGCGTGCATCGACCTGGCCGCCATCGGCGAGAACACCATCGCTATCGACTGCGACGTGCTGCAAGCCGACGGCGGAACCAGGACGGCCGCCATCACCGGTGCGTACGTCGCGCTGGCCGACGCGGTGACCTATCTCGGCGCGGCGGGCGGCCTGGCGGATCCCCAGCCGATTTCGTGCGCGATCGCCGCGGTGAGCGTCGGCGTCGTCGACGGCAGGGTGCGCTTGGACCTGCCGTACGAAGAGGATTCGCGTGCGGAGGTCGACATGAACGTGGTCGCCACCGACACCGGCACACTCGTCGAGGTTCAGGGCACCGGTGAGGGCGCCACGTTCCCGCGTTCCACACTGGACAAGCTGCTCGACGCCGCGCTCGCGGGTTGTGAACAGCTTTTCGTCGTGCAGAAAGAGGCGCTGGCGCTGCCGTACCCGGGTGTGCTTCCCGAGCCGTCCGAGCAGAAGAAGAAGTGATGACTCGCCTTCTGGTCGCCAGCCGCAATCGCAAGAAACTGAACGAGCTGCGCCGTATCCTCGACGAAGCGGGCGTCGCGGGTATCGAGATAATCGGGCTCGGTGACGTCCCCGCCTACGATGAGGCGCCCGAGACCGGGGCGACGTTCGAGGCGAACGCGCTCGCCAAGGCCCGGGACGGCGCGGTGGCCACCGGCCTGGCCTGTGTCGCGGACGATTCCGGGCTCGAGGTGGACGCTCTGAACGGTATGCCCGGTGTGCTGTCGGCGCGCTGGTCGGGTGGGCATGGTGACGACGCCGCGAACAACGCGCTGCTGCTCGCACAGCTCGCCGATGTCCCGGACGAGCGGCGTGGGGCGCGGTTCGTCTCGACCTGCGCACTGGTGGTGCCGGGCGGCGGGGAAATCGTCGTGCGGGGCGAATGGCCGGGCTCGATCGGCCGCGAGCCAGTAGGCGACGGCGGGTTCGGCTACGATCCGCTGTTCGTCCCGGAGGGCGGCGCGGTCACCGCCGCCCAGCTGACGCCCGCCCAGAAGGACGCGGTGTCACATCGGGGGCGGGCGCTGACCCAGTTGCTGCCGAAGCTGGCCGCGCTGACCGCGCGCTGACGCCGGAGGCGTCAGACGCCGAAGTCCTGCTTGACCTTTTTCGCGTTGACATGCTCGACGAAGAACGACAGCAGAGGGATGGTCCCCGCGAGCAGGGTGCCGACGGTACGGAGCACTGGCCAGCGGACCTTGACCGCGAGGTCGGCGGTGACCAGCAGGTAGACGAAGTACACCCAGCCGTGGACCACGGCGATCCAACTGGGGGTGTGCACGTCGAAGCCGTATTTGGCGATCATCTCGCCGGTGAGTAGCAGCAACCAGAGACCGGTGATCCAGGCCAGCGCGCGGTAGCGCAGCAGTGCCGAGGTGATCTTTGCGGTGTTCGCCGTCGGCGCGGGCACCACGGTGGCCTCGGTGGAATTCTCGCTGGTGGTCAACCGGCGCTCCTCTCGGGTGTGTTCAGGCCCGCCGCGCGGACCTGCTCATCGATGTCGTGGGCGTGCAGCGCGGCGAGGTACCGGTTGTACTCGGCGAGCGCCGGGTCTTCTTCCCGCACGGCCTTCGGGCGCTCCGGCAGCAGACCTGCCGGAAGCTCCTTGGGTGCAGCGGGTTTCGTGGCAAGCCTGGCCTCGACGGGCTCGTGCTCCGCGTCGGAGGGCATGTCGTTCTGTTCGGCCTCCCGCTCCAGCCGGACGAACCGGAAGTAGGCGAACACGGCAAACGCCGCGAACAGCGGCCACTGCAGCGCGTACCCGAGATTCTGACCGGTGCCGCTGGCGGATTCGAACCGCTCCCACTGCCACCAAGCCAGGGCCAGGCACCCCAGCGCAGCGACAAACACCAGCACGATGAGGGCCGGGCGATTGTGTGCCGAGCGGCGGGGTGAGGCGGACACGGCTTCCACGGTACCTCTTCTACTACGCGGCACGTAGAGCCAGGTCGGTGCTCCCACTGGGCTGTGATCACATCATTGCGGACTGGAACGGCCCGCCGACGGCGGCGGCAGGTTCTTGCGATCAGAACTTGTAGGTGACCCCGGTGAGCCGCTCGGATTCAGCCCACAGCCGCTCCCACAGGTCCTTGCTCTTCGACAGCCGAGACGACGGCGACGCGTCCACCGGGCCTCGGGTCTGGAACAGTCGGGACGGGCCCCAGTACACCTCGGGGTCGGCGTCGGGCATGGTCGCTGCGAAAAGCGTCGAGTGCGCGGCCTTCGCGGGCGAATGCCCGATCAGGCGGATGAAGGGCTTGGCGATCCGGTCGATCGGCGTCTCGGTACGCGCGAACAGGTCGGTGGCCGAGACACCGGGGTGGACGCCGTAGGAGCGCTTCGCCGAGCCGGCTTCGGCCAGCCTGCGCTGGAGTTCCCGTGCGAACATGAGGTTGCACAGCTTGGACTGCGCGTACGCGAGATTGCGCTGATAGCGCCGGTGCTCGTAGTCGAGGTCGTCGATCCGGAGTTTAGGGGTCTGCTTGTGCGCGATGCTGGCCAGTGTCACCACCCGGTCGGTGATCCGGTCCAGCAGTAGTCCGGTCAGCGCGAAGTGGCCGAGATGGTTGACGCCCCATTGGGTTTCGAAGCCGTCCTTGGTCCGCGAGAACGGGACGTTCATCAGGCCGGCATTGTTGATGAGTACGTCGAATTCGCTGCTGCCCTCGGCGAATTCGCGGACCGAGGCCAGGTCGGCCAGGTCCAATTCGGCCACCCGCACATCGCCCTCGATGTCGTCGGCGACCTTTTTCGCCTTCGCCGCGTCGCGGCAGGCCATGACGACGGTAGCGCCTTTGGCCGCGAGGACTCCGGTGGTGACGGCGCCCAGTCCGCCGTTCGCGCCGGTGATCACATAGGTGCGTCCGGTCTGGTCCGGGATTTCAGTAGGTCTCCACGCCATGAAGACAACCTTACTCTTGAGTAAGTTATGAGGGAAGCCGCGCGGGCACCCTCGCGTTGATTGTCGCGGACCGAAATATCCTTGTCGCGGGACGGAATTCGATGATATGTCCAATGCGCCCGGCCGGCATCCGCTGCTGGAAGGTGGCCGCGAGCAGGGTGCTCACGGTTTCGCCCCGCCCCTGACGGGTGGCGGGTCCGGCGTCATCGATCCGACGTCGATGATCGTGACGTCCTGCCTCGCCAGCCGTCCTGCGGAGCAGTCTTTCGCCGCTACGGCCTCGGGGGCGAGCGGCTTCGGTGTGCCTGCGGGAAGTGACCACGCGAGAACCTCTTCGTTCCACGGCGACGTATGTGATCCCGGTTGGTTTCAGACTGTGTCGATTATGCCCGATTATGACCCGCATCACAACTATCACCCGTCGCGAGCGTTCACTCGCCGGTCGTCCGCACGGATGGGCTGTGATCCACGGTTTCGCTACGGTGAAGGTGTGACTGCGATAGGGGGAAGGCAATACGGCGGGCGGGCCGTCGTGGAGCGGAAGGCTGAGCGGCGCCAGCGGTTTCTCGAGGCGGCGACCCGGATCTTCGCCGAGCGTGGCTACGTGAACTGCTCGCTGGCCGACGTGTGCGCCGCCGCGGGCCTGTCCAAGCGGCAGTTCTACGAGGAGTTCCAGACCAGGGAGGACGTGCTGGTCGCGGCCTACGACCGGATCCAGGACGAGGCCGCCGCCGCGGTGCTGGCGAGGATGGGTGCGCTCGACCCCCGATTCGACCTGACCGCCGCGATGACCGCCGTGGTCGCCGCGTATCTCGAGTCGATCGGCTCCGACCCGTACCGAGCCAAGGTCGCCTTCGTCGAAGTGGTCGGAGTGAGCGACCGGATGGAGCGGCACCGCCGCGTGCGACGGCACGTCTGGGCGTCGGTGCTGGAGTCCGCCGTTGTCCCGGTCGTCGCGCCCAGCGCGCGGGTGCGGGGCGGCCCCGGGTGGGCCGCAAACGCTCTCATCGGTGCGATCAATGGGCTCGCACACGAGTGGGTCCTCGCTGATCCGCGTCCGACGGTCACCGAGCTGGTGGATCTGCTGGTGCCGATCGCGCTGTCACTGATCGAGGGGCCAGGGGTGGCTCCGTCGCCGCGCATGGCGTGATCGGTCCGGCCTGCACGACTTGGCACTGGATACTCGTTTACGTATATTCGTATACGAGTAAGGAGGTGCCGTGGTCAAGAAGCGCAAAGTGAACAACTTGCTCGCACTCGCGGTGCTCTCCGCGATCGTCGAGCGACCGATGCACCGGTACGAAATCGCGCAGACCCTGCGGGACCGGGGCAAAGAGCGCGACATGGACATCAAGTGGGGCTCGCTCTACACAGTCGTGCAGAACATGGAGAAGGTCGGCTTCCTCGAGGTCGTCGGCAGCGAACGCGACGGTGCGCGGCCGGAGCGGGTGATCTATCGGATCACCGACGTGGGTCGCGCCGAGATGGCCGACTGGACCAGGGAATTGCTCGCCACCCCCGAACCGGAACATCACCGGTTCGTCGCCGGCCTGTCCATTCTCGCGGTACTGCCACCCGCGGAGGTGATCGAGCTGCTGGGACGGCGTCTCGACGCGCTGCGGCACAACATCGAGGCTGTCCGCCGCGAACTCGACGAACTCGCCGTCGCCGAGCTGCCGCGACTGTTCGTCGTCGAGTCCGAATTCGGGCTCGCGATGCTGGAAGCCGAAGCGGCATGGACGCGTTCCCTGCGCGACGAGCTGAACGAGGGCACCTTCCCCGGACTGACGCAGTGGCGGGACTGGCACGAGCGTGGCATGGACCCGTCCGAAGTCGCCGAGCTGGTGGAGAGGGGGATGACCGAGAACTAGCCGAAACCGGCCCCGGCGGGGTGCGGCAACACCGCCGCCGGGCCCGATCGAACAGTCTCGAACCGCGCCCGCGAACGCGCACCCGGCTACAAGGCTGGCAACCACAGGATAACCAGGTGGCTGACGCGCGGGTCGGTTCGGGGAATCGCAACCCGTATCGCACAAATCCTGGAGACACTCATGTCCACAACACGTACCGCCCTCGTAATCGGTGGCGGCATCGCCGGACCCGTCGTCGCGACGGCCCTGCTCGAGGCGGGCATCGAAGCCCGCGTCTACGAGGCCTACCCCGGCCCGTCCTATGGCATCGGCAGTGGGCTTGCGCTTGCGCCGAACGGCGTCGCCGCCCTCGACCTGATCGGCGCGGGCGATCCCGTGCGCGACATCGCGTTGCCTGTGACGAAGATGAACATGTCCGTCGGGGGCAAGCTCCTGCAGCTGCCCAGCCTTTCCGAGGTCCCACCCCTGCAGGTTGTCGATCGCAGCGAACTGCACCGGGCACTGCACCAGCATGCGGTCACCGCCGGCGTCCCTTTCGAGTACAACAAGCGTCTGGTCGACGTGCGCGAGGACGAGTCGGGCATCACCGCACGGTTCACCGACGGCAGCACGTCCACCGCGGACGTGCTCGTCGGTGCCGACGGCATCCGCTCGACAGTGCGCAACCTGATCGACCCGAACGCGCCCGGTCCCGACTACCTCGGCATGGTCGGCTTCGGCGCGGTCACCGAGTGTGACGCCGACGTCCCGCCCGACACCATGACTTTCGCATTCGGCAAGCGGGCGTACTACCTCTACTGGCCGACCGCGGACGGCAGGGTGGCGTGGGGAGCCAACCTGCCGCACAAGGAGTACCTGTCGCTCACCGCGGCACGGGCCATCCCGAAAACGCACTGGCTCGAGACCCTGCGCGAGACCTACCGTGACGACAATCCCGGCGGCGAACTGGCCAGGCGCACCACCGAGGACCAGCTCGAAGTGGTCGGTGCGCTGCACATCATGCCGCCGGTGCCGCACTGGTATCGCGGACGGATGGTGCTGGTCGGCGACGCGGTGCACGCGCCGTCCAACAGCTCCGGACAGGGCGCGTCGCTGGCGATCGAGAGCGCCGTGCAGCTGGCCCGGTGCCTGCGTGATCTGCCGACACCGGCCGAGGCGTTCGCTGTATACGAGCGGCTGCGGCGCGGCCGGGTGGAAGGGGTCGCGGCACGCGCCGCGAAGATCAACCACAGCAAGACGCCGGGGCCGGTGGCGCGCAAGGCGATGCAGCTGCTGATGCCGCTCATGGTCAAGACACTGATGAACCCGGAGAAGACCATGGGGCCCGAGCAGCGCTATCGGATCGACTGGGACGCGCCGGCCGACGACGAACTCACGACGAGCTCGGTTTAGGCGAATGGTCCTGCCGGACCCTCGGACCGGCAGGACTTATCCGACCCCGGATCGCAGTGCGGCGCGTTCGCGCAGGACCCGCGCGGTCTGCTCGTCCGCGGGCAGAAACGCTTCCAACTGCAACTCGGCAAGCGTGATGTCGACGGCGGTGGCGAACGAGGAAATGGTGGTGATCAAGCGCAGCTCGCCTTCGTCACCGCGTAGGCGCAATGGCACCGCGAAGCCGAGATGGTCTGGACCCGGATCGGTTCGCGGCAGATAGCCTTCCAACTCGGCGATCAGCTCGTCCAAGGTGGGGTCGGGGCTGCGTGCGACTCTGCCCCGTAGCGCTTCGGTGACGTGCCTGCCCCATTCCGGCAGGTTGAGCACCCTGGTCGCCAAGCCTTGGGGGTGCAGCGCGAGCCGCAGCACATTGACCGGGGGTTCGAGCAGCCATGGCGCGGCGCCCTCGGTGAGCACGTCGAATGCGGCGTTGGCGGCGAGCAGGATGCCGTAGGGCCGGGCGATCAGCGCCGGGTACGGTAGGTGGCCGTCCAGGATGGCCGTCAGCGCCTCCAGCGCCGGCGCCAATTCCGCGGTGTCCAGGTCGGATTCGGGAAAGACCGGAGCGTAGCCGGCGGCGAGCAGCAGTCCGTTGCGCTCGCGCAGGGACAAGTCCAGCGACTCGGCGAGCCGCACCACCATGGTGCGTCCCGGCCGCGAGCGCCCCTGCTCCAGAAAGCTCAAGTGCCGTTGCGTGGTGTCGGCGCGGGTCGCGAGGTCGAGCTGGCTGACCCGGCGCAGGGTCCGCCAGTGTTTGAGCTGCCGAGCGAATCCGGACTCGATCGCCGTCGTCATCTGAGCAGTATTGATGCCGCGGGGTTGCTCCGCCATTCCCCGCAGGGAATCGCGCGCGACGACGTGACCGGCGAAACTCTCTCGCATGAGCAACCAACTCGATGAGCAGCAGCTGACGGACTTCACCGACCGATACATCGCGATGTGGAATGAGCCCGACGCCGAGATCCGGCACAAGCAGATCAGGGAGCTGTGGGCGGTGGATGGCGCTCAGGTGCTGGTGGACCCGCCGCAGGCGATGCGAGAGGCGCTCGTCGCCCTGTCTTTTCCGATCCCGACCGTGGAGATCCGCGGCTACGAAGCGTTGGACCGTCGCGTCGACCGCGCGTACGAAATGTTCGTCGCGCCAGGTGCGCACGTGTTCGCGCCGAGCGGACAGGCGGTACGGCTGTCAGCGAACGTGATAGGACTCGCATGGCGAATGGTGAACAAGGCCGACGGGGCGGTCGCAGGCGGCGGATATGACGTCGTGGCGCTGGACGGCGAAGGCCGGATCAGGTGGGATCACCAGTACATCGGGCTCGTGTGATGACCGCGGCTGCCTACCACCTGGACCCGTCGCGCGGCGTGGCCGGGCTGACCGTCGCACCGCAGCCGACTCCGGAGCCGGGTTCTCACCAGGTCGTCGTTCGCGTGCTGGCCGCGGCGCTGAACCGGCGCGACCTGATGCTGCTGGACGGCACCTATCCGCTGTCGGCCACGCCCGGGATCGTGCCACTCTCCGACGGCGTCGGCGAAGTGGTCGCGGTGGGCGACAAGGTGACTCGTGCCTCGGTGGGCGACCGGGTGACCGCGACATACTTCGTCCGGTGGATCGACGGTCCACAACGGCAGTCCCATGTCCTCGAACAGTACGGCGCCACGTACCACGGCATGCTCGCCACGTACGTGGTGCTCGAGGAGGATTCGGTGGTCCACGTCCCCCGGCATCTCACCGATGCCGAAGCCGCCACGCTGACATGTGCGGGCGTGGTGGCCTGGGCGGCACTCACCGCGCCGCTTCCGGTCCTGCCGGGGGAAACCGTGCTGATCGTCGGTAGCGGAGGGGTCGCACTGTTCGGTGTGCAGCACGCCAAAGTGCTCGGAGCCGAGGTCATTTCGATCACTTCCAACGCGGAGAAAGCCACGCGGCTGCGCGATCTGGGCGCCGACGAGGTGATCGTTCGGAGCCGGACACCGGACTGGGAACGTGCCGTGCTGGACCGCACCGGCGGTGACGGCGTGGAACACGTCCTGGACGCGGTGGGGCTGCCGACGCTGGCGCGATCGGTGCGGTCGGGCGCGTACAACGCGCGGATCACGATGGTCGGCGCGATGCCCGCCGAGGATGCGCCGACCGGTAATCCATTCGGGGCGTCGTATCTGTCCATTCGTCGGATCGCGGTAGGCAGCAGAGTCGATTTCGAGGCGATGAACCGCTCGATTGCCGAGCACAAAACGCGTCCTGTGCTCGATTCGGTGTTCTCGTTCGACCAGGCGGAAGCGGCGTATCACTATTTCCGCACCGGTGATCCGTTCGGCAAGGTGGTTGTCGCGTTGCCGTAGGGGTCACGGACAGGTGCGTAGTTCCCGAGCCATGACATCTTTTTCGGAGTCGGTGACCCACAGCTTATAGGCGGCCTTCACCTGGATTTGCCTGGTCAGGTAGGCGCAGTGGTAGCCCTTGTTCGGTGGCAGCCAGGACGCTGCGTCGGAATCGCTCTTGGACTGATTGGTTGGTCCGTCTACGGCCTGGAGGTTCAGTGGATCGTTCGCGAGGTCGCGGCGGCGTTCGGCCGACAGCTGTTGCGCGCCTTTCTGCCAGGCGTCCGACAGGGCGATCACGTGATCGATCTGCACCTCGTCGGAGGTCTTGGTGCCGCGCACGAAGTGGATGGTCTTACCGGTGTAGAGGTCGTTCAGCGTGCCGGTCGCGACGACGCACTTGCCCGACTTGAACGTCACCTCGGTGAGGTCGCGCTGCAGGATGTCGTTGCGGGTGTCACAACCGTTGTCGCCGCCTGGCACCGTGACGTTGTCCGACCAGGGTGGGCCGAATTCCTCGCGGCTGTACCCAGTTTTGGCCGCGCGACCCGCGACGCGCAGGGAATCGAGCAGGGCGAGCGCGTCGCGGCTGGGTATAGGTGCCGGCGTGTCGCTGCATACGCGACCGGAGCCGCACGCGACTTTCGCGGCCGAGCCGCCGCAGCCGACGGAAAAGCATGCCAGTCCGACGAATGCCGCTACCACTAGGCCTAACCGAGCCGGCCGCCGTGCTGTGAACTTCATCGAACTTCCTAACGCCAACGCACTTCAACTGTAACCGGCGTCAAGGTATCCGGTGGGCGTGACGAAATAATCGAACAGCGCGTATGAGATTCGGCACAGCTGCACGGATTCACCGGTGTGCCACATTGACTGGACAGGTCGACAGGGGTGGGGCCCGCCCCCGAGCCGCCGTGCCGGCGCCGACTCGAGGGCGGCTACTCACGAGGGAGACCGGTGGCGCGGCTGTGCGGGACGGGTGTCCAGTCCGAGGACCGCACTTTACGACACCACGGGGCTGATGAGGGGGAGGTCCCGAGGTATCGAGCCGCACCGACTCCGAGCTCGCTCGTGATGATCAGGGGTGAATCGGAATCCGATCCGCGTCGGTTGCCGAGGCCATCCGCCGGTTGCTCACCAGTCGCTGCCGCACCGTTGTATCTCCGTCCGGACTACGCTTCGTCTACGTATCAAGACAGTAGATAGCTGGCGGTGGCCTTGGCAAGCTCCTGTCGATGTACCCGAAAATTCTCAGCTGTTCTTCAGTATCAGCAAGCCATCTACTGCACTCCTACGGATGTTTCCGGCTACCCCGGAGTGTGACAAGCGTCACCTGAAAACCGGTCACAGCCTACCGCGATCGTGTGTCGAAAACGGCATAGGGAGCAAGCCGATATTGGGAGGACAACCTTATGCCTACCGTCGACATTCTCGACTCGTTCATCAACTACCGCGACACCGGCGAGGGGACGGTGCCGGCGGTTTTCCTGCACGGCAATCCGACGTCGTCGCACCTGTGGCGCAATGTAATACCGCACGTCGCGGATCGGACCAGGGTGCTGGCGCCCGACCTGATCGGGATGGGGGAGTCGGGCAAGCCCGATACCGGCTACCGCTTCACCGATCACGCCGCGTACCTGGATGCCTGGTCCGACGCGCTCGGGCTGGACCAGGTTGTCCTGGTCGGCCACGACTGGGGTGGAGCGCTCGGTATGGACTGGGCGGCACGGCATCCCGGCCGCGTTCGCGGTATCGCGCTGATCGAGACCTTCCTGCGGCCGATGCGCTGGGACGAGCTCCCCGGGCTCGGCGCCGAGCTGTTCCGCAAGTTCCGGTCGGCGGAGGGCGAGCGAATGGTGTTGGAGGAGAACACCTTCATCGAGTTCAACCTTCCGAAGGGAGTGGCCGCCCTCTCCGTCGAGGATCACGACGTGTACCGGGCGCCGTATCCGACCCCGGCCTCGCGCAAGCCGCTGCTGGTGTGGCCCAGGGAGTTCCCGCTCGACGGCGAACCCGCCGACGTCGTCGCCATCGTGCGGAACTACGGCACCTGGGCAGCCGCTACACCCGAGGTACCCAAACTGGTGATGGCGCTGGAGAACGGGGTCGGGCTCGGATCGCCGGAGGCGGTCGAGTGGGCCGCGACCACATTCGCGAGCGCCGAGGTCGCGCCGATCGGCCCGGCCGGACACCACGCGCCGGAGGACCGGCCGGAGGAGATCGGCCGGGCGCTCGCGGACTGGCTGGACAGGCACGCTGTGCTCGGTGCGCCCGCCGCCCGGCCCTGACCACACCGATCAGCGCTTCTTGCGGGTTCCGCGGGCAGGCCGAATGATGACCCAATGGGCACGGAGCACGACCTGGTCGCGGACGAGGAGAAGGCGGTGGTCGCCCGTGCGGTCGCGGGCGACCGAGAGGCTGTCGCGCAGGTGGTGCGGCTGCTGCAGGATCCGCTCTACCGGCTGGCCCTGCGCATGGTCGGGCGGCCGCCGGAGGCCGAGGACGCGACGCAGGAGATTCTGCTGCGCGTCCTCGGCCACCTGCACACCTGGCGTGCCGAGGCGAAGCTGCTCACCTGGGCCTACCGGATCGGCGTCAACTATTTGCTGAACCTGAAGCGGCAGACACCGCAGGAGGCCGCACAGCTCAGCCTCGACTCCTATCGGGAAGGGCTGGCCGACGGCCTGGCGGACGCCGACTACCGCGGGCCCGAGGCGGCGCTGCTGACCGCCGAAGTGCGGCTCAACTGCAGCCAGGCCATGGTGCAATGTCTGGTTCGCGACGAGCGGATCGCCTTCGTGCTCGGCGAGGTGTTCGAGCTGCGCTCCGTCGATTCCGCATGGATCCTCGGCATCACTCCCGTCGCCTATCGAAAGCGGTTGGAGCGGGCCAAGAAACGGCTCGGCAACTTCCTCGACGCGACCTGTGGTCTCGTCGAACCGACGGCGTTCTGCCGTTGTTCGCGCCGGGTGGACAAGGCGCTCGCCCTCGGTCGCGTCGACCCGCGCAGGCCGGTCTTCGCCAGGCACGCCGTGAGCCGGGGTGGGCGCACCGCGGCGGTGGCCGAGCAGCAGATGATCCGGCTGCACGACGCGGCGTCGGTGCTGCGCGCGCACCCGGATTACGCGGCGCCGCAAGCGAAGTTGGACGCGATCGCCGAGTTGCTCGACTCGGGTCGGTTCCCGCTGCTGGACTAGGAGTCGCAGCCTGAGGAACCCAGTACCGGCGCAAGAGACGGCGGCCACCGGATACGTCCATCTCCGCGAGTCGAATCCGCTCCGCAGCGGTGAGCGGAAATGCGACGACAATCGCGGCATCGACCTTGCGCCGCAGCGCTGCGACGACTCTATAGAGACAAATGTTTATGTAGCTTCTCGAGGAGATTCGATGTCCCAGTCCGTGCAGTCGGCCGCAAACTCCCCTACGGCCCGAGAAGCGGAACCGTGGTGGAAGACGGCCGTCGTCTACCAGGTCTACATTCGCAGCTTCGCCGACGGGAACGGCGACGGCATCGGCGATCTGACCGGATTGCGATCGAAGCTCCCATACCTGGCCGAGCTCGGCATCGATGCCGTGTGGATCAACCCGTGGTACCCGTCGCCGATGGCCGACGCCGGCTACGACGTCGCCGACTTCCGGAACATCGAACCGTCGTACGGCACCCTCGAGCAGGGCGAAGCCTTTATCATCGAGGCCCACGAGCTGGGCATCCGCGTGATTCTCGACATCGTTCCCAACCACACGTCCAGCGACCACCGCTGGTTCCAGGCCGCGTTGCGCGACGAGCCGGGCGCCCGCGACCGGTACATCTTCCGTCCCGGCCGCGGGCCGGGCGGCGACCAGCCACCCAACGACTGGCAGAGCGCGTTCGGCGGCCCCGCGTGGAGCCGTCTCGATACGGGTGAGTGGTATCTACATCTCTTCGCACCCGCCCAACCCGACCTGAACTGGGAGCACCCCGGAGTGCGAGCCGAGTTCGAGGACATCCTGCGCTTCTGGTTCGACAAGGGCGTCGACGGCTTCCGGATCGATGTCGCGCACGGCCTGACCAAGGACCCCGCCCTGCCCGATGCCGGTGAGCGCCTTCCCGGTTCGCAACACACCGACCCGCACCCGGCGTGGGATCAGGACGCCGTGCACGAGGTGTACCGCGGGTGGCGGGCGGTTGCGAACGAGTACGCCGACCGCGTCTTCGTGGCCGAGGCCTGGGTGGCGAACAACGACCGTCTGGCTCGCTACCTGCGTCCGGACGAGCTGCACACCGCGTTCCAGTTCGACTTCCTTCGTGCCCCCTGGCGTGGGAACAGCATCCGCGCCGTGATCGACGACGCCCTCTCGCAGGCAGGCACGGTGGGTGCGCCCGCGACGTGGGTGCTCTCCAACCACGACGTTCCCCGCACCGTCACCCGCTACTCTCGATCGCAGCCCGACCACTTGGTCGAAACCGACTGGGAGCGAAGCCGCTGGGCCGGCGAGCAGCCCGACCGCGCGCTGGGGCGGCGCCGCGCCCGCGCGGCCGCGCTGCTACAGGCGGCGTTGCCGGGCACTGCGTACATCTACCAGGGTGAAGAACTCGGGCTCGAGGAGGTCGAAGATCTCCCCGGCGAGGTGCGTCAGGATCCGACATGGTTCCAATCCGGCTTCACCGACGTCGGCCGTGACGGTTGCCGTGTGCCGATCCCGTGGTCGAACGACGAAGCCCCGTACGGCTTCTCGCCGCCCGACGCGGAAAAGGACACCTGGCTGCCGCAGCCCGGGCACTGGGCACCGCACACGGTGCAAGCCCAGCACGGCGACCCTGGCTCGTTTCTCACCCTGTACCGGCAGGTCCTCGCGCTCCGCCGGCAGCTGTGGACTACGGACGAGCCGGTGGAGTGGCTCGAAACCCCTCATGACGTGCTCGCGTTCGCCCGCGGCGGCGTTCAGTGCTGGGTGAACACCGGCGCCACCGACACCGAACTGCCTGCGGGCATGCGGAGGGTCCTGGCTTCGGGGCCAGGCGTCACCGGCGGTGTGCTCCCGGCCGACACCGCGGTATGGCTGACGGAACCGGAGCACGACCGATGAGACGTGGCGCGATCGCACTGCTCGCCGCCGGGATCGTACTGGCCGCGACGTCCTGTGCGGATCAGGGAATCAGGGCGGCCGCGCAAGCCGAACACGACAACCTGGACGGACGCGGGCCCATCACCTATGTGCAGGGCAAGGACAATTCGAACGTCATCCGGCCCCTCATCGACGAATGGAACGCGACGCATCCCGGCGAGGAGGTGGTCTTCGAGGAACAGTCCAACAAGCCCGACCAGCAGCACGAAGACTTGGTGCAACACTTCCAGTCCCGCGACACCGGGTATGACGTCACGGTCGTCGACCTCATCTGGACTGCCGAGTTCGCGGCCCGTGGATGGCTGCAGCCGCTGAAAGGCCCGATGGGTATCGACACCGACGAGCTGCTGGAGCCCACCGTGACGGGCGCCCGCTACGGCGACATCTTGTACGCGGCCCCGCAGGTCAGCGACGGCGCACTGCTCTACTACCGCACCGATCTCGTGGACCATCCGCCCGCGACCTGGGACGAGCTGATCGCGCGGTGCGGTGCCGCACGAGACGCCGGAATCGGGTGTTACGCCGGTCAGTACGCGAAGTACGAGGGTCTCACCGTGAACGCGGCCGAAGCCGTCACCACGGCGGGCGGCTCGATCATCGGTGCGGACGGGGTGACTCCGACCATCGACAGCCCCGAGGCCAAGGCGGGACTCCAGTCGCTCGTCGACGCGTACCGGAACGGCGACATCCCGCGCGAGGCAGTCACATTCCAGGAGGAGCAAACCCGCCAGGCATTCCAGAGCGGCAACCTGATGTTCATGCGTAATTGGCCTTATGCGTACAGCCTGATGAACGGGCAGGGCAGCTCTGCGGTCGCAGGCAAGTTCGCCGTCGCCCCGCTGCCCGGAAAGACCGGGACCGGCAGCTCCAGCCTTGGTGGCCACAACGTCGCGATCAACGTGTACTCCATGCACAAGGCCACCGCCCATGACTTCCTGGCCTTCATGACGAACAAGAAGACCCAGGAGTTCTTTCTGTCGCGGGGCTCCCTCGCACCGGTACGCGCCGATGTCTACGACGACCCGGAGCTGATTGCGCGATACCCGTATCTCCCCACGTTGAAGACGTCGATCCAGAACGCGGTCCCACGTCCGATCACCCCCTTCTACCCGGCGGTGACGCGGGCAGTTCAAAACAATGCCTATGCCGCGATCAGGGGCGAGAAGACGGTGGACCAGGCCGTCGCCGACATTCGATCCGCCATCGCGGCGGCCGGATCCTAGCGGAGCTGTGCGATGAGCCTTGAAGATCTATCCGTCGAGAGACCCGCGGAGACCGTCCTCCACTCGGAGGATCTCCCGACCGGTGAACCGACATCGGCATACCGTAAGGGACAGGGCAAGGTGGCGATTCTTCTGATCGTGCCGACCATGATCCTGCTCGGCGTCGTCATTCTCTACCCGGTGGTCAGCGCCATGGTGCTGTCGCTGTTCAAGGACCCGACGATCGACCCGGTTACCGGCAAGTTCGTCGACCGGGGCTTCGCCGGCCTGTCCAACTACAGCCACTGGCTGCTGCAGCGGTGCACCGACTCCACCGGCGCCGCGGTCTCGTGCCCCAGCGGCACCCTCGGCTCCTTGTTCTGGCAGTCGATGTGGATCACGGTGTTCTTCACCGTCGTCACCGTCGCCATCGAGGTTGTGCTGGGACTGTGGTTCGCCACCATCATGAACCGCGCGTTCCGCGGCCGGGCGCTGTTGCGCACCAGCATCCTCGTGGCCTGGGCGATCCCGACGGCCGTGACCGCGAAACTCTGGTACTTCGTCTTCGCCTATGACGGCATCGCCAACAGGATTTTCGGCACCGAGGTCCTGTGGACCGGCGACACGTGGCCCGCACGGTTCGCCGTCGTCGTCGCCGACGCGTGGAAGACCACTCCATTCGTGGCCCTCCTCATCCTGGCCGGGCTGCAGGCGGTTCCCGCCGAGGTGTACGAGGCGGCGCGGGTGGACGGTGCGAGTGTGTGGCAGCGGTTCCGGCTGATCACACTTCCACTGATCAGACCGGCGATCTTCGTCGCGGTCCTCTTCCGCGTGCTCGACGTGCTGCGGATATACGACCTGCCGGCCATCCTCACCGACGGTGGCGGCGGCGACGGCACCGCGACGACGACGCTCTCGATCCTCGTCATCGACCAGATGCGGCAGGGATTCAACAGCGCCTCCGCCCTGTCGACGATCACGTTCCTGTTCATCTTCGCCGTCGCCTATGCGCTCGTGAAGGTGATGGGCGTCAACGTGGTCGAGACCCAAGACAAGCAGCGAAAGGCCTGACAGCATGTCCGCAGCAGTCGTCATCCGAGGCGCGGCGGGGCTTGCGCCGGCGCGCCGCCGCCTCGGCACGCGATTGGCCTCGGCTCGCACCTACCTGGGGCTCGCCGTCATCGTCTTCTGGGGCATGGGCCCCGTCTACTGGATGGTGGTCACCGCCTTCCGGCACTCCGACTACACATTCGACACCACCCCGTGGCCCACCCATGTCACCTTGGAGAACTTCGCAAGCGTGTTCACCACCGACACCGGTAACCACTTCGCCCGGGCGCTGATCAACAGCACCATCATCGGCGCAGTCACCACCGCGATCGGTCTCGTGTTCGGGATCTTCACCGCGTACGCACTCGCGCGGCTGACCTTCCGCGGCAAGAACCTCGTCCTCAGCATTGTGCTTGCGGCGTCGATGTTCCCCGGCGTCGCGCTCTTGACACCACTGTTTCAGCTGTTCACCACGATCGGATGGTTCGGCACATACCAAGCGTTGATCGTCCCGAACATCTCCTTTGTGCTGCCCCTCACCATCTACACACTCACGGCGTTCTTCAAGGAACTGCCGTGGGAGCTCGAGGAGTCGGCCCGGATCGACGGAGCCACCCGGGCACAGGCGTTCCGGATGGTGTTGCTGCCTCTGGCCGCGCCGGGCGTGTTCACGACGGCGATTCTGGCATTCATCGCGTCCTGGAACGAGTACCTGATCTCCAGTCAGCTGTCGAACGACGCGACCCAACCGGCCACTGTGGCGATCGCCCGGTTCGCGGGTAGCAAACCACACGAGGAACCATTCACGTCCGTGATGGCCGCGGGCACCGTGGTCACCATCCCCCTCGTGATCATCGTGATCCTGCTCCAGCGTCGCATCGTCTCCGGACTCACGGCCGGCGGGGTGAAGGGCTGATGATTCCCCTGCGTCCGGCCGGGGCCAGGTGGAAGCGAAGGCGGCCATCGGGTTCCCCGCGAGCCCCATCGCGGGTTACTCGTCGTCGGTGGGCTGGGCCGTCGGGGGAACGCCGGTGTCGAGGAAGCGGATCAGCCGTTCGATGCGGGCTGTGTGATCGACGCAGCGCTCCAAGTGGTGACCGAGCAATGCGATGTCGATCGCCGCGTCGGTCGGTGGCTGGGAAGCCGGATCGGCCAGCGCCGAATGCAGTTGCCGGTGCGGCGTTTTTATCGATCGGGTGCCCGGTTCGTCCTCGGATACCGAGGGGTGACCCGCGACCGCCTGACCGGCCAGCGCGGTGCGCTCGGCCGCGAGCTGCCCCATCGCGGCGAGGATGCCCAGAATGGGCTGCTGTGCCACGTGTCCGGGGTGACGCTTGTACACCTGGTCGGCGACGCGGCTGGCGAGCCAGCCGATACCGGACAGCTCACCGGCGATCTGGATGGCGGTCACCACATGCCGGAGGTCGCGGGCGACCGGCGCCTGCAGCGCGAGCAGTACCACAGTGCGCGCCTCGCAGGCCCCGTACATCTTCTGTAGCTGCTCGTCGAACGCGAAGACCTCGTAGGCCGCGGTGAGGTCGGCGTCGACGAGCGCATCGGTGCCACGTTCGACGGCGTCGTGAGCGAGCCTGCACATCGTCGTCAAATCATTGGTCAACGCGATGAGCTCGGCAGTGAACTGGGTCCGCACCGCCAAATTCTCACCTATCGGCGGGCACCGGGTCGATCCATCGCGATGCTTCTGCCGCCACCACTTGGACACCGCCCGGTGCGCGGATCGCCATGCCCTGCGGCGAACACTGTCGATGGGTTCGTCCGATGTTACCGTCGCCGCATGCCGAACATGCGCGATATTCAGCATCGGGTGGTGACGGCGTTCCAGCGCCGGGTCGGCAACCCGATCCTTCGCAGAGTGCCCGGGCAGCCCCTCCTGGAAACCACTGGCCGGGTCAGTAGGCAGCCGCGCGTCACACCCATCGGCGGACGCAAGATCGGACGGGAGTTCTGGCTCGTCTCCGAGTTCGGGGACCGCTCACAGTACATTCGTAACATCAAGGCGGACAATCGGATTCGGCTACGCTTGCACGGGCGCTGGCACACCGGCACCGCGCACCTGCTGCCCGGCGACGACCCGCGTGCCCGTCTCGCCGCCCTGCCGCGTGCCAACAGCGCGGCCGTCCGGCTCGTCGGCACCGACCTGCTCACCGTGCGGATCGATCTGGACGACTGAACCGGCAGTCGGGGCAGTAGCGGTCGATGAATTGTCCGATATGCTAGTAATTTGCTGGGACGATGGTGGGCATGATCGGTGTTTTGATCGCCCGCTGGACCGTTCTCGTTCCCGTTCTCGCAGTTCTCGCCCTCGGAGCCACTTGGGGCCGAACTCTGCCGAGCATCGCGGTACCGGTCGTGGTGGTCGCGTTGATCGGCGCGGTGCTCTCGGCGGTGCACCACGCCGAGGTGGTCGCACGTCGCGTCGATGAACCATTCGGATCGCTGGTGCTCGCGATCGCGGTGACGGTGATCGAGGTCGCGCTCATCCTCACGCTGATGAGCTCGGGCGGCGACAAGACCTCCACACTGGCGCGCGACACGGTCTTCGCGGCGGTCATGATCACCTGCAACGGTATCTTCGGCCTCGCGCTGCTCATCGGTGCTTTGCGCAGACGGATCGCCGTGTTCAACGCCGAGGGCACCGGCGCGGCTCTGGCCACGGTCGCGATACTGGCCACGCTCAGCCTGGTGCTGCCGACTTTCACTACCAGCAAGCCGGGGCCGGAATTCTCCACCGCGCAGTTGGCCTTCGCCGCGGTGGCCTCGCTCGCGCTGTACGGACTGTTCGTGCTGGTGCAGACCGTGCGCCACCGAGACGACTTCCTGCCCGTCGAAAGCGACGTCGTCGTCACCGCAGACGACGAGCACGGTGAGCGGCCCGGCGTGCGTACCGCCCTGCGCAGCCTGGCGTTGCTGCTCGTCTCGCTGGCCGGCGTCGTCGGTCTGGCGAAGGTGGTGTCACCGGCCGTCGAGTCGGCCGTGGGGTCGGCGGGTCTGCCGCCGTCGGCGGTCGGTGTGGTGATCGCGCTGATGGTGCTGCTGCCCGAAACGCTCGCCGCGGTCCGGGCCGCTCGCCGCGACCGGGTGCAGATCAGCCTCAACCTCGCGCTGGGGTCGGCCATGGCGAGTATCGGTCTGACCATTCCGGCGATCGCGGTGGCAAGCATCTGGTTGGAAGGTCCACTGGTGCTCGGGCTCGGCGCGACCCAGATGGTTCTGCTCGCCCTGACCGTCGTGGTGGGCGGGCTCACGGTTCTGCCAGGGCGGGCGACCCTCCTGCAAGGCGGCGTCCATCTGGCTCTGTTCTCGGCTTTTGTGTTCCTCGCGGCCAGTCCGTAGCCGCGTCCCTTCGCGTCGTCGTCGACGGTGTGATCAACGTGCCGAAAATATTTCAGTTAATTTCTGGCACTTTATTGAACGCTCACTGAGCTGGGAATTCGCTTCTTTCGAAAGCTGATCTACCAGCTGGCAACCTTAGGTAGCCTGCTGGATAGGCGTGCTGTTCGTGACGGTAGCTCCTACTCGGCAGCGAAGGCGGATCGATGGTCACATCCGACAGCGGTCGCGGACCCGACGACGATCGCGGTGGTGATGGTTCACGCATCCTTCCCAATGCGGCGTTGATCGCCGCCGTCCTCGCCCTCGTGGTCGGGATCGTGGTCCTGCTGCAGCCGACCGGCGACTCGGCCGACGGCAAGCCGACGCACTCGACAGCGTCCACGGCGACTCGGACGCGCGCCTGGCCTTACGCCAAGTCCCTTCAGGCGCCGACATCGCCCGAGCTCGTGCCGCTGCGAGCCGCGCGTGAGGTCGGCGGCGATTGTTCGGCGGGCGGCGTCTCCGCGTACTGGGACATGCGTGACGGGCAGTGGACGTGCGTCCCGCGAAACCGCCCCGAGCCGCCGCCTACGGCGCCTGCCGGCTTCTAAGCGCGAAAACTACGGGTGCGTGGTGTCGGCGCTGCCGTCGCAGATACGAAGTTTCTCGAGGTCGGCCGACATCTCCGTGCGGAATACGGCCGACATACCTGGTGGTCGATACCGTGAGACACATGCACGACGCCCAGGGCCCACTACGCATTCACGAATGGGACGCCGTCCGTGGTTTCGCGCTGTGCGGGATCCTGGTGGTCGACATCTGGCAGATCGCTGATATGGCCGTTACGGCAGGACCGGGCGAGATGGTTCCGGTCCGGCACGTGTTGTCGGTGTTGTTCGAAGGACGGTTCTTTCCGATCTTTTCGTTCTTGTTCGGGTTGAGCTTCGCCCTGTTCCTGGACAGCGCGGCCCAGCGGACCGACCGACCGCGACTTGTCCTGGTCCGCCGCCTGCTCGCGCTCGGAGTCATCGGTCTGATCCACCACCAGTTCCAGCCTGGGGAGGCGCTGCTGCCGTACGCGATCGTCGGGTTGGTGATCTTGCTGCCCGCGTCCGCGCTGCCGAACTGGGTGGTGCTGAGCGTGGGCACGGCAGTCACCCTCGCCGTTGCGCTGACTCTCGGCGGCGGCCTGGCCATGGTGCCAGGGCTTTTCCTGCTCGGCCTGGCCACAGCCCGCTACGGGATCGCCGACACCTTGGATGAACGCGGCTGGCAGATCGGCGCGGTGTTCGCCGCAGCGCTGCCCGCCGCCGTCCTGGCGGGCCGGTGGGAGTACCGCACGCCCTATCTCGAGCTGTGGTCCACCCCCGCCTCGCCGGTCGCCGGCCTGCTCGGCGCGCTGGCCTACCTCACCGGCCTGTTGCTGTTGATGCGTATCGAGCCAGGGCAGGTGCTGTCGGAAGTGCTCGAGCCGCTCGGCCGCATGGCATTGACCAACTACGTCTGCGCCACGGCGGTGATCCTGCTCGCGGATCCGTGGCTGCGACTGTCCGGTTCCGACAACTATGCGGCGCTGCTGGGCTCGGCGGTCGCGATCATCGTGTCGCAAGCGATCGTCAGCGCTGTGTGGTTGCGGTTCTTCCGTTACGGACCGCTCGAATGGGTGTGGCGCTGTATCACCTGGTGGGAGTGGGTGCCTGCCCGGCCTGCTCGGGTCTCGAGCCGCCGTTACTGAGAACCTGGCGGCAGCATCGATGGGGCGATCATCGCCGCTCGCCCGCCTCATCCGAGCTTCTCCGGCAGCGTCAGCGGTCTACGACGCCGAAACCCCGAGCGCCAGGCGAGCTCTCGTTCGCCCACCGCTGGCGTCGTATCCGGCTACCACGTGCCGACCTGATCCAAAGCGGACACGGGGCCTCGATGGCGGCAGCGCCCGACCCCGCTTCGGTCAGGAGGCGGCGACGCCGGCCTGGCGGATCGCATCGAGGACCTCGCCGTAGGTGAGAGTGGAATTCACCATGGCACGCTCGGAGGGCACATCGATGTCGACCGAGTCGATGCCGTTGACGCCGCGCAGGTTCGTTTCGATCGCCGACGCGGACTCGCGGGTAACGTTAGGCAAGGTAATGGTGTACGTCATGCTTTCCGCATAGACCGATTCGACCGGCTCAAACTCTTCGATGCCGGGTTTGAGTCTTCTGCTGCCGGGAATAGCGGGGTTGTAATACAAACTCGACGTAACAGGGATTGTCATGATCATCATCATCGGGCTCGTCATCTTGATCGCGGCAGTGATCATCGGAGTCGCCGCCGTGGTCGGCAACATGGGCGAAGCCCAGCAATTGACGAGCGACTTCGCGGCGTTCGATTACCACTTCCACGGTTCCACGGGAGCACTGTTCGGCTACGGGATCGTGCTCGGTGCGATCGGGATGCTCGGGCTCGCACTGGTGCTGACCGGTGCGTGGCGGGTTACGCGGCGTGGCGCGGCCGCCCGTCGTGAACTCCGGCAGTCCCGTCGTGAAATGGCGGCCGTCCGGCGCGATCTCGCAAGCACACCTGAGGTGCGCCAGCAGACCGAACCGAAGGCCACCCGAGAGCCGGCTTGGCGCCGACTGTTCGGCAAGCCGGCGACAGCTCCTGCCGGTGCTGCTCCGCGTACCGCAGGCGCCCGCGGCGTGCGGGCATCGACGTCGAAATAGTTTTCGAGAAAAGGAAATGCGACCATGATTATTCTCGGCCTTGTCCTTCTCGTCGTCGGATGGCTGCTCGGAATTTCGTTGCTCACCACCGCCGGCATCATCGTCTTGGTTATCGGCCTCGTGCTGATGCTGGCCGGTGCGGTGGGCCGCCCGGTCGGTGGCCGCCGTTGGTACTACTAGGAATTCGTCATGATGAAGTTCGATGATCGAATCGCGCACCGGGTGCAGGCCACTCGTGGCAGCGTCAGGAAATTCCTCGGCAAAGCGACCGGGGACTCTCGTCTGGAAGCCGTAGGACGTCGTGAGCGGACCCGTGGAAACGTCAAACGTGCCGCGGACAAATTACGGGACGCATTCAAGCGCTGATCCCCGATCGGCGCTGGTCCGTCGAGCGGAGCCGAATCGCGGCTGGGGCACAACGCCCCAGCCGCCATTCGACGTCGAAACCCGTTCTGCGCCGGTGTTACGGACACTCCGGCAATCTCGGCGAGCTGTCCGATGCAGCGTCACCGCCATTGCCGGCGCACCACCGAGCACGACCCGCGCTATGGCCCTGCCGTGGGCGCATCCCGCCCTGTGCGGCAGGCACGGCGGCGCAACTATTCGGACGGATGGTGACGGACCGGAAGGGGATAGGGCAGGAGCTTCCGGTGGACGATCTGCAGAATCAACAGGAACAGCACGGACAACCCCGCGGTGGTGTAATCGCCGAGAACCAGGGCGAGGAGCGCGAACGAGCCGAACATCGGGACCTCCAGCGCTGCGAACCACCACAGTATTCGGAGCCGTCTTGCATGGGCGTCCAGCCGCTCGACGCCGTCGTCGATGATGTCCAGCGCGGTGTCGTAGCGAACTAGTCCGTCACCGAACTGAACGAACATGTGCACCGCCTGGTCGCGGGTCAGCTCGCCCAGCCAAGCTCGGTCGATCAGCCGCTTGCCCTCCTCGGCGACCTCCCTGATGACCGCATCCATGCGGACCCCTTCCCAGTCGATCCAGAGGATTCTATGCGGCCGATCCGTGCCTTCCCAGTAATGATTCAGGCGGGCGGAAATGCGTAGAGCTTCTCCGGAATGATCCGCACGATCAGCCGCTGGGCCTCCGGTTCCGGCGGGGGTGTCGCGCCGCCCATGTATTTCGCGTACATCTTGTGCAGCAGCGTCTTCTCCGGGTCCTCGGTGATCTCGACCCGGCCGCGCACTTCCACGTACCGCCCGTCGGTGCGGCTGAGCACCAGCAGGCTCACTCGCGGGTCGCGCGTCATGTTGCGGATTTTCAGCCGTCCCTGGATTGTGCTGAACAGCAGGGTGTCGCCGTCGTAGTCGACGAAGATCACCGACGACTGCGGGCGGCCGTCCGCGTTCGAGGTCGCCAGCACGGCGGCATGCGGTCCGTCGATCAAGGTGCGGACGGTGTCATCGAGTGTCACGGTCATCGGATTCTCCTTTTCGGGCTGGTGGATCATGGCGATCCCGTTATCCAGACCGCGGATCCGGTCCAGAGGAATCGGGCTCGAGCGATTCTTTTTCGCAGCCCCGCCGGTCATACCTTTCAAAGGTTCACACCGATGCGAAAGGATCGCGGATGAGTTCGACCAGCGCGTCGCCCGAGGCCGAATTCAACCGCCGCACCCAGCCGTATCGGCGGGAGTTGCTAGCGCACTGCTACCGGATGCTCGGGTCGATGCACGACGCCGAGGATCTGGTGCAGGAGACCTACCTGCGGGCCTGGCGTTCGTTCGACGGGTTCCAGGGGCGCTCGTCGGTGCGCACGTGGCTGTATCGGATCGCCACCAATGTCTGCTTGACCGCGCTGCAGCACCGGGGACGGCGCGTACTGCCGTCTGGACTCGGCGCTCCTGGCGAGGACCCGTGCGCGCCGCCCGTCGCCGCAGCCGCCGAGGTGGAGTGGCTACAGCCGCTACCCGACGCTCTGGTGGGGCCGGAATCGGCGGACCCGGCCAGCGTGGCGGTGGCCCGAGACAGCTTGCGCTTGGCGCTCATCGCCTGCCTGCAGTATCTGAATGGGAGGCAGCGCGCGGTGCTGGTGCTGCGCGACGTGCTCGGCCTGCCCGCGGCCGAGGTCGCCGAGATTCTGGATTCCACCACCGCTGCGGTCAAGAGCACCTTGCAGCGGTCGCGGTCGCGGCTGGCGGAGGTCTCCACGGCGGCCGAGCAAGCCGTGGCGCCGAGCGAACCTCGGCAGCGCGCGCTGCTCGAGGAGTACATGAGCGCGTTCCGCCGCGCCGACGCTGCGGCCATCGAACGCTTGTTGCACCGTGACGCCGTGCTGGAGATGCCGCCGTTCGGCACCTGGTTCGCAGGGAAGCGGACCTGTGTGGCCTACCTGGCCGAACAGGTGCTCGGCGCACCTGGTGACTGGCTGATGTTTCCGGCCGCAGCCAACGGGCAGCTCGCCGCTGTGGCGTACCACCGCGAAGCAGAGTGCCGCTACCGGGCTTTCGGCGTTGCCGTGCTCACCACGACGGAGGACTCGATCACACGGATCGCCGCCTTCGCAGACCCCGGCCTGGTGACCGCCTTCGGCTTCGCCGCGGTACTCGGCGAAACGGCTTGTGTCGTCCCGGATGCTCACTAGCGATTTCGGGATTCTCGAAGTCGAACCGACACTAGGCGCCCCATTCCGAGCGCTGATCGCGCTGTGCCGCAAAGTGTCACACGCCGGGGCTTCCTTGTCTGGCCACCGTCGCGCCGCGTGCGTGGAACCCCGACCATGTGTTATGCCGCTGAGCCGGTCCGTGCGCGCCGTCGCGTCGCAGTGCGGTCGGTGTTGTTCCCCACCATCTTCGGGCGCACCGGGTGAATGTCGCTTGCTCGGACAGTCCGATCAGCGAGGCGACCTGACCCATCGGCATATCTGTTGTGGTCAGATACCGTCGCGCGGCGTCGCGGCGGACGTCGTCGAGGATCGCGGCGAATGAGGTGCTCTCGGCGGCGAGGCGGCGCTGCAGGGTGCGTGGATGAATGGTGAGAAGGCCCGCGACAGTGCCTATTTCGGGCGGCGCGGTACCGAGCAGCTGTTGCACGGCGGCGCGTACCTTCGGTTCGATCGCGGCGTCCGCGCCGCCGGATTGTTCGGCGAGAAACGCCATGGCCAGCCGGTGCAGGTTCTCGTCGCCGCCGGTCAGCGGCCGGTTCGGTAGGTTGCTCGGCACCCGCAGCGCCGCCGACGGCCGGTCGACACGCACCGGCGCGCCGAAGAACTCCTCGTAGGTCCCGATCGGCGCGCTCGGCCGATAGGGGAGTTCGACCGAGCGCAGCCCGTAGCGGTCGTCCACCAAGCGTTGTACGGTGCGATGCACGAACGCGAGTCCGAGATCCGTGCCTTGGATAGGTGTCGGCATTCCGGGCTGCACGCCGTAGCGCAGCGCGATGACGCCGCGGTCGCCGTACGGGTCGGGATCCAGCGTCAGGCTCAGGGAACGCGCGTGCAGGAACAGGTACCGCGACGAGCATTCGAGCACGTCGGCCAGCGAGGGCGAGTTCCGGATCGCGAGCGCCAGCGGCCCGAGCATGTCCAGGTCTTGGCGCCTGGAGATCCGTAGTCCGAGATCGGGGCAGTTCAGCTGGTGTGCGGCCAGCTCGAGCGCCGCGGCCATCGCCTGATCGGGAACCAGCAGGTCGTCGGTGTCGAGCGCGGCGACCGGCAATCCGCATGCCGTGGCCAGCGCCTCGGCGTCTCCGCCCAGCTCGGCCACCGTGGCGCGAAACCCGCGCAATCCCGCCGACCGAATCACCGACATGTCGTTCAAATCAAATAGTTGTCGCGCAAAGTCAAGATAGCCGACTCATTGGATCGCACACTGGAATCATGACCGAGACCGTCGTAGCTCCGGAACACCTCGATGTCGTGGTCGTCGGGGCGGGCCTGTCCGGCATCGGCGCGGCCTACCGGCTACAGACCGAATGCCGCGGCAAGACCTACGCCATCCTGGAGGCACGTGACACCCTGGGCGGCACCTGGGACTTGTTCCGGTACCCGGGCATCCGCTCGGACTCGGACATGTTCACGCTCGGCTACCCGTTCGAACCGTGGCGCGACGCCAAAGCCATCGCCGACGGCTCGTCGATCCTGCGCTACATCGAGAAGACCGCGACGGAGTACGGCATCGACCGGCATATTCGCTACCGCACCAAAGTGGTCTCCGCCGACTGGTCCAGCGCGACCGCCCGCTGGACGCTGAGGCTCGAACGCCGCGACGAGGCGGGCGGCATCGAGTGGCGTACCCTCACCTGCGGCTTCCTCTACTCCTGCGCCGGGTACTACAACTACGACCAGCCGTACACGCCCGAGTTCCCCGGCATCTCCTCGTTCACCGGCCAGGTGGTGCACCCGCAGTTCTGGCCGGAGAACCTCGATTACACCGGCAAACGCGTCGTCGTGATCGGCAGCGGGGCCACGGCGGTCACCCTGGTCCCTGCGATGGCCGAGCAGGCCGAACTGGTGACGATGCTGCAGCGCTCGCCGACCTGGATCAGCGCTGTCCCGGGCCGGGACAAGCAGGCCGACAAGATCCGAGAACTGCTCCCGCCGGGGCTGGCGCACCGGGTGATTCGCACCAAGAACATCCTGTTCAACATCGGCTTCTACCAGTATTGCCGCCGCCGCCCGGAGTCCGCGCGCAAACTGCTGACCGGTCTCACCACTCGAATCCTGAAAGACGACAAGGCCGTCGCCGAGCACTTCACGCCCAACTACAACCCGTGGGATCAGCGACTGTGCGCCGCGCCCGACGCCGACTTCTTCAAGGCGATGAAGAAGGGCAAGGCCGACGTGGTCACCGACCACATCGATAGCTTTGTGCCGGAAGGTATTCGGCTGCGGTCGGGGCGGGTGCTGGAGGCGGACGTCGTGATCACCGCCACCGGGTTGCAATTGCTAGCTTTCGGTGGCATCGTCCCGAGTGTCGACGGCAGGCGGGTCGATGTGGCCGAGCAGTTCGTCTGGCAGGGCACCATGATCACCGGTGTCCCCAATTTCGCCGTGTGCATCGGCTACACGAACGCTTCCTGGACGCTGCGTGCCGACCTCACCTCCCGGCTGATCTGTAAGGTTCTCAACCATATGGACCGCAAGAGTTACGCCGCTGTGGTCCCCGAACCGCAGGGAGAGCTCGACGAGCACCCGCTGCTCGATCTCGCCTCCGGTTACATCCAGCGGTCGATCGGCGATTTCCCGCGCCAGGGTGACCGCCACCCGTGGAAGGTCCGGCAGAATTACCTGCTCGATTCGGTCACCACCCTGCGCACTGATTTGGCCAAGACGCTCACCCCGACGCCGAAATCGGCTGTCCGGGAACCAGTATCGGCTCCCTAGCGCGGGCCGAACACCCTTCCTGGTGGACTTGGCTCGGGTCACGTCGCCGTGACCCGAACATCCCACCGAGGAGAAAAGCGCTTCCTCCCCCTCGTGAACGAGGGAGTATCCACGCTGAACATCTGATGACGAGATTCGTTCGAGCCACCATGCCACTCGGCGGCTGGTAACTCTCGGAGACAACCCACCGAACCGTCAGGCCGGTGCTATGCCGGTGATCAGGGTTTGACTCGAGCCCGTCCGGGTGGTGACGATCTGTGTGAACGTGCTTGGCTGCTCATCCGGGAACTGCTGGGTCAGCCGGACCTCCCACCGTTCCTGCCCGTCGGCGACGTCCCCGCCGCGGGTGATCAGCACGCAGTAGCGGGTGCCTGCCGGCACCTGACTGATGCCGCGCTGGATCTGCTCGGCGGGCGCGACAGCCGCGTCCGGGGCGACCACCGCGCGGGCCCGGTACCCGGAGCGCTCAGCGTAGTAGGCGTACTCGAAGGCCAGGATGGCGTCGGGGCCGTTGCCGGTGCCGCCGGGCTCGGTGCCGGAAATGACGTCGGCGGTGCGCCGTTGCTCGCAGCCGGGCGTCGCGATGGCCCATGGTGGCCTGGCCGATGTCGTTGTCGTCGAGCTGACTTGCGTGGACCCCGATGCGCGCGTCGGTGAACTCGCCACGGTCGTGCGCGAATTCGATCCGGAACCGTAGAGGATGGTCAGCACGATCGAGACGGCCGCGACCGCGACACCGAGCACGATCAGCACAGCCAGTGGACGATTGTCGCGCTGCTGATCCGTTCGCCGGGGACGGCGCACCGGCGTGCCGGGATGGATTCCCGATCGGTTGACGATCGTAGGCGCCTGGACGACGTTGGCTTCGACCTTCGGTGATTCGTCATCGACGGCGGGCACATGCCGGTTGTGCTCGACGGGTGGGTCGGGCAGCTTTTCGCCCGGGGTCGCAGGCTCGAGCCACTCCTCCCACTCCCCGAATCGCGGCCGCGTACTCGCCTTGTCCGGCGGTGACGGTTCGGGAAGGTCGAGTTCCGGTGGGGGAAGGTCGAGTTCGGGTTCGCGGCGACGGACCGGTCTGCGTCGGCCGGGTGGGCGTCGGCGCTTCGCCCCCTTGCCCACGGGCGTTTTCAGCATCGGCAGACCCGTGTCGAACGGATTGCTCTGGGCCGCGCCCTGACTCGGATGCTCCCGGTCAGGGGGCGTCATCGTCGAATTCGCCCAGCACAGGCACGACGGCGGTCGCCATCGAAGGCACGGTCACGCCGAGCTGGCCGTCGCGGGGCTTGTGCTCCTGGTCGTTCCCGGTTGGGGGCGGCGTCGGCGGAATCACCATGCCACCTGCTGGTCCCGGGCGTGCCTGCTGGTCTGGGCGGGTAGCAGGCGCCGGGGCGGATTCGGCGAACGGTCCCGTCCCGGGAATGGGCCTGCTCTGCGGCTTCGGCGCGTCCGACTTCGCGGTGGGCGCGGGCGCGCCGAGACCGGTCGACGTCCCGGGTTTGCTGTCCTGCGACCCACCGCCGAAGTCGAACAGCTTCGAGGAATTGGGCGAGCTCTTCGAGCTGTCGTCATGGGTGGTGGAGCCGGGGTGGATCGCCTCGGAAATGGCCTTGTCCGCCGACGCCGCAACGGTGTCGATGGTGTGGAGGCCGACCTCGGCGATCTTGTCGATGATGTGTGTGCCGATGTCGACGCCCGCGCTGATACCCGCGGTGCCGATCTGCACCCCCGCGGAGATGAGCTGCTGCTGCAGTTGGAGCTGCGCGGCCAGCGCCGGGTCCATCGGCTGCCCGGTGCCCTGCACCGTGGTGCCGGGCACCAATTGTCCTGTGGCGCCGGGTTGGACGGTTTGGCCCTGCACCACCCCGGCCGGTGTTGTGACCGTGAGCGGTCCCATGCCATCCAGTTTCCTGGTGTGGTCGTCCATCTCCGATCGCGCGTTCGTGACCGTGGTGAGGGCGTCGCGCAGCGCCTGGGTGGCGCGTGTAATGACGGCGTCGGTGTCCGGGGCGGTGGTCGCGTTGTCCAAGATCTCGCGCGCGTCTCGCCGGAACTCCGCGATGATCTGGTCGACGCGCTGCGCCGCGCGCCCGGAGGTGGCGTGCGCGTCGGTGAGCACCGACAGGTAGGCCGGGCCCCGGTCGGAGATGTCGCCGATCTGGGTCTGTGTCGTGCGCAGTGCGGGCACCGCGGCGTCGGCGGCGCGGGAGGTCCAGGTCGACTCCAGCGCGTAGAGGCCGTCGCGATGCGGGCCCTCGGTATCGGCCGCTTTGGTGGACGCGGACGACAAGGCGCTGGTCGCGGTCTCGTTCGGAATGCCGACGCCGGTGCCGAGCGAGGAGCGTAACGCCAGCAGCGGGCGCACCAGCGCGGCCACGATCGGTGGGTCGACGCCCGGATCGGTGCTCAGCGGCCTGGCGGTCTCGGCGGAGGTATGCGTGGCCTGTGCGCGTTTCCGCAGTCCCATCAGGCTTCTCATGCCAGTGCCTCCCCCGCGTGGTCGATGGCACCCGCGGTGTCCGCGTCCGCGCCTTGTGCTTTCGCGCTGTAATCGCGCAGGACCTGCCCGTAGGCGCCGACCAGCTGTCCCGCGGTCGACAACGCCTGTGCGTGTTCGGACACGGCCGTAGCGAACCGTGCCGCGAATTCCGCGCCCACCAGGCCGAGGTCGGCGGCCAGCTGGTCGGGATTCACCGCGCCGGACGCGACCGCCGCCGCCGACGCCAATTGTCTGGACACCGCGTCCGCGATCGCAGTGTAGGCGGCCACCGCCGCCGGGTCGAGCCTGAGCGTATCCACTGTTCCCCTCCCGGATCCCAGTCTGTCGCTGCCGCGCCATGATTCATCGCCAAGCGTACTGTGCGACCCCGACACTATGCGGCCGATCCTCGGTGTCCGTTCCGATCGAGTGTGGCCGCGAACGCCGGCAGCGGATCCGATGACGGCCGTCCGGCCCCGCCCAGCCTCGGAGTACTTGCTTCGTGCGGCCGGCCGACGAGCCTGTTCAGGAGCGCTCGCGGCGCGTGTGGTCTGGGCCAGGGAAGGCGTTCTGAGCGAAAGCTCACGTGTCGAAATCGTCCTCGGTGCGCCGGCGGCAGGCGGTTGTCGGATTCTGAGCCCCCAGGGCACTGAACGCGCAGAGGTGCGAAGCGAGCAGCCGCACTCGGGACCGCTGCTGGACAGTGGTCTCCTCCGGATGGTGGATCTCGATGCTCAGCTGGTCGTCGAAGGTGCTGATGATGATGGTGCCGCTGGGCTGCTGCAGCCGGTGCCCGGTCTTGTCGGGCTTGCCCAGCATGATCGAGCGGAAGTCGGTGACCCGCAAGTCATCCGGGACCTCAGGCCGTCGCACGCGACCCCAGTTGGTGGCGAGAACGATTCCCGGCGCGCACGGCGGGGGTCCGGACGCGATATCCGGAATGTGCAGTGGAGTCTGCTGCACGACACCCGCCGCGAGTTCGGCGCACAAGGAGTCGCTGATGCCGCGGGCCAGGCCGACGAGCGTGCCGACCCCCGGAGTCGGGACGAAGTTCGCGAAGCCGAGGACGTTGGTGCCCTCGGTCATACCGATCCGCTGCGCCACGCGGGTGCGAAGGTCGACCGAATAGGTGTAGCTCAGCTCCGAGAGGCGTAGCTCACGCAGCTGGGCCTCGGTGAGCAGGATCGCGGCGGAGGCGAGCCCGTTGATCGTGGTGTTCTCCCGATGCCCCAGCTCGGCCAGCGCCGCAGTCTGCTCTTTCGTCAGCCTGCATCGTGCCGTGCGGGGCAGTAGATAGCCGGGGTCGTCTGGGCCGCAAGGAGTTCGGGACTCCGCGGTGGGGCGGGGCGGCATTGCGGGTGTATCGAACTTTTCGATGCCGCGCACGGTCAGCAGCTCCTCCACCGAACTCGGATAACCGTGCGGCTCCAGCTCCGGTGTGCGGCCCCTTGCCAGATCGGCATAGCTGGACCAGAGTTCGGCGAGCACGGCCAGCGAATGGCAGGCGTCCGCGATGCTGTGGTGCGTGACCAGCGTGACGCTCGCATTCTCGCCGTCGCGCACGACGCACAGCGCACAGAGTGTTTTGCGCTGATCCAGCTGCGCGCCGGCCAGCAACCGTTCCGGATCTCCTTCGGTGACCGAGATTTCCGGTGGCGCGCCGGGCGATTCCAGCAGGACGTGTCCGCCGTGCCCATCCGGCTCCAAGCGGGCGCCGAGGATCGGGCGGGCGCGAACAACCGCCTCGAACGCGGCCGCCAGCGCGGCCGGATTCAACCGCCCCGTAACTCGAACCGAATAGCCGACGAAGACTTCGCTGTTGGCGAAGATCTCCTCACTCGGAGCCAGCGGACGGATGACGATCGCCGTGGTCATGTCGGTTCCTCCACCTGAACTCCTCCCAGACGCCGGCTCATGGCCGGTGCGCCGGTCTCCTTCGACATCATCGCTTCTGTCGTGTATCGCGACATCTGGCGGTGCTGTTTCTCGTCGTTGCCACCGTGACATCGCGCGCGGTATTCGGCGACGGGACGGTCGAACCCAACCAGTGGAGTGCGGCTGTGGAGAGCCGTACTCTCGGAAATTTCATGGCCGGACAGGTCATCTATCGTGCTGTCGGCACGGGAAACGGCGGAATGAATCGTTCGGTATCGGCCGAATGCTGGTTCAGCTGCCGACGAGGGATCACAATGGAGGGGTGTTCCAGCGGATTGTGGTGGGATACGACGACTCACCCGGCGCCCGGGCCGCCCTCGAGATGGCGCTCGAACTGGCGGTGGTGCACCACTCCGCGCTCGTCGTAGTCGCCGTCGAAGAGCATCTGCCGCACTACGGTCCGGTGGTCGGCGAAATAGCGGACGAGCGTTCGATCGGGGAGCTGGCCTGCCGCCGATGGCTCGGCACGGCCGCCGAGGCCGCCGAAAGGCGCGGCATCGAGGTGCAGGCGGAGATCCGTGCCGGGCAAGCTGCGCGAGAACTGGCCACTTCCGCCGCCGACCATGCCGCCGACCTGCTGATTCTGGGACGGAGTGGACATTCCGGCATCTGGGGTCGGTTCATCGGCAGCACCGCGGAGAAGGCCGCCCGGCATGCCGAATGCTCGGTCCTCGTCGCCCACGACGGGCAGGGATAGACCGATCACCCGGCGAACACGTCGGGACGTCCCTCGACTCGGGAGTCCGGCCGATCCCCGTTCTCCGATCGCGCTGCCGAGTGACTATCCTTGCCGCAACGCGGCGGTGGGGCTCGCCGCTCCGGTACCCGGAACAACCGCGGCAGACCGCCGCCGACAGTCCCTATTCGAACAGCAGCTCATCGTTCGTGTAGGAGACATCCCGTGCCCGGTGAACCAACCGAAGAACTGACCGACGCCGACATCGACGCGCGGGACTCGGCACGCCTCCGACGGCTCTGGCGCACCCACGGCACCGTGCTGCTGGTCGTCGCCGCGGGCGGTGCCTTCGGCGCGTCGGCCCGCTACGGTCTCGCGCAGTGGTTGCCCGCCCGGCACGGCCACGTGCCGTGGGCCACGTTTCTCACCAATGTCACCGGCTGCTTTCTGATCGGCGTGCTCATGGTCGCGGTCACCGAGATCTGGGTGGTGCACCCGCTGGTGCGCCTGTTCCTCGGCGTCGGCGTGCTCGGCGGGTTCACCACCTTCTCCACCTACGTCAGCGAGATCCGCGACCTACTTCGGCCCGACACCATCGCCGTCGCGGTCGGCTACCTGGCGGGCACGCTGATCTGCGCCCTGCTCGCCACGCTCGCGGCGATGTGGATCACCCGGGCCGGGTACGAGCGCCTGCGCCGCGCACGGGAGGAATCGGCGTGATCGTGTTACTGGTCGTCCTCGGCGGCGCGATCGGGGCGCCGCTGCGCTATCTCATCGACCGGGCGGTACAGAACCGCCGGGACTGCCTGTTCCCGTGGGGCACGTTCCTCGTCAATGTGGTCGGATGCCTCGTGCTCGGCGGCCTCACCGGCGCGGGGAGCGCGCTGTCGACGCCGCTGTTCGTTCTGCTCGGCACCGGTTTCTGCGGCGCGCTCACCACCTACAGCACCTTCAGCTACGAAACCGTGCGGTTGGTCGAACGCGGCGCCTTTTTCTACGCCGCGATGAACGTCGTGGTCAGCGTTGTCGCCGGGCTGGGCGCAACTCTCGCGGCCTACGCCGCGGTGCACGCCCTGTTCGGATGACCGGTGAGGTCAGGTGCCTACTCGTGCGGTTCGGTTCCGACCTTGTCGATCAGTCGAGTCCATCGACGGGCGCGGTGGGAGTGAATCGAGCTGGTGATCGACGTGATCCAGGTCACTCGGGAGGGCTTCTGCGGACCGTTCGGGGTGAGCTAAGCTGACATAACAGATGCAGATATGCGCATACATCTCTGGTATGAAAGCGGGCGGGGTCGATGGCACATGAACACGAGCATGATCACACACACGGACACGGGGTGTCCGTCGATGCCGACCGGAGGTGGCTGACGGTAGCGCTGACGCTGATCGCCGGCTTCATGGCGGTCGAGGTCGTGGTCGGCCTGCTGGCCAACTCGCTGGCGCTGCTGTCCGACGCGGCGCACATGCTCACCGACGCCGCTTCGATCGTGCTGGCGCTCGGCGCCATCCGACTCGCCGCCCGCCCCGCCCGCGGCAAGTACACCTATGGCTACAAACGCGCCGAGATCCTGTCGGCGCAGGCGAACGGCATTACGTTGCTCGTACTCGCCGGCTGGCTGACCTACGAGGCCGTCCGGCGTCTACTGCAGCCACCGGAGGTGACCGGTGGGCTCGTGGTGGTGACCGCGCTGGTCGGCATCGTGATCAACATCGCGGCCGCGTGGGCGATCAGCAAGGCGAACCGGTCCAGCCTCAACGTGGAGGGCGCGTTCCAGCACGTGCTCAACGATCTGTACGGATTCATCGCCACCGCCGCGGCCGGACTCGTCGTGCTGGTCACCGGATTCGCCAGGGCCGATGCGATCGCCACGCTGATCGTGGTGGCGCTGATGGTCAAAGCGGGGCTGGGGCTGGTGCGCGAATCCGGCCGGATCTTCCTGGAGGCGGCGCCCGCGGGCGTCGATCCGGACGCGCTCGGGCACCGGCTGGTCGAGATCGACGGCGTCGACGAGGTGCACGATCTGCATGTCTGGCAGATCACCTCCGGTGACATCGCGCTGTCGGCACATGTGCTGGTCCGGGCCGGCGCGGACTGCCACGGACTGCGTCACCGGATCGAGCGGCTGCTCGATCACGACTACGGCATCACCCACACCACCTTGCAGGTCGATCACAGTCACGTCGTCGATGCGGCGGCGGCCGCCGACCCGCAGCGCCTGCTACCAGTGCTGGACGACCACTGCGACGACGCTCACGGCCCGGTGCACCGCGACCGCCCGGCGTCCGCGGGCATCGGTGCGTCGCGACCTACTGGTCGGCCGCTGCCCGGCGCCGGCAGCTGGGCCGCCCGCTTGGAATCCGGCACACTCGGTCCACCGGCGCCGAACCGACCGCCGGCTAGCGTTCGGCGCATGCATGAACAGCGTGACGGTTCGGATGGGCGCCTCCGCCGATAAAATCTGGGCGCTGGTCAGCGAAGCTGGCCGGGTGGACCCGCCGCAAGACTAACGTCGAGGGGATGCGGGAGACGCTGAACCGGATCGAGGTCGTCGTCGAATAGCGCACGAATCACCGCATGCGGTCCGCTAATTCACGCAGGGCACCGTGTTGCCGATGGTGGTGGTGACCGGCTTGCCGGCGTCCGGTGTCGGCGGAGCGGAACGGCTCGGCGGGGATGCGATCCCCGCCGCGGTCGAGTCGAATTCGGCGGGCATGGAGAAGTCGCTGCCGAGGACGATCTTGACGTGGCCGGCCGGGACGTCGGATGACGCGGTGGCAGTGAATTCGCCGAGGAGGTCGGCCAGCTGGGTGGCGTCGGCCTCCGCGCCGGGGCCGTAGGTGATCGTGGTGGTGGAGCCGTCGGCGTAGGTGCCGTTGGCCACGGTGCCCTGCTGGTAGCCGCGGCCGGCCAACGCGGAGGAGAGCTTGGCGGCCCGGCCTGCGACGTGGCTGGCGTTGTACACATCGACGATGCCGGCCGGCAGGCGGACCGAGGCAGGCTGCGGCTGTTCGACGCCGAACGCGGCGCGCACCTCCTTCTTGATGGCCACCGCGTCGACGATATTGACGTCCTGGCCGTCGATGGTGTCGTAGCGCAGCACCGGCAGCGTGCGGAATTCGACCGACATCGCCCCCGCCGTGCCGAGGTCGCGGGCGAAGTCGAGCAGGTTCCAGTCGTCGGACAGCACGACGTCGCGGTGCGCCACGTCCATCAGCTGGGACAGCTTGCCGATATCGGTCAGCGTCCCGGAATCCTGCAGCGACTTGGCCACCGAGGTGAGGAACGCCTGCTGACGGTGGGTGCGGTCGAGGTCGCCGTTCTCCAGGCCGTGGCGCTGCCGGACGAACGCCAGCGCTTCGGAGCCGTCGAGATGCTGCGGTCCGGCCGGGAAGGTGGCACCCGAGTAGTAGCTGTCGTCCACCGCGTGGTTCAGGCAGACGTCCACGCCCCCGAGTGCCGTGGCGAGATCGTAGAACCCGGCCAGCGAGATTTCGGCGAAGCGATCGATCGGGACGCCGACCAGGTTGCGCACGGTCGACACGATGGATGCGCGTCCGGCCTCTCGACCCTCGCGCTCCAACGTGACCTGGTCCTTCTCGCCCGCGGCGATCAGCTTGGCCTGGGCGGCGGCCTTCTTCAATCCGTACGCCTCTTTGATCTTGGCGTGGTCGTAGCCGGGGATGCCGGAGACCGGGACGTAGTCGTCACGCGGAATGGAGAACGCCACGACTTTCCGCATGTCCGCCGGAATATGGAGCAGGATAAGCGAGTTCGCGTTGTAGCCGCCCTCTTCACCATCGCCGGCGTGCAGCTGGTCGAGGATCGGCTTCGGCAGATCGTTGCCGTTCTGGTCCTTGCGCGTGTCCAGGCCGATCAGCAGGATGTTCAGGTCACCGCCGAGGGAGCGGGGCGCGTCCGCACCGATCGCGTCGGTGCGGGTGAACCCGTGGTCGAAGTCGGTCTTGGCGGACCAGGCGAAGCCGGTTCCGGCCAGGATCCCGAGAGCGGAGGCCGCCGCGACCAGTCGGGCCGCGATGCGGGCCACGCGGAGGGTGCGCCGGTGCCGCCCGGTGTCGGGGCGACGACGAGCGTTGGTGCGGTGGGGGCGAGGTGCGGAGCGCGGTGGAGGGCTGATCCTGGCAAACGGGACGGTGTCGTCATCGCTCAGTTCCGCGGTTCTCCTAGCCGGTATCCGTTCTCGTTCCACCGGAGCACTCCTTGCCGCCTGACCACGCCCTCGACTCGACAGTACCCACGGTTCGGCGCGACAGTCAGGCCCTCGCTCGCGCCATGTGGCCGCGACAGTGTTACCGCTCGGCGCCGACGAGGCGAGAATCGGATGAGCGTTCGTCAACGAATCACGTGGCGGTCGGGTGCCCCACCTAAGCTCGGGAAACATGACTGCTCCTGTGCTCCTCGTGCTCGGTGCCGGCCCCGGCGTCGGGCTGTCGGTCGCCCGCCTGTTCGCCCGTGACGGCTTTGCCGCGGTGTTGGCCTGTCGGTTCGATACGGAGGCCGAGCCGCTGGCCGAACAGCTGCGGGGCGAGGGGTTCGACGCGTCCGGCGTCGGAGTGGATCTGGGAGATCCCACCGATGTGGGCCGTGCCGTCGCTGGTGTGGGCGACCGGCGCGGCCGCATCGACGTGCTGCACTTCAATCCGAGCATCTTCCGCCAGGCCGATCCGCTGCAGTTGTCGATGCCCGAGCTGATCGAGGACTTCACCGTCGGCGCCGCGGCTCTGCTTCCCGCGGTCCAGGCCGCGCGTCCGTACCTGTCCGAGGGGGCGCGCGTGCTGGTAACCGGCAGCGCGGCCGCGGACAAGCCGTGGCATCAGGCTGCCTCGCTCGGCGTCCAGAAGGCGGCGGTGCGCAACCTGGTCACCAGCTTGGACACCACGCTGGCGCCCGCGGGCATCCGCGCGGTCGCGGTGCAGATCAACGGCGTGCTCGGCGAAGGAACGTTTACCCGGGATCGGGTCGCCGAGGCATTGCACGCGGCGACCACCCGCCCGGCCTCCGCGTGGACGCCGCACGTCTCCTACGACGGCTGAGCTACCGGGACCGATCGCCGCGAACTCGGTCGGCATGTACGCCGGCCGGCGAGGTGGTCCGGCGCTGTCGCCGCGCCGCACGCGAACTGACCATCACCTGTTTCGACCGGCTGTCGACGCCGGTAGCCGAACACAGCGTGCACCGATCGCCGAGGCCACGGAAGGCGACCAGCTCGCGGTGCGCTGGAACCGAACGTCTTCAGTCCAGGAGAGGAGTGATGGCGTCGGCCAGACAGGCCGGCAGCTAGGAGGTAGTACAGCAGCATCGCCATCGGATCGGTTCCGATCATGAACGCGGCTCCGACCCGTGCCGCCGTGGATACGTCGCATTGGAGACCGAACGGTCTCGCGACAGCAGGAGGGGAGTGCAGGCGCCGATCGTCGGCAAGAGCGCTCAGCGTGTCGCCGAGCCGGTGAGCTAGTGCAGCGCGCTGCCCTGCACCCACTGATCCCACGGCAGACCCCAGTCGCCGTTCTGCCAGACCTCCAGTGGGGCGCCGCCCGTGTTGCGGATCTCCACCACGTCACCGGGGACGGCGAAGTTGAAGAACCACTGGGCGTTCTCGCCGCTGAGGTTGAGGCAACCGTGCGAGACGTCGGTGTTGCCCTGGGCCCAGACGGTGGAGTCGAGCTGATGCAGGTAGATGCCGTCAGTGCTGATCCGGGTGGCCCAGCCGATGGCCTCCTTGTAGCCCAGGCGGGAGTTGATCGGCAGGCCGTAGGTGGACGAGTCCATGATCACCGGGTTGGCCTTGTCCATCACGGTGTAGATACCGGGCTGGGTCCAGAAGGTGAGCGTCTTGCCCGCGATCACCTCGCGACCGCCCATACCCATCGAGGTCGGCATCGTGCGAATCAGCTTGCCATTGTCGAAGACCTGGATCTGCTTGGTGTTGTCGTCGGCGATCGAGACGTGCGAGGCGCCGATGCTGAACGCGGTCTTGGTGTCCTCCTGGCCGTAGAGGCCATGGCCGAGTTCCTGGCCGTAGATGTTCGCCGCGACGGCGACCTTGGTGCCCGGGGCGTAGTACTCCTTCGGGCGCCAGTGGGCGTTGCGGTTGTCCAACCAGTACCAGGAGCCTTCGACCGGTGGCTCGGTGGTCACCGACAGCCGCTTCTCGGCGGCGGTGCGATCGAGGATGTCCTCGTCGAAGTGGGCCACCACCACGGTGCCGACGCCGAATGTTCCGCCGTCGGCCAGCGGCGTGCCGCCGGTGGTGGTCAGGTACACCTTGGTCTGGTTGTTCGGCTTCAGCGTGGAGAATGTGGAGCTGGTCGGGCCCACCTTGCCGGTGAGGGTGAGCCCCTCGGCAGTGACGGTGTAGGTGTGCCCGTAGCCGAGTGGTTCGACGGGCTTCCAGGCTGTCTTGTCCGGGGTCAGGATGCCGTCGACCGCCTTGCCCTGTTCGTTGGTCATCGCGACCGAGGTCAGCATGCCGTCGGTCGCGTTCACCTGGACCGGCGTGAGCGGATCGACGTCCTGGGCGCCGGACCCCGGCTTGATGGCGATAGGCGCGGCCACCGGGCCGGTGGCTCCCTGCGCGGGTTTCGGTGCCGACGAGGACGAGCACGCCGCCACGATGAGCGTCATCACCAAGGCGAACCCCGCGATGACACCGGATCGGAAGCGGGGGGTCGCCATGAAGCCTCCTGTGTTCGCCGTGCGCTACCGACAGCGCACCCGCGTACTGTCCCGGGCAGTAGTTTACCGGTCACCCAAGCAGTGAAACGCCCGCGACAGAGGCTCTCGGCAGGTTCCCAGCCGCCCCACAGGAACGATCTGATCGATCGTGGAAATCGGTGGATTGCGGCCCGAGTACCGGCATCGCGGCATCGGTACCGAACTCGTCGACCGTGCCGCGCGGGGCGCGCGGGGCGGCAGGGTGCACCTGCCGCCCGTCGACTTAAAGGATCGGCTCGCGCCTGCCGGTTCCGGTCGACGGCAGCCGAACTGTCGCGTCTGCGGGATGTGGGATTGAGGGTGCGGACGGCGCAGGCGCCGGTCTAGTGCCGGCGGATCCTGGCCAGCCACGCGGCGACGTCGACGAGACCGGACTCGGACACGTCCAACTGCGCTGCCTCCTCGGCCACGGCGTCGGTGATCCGTCCCCGGTAGCGCGTAGGCCGCAGGTCTTCGATCTCCCAGCCGTCGCGGAAGGAGTCCCGGATCACCGAGTCGCTGATCCGTGGTCCGAACCCTGGTTCGGTGTCCGAGAGCGCCAGGACGTGCACCACACCGCCCGGCTTGCAGATCGCGCGCAGGCTGCGAACGTAGGCGGCGCGCGCCTCGTCCTCGTTGCCGAAAACATGGAAAAGTGCGCTGTCCACGATGGTGTCGAACGCGGGTGCGGAGCCGGGCGGATCACCGGCGAAATCCAGGCGGTCGCCGAGCGCGAGCGCATCGGCCACCTCGAATACGGCGGTGGGGACATTCTGCTCGGCGGCATTGGCACGGGCGTAGGCGACAGCGCTCGGCGCCATGTCGATACCGAGTACGTCGTAACCGAGGCTGGTCAGCAGGATCGTGTGTTCGCCCGCACCGGAACCGGGGTCGAGCACCCGGCCCCTGATCCACCCGTCACGTTCGAGCGCGACGATGGCGGGCTGTGGCGCGCCGATCACCCATGGTGCGGTGTCGTTGTCGTAGACGGTGTTCCAGAATTCGGCGGGTCTTGTCATGGTTGCCATGGTCCATCCTGAACCGGGGTTGAGGTCAACCCCGCGGGTCGCGGCCGCGTGCGAACACCGTCGGCCTCGGTCATGCATCCCTTCGCCGACACCGGGTACGCCGCGATCATGACCACACCGGAAATCGACCCGACGACGGCGGAGGCGATGCAGCAGGACTCCGATTTCGCGGAGGAGCACAGCAAGCCGACGCACGCCGACGAGCACCCCACCGACGAAGAACTCGAGATCGACGAGTCCACCCCGCGCGGACACGGCGGGATGGACCACTGAGCCCCGCACGCGGCATGCTCCCGCGAACTGTGCCGCGCGCCGGGTTCAGGCGACGGCGACCAGCCGGGCCGCGTTCGCGGACTCGTCGTCGGCCGCCTGGTTTGCGGCCAGCTCGGCGTGCACCCGGTCGCGGTAGCGGGTGATCTCGCGGTCGGTGGCGGCGGCGTCCCAGCCGAGGCGTGCGCCGACGAGCCAGGCCACCGCGGGTGCGGCGGCCAGGCCGCGGTCTGCGGCCTCGATGGAGATGCGGGTGCGGCGGGTGAGCACGTCGTCCAGGTGCAGGGCGCCCTCATGGGTCACCGCGTACACGGCTTCGGCGCCGAGGTAGTCGGGTGCCCCGGTCAGCGGATCGGCCAGTTCGGGCTTGTCGGCGATCAGGTCGAACAGGTCGGTGATCGCCGAGCCGTAGCGGCCGAGCAGGCGTTCGACCGTCGCTCTCGGCAGCCCGCGGCGCTGCGCGAGGCTGTCCAGGTCGGCGGCGAGTTCGTGGTAGCCCACCGCGCCGAGGATGGGCAGGCGCTCGGTCACCGACGGGGCGACCCCCCGGCCGAGCCCCTCGACCGCCGCATCCACCGCGTCGGCGGCCATCACGCGATAGGTGGTGTACTTGCCTCCCGCGATCACGAACAGACCCGGAGCAGGCTCGGCGACGGCATGCTCCCGTGACAGCGTCGCGGTATCGGCCGACGCGCCGGACAACAGCGGGCGCAGCCCGGCGTAGGTGCCGACGATGTCGTCGCGGGTCAGCGGCTGGCGCAGCACCTGGTTGACGTGGTCGAGCAGGTACTGCACGTCAGCGTTGCTGGCAGCCGGGTGGTCCCGGTCCAGCGACCAGTCCGTGTCGGTAGTGCCGATGATCCAGTGCCTGCCCCATGGGATGACGAACAGCACGCTTTTCTCAGTGCGCATGATCAGCCCGGTGTCCAGGTCGAGGCGCTCGCGCGGAACCAAGATGTGCACACCCTTGGACATACGGACGTGGAACGGGAATTCGACGCCGGTCATCCGATTCATCTCGTCGGTCCAGACACCGGTCGCGCTGATCACCCGGCGTGCGCGGACGGTGTGCACCAGGCCGGTCTCCAGATCGGTGACGTTCGCGCCGACAACCCGCTCGCCGTCGCGCAGCAGCCCGGTCACCTTGGCGCGGGTCAGCACCGTCGCGCCGTGCTGGGCCGCGGTGCGCGCGAGCATCATGGTGTGGCGGGCGTCGTCGATCTGGGCGTCGAAGTAGCGGATGGCGCCGGTCAGCGCATCGGGACGCAGCGCGGGCGCCGATTCCAGTGCGCGTGTGCGGGAAACGTGCCGGTGCATGGGCACTGCGCGGGCGCCACCGATGGTGTCGTACAGCGCGACGCCCGCACCGATGTAGGCCCGTTCCCACACCCGATGTCGCAGCGGCAGCAGGAACGGCACCGGCCGCACCAGGTGTGGTGCGAGGCGGTGCAGCAGCAGGCCGCGCTCCTTCAACGCTTCACGCACCAGCCAGAAGTCGAGCTGCTCCAGGTAGCGCAGGCCGCCGTGGATGAGCTTGCTGGAGCGGCTCGAGGTGCCCGCCGCGAAATCCCTGGCCTCTACCAGGGTCACGGTCAGGCCGCGGGAGGCGGCGTCGAGAGCGGCGCCCGAGCCGACCACACCGCCGCCGATGACCAGCACGTCGATCTCGGAATCGCCGAGCGAAGTCACCGCGCGGGTGCGGTACTGAGAGTCCAATCGTGCGGACACAGCGGCATTTCTCCTTGCTTCGGTGGTATCCCGAGTATCTCGGACAATTCGGACCTCGGTGTGTCCGGGTCGGCGATCATCGACGAACAGGTTGACCGTGATCCCGGCATTGAGTTCGACCAAGCACGTCATCAGGATCGTCGGAAGCGATGATGACGGCGGCGTCCCGCACTGATCGGCTCGCAGGCGAAGACATCGCGGTGGATGTGGTGGGTTGTCAGCGCCGCCAGCCGGGTCGACCGTCCACCCACACAACCGGGGCGGGGATTGTCCCGTCACCGATGCACAGCCACAGCGTGATCCAGTTGACCCGGTACGCACGGCGCATCTCCGCGGTGTCCGCGAAGCGCCGGCATTCGGGCCTGCGGAATGGTTCGTGGTCCACCGCGATCCAGTGCTCGACACACGGCTGCGACCACCCAGGCCAGCGGCCGATCTGAATGTCCGGCGAAGGCACCCACACCGGGCCGCAGTGGCGCCAGCGCAGAAGGGTGTCGTAGTCGATTCCGGCGAGCGTGGCCATGCGGCCGATACCGAGGAAGGAGCGGATCCCGGCATCGTTGTGGTGTGGCGCTGGTCGCGTCATACGTCGTAGTCCCCATCGGTCACGCCGATTCTATTGCTGGGCGATAAGTTTCGTCAGAAATCGCGGTGCTGGGGCAGCCGTCTGGTGAAAGCCCTCTCGATGTCTGAGTTCGTGAACTGCCAGATTGCTTCGCTCTGATTCGGGTCCGGGATGGGCAAGTGGAAGCGAGCGGTGAAGTCGACTTTCGGTCGATTGCGGTCGGAGCCGTGGGCGGTTCGAGCCGCTCTGGGAAATCGCGGGTGTCGCGCGAAGCCGCTTACGTCGGCTGCCTACGTTAGCGTCGCGAGTATGCGGCTTCACGTGGGATGTGCGATGTGGACGCACACGGCATGGCAGGGGCGTCAGCTCGCGCAGGGGGAGCGGCTGCGCTGGTACGCCACATGGTGCAACGCGGTCGAGGGCAATACGACGTTCTACGCGACGCCGTCGCGTCGCACGGTGGAATCGTGGGCAGCTCAGTCCGATCCCGAATTCCGATTCGTGATCAAGTTGCCCAAGCCGATCACGCATGAGCGCAGGCTGATCGACGCCGGCGAAGCACTGCGGTCGTTCCGCACCTCGATGGAGCCGCTCGGCGAGCGTATCCACGCGTTGTGGGTCCAGCTGCCCAGCTCGTTCGGCCCGACCGATCTCGGCGCGCTGGCCGGATTCCTGCGGCAGCTGCCTGCGGCCTACCGGCCCGCCGTAGAGGTTCGCCATCCCGCGTTCTTCGCCGACCAGCAGGCGGCGCACAGGCTGGAGTATGTCCTGTCCCGAGTCGGCGCCGAGTGGATACCGTTCGATACCACAGTGCTTTTCGACGGTCCGCCTACCAGCGCGGGCGAGCAGGAGGCGGCGGCGAAGAAGCCACGCCTGCCGCGCCGGATGCGTGCGCTGACGGAGTATCCGATTGTGCGGTATCACGGCCGCGACGACATCGCACGGACTGTCGAGGGCTGGCAACAGTGGGTCGGCGTGGTCACCGAATGGCTGCGCGAAGGCAGGTCGCCGACGGTGTTCTTGCATACTCCGGACAACGCCGAGGCATTGGGCCTGGCCCGCCTTTTTCACGACGAGGTCCGTGCGCGGCTGCCCGAGCTCGATCCGCTCCCCGAGCCGACGCCGACCGAGCCGATGACTTTGTTCTGACCGGAAGGACATTCCCGCAGGAGCTCCGAACACCTGCGGGAACGTCCGGTCGGTCAGGACTGCGAGCCGACCTCGACCTCGAGGCTCAGCGTGATCTTGTCGCCGATCACCGCTCCGCCGTCGGGCAGCGGCATGTCGATGGTGATGCCGAAGTCGCGGCGGTTGATCACGGCCTTGGCCTCGAATCCCGCGACCGGGCCATGGCCCATGCCGGGATTCACGCCCAGGAACTCGACGTCGAGCGAGACCGGCTTGGTGACGCCGCGGATGGTGAACTCGCCATCTACCACGAAGTCCTCGCCCTTCACCCGGAACCTGGTGGACTTGAAGGTGGCTACCGGAAAGTCCTTGGCATGGAAGAAGTCCGCGGTGCGCAGGTGCTCATCGCGCTGTTCGTTGTCGGTGGTGACCGAGTCGACCCGGATCTCGGCCTCGGCCGAGGCGGTTCCGTCCTCGCCGATGACCAGCTTGCCGGAGAAGTCGGTGAAGCGGCCGCGAATCTTGCTGACCATCAGATGGCGCACCGAGAAGCCGAGGGTGGAGTGGGTGGGATCGATGGCCCAGGTGCCCGCGGTCAGGGTGTTGGCGGTTCCGGTCGTCATATCGTTCTCCTCATATAGTTGAGAATTAAATTACTTGGGGGTGCGTTGGCTTTGTGGATGTCGGTGGGAGGTCAGGGGGTGCCGAGCAGCTGTGCGAACGGTACCGGGTCTTCGTACGGATCGGTAGTGCGTCGAGCATTGCCGAGCGCTGTCGCGAATTCTGCTGCGGCGCGGTCCATTCGGAAACGCAGCCCGTCCGCGTCCGCCGACGCCCAGTCTTCCGACGCCGCGTAGACCGACGTCGGCACGACCATCGCGCGCAGGTAGCCGAACATCGGTCGCACCGCGTGCTCGAGCGCGAGGGAATGCCGCGAGGAGCCGCCGGTCGCGCCGATCAGCACCGGCATCCCACGGAGCGAATCCGGTTCCAGCACATCGAAAAATGTTTTGAACAAGCCGCTGTAGGAGGCGTTGAAGATCGGTGTGACGGCGATCAGGCCGTCGGCCGTGACGACGGTGTCGAGCACCTCCCGCAGTCCGCCCGCCGCGAATCCGGTCAGCAGGTTGTTGGCCAGATCGTGGGCGTGGCCACGCACTTCGACGATGTCGAATGTCGCGCCCCCGCCGGATGCCGCCAGCGCGCGGTCGGTGGCCGCGGCCAAGCGATCGGCCAACAGCCTGGTCGACGAGGGTTGGGACAGGCCAGCGGAGACGACGGCGATGCGGGTCATCGGGTTGTCTCCAGTGCGGCGTCGCGTGCGGTAACCAAGGACGCGTGCGTCGGCGCGTCCGGAATGTGGGCCGGTCGCCGCGCGTCGAATTCCTTGCGCAGCACCGGGACCACTTCATCGCCCAGTAGATCCAGTTGCTCCAGCACCGTTTTCAGCGGAAGGCCCGCATGGTCCATCAAGAACAGCTGGCGCTGGTAGTCGCCGAACGACTCGCGGAAGGTGAGCGTCTTGTCGATGACTTCCTGCGGGCTGCCCACGGTCAGCGGCGTCTGCTCGGTGAACTCCTCCAGTGAAGGGCCGTGCCCGTACACCGGCGCGTTGTCGAAGTAGGGGCGGAACTCGCGGACCGCGTCCTGGGAGTTCTTGCGCATGAACACCTGTCCGCCCAGGCCGACGATTGCCTGGTCGGCCGAGCCGTGTCCGTAGTGTTCATACCGCTGCCGGTATAGCGCGATCAGCCGTTGGAAGTGTTCCTTCGGCCAGAAGATGTTATTCGCGAAGAACCCGTCGCCGTAGTAGGCCGCCTGCTCGGCGATATCAGGGCTGCGAATCGAGCCGTGCCAAACGAAAGGCGGCACGCCGTCCAGCGGGCGCGGAGTCGAGGTGAACGACTGCAGCGGCGTGCGGAACTTGCCCTCCCAGTCGACCACGTCCTCGCGCCAGAGCCGGTGCAGCAGGTGGTAGTTCTCGATCGCCAGCGGGATCCCGTCGCGTATGTCCTTGCCGAACCAGGGATATACCGGCCCGGTGTTACCGCGGCCGAGCATCAGGTCGACGCGGCCCTCGGCCAGGTGCTGCAGCATCGCGAAGTCCTCGGCGATCTTTACCGGATCATTCGTGGTGATGAGGGTCGTCGCGGTGGACAACTGCAGCCGCTCGGTCCGCGCCGCGATGTAGCCGAGCATCGTCGTCGGCGACGACGGCACGAACGGCGGGTTGTGGTGTTCGCCGGTGGCGAACACGTCCAGACCGACCTCTTCGGCCTTGCGCGCGATCGTCACCATCGCCGTGATGCGCTCGTGCTCACTCGGCGTCCGGCCGGTGGTTGGATCCGTTGTCACATCACCGACTGTGAAAATCCCGAACTGCACGATGCCTCCTCGATTCCCAGTCTTACAGCAATTGGTGGATATGGCAACCAAGGCAACCGGCGGGAGTGCCCTGCTATTCCCGCCGCTGCGGTGTGGCGTCGGTTACGGCAGGTATCCGGCGGTCAGGTCACCTGCCAGGTGGTCAGATGGTGGGTGACCTGAGCGCCCGTGTCGAGTTCGGTGGCGTAGAAGCGTGACCGGAATCGGGTAGCCGACTACCCGCGACATCCTGTCGCGTGTCCGCAGAATGACCGCCACAGAGTTGTAGCAATGGGGTCGAAGGGGTGTCATATGGCTGGATATCGCGATTGGCTGTCGCCTGCTCCGAATCCGGAACCGCCGTTGGAAAGTCGTCGCGGTGCCGAAGTCGAGCGGGTGGCGCGGAAACCGGCGGCGCGCGAGTTGTCATGTCGGACCCGCGCGCCCGTCGCCGATTCGGGACGGGCGGGCGCGGGTGTTCGACACGCGATGCGCAAGGGGCATGTGGGTGACACTTCGGGTGACCACGAAAACCCCTTGGCGGCCCGGCATTTCGCCGAGGCGGCGGTGCGGGTCGCGTTGGAGGTGCTCGACCGAAGAAGGTCGGTGTCGCAGCTGGCCGGGGTGGCCGACCCGACGGTGATCGCCGCGGTGCGCACCTTGATCGGCGCCGATCTCGTGCCGGGCCGATCGCTCGGTGTCGCGGTGCCGACCCGGGTGAGCGTGACACTGGTGGACGCCAAGACTGCCGAGGTCTGCGCCGGATATGCCCGCGGCAGGCGGCATTTCGCGCTGGCGGCGCGCATCACACGCACCCGATCCGCGGGGTGGCGGCTGACGGCACTGCGAATCAGGTGATGCGAATCAGGTGATGCGAGGCCGCGACGCGGGCTCGTTCCACGTCGCGGCCGGACACGCCTGCGCGGGTCAGGTGCGCAGCAGCAGGAAGGTGCCCGCGACCAGGAGTGCGAGGATCACCGATGCGACGCCGTACACCAAGCGATGGCCGCGCACGCCACGGAGGGCGCGGTTCGGATCGCTAGCGGTTCAAATGTGAACATCGAACGGGACTGGAGAAATCCGTTCAAATTTGAACAAGAAGACTAGAGTGGGGATCATGGATCCGCAGTGGTTGAACGCGCGCGAGAGGGAGGTCTGGCGGAACTTCCTCGCGGCGGGAGCGCTCGTCGCTCGCGAGGTCGAACGCCATCTCAAACAGGAGGGGCTGTCGCACACGCAGTATGAGGTCCTGGTCCGGCTCGCGGACGCGCCGGGAGGCAACTTGCGGATGACCGAACTCGCCGAGGCGCTCTACACCTCGAAGAGTGGTCTGAGTTACCACGTGACGCAGCTGGAGAAGGCTGGACTGCTGGTGCGCGAGGCATGCCCGACGGACGTGCGCGGCGTCATCGCCGTCCTCACCGACGCGGGCCGGGATCGTCTGGCGAAGATCTCCCCCGGTCATATCGCCACGGTTCGCCGGGTGCTCGTCGACGTGCTCACGCCCGCCCAGCAGGTCGCCGTCGCGGATGGGCTCGGTGCGGTCGGCCGGCGGCTGACCTCCTCATGAGGTGAAACCGGAGTTCAGGCCACCGAGCTCAGCCAGTCGTGCATCCAGGACAGCGCGGTCTTTCCGCCGCCGACCGGATAGCTGCCATAGCGGGTGTGCGCCTGGGAGCGGTAGAACTCGTCGAACAGGCGAGCCCGTTCCTGGTTGGCCGACTCCGAAAGCTGGTTCTGCAGCAGCGTGATCCCGCCGTTGGTCATGAGATCGCCGATGATCGCGCCCATTTCGAGCTGGTAGCGCCAGATGTTGGCTGGCTCAGGATGGGAGGTCTGGGCCAGGAAGCCCGCGAAGCGGGTCACGAAATCGTCCGCGGCGGTGGCGCAGTAGAGGTCCCCGATCGCGCAGATGGTACGGGTCTGTGGGCTGACGAAGCCGAACCCGCCGATCCGGGGGCCGCCCGCGCCCGCGCCTGGGACCGGGGGGCCGACCAGCGCGTCGGCGGGCGAGCGGCGCGGGTCGGAAATGAGACCGACCGCGGCGATCCGGTGCGGTGGTACGACGCCGAGGCCGGTGCCGATCTCCGCGGCGAGATCACCCGCGGCGTCCGCGCCCTGGCTGTACCCGACGAGCGCGATCCTGGCCGCGCCGCACTGGTGGGCCATCGCCGCGATCATGCCGCGCGCGCTGTCCACGGCCTCGCGCTTGGAGGCCCCGTAGACCTCGCTTTCCCACGGGAATGCCGTCGCCGCATAGCTGACGTAGTCCACGCGCGCCGTGGTGGGCAGTCCGTTGGTGACCGCCGCGAGCATCCCGGGCCCTGGCCCGTCGCCTTCCGGCCGATCGGTGGTCTCCCACGTTCCTGGGATCGCCACCACGTACACGCTCGGGCACCCCGGGTCGGCGGCGGCGGGCCCGACGCCCGGGCCGACGCAGGACAGCATCGCCGCGATTCCGACGGCCGCCGACATCAACTTCGATCGCATGGCGTTCGCTCCTGATACTCCACGCGCCGCAGGGCGCTGCCCGGCAGGAATCGGCCTTCGCCAGTGCCATGCGGTGGTCGGACCAGGCCCGTCGAAGGCGGTATTGAGACTCATTGGTCTCAAATGTTCAGCCAGAATAGCGGCGGTGTGCGAGACGGCACAATTATCGCCATAAGTGACTCATATCACACTTGTAGGTGCGGTGTTATTTGTCGGATTGGTGCTGCATCGGGGGCGTGATCAGGATGTCGATGGCCTCGGCCCATTGGTCGACGGTTGTCGTGGCCGAGTGTCCGGTCGCGTGCAGCGGCCGTGCGAGTGCTGTTCCGCGCAGTATCGCGACGGTGAGGTCGCGGATCGCGGGATAACGCGGATGGTCGATGATCCGCGGGCCGAACAGTGTGTCGATCACGCGGTGTAGGTCGCGTCCGGCTCGTCGTTCCGCATCGCGCAGCGCCACGGCGAGCGCCGGATCGGTACGCGCGGCCGCCCACAATTCGAATTCGGCCTGCGCGGCCGGGCGGGTCATCGACTCGTGCAGCGCGGTCAGGGCGCGCATTACCGGGTTGGAGCTGTTGTCGAGCTGGGCCGCCACCTCGTGGACCGCGGCCTCGTTGCGGGCGACCAGATGCGCGACGAGTTCCGAAACCAGCGCCGCGAAGGTGGGGAAGTGGTGCAGCAGGGCGCCGCGGGTTACGCCTGCCGCGCGCTGCACGGCCAGCGTGGACAGCGCGGAGTAGCCCCGATCGACCAACAGGCCCGCGGCGGCGTCGAGGATGTGGACACGGGTCGCTCGCTTCTGCTCCTCGCGTTTTCCCGCCATCCGGCTCCTTTCGCCGGGCCGATATTTTCACAGTCACTATTGACTGTCAAATGGTTGATCGGACAGACTGCCGATATCGGGTATCGGTCGCCATCGAAAGGGAAAAATCAGTGACAGACAGTGGCACCCCAGCCGATGTCGGGCCGGGCGCGTGGTATCGGAATTGGTCCGAAACTCCCGACTCACCTTGGACGGATCGTCCGCAGCCGGAGAGCGACCGGGAATACCGGACGCTGACCTACGAGCGGGACGGCCGCATCGCGCGGATCACCTTCAACCGCCCGGACAAGGGCAATGCGATCACGCCGGACACCCCGCCCGACCTGGCGCACGCCGTCGAGCGTGCGGATCTCGATCCCCGGGTGCACGTGATCCTGCTGTCGGGGCGCGGTAAGGGATTCTGCGGCGGATACGACCTGAGTATGTTCGCCGAGCAGAGCTTCGTGGTGAGCGGCGGTCCCGACGATGTGGCGGGGACGGTCGTCGATCCGACGGTGCAGGGACGCAACCACAATCCGGCGCAGACCTGGGACCCGATGATCGACTATGCGATGATGAGCCGCTTCAACCGCGGCTTCGCGAGCCTGCTGCAGGCGAACAAGCCGACGGTGGCCAAGCTGCACGGCTTCGCCGTCGCGGGCGGCAGCGACATCGCCCTGTTCGCCGACCAGATCATCTGTGCCGACGATACGAAGATCGGCTACCCGCCCACCCGCGTCTGGGGTGTTCCCGCGGCGGGCATGTGGGCGCACCGGCTCGGTGACCAGCGCGCCAAGCGCCTGCTGTTCACCGGCGACTGCATCACGGGAAAGCAGGCAGCCGAATGGGGACTGGCAGTCGAGTCGTGCCCCGCCGACGAACTAGACCAGCGCACCGAGGAATTCGTCGCGCGAATCGCCCGCATGCCGATCAATCAGCTGATGATGGCCAAGCTGGCGCTCAACTCGGCGCTGTACGCACAGGGCGTCGCGAACTCCGGCATGATCAGCACGGTGTTCGATGGCATCTCCCGGCACACCAGGGAGGGCTACGCCTTCCAAGCACGTGCTGCCACAGCCGGTTTCCGCGAAGCGGTGCGGGAACGCGATGAACCGTTCGGCGATCACAAGCGCGGCCCGTCCGACCGGTAGTCCGATAGCCCCGCGCAGCACGGAGATCGACGCCGAATCGCCGAGCTGCCCATCCTCGACCTAGGAGTAGCGCGCTCGGCCGCTACTGCGCCGGCCTGATCAGCACCGCCGTGCCGTAGGCTGCGACCTCGCTCATCGTGCCCGCGATCTCATTGCAGTCGAAGCGCATCGCGATCACCGCGTTGGCTCCGAACGACATGCCGTGCTGGCACATCCGCATGATCGCTTCGTGCCTGGACTGATAGAGGAGTTGGGTGTACTCGGGGATCTCGCCGCCGCCCAGGGAGCGGAAACCGGCGCTGAAGTTCGAGCCGAAGCTGCGGCTACGCACTGTCAGCCCGGCCACCTCGCCGAACACCCGGACGATCTCCTGGCCGGGCACGTCGTTCATGGTGGAGACCAGGATCGGGAACTGCGGTCCCGGCTGCTGCGATGGCTGCGGGGGGTAGGGCTGCTGTGCTGGGTACGGCTGCTGCGGCGGCGGCATCGGCTGATTCATGAGCAGGATGGTAAGGGCCGCGACCTGCCGGAGCCGACCCGGCTGCGCGTGGTTGTCGCGGCTGGACGGCCGCAACGCCGCCAACCACGTGCATGGACGCCGAATTATGGCGCGGGCATGCCATTCCACTGCCTCCCTGCCTGATCACACGTGGATCTCACGACCGTGGAATCGCGCGGCGACGCGTGTGTCGTCCGCGGCACGCCGAATTGTTCCTCGTCTCGACAAATGAATAGTTTCGCTGGCAGCGGTACATCGACTATGAATGGGATGTGCCGTTGCCATACGTGATCACTTGTCCGCCATCGAATCTCCCGTGCGGGGAGCGCTGATGGTCATCGAACATCCCATCGAGGACGAGGTCACACAGCTGGCGAGACGGGTCGAAAAGGCCCGGGGACGGCTCGCCTACCAGTTCGATCCCGCGCTCACCGAGGCGTTGTCGGAGGACGAGCTGTATGCCGAACGTGACCTCGCCGAACGGATTCGCACGCAGGAGCGCGGACAGCGCTGGAAAGAGGCGCAGGCTGCCGCCGCGGCATCCGACCGTGCCAGGCAGACCACCGAAGCGATCGAGAAGGCCGACATGCGAGATCTATTGCTCGCCCGCAAGGCGATTGCCGCGCAGCGACGAGAATCCAGCCCGCACGCGAAACTGGCCTCGCTCTACCGGCACCGGTCGTGGTCGCTGCGCGCGCTGGCCGGGGTGGTGGCCGCGGGCATGCTGTGGTCGGCGGTCAACGTCCAGCACAACATCGCGCCCGGCGGCGCGGCCGATCCGCTGTACTGGTTCAGCTATCTCCTCGAAGGCATGATCAGCGTCTGCCTGATCATCATCATGATCGGCACCAACAAGGTCGCCGAATGGGGCGTCATCGACAACCGCCGTCAGGTCGCCGCGGCCGAAGTCGCCCTGCTGTCCTTGACGGTCAGCCTCAACACCTACCCCTACCTGCGGGCGGGCGCGTGGTACGACGCCGCTGTGCACGCCATCGCGCCGGTGATGATCGGTGTCGCGCTGCTCATCCACGACGCCGCCAGCGCCCGCTACGGCCTCGCCATCGCCAGGGCCACCGAGCAGGTCCGCGATCTGCCCGACCCGGCCGAGCAGATTCGGCTCACGCTGCCCAGATACCGCATGCCTGTTCCCGCGGAAGTGACGGCGCCGGGCGCAGCGCACGATCAGCCCGACGTCGAAGCGCATCCGGAGCCGCCGGCCGAGGTGGAGGTGATCCCGGAGGCCGACATCGAGGACGCGATCGTCGAAACCAATGGCGCACCGGCAGATCCCGAGCGTCCCGCTCCCGTCGCCATGGTGAAGGCCGAGAAGAAGCGCACTCCGGTCGAATCACCCCGGAAACCGGTGCTGCCCGACACCATCGCGGCGCTCGACGCGATCGATGACTTCGAGACTCGTCCCACAGTGCCGGTGCGGGTCGACGATTTCGACGCGTCGGTGGCCGCGAAGACCAAGCCTGCCATGGCAGCCAACGGCAAGAAGGCCGACGTGGACAGCGGGCCCGTCGCACCGGCGACCAAGGTCGACGATCGTCCGGCGGCGCGAGCGCTCATCGAAGAGCCGGCTACCGCTAAAGCTGTTGTCCGGCAGACGGCTTCGGCAAAGCCACGCCCCTCGATGTCCGACTCCGAAGCCCCGACCGCCGCGCTGCCGGTGGTCACCGGCGTCGGCGCCACGACCCGCCCGGTCACGGAAGCCAAGAGTGGCACCGGAACAGTCGATGTCAAGAACGGTAAGGACAACACCACGTCCGATGTCCGCCCGCCGGATATCTACGACACCGGTTCGTTCCGCGTCGCCGATATCCTCGAGCAAGAACTCGCCGAACTGCAGGCCGAGCGCCGTCGCGCCCGCACCAAGCGGACCGCGTCAACCGCGGGACGCGAGTCCTAGGGAGTCCCGTTTTTGACGACAGTGCTCGTCTCGCCAGGCGACCGACCTGGCGAGACGGGCACTGTCGTTTCGGCGTGGGAAGGGCCGGGCCATGCGGCGGAGCTAGCTCTGTCCCGCCGCCAAGTCAGGCTGCGAGGTTGTCCACAGAGCATTGATCGGTACGCACGACAGGCCATCGCCGAAGGGGAGTTGCTGGTCGCCGCAGTAGAGAACGAAGCCTGCGTGGAATCGGGCGCCGAGGCGGCGCTGCAGGATGCGCAGGGCTCGAAAATCGTCGGTCCGCACCGTTTCGGCGGCCTTCACCTCGATGGCCACGATGCGGCCCGCGTTGTCTTCGAGTATCACGTCGACTTCATAGCCGTCCCGGTCACGATAGTGGAGCAGCCGGGTCATGGTCTGGCTCCAGGCGAGCTGACGGGCGAGTTCGCCGAGTACGAAGGTTTCGATGAGCCCGCCGGTGGTGGCATCGTTGGTTATGCCGGAGAGCAGATGAGCGGCGAGGCCGGAGTCGTTGAAGACGAGCTTCGGTGTGGCGATCGCCCGTGCGGTGGCGTTGGCGGACCACGCGGGGATCAGCCGGATCAGATAGACGACTTCCAGCAGGCCGATGTATTCGCGGACAGTGGTGACCGGGACGCCCAGATCTGACGACAGTCGGCTGTAGTTGAGCAGACCACCGCTTTGTGCGGCCAGGGTTGAGACAAGTCGGCGCATATCGGAGCTGCGTTGGATATCGGCGACCTGATGGACGTCACGGCTCATGATGTCGTCGAGGTAAGACTTGAAGAACTGGGCACGGCGCCGGGGATTGATCCTCCTGACGGCTTCGGGATATCCGCCTCGTGCGGCGATCGCCATATAGTCTCGGCGGCGCAGATCCGACGGAGCGGTCCGCAACCGAGCGCCTTCGGCGAACGCCGCATCGATGAATCCCTCGGGTGTGCCGAGTATTTCGCCCTGCGACAGCGGGAAGAGTTCCAGGGTCTCCGAGCGGCCGGGCAGGGCGTCTGAGAGTTCGCTGAGGCTCAGCAGACGCGCAGAGCCGGTCAGCAGGAACCGCCCCGGCCGTGGGTCGCGATCGACGATGTTCTTGATGGCCAGCCAGAGTTCGGGAACTCGCTGTACTTCATCGATCAGCATGGTCCCAGGGGCATCCAGGAATGCGATCGGGTCGGCGGCGGCGGAGGCTCGGGTTCGAGGGTCGTCGAGGTACCGCTTCACAGCGTCAGGGCGATCTCCGAGACACCGATCGGCAAGCGTACTTTTACCGGATTGACGTGCGCCGTTGATGATGACGACGCGCGTGTCCGAGAGCGCCTCCTCGATCAGTCCGGCGGCTCGTCGGGGCAGGTACTCGACGGCTTGTCGCATGGAAGAATTATAAGTACCAGCCGTCGATCTGCCGACGAATATGCCGTCGATCTGCCGATGTGTCAGCCGTCGATCTGCCGACGTGTCAGCCGTCGGTCTGCCGACAAGGTTCTGTCGATCCGCTCTCGGCTGATGTCTCTCGCGGCGACGCTCGCCCAGCTCGTCGATCATCTGCTCTGGCGGGTTGCGCCGAACCCTGCTGGTTGAGTGCGCGCGGCAGCCGCCAGATCCATCTGGTGGTGCATGGTTATTGGTTACCTTGCGGCTAGCGAATTCGGTGAAATAAGATGTGATACGCATCACTTTTTGAATTTTTGGCGTGCGTGGATCTCAGACGACACTGCAGAGCAGATGGGTGTTGCTTCGGGAGATGGGGCCGCAGCGTACTGGCCCCTTCGCAAAGGAGGTCGGCACCGACACGCCACCGGAGGTTCGCAGGTACGAGGTCTACGACTACCTCATTACTCGCGACTGGATCCCAGAGGAGAAAAGTCATGTCTGGTCTGGTGCGCAAGAGTTTCGATTCGCCGGAGGAGACCCGACCCTTCGAGCAGGGTAAGGGCAAACTCGATCTCGTCAACCTCGAGAACGGCCCGGTAGGCCGGGCAGTGTTCGAACCCGGTTGGCGGTGGTCGGTCCACGTCAAGCCGATCGCCGAGACCGACAGCTGTCAGGCGTCCCACATCGGTTACTGCATCTCGGGGCGGATGGTGGTGGCTATGGACGATGGCGAGCAACAGGAATACGGGCCAGGTGACTTCATGATCGCAGCACCCGGTCACGACGCCTGGGTTGTCGGAGACGAACCCTGCGTCATGCTCGACTGGCAGGGCTTCGCCGACTATGCCAAACGGTAGACCGATCGGGCGCTTCACCGACCAGAACGCCGAGTCCCGGCCAGCTGTTGGCGCTACGGCTACCGCTCGGCCTCAGTCGCAGACGGCGCCGTGCGACGCCGAGCCCACCAGCTTGGAGTACTTGGCGAGTACTCCGCGGGTGTAGCGGATCGGCAACGGTTCCCATCCCTTCCCGCGGTGCGCGAGTTCCTCGGCGTCGATCAACAGGTCGAGGGTGCCCGCGCCGACATCGAGCCGGATCTGGTCACCGTCGCGCACGAACGCGATCGGACCACCATCGACCGCCTCCGGCGCGACATGCCCGACGCACAGTCCCGTGGTGCCGCCGGAGAACCGGCCGTCGGTGAGCAGCAGTACGTCCTTGCCCAATCCGGCACCCTTGATGGCCGCGGTGATCGCCAGCATCTCACGCATTCCCGGACCGCCCTTCGGTCCCTCGTACCGGATGACCACTACATCGCCCGCCGAAATGGTGCCGTCTTCGAGAGCGTCCATTGCCGACCGCTCGCGGTCGAAAACCCGTGCCGTGCCGACGAACACGTCGGAGTCGAATCCCGCCGACTTGACGACGGCGCCGCCGGGCGCGAGTGACCCGGCGAGAATGGTGATGCCGCCGGTCGGGTGGATCGGCGAAGCCATGGCCCGGACCACCTTGCCGTCGGGATCCGGAGGGGCGATGTCGGCCAGGTTCTCCGCCACCGTCCGCCCCGTGACGGTCAGACAGTCCCCGTGCAAGAGCCCGGCATCGAGCAGCACCTTCATCATCACCGGCACGCCGCCGATCCGATCCACGTCGGTCATCACGTGCCGGCCGAAGGGTTTGACATCGGCGAGGTGCGGCACTCGGCGACCGACACGGGCGAAATCATCCAGCGTCAGTTCGACGTTCGCCTCGTGCGCGATCGCCAGCAGGTGCAGAACGGCGTTGGTAGAGCCGCCGAATGCCATTACGACCGCGATGGCATTCTCGAAGGCCTCCTTGGTGAGAATGTCCGACGTCGTGATCCCGCGCCGGATCAACTCCACCACGGCCTCGCCACTTCTCCTGGCGTAGCCATCGCGGCGGCGGTCGGTGGCGGGTGGCGCCGCGCTGCCTGGTAGCGACATGCCGATCGCCTCGGCCGCGCTGGCCATGGTGTTGGCGGTGTACATCCCTCCGCATGCGCCTTCGCCCGGGCAGATGGCCCGTTCGATGGCGTCCACGTCCTCTCGGCTCATCAGCCCACGCGAGCAGGCGCCGACCGCCTCGAACGCGTCGATAATGGTCACTTCGCGCTCGCTGCCGTCGGACAGTTTCGCGATTCCGGGCAGGATGGAACCGGCGTACAGGAACACGCTCGCCAGGTTCAGACGGGCCGCCGCCATCAGCATGCCGGGCAGCGATTTGTCACAGCCCGCGAGCAGTACCGAGCCGTCGAGACGCTCCGCCTGCATCACCGTCTCGACACTGTCGGCGATCACCTCACGTGACACGAGGGAGAAGTGCATCCCCTCATGGCCCATGGAGATGCCGTCGGAGACCGAGATGGTGCCGAACTGCATGGGATAGCCGCCACCGGCGAACACCCCGTCCTTGCAGGCCCTGGCGAGCCGGTCGAGCGAGAGGTTGCATGGAGTGATCTCGTTCCACGAGGAGGCCACTCCGATCTGAGCCTTCTCCCAATCCTCGTCGCCCATGCCGACCGCGCGCAGCATTCCGCGGGCGGCGGTCTTCTCCAGCCCGTCGGTGACGTCACGGCTGCGGGGCTTGATGTCAGGGGCGTTCGGATCATTGGCCACGGTCCTCATCATCCCCGCACGGACCGAGATACGGGCGTCGAACACTCCCACGAGATGACCTGATCGGGACCGGCCTGCGATGAAGGCTTCAGCGGATGCGGTGACCGGCGGGATTCGAACCCGCGGGCGGTTTCGGAGCAGGACCGCTCCTTACCACCGAACCGGTGCGCGAGGTTCCTTCGCGCACCGGTCTGCATTGGGCCGCTCTGCCACGGACCGCATCCTGCGGGACTGCGCGATCCCGCTGTGGGCAGCTTAAGGGACGCGCCGGAGCGAGGCCGCCCGCATTCCGGCGCCGGATGCTGTTTCGGGGTCATCGCTGGCCCGGGCACGTGCTGTCGGACAGGTTGTCGCAGCGAACGGAGCCAGCAGTTGTTCACCGCTATCCCGAGGGCTGACCTGCGACGAGAATTCTCTCGACCCTTGATGTCTCCCCCTGCCGGTGCACCTCGCTTCTGGAACGGTACCCGTGCTTCTCAGGTAACTTTCAGCTTGCTGTTGAAAACGGTGATCAATATCCTCTATGATTCTGCGCGGTAGTTCGCTGCCGGAATTCTGGCAAGTATGGGCGTGATATTCCGCCTGGTGCAAGGAGTTTCGTCTCGCTGCGCAGAGGCGCGCGCGGGTCGTGTCATCGCAGGCGGTGTCGCGAGCGGACCACCCGCGCACAGTGGCGTGCGCTGGTCGATGCATTTGCCGTGCGGGCAGCGCGTATTGGGGGACGGGCGCTCGGAGCGCGGGCTCATTCCGTTTCTGTTTGGGAGGAACACATGTCATCCGTCGTCGATGAATCGAGGATGCGTGCGGAGAGGCCCGCGCGGTCGGGGTGGTTCGTGAGCCCGCGCGTCGATGTCTTCCTTGTGCTGGGTCTGGGCGCGTTGCTGTCGGTTGTGCTGTCGCTGACCACCGCGCACAAGGGTGCGTTCCTGGTCGCTGCGGTCGGGTTCTCGGTGCTGTCGGACTATCCGCATGTCATGGCGACATCGGCGCGGGTGTGGCTGGATCCGCGGGAGCGAGAACGCTACGGACGGCATTACCTGATCAGCTGGTTTGTCGTTGCCGCCCTGGTCGGTTCGCTGATGTTCACCGGTTGGACGGCGATTGTGGTCGCCGTGTGGGCGTACTGGCAGGTGTTCCATGTGCTCAAACAGCACTTCGGCATCATCAACATCTACGCGTCGAAGAACGGATACCGGTCGGGTCGCAAGCTGGTGAAGTACGCGTTGTTCGCGGGATCCCTTGCCCCCGCGGTGTATCGGGCGAGTGAGGGTCTGCGATTCTCCGAGTACGTGGTACTCGGTCATCGCCTGCCGTTCTCCGATCTGCGGGTGCCGACGCCACCCATCCCGTTGCCTCTCGTCCTCGCAGGCTTTGGCGTGGCCGCGGTGCTGATCGGGTTGTTCGTGCGTGAGCAGGTACTGCTGCACCGTTCAGGGGGGCGGGCGCTGCCTGCGATGTCATGGGCGACGTTCGGTCTGGCGGTCGTGTCGTACAACCTTTCATACCTGCTGGTTTCGGACTTGTTCGCGCTCATCCTGATCGCGACGACCACGCACAGCCTGCAATATCACCTGATCAACTGGACTCGAAACAACACGCGTTTCCAGCTGTCCGCGGATCCGAAGGAGCGGAAGCTGCTGCTGGCCAGGTTGTCCAGCCGCCGTGCGCTGCCGCTCTATGTGCTGGGTTTCGCGGCGGTGGGCATTGTCACCGGCCAGCTGGATACGATTCTGCTCGGTGTCATTCCGCTGACCTTCGTCTTCCATCACTTCTACATGGACGGTGCGCTGTGGAAGAGCAAGGGCAATCCTGAGCTGGCCTACGATCTCGGAATCGTGCAGCCCAAGCAATGACCATCGACAACGTCGAGATTGTTCGGAACCGGATTTCTGGCGTGGTGGTCCGCGCCGTGGATACCCGCCGCGGCAGGCGAGATTTCGTGAATCTACCCTGGCTGGTCCACGCCGCGGATCCGGTGTGGCGGCCACCGCTGCGCCGGGGCGTGGCCGACGGGATGCGTGCCGCATCGAATCCGTTCCATGCCGAGGCCGATATCGCACACTTCGTTGCCTATCGAGGCGGGAATGAGCCGGTTGGCCGGGTGGCGGTGACGATCGATCACGAATATGTGCACCGCTACGGCGATTACGGCTTCTTCGGCTTCTTCGACAGCGTCGATGACGTCGGGGTTGCCGACGCACTGCTGACGACCGCGCGGCGCTGGGCGGGTGACCAGGGTGCGTCCGTGCTGACCGGCCCCTACAGTTACTCACCACGGCACGAAATGGGGCTGCTGGTCGATGGTTTCGATCACTCGCCGACAGTGATGCAGCCGTACAATCCGCCCTACTACGCCACGCTGCTGGAAGAGTGCGGTTTCCGTCGGCGGTTCGACACCACGACCTACCGCTGGTCGCGCGAGGCGGACGCCGAGCGTGCGGAGAGGCTCGTCGCGCGGGCCGATAAGGTGCTGGCGTCGGGGCGCATCCGGGTCCGAACTCCGGATATGCGGCGCTACGACGAGGAACTCGAGCTGCTGCGGCGGATCTACAACGATTCCTTTCACGATCATCCCGAGCACGTGCCGATCAGTGCGCCGGTGTTCGGCCGGATCGCCGCCGATTTGAAGCCGGTACTGGATCCGGAGCTGATCCGCATCGTGGAGATCGACGGAACGGCATGCGGGTTCTCGATGCTGGTCCCGGATCTCAACGAGGTGGTGCCGCGGTCGGGCCGGCTGACCCTGCCATTGCTGGCACGGCTGCTGTGCAAGAAGGACAACCGGATTCGCGGTGTCGACACCGCGGTCGTCGTGATGATCGGCGTTGCGCGAGAACAGATGGGCTTGGGAGCCGGCCGGGTCGTCGCCGGTGAGATCGCGAAGGCGGTGCTGTCGGGGCGTTACCGCCAGGTCACCACAACCTGGATCCATGAGCACAACCACTGGTCGAAAGCGCTGGTGGCGCAGATGAAATCACCGCCATCACGTCGGTATCGCGTGTACGAGAGAGCGATCGAATGAACGAAGTGACACTGGTGACCGGGGCGACCGGATGCTTGGGCGCCGCCCTCACGCGAGCTCTCCTCGACGGCGGTGAGACGGTCGCCGCGCTCGTCGAACCCGGCGGCGCGGTCATGTCGGCGCCGCGGCTCGAGATTCGCTACGGCGACGTCACCGATCCCGGCAGCCTCGCCGCGGCGATGAAGGGTGTCGCCCGCGTCTATCACCTGGCCGGGGTGGTGGTGCCGCTGGACAGCATGGCCGACCGGATGTGGCAGGTGAATACGCTCGGCTCCTACAACATCGCCCGCGCCGCCGTCGACGCCGGCGTACAGCGGCTTGTCCATGTATCGTCCATCGCCGCCATCGGGTACCCGCCCGACGGCGTAGTTGCCGACGAGACGTTCGATGTGCGTGACTCGGTGACCGACAACGCCTATGCGACCACCAAGCGGTCCGCCGAGCGCCTAGTGCTCGATCTTTCTGCCGCTGACGGTCTCGATACGGTCGTCGTCAATCCCTCGGCTGTGTTCGCCCCGGGGGGCGATCCGCGCTGGGCGTGGTCCCGAATGGTGGGCGCCGCTCGGCGTGGGCTGCTGCGCGCGATGCCGGTCGGCGGAACCGCGGTCTGCGCTGTGCGCGATTTCGTGGACGGCACGCGAAAGGCTATGCGGCAGGGGCAAGCCGGTCGACGGTACATCCTGAATACCGCGAATCTGACCTACCGTGAGATCGGTGACCGGCTGCTGACCGCGGTCGGGAGACCTGGCTCGGTGCGCACGCTACCCAGTCGAGCGTTGCGGCCGGTCGCGCGTGTCAACGCCGGTTTCGCCCGGCTGTCTCGCGATCCGATGCGGTCGTCACTGCTGGTGCCCGAGAACGTGGAGTTGCTGACCAGGCAGTTGTACTACGACCAGGGGCGGGCGGTATCCGAGCTGGGTATGACCCAGACGCCGCTCGACACGATGTTCGGTGATCTGATCGGTCCCACACCGGCCAGAGGTGTGCGGTGACAACGCATATCACCGCGGGATCGGAAGCGGCACTCGGTATTTCGATGTCCGAGGCGCGCCGGATGATGGTCGACCTCAAAACGCCGAAACTTTGGGTTTACTGGGCCGATCTGCTGGCCTCGGTCACCATTGGGGCCACGGCGTTCGTGCTGTTTCCGGCGCGGAATCCATGGTCGCTGACCGCGGCCGTTTGCGTGCTCGTTTCGGCGTTGGCGCTCTACCGTGCGGTGCTGTTCGTGCACGAACTCGTGCATGCCGCCGAGCATCTGCGGTCGTTCTCGCTCGTCTGGCATGTGCTGGTCGGGATTCCGCTGCTGTCGCCGAAGTTCATCTACGAGTTCCATCAGGAACACCACGCGTCGCGCACTTACGGCACCGAATCGGACGGCGAGTACGTCGATTACGCCGATCAGCCTCGCTGGCGGGTACTGCTCACCCCGTTCACGGCGTTTCTCGGGCTACCGGTCTTCATCATCCGGTTCGTCGTCCTCGCTCCGTTGAGCTGGCTGATCCGTCCGCTGCGCGAGTTCGTGCTGACTCGGGCGTCGGCACTGGCCATCGACGCGGAGTTCGTGCGGAAGCTGCCCGATGGTCCGATCCCGCGCCGGTGGATCGTCCAGGAGGCGGCCTGCTTCGTCTATGGCGTGCTGATCGCGGGTCTCCTGCTCATCGGAGTGATTCCCGTCGTTCGTTTCGCCGAGGCGTACGCGGTGATCACGGTGTTGTTGTTTGTGAACTGGTGGCGGGTGCTGGTGTCGCACCGTTACGAGAGCGGGAACCGGCCGATGTCGTTCCCGGATCAGATCCTCGATTCCGTCGACCATACGTCGCACCCGCTGCTGTCCGAGCTATGGGCGCCGGTGGGGCTGCGGTATCACGCCGTCCACCACTTCTTCCCATGGTTGCCGTATCACGCGCTACCCGAGGCGCGACGCAGGTTGGCGACGGCGATCCCTGCGGGCGGCGGTTACTGGCACACCGCCGACCGATCATGGTGGACGACCTTGCGGCGGTTACTGTCCCGGCCCGCTCTGCAATTGAACGGAGGTGCGCGGTGACGCAGACGCGAGCGCCGATCACCCGCTATCACGAGTCCCGCGCGGCCACCTATTCCCGGCGTCTGCCGATCACGCCCGTGCAGGCGCATGGCGTCCGGGTGCGCGATATCGACGGCCGGTGGTATCTCGACTGCCTGGCCGGGGCAGGCGCCATGTCGCTGGGTTGGAATCATCCGGTCGTGACCGAGGCCGTGCGGAGCACGCTGGATTCCGGCGAACCCTTGCTGTCACTGGACTTTCACACGCCGACCAGGGACGCGTTCGTCGAGGACCTGCTCGCCACCCTGCCCAGGGGACTGGCCGACGACTGCGTCGTGCACCTGTGCTCGCCCAGCGGCGCCAATGCGATCGAGGCCGCGTTGACGGTCGCCGAGATCGCGACGGGCGGTAGCGAGCACGTCGCGGTGCAAGGTGGGTTTCACGGCTGCAGCAGGGCGGCGAGGTCGGTGAGTTCCGGTGGTGGACTGCGCACGAGGCAGGTCGCGCTATCGCCCGCGGTGCGATTCCTGCCGTATCCGCAAGACTATCGGTGCCCGTTCGGGGTCGGCGGCGAGGCGGGTGTGCAGCGCGCCGTCGACGCCGTCGCGGACACCTTCGACAACCCGCACAGCGGCCTGGTCGCTCCCGCCTCGGTACTGGCGGAGTTCGTGCTCGGTGAGGGTGGGGTGGTCCCCGCGCCGCGGCCGTGGGCGCAAGCACTGCGACACGCGGCCACCCGCACCGGGGTGCCGTTGATCGCGGACGAGGTCCAGGCCGGTGTCTACCGGACCGGGCGCGCCTGGGCCTTCGAACACAGTGATATCGAACCCGACATGATCGCCATGTCCAAGGGCCTCGGTTCCGGAATCCCCATCGCGGTCCTCGTCATCCGCCGCCAGTTCGATGTCTGGGATCCGGGCACATTCACCGGAACGTTCCGCGGCAACGCCATGGCGTTCGCGGCCGCCAGTGCCGTGCTGCGCTACGCGGCGACCTCCGGACTGGCCGACCACGTCAGCGCGATGGGGGAGCTGCTCTGCTCCGGGCTGCGCGCGATCGAGCAGCGATCCGGCCTGATCGGAGACGTACGCACGACCGGCCTGATGGCCGGGGTCGAGATCATAGATCCCGACGCGCCGTCCGATCACCGTGGTGTCGCGCCGCCGAGCACCCGATTGGCCGCGCACATTCAGCGGGAGTGCCTGCGGGCCGGGCTGATAGTCGAGACCGGCGGGCGCTACGGCAACGTGGTCCGGTTCTTGCCACCGCTGATCATCGATGCCGCCGAGATCGCCACTGTGCTGGAGATCTTCGACGACGTCGTGCACCGAGTCTCGCGCGTGCGCGACTCGGACCGACTGCAGCCGACGGAGACCGCATGATCGACCCCCGCCCCACGTCGCCGTTCGCTACCGAATTCCTGACCGCGACAAGTGTCGACCACTACCTGGACGCTGTCGCCGCGGCTGCCGGGCACATCGCAGACGCGTTCCGCGACTCACCCGCACCGGGCGTGGTAACCGGCTCGGGTGCGCTGCGGCAACGGATCCGGAGCCTTCCGGTGGCCCCGGCTGATGGTGTCGGGCTGGCGGCCGCGCTCGATGAGATCGCCCAGCACGTGGTGCCGCTGTCGACGGCGGTGTCGAATCCCCGGTATGTCGCGCATCTGCACTGCCCACCGGCCATCTCGTCACTGGCCGCCGAGGTGATGCTCAGTGCTCTCAACCAGTCCATGGATTCCTTCGACCAAGGCCCCGCCGCCAGCGCTGTCGAGGAGCACATCATCGAGTGGATGTGCGAGGTGCTCGGCTACGGCGTCGGCGGGGACGGTGTGTTCACCAGCGGTGGCACCCAGTCGAATCTTCAGGGCCTGCTGCTGGCCAGGGACAACTACGCGCGCGAGCGGTTCGGCTGGGACATCAGCCAGCGCGGGCTTCCAGGCAGCGCCACCACATGGCGTGTGTTGTGCACGGCGCAAACGCATTTCACTGTGACGCAGGCCGCGAGCCTGCTCGGTCTGGGCGCCCGCTCGATCATCGCGGTCGACACCGACCGTGCCGGCAGACTCGATCCGCGTGCGCTGACCGCGGCCATCGAGGGCTGCGAGCACGCCGGCCAGCAGGTGATCGCGGTGGTCGCGAACGCGGGCACCACCGATTTCGGTGTGATCGATCCGCTCACACGGGTGTGCGAGATCGCCCATGACCGCGGTATCTGGGTGCACGTGGACGCGTGTGCCGCGGGCTGCTTGCTGCTCAGCGAGCGGCACCGTCATCTCGTCGACGGTATCGGTGGCGCCGACTCGGTGGCGATCGATTTCCACAAGCTGCTGTTTCAGGCGATCAGCTGCGGTGCGCTGTTCGTGCGGAACCGGGAGGCGCTGAATGTCATGTCCAGTCACGCCGACTACCTGAACCCGTCCGACGACGACCCGGACGAGACCCTCAATCTCGTCGGGAAATCACTGCAGACCACCCGCCGTTTCGACGCGCTGAAGATCCTCGTCACACTGCGCGCTGTGGGTGCTACGACCATGGCGGACATGATCGACAGTACGGTGGCGGCGGCCGCGGCGGCACACGCGACGGCAGCGGCGCAGGACCACCTCGAGGTGATCGGCGCGGGCGGAACCAACACGGTGGTGCTGCGCTGGACGCATCCGAGCCTGACATCCGGTCAGCTCGATCAGGTCAACGACGCCATCCGCCACGAGATGGCGATGTCCGGACAGGCTCTGGTCGGTCGCACACGAGTCGATGGCGAGATCGCCGTCAAGCTCACCTTCGTCAACCCGGTGTGCACCGTGGACATTGCCCGCGACCTGGTCATCGACATCGCCGAATGCGGGCAACTGCTCGCCGACCGGATGTGTGAAGAGGTGGTCGTCCGTGCCTGAACCGCAGTTGCGCATCGAACGGATCCGGCATACCGATTCCGGCTTCGCCGATGCGAAGCGCTGGGAGTACGAGGTATTCGGCCGGGAAAATACCTACACCACCGCTGCCGATGATGAGGCGGGGGAGATGCTGCAGTATCGCCGCTGGGAACAATCCTCGGAGTTCTATGTCGGCTTCGGCGTGGAATCCACCGGCGACCCTGTTGCGGTACTGCGCGCCTTGCGCTGGGATTCCCGGCTGGGTTTGGACAGCTTCAGCACGATCAGTGACACCAGAGCCTTTCCCGATCCGGCCGGAGGGTACGAGAATCTCCTGCTTCCCGAGTGGTCGCGGCGTTTCGAGCAGATCCGACCCGACACCGTCGCCGAACTGGCCACCCAGGCGGTACGGCGTACCCACCGGCGCGCCGGTGTCATCGACGAGGTGTGGGCCCGGTTCGCCAGCAGCCTCGCCGAGGAAGGCGTCCGCTATGTGACCGTGGCGCTCGTCGTGCCGTTGTTCGAGTGGTATCGGCTTCTGTTCGGTGCGGCGATCAGCCGGATCGGCCAGTTGCTGCCCGACTATGTCGGTGCCGACAGCATTCCCGCCGTGATCGACCTGCACGCGATCGACACCAGCGACTTCCTATCGAAAACGAAAGTGACAGAATGACATTCGCACGGAAAACCCGCCGCATCGACATGGTCAGCACGGTGGACGCGCCGATCGAGCGGGTGTGGGCCACGGTCACCTCGCCGGAGGGCATCAATGCCGAGTTGCGGCCCTATCTGAAGATGACGGTTCCGCAGCCGTTTCGCGGCCGAACCATCGCTGACATAGACCCGGGAACCCACTTGGGGCGCAGTTTCTTTCTGCTGTTCGGGCTGTTTCCGATCGACTTCGACAACATCACCGTCGCCGAGATCGACGCGGGAACCCGTTTCCGTGAACAGTCGACCATGATGTCGATGAGCGTGTGGGTGCACGAACGGACTCTGCGCGCCGTGGGCGACCGCACCGAAGTGACCGACGCCGTCTCGTTCGTGCCCCGTGCCCCGATGGGCCTGATCCCGGGCTGGGGCCGCGTTCTGCGGGCCACGCTCGCCTTCCTGTTCCGGCACCGGCACCGCCGGTTGCAAGCACACCTCGGCGGACAATCGGCCACGCAGCCGACCGCGAGCGGGCAGCCGTGACGACACGGCGTAGGACCCGGGCGATGCTCGGCGTCATCGGGCCGATAGCTGTCGCGGTCTCAGCGTGTGGCGCGGTCAACGCCGACGCGGGCAAGCCCGCAGCCGAGCGGTTCGCGATGCTCGAACGCGGTACGACGCCGGAGGGCACGCCGATCACTGCCGCGGCCGGATCCGGGGTCTTCGCGGAAGAGGTTTCCGGCTCGGTGGCCTATCTCGACGTGACCACCGACGTCGCAGGCCCAGGCGTGCTGACCGTCGGCCCGGGCGCCATCCCGGGCGAAACCGTACTCAGCCACTTCGGGCACCAGCAGCAGTTCCCATACGAGGTGATGACGGTATCCGCGACCAGCACCGGCCGATACGTGACCGGGCTGGCGGTGACGAACCCGCTCGACACCCGCATCACGCTGCAATGCACCATCCTCGGCGGGCTGAGACTCGATCCCACCGCAGGCCCACAGCCCGTATCGGGCCGCTGCTCCGGCGGCACAACTCTCACCGGCACCAGCACCGTGACCGGCAGCCGGGATGGGCAGTGGAACGGAAAAGCGGTGCAACTGCATACGATCCGGACCGATATCGCCTTCGACGGCCCGGTTGCGGGCACCCTTCGGCAGACCGCCGACACGGTCGACGGGATCGGGATCGCGGCGCGCACGGAACTGGAGACCACACTCGAGGCCAGCGGCGTGCGATTCCAGCAGAACATCGTCCGCACGGTCGGCCAGAACCAGGGAACCCGATGACGGCGATACAAACAGTACCGACCGACGTCGGCGCCGCAGCCATCACAACCACCGGGCTGACGAAAACCTATCCGGGTGCGGCCGTCGATGCCGTTGACCGGCTCGACCTGTCCATACCGCCGGGCGTCGTCTATTGCCTGCTCGGCCGCAACGGCGCTGGCAAGACCACGACGATCCGCATGCTCACCACCCTGCTGTCGCCGTCGTCGGGCACCGCCGAGGTGCTCGGGATTCCACTGCACGAGGTGCGCACGCTGCGCCCGCTGATCGGGGTCGCCCTCCAGGAGGTGGCACTGGATCCCTGGCTGAACGCACGGGAGCAGCTGGACCTCGGGCTCGCTATGGCCGGTTGGCCACGAGCCGAGCGTCGTCCCCGGGTCGCGGCGTTGGTGGAGCAATTCGGCCTCGGCGATTTCCAGAACCGGCGGATCGGGTCGCTGTCGGGAGGTATGCGCCGCCGGGTCGATGTGGCGCTCGCGGTCTCGCACGATCCGTTGTTGCTGTTCCTCGATGAACCGTCGAGCGGCCTGGATATCGAAGGCAAGGATGAAGTGTGGCGGGTGATCGCACAGCTGCGCAGTGAGGGACGGACCGTGGTGCTCACCACTCATGACATGGAGGAGGCTGTCGCGCTCGCGGACCAGGTCGGCATCATCAAGGCCGGGACCTTGGTCGCTTCCGGGCCCGCCGATGATCTCACCCGCGCGCACGGCGCTCGCGCCGTCGTCACGGCCGACAGTGAGATAGCGCCGAACGTCGCCGACGAGCTACGGGCCGCCGGTTTCACCGTCGCCGATTCGGCCGACGGCGCCCGAGCGCTGACGATCGAGCTGCCCACCGCGAATGCCGCCCACCTCGGCCGGTTGACCGATGCACTCAGCCGAAACGATCTGAGCGCTGCGGAGGTTCGCGTCGAGACCACTTCGCTGCGCGATGCCTTCTTGGAGGCCACCCGATGAGCACGACAACCACTATTGCTCCGGCACGGGCCCACCGTCCGCCGGCGCCACCGGTCACGACGTTGATGCTGTTCGCCCGCTACTTCGTCGTCGGCCTGCGCCAGCCGGTGTTCGGGTTCATCTTCCCCATCGTGTTCCCGGTCGTCCTGGTGGTCTTCGTGCGGGCGATGTTCCAACGCGTGGCTGATCTGCCCGGGTTCCCGCTGGCCTCCTACACCGCATACATCGCGCCCGGCATCATCATGCTCATCCCCATGATCGGCTCCGGGTTCGGCGCGAGCACGCTGATCGAGGAGATCCAGTCCGGGTTCGTCGACAGACTTCGACTGCAAGGTATTTCGTCCGCGCAGATCGTGCTGGCGAAGATCGGCTTCGAGGCGGCGCGCATCCTGCCGGCCGGCGGAATCGTCATCGGGCTGCTCGCGGCACTCGGCGCGCCGTTGCGGGCCGGGATCGTCACGGCGGCCGCACTGTTGATCCTCATGTGCCTGTGGTCGGCGGCCTACAGCTCACTGTTCTACCTGGCGGCGGTGCGCACGCTGAACCCGCAGGCGCCGATCGCGCTGCTGCCGCTGGCATTGCCGGTGCTGTTCGTGAGCCAGGCACTCATGCCCACCGACTTCCTGCCGCGGTGGCTGGAGGTAGCCATCATGCTCAACCCGTTCTCCCACGTCGTCGAGGCCGCGGCCACGCTGATGTACGGAGATTTCGAACCGGTCCGGCTCGGAGCGGGGGTAGCTGTCGCGGCAGGTGTTTTCGTGGTGCTACAGCTCCTGCTACGACGACTCGTCTTGCGCCGCATCGGCGCCTGAACCGGCACGGTATTCATGACCGAAAGGAAAAGACACCCATGACCGACTCGTTGGAACAGGTGCTGCGCGACATCCTGATCGAGGATCTGGATGTCACGCCCGAAGAGATGCACCCTGACGCGGACCTGGTCGCGGACCTCGGCTTCGATTCGCTGTCCTTCGCGACCGGTGTCGTCGAAATCCGTGAGCGGCTCGGGGTTTCGCTGGCGAAGGACGACGTCTTCTCCTGTCGCACACTCGGTGATCTGCAGCGGCTCGTCGCGAACAAGCTCGCTGCCACGGTCGGATGAGACGGGTACACATGCCACTCGATCACAAAAGGCCGGCACTGTGGTGAACAGGTTCATCACAGCGTTGCTGCACAGCGCTGACCGAAGCGATCGCGGTCTGCTCAGCGGCGACCCAGCCGACCTCACCAGAACGGAATGGCGCGACGTGCACCGGCGTGCCCGGCGCATCGCCGGCGGTCTGCGGGAAGCGGGCGTGCGCCGCGGGGATACGGTCGCGGTACTCGCCGGTGCTCCGGGCGATATCGCGATACTGGTGCAGGGCATTTGGCTGGCCGGTGCGGCGGTGACGATGCTGCACCAGCCGACGCCGCGCACCGACCTGGCGGCCTGGGCCGCCGATACGCGGCGTGCTATCGCGGTGGTCGATGCCGCGGTCCTGGTGGTCGGCGATACCTTCGGTGCGGCCGTCGCCGAGTTCGGCGGGGAGCGTCCGCGCTGTATCGCGGTCGTCGATCTGCTTGCCGGTCCGGACGTGGAACCGGTGGACACCCAGGAAACCGATCTGGCGTTTCTGCAGCTCACATCGGGCTCGACCGGCAGTCCGAAGGCGGTGGCCATCACCTACGCGAATATGTACGCCAATATCCGCGCCATGGAGATCGCGTCACTCATCAATGACCAGGACGTGATGGTCAGCTGGCTGCCACTGTTCCACGACATGGGCATGATGGGTTTCCTGGTCGCGCCGATGTTCCTCGGCGTCGAACTCGTCGCTATCACGCCGTCCGATTTTCTTGCCGCTCCGTTGATCTGGGCCGAGCTCGTGACCAGGTACCGGGGCTCGATGTCGGCGGCACCGAACTTCGCCTATGGACTTCTTGCCCGCACCCTGGCCCGCGCCGGTGACGGGGACTTCGACCTGTCGTCGCTACGGTTCGTGCTCAACGGTGCCGAACCTATCGATAACGCTGTAGTGCAACGATTTCTGGACGCCGGTGCTCGCTTCGGACTGCGACGTGAGGCAATCGTGCCCGCCTACGGCATGGCCGAGGCGACCCTCGCGGTGTCGTTCACCCGGCCGGGCGACGGATTCAGCGTCGATCACATCGACCCGGAGGCGATGCAAACAGGCGGCCGAGCAACGGTTTCCACCGCAGACGACGCCCGAAGGTATATCGGCCTCGGGCACCCGCTGCCCGGCATCGAGGCGCGGGTGCGCACCGAATCCGGCGCCCTCGCCGACACCAGGCAGATCGGCGAGTTCGAGCTGCGCGGTGACAGCATCGCCACCCGGTATCGGACCGACGCGGGATTCCTCGAGGCCGTCGACGATTCCGGATGGCTAGCCACCGGTGACCTCGGTTATCTGACCGAGGACGGCCAACTCGTGGTGTGCGGACGCAAGAAGGACATGCTGATCATCTCCGGACGCAACATCTACCCGGTCGACATCGAACGCGCCGCTGCCGAGGTCGACGGTGTCCGTGCCGGCAACGCCGTCGCCGTGCCCGCGGAAACCGCTGGGAGGGGCGAGGGATTCGCGGTCATCGTGGAATCCGCGGCCAGTGCCGACATCGACGGATGCGCACGCATTTCCCGTGATGTCGCATACCGTGTCCAAGCGGCACTCGGCGTGAGCCCGCGCCGGGTGGTGGTCGTCCCGGTCGGGCGCATCCCGAAGACACCCTCGGGAAAGCTGCGCCGGCTCGAAGCCCGCGGGCTCCTGGCCATCGGTTAGCAATTGGTATCGGTAATCGTTATTGATAAGGTTCGGTAGTGCGTGAACAAGGTACGGCCGCGGTAGCCCCAGCCGTACGCACCTTCGGTCGCGCGTCGATACTCGCGTGGTCCGCGCTCGGCTGGCTGGCCGCCGACGTGTTTCGTGGGCGATTCGCCTGGCGGGAAGCCTTGGCGCAGGGCTGGTTCATCGTGAGCGTGACGGCGGTTCCCGCGGTGTTCGTGTCGATTCCATTCGGAGTGATCGTCTCCGTACAGGTCGGAAACCTGACCCAGCAGGTCGGTGCCACTTCGCTCGCAGGGGCCGCCGCCGGGGTGGGAGTCGTTCGGCAGGGTGCCCCTTTGGTAGCGGCGCTGCTGCTCGGCGGGGCCGCCGGCGCGGCGATCGCCGCCGACCTCGGTGCGCGGACCATCAGAGAGGAAATGGATGCCATGCGGGTCATGGGCATCGATCCGGTCCGCCGAATCGTCGCGCCACGCCTGGCCGCGATGACAGTGATAGCTCCGCTGCTGTGCGTGGTGGTCATCTTCATGGGCCTGTCGACCGGCTACCTGATCAACGTCGGACTGCAACACGGCGCACCCGGCGGCTACCTCTCGTCCTTCGCGTCTTTCGTCACGGTCTCGGATCTTGTTGCCGCGCTGGCGAAGTCTGCGCTGTTCGGAATCGTCGTCGTGGTGCTGTCCTGCCAGCGTGGGCTCGAGGCCACCGCAGGCCCCAAAGGCGTCGCCGACTCGGTGAACGCGGCTGTAGTACTCGGCGTGGTCGCGACGTTCGGTCTGAACCTGATCATCACGCAACTGCTGTCGATGTTCGGCTCGCGGGTGCTCGGATGACGGCATCGCCGTTGAACCTTGCCACCGGCCGCATCGGATCGGTCGTCGGCACGGCACTCGAGCGGCTCGGACATCAGCTGAGTTTCGGGATGCAGGTGCTCGCTGCCGTGCCGCACACCGTGCGCGCCTACCGCAGGCAGACGATGGTCGTGCTCACTGACATCGTCTGGGGCAGTGGCGGACTGGTCGTCGGCGGCGGCACCGCAGCGGTACTGGTCTTCCTCGGCATCGCGGTCGGCGGATCGGTCGGTATGGAAGGGCTGAACGCGCTCGATATGGTCGGCATGGGCCCGCTGACCGGGTTTGTCTCCGCGTACGCGAATACGCGGGAGTTGGGGCCGATGATGGTGGCGATCGGATTCGCCGCGCAGGCCGGCTGCCGGATGACCGCCGAGATCGGCGCGATGCGGATCTCGGAGGAGATCGACGCCTTGGAAGCCCAAGCCGTACGACCCATCCCGTTCGTGGTGACCACGCGCGTGATCGCGGGGACCACCACGATCATTCCGCTCTACCTGGCGACGCTGATCGTGGTCTACCTCTCCTGCGCGGTGGTGGTGAACGTGCTGCACGGACAGTCCGCGGGCACTTACTTCCACTACTTCGAGTCCTTCCTCCGGCCCGCGGACGTGCTGTATTCACTGATCAAGGCCATCGTTCTGGTGGCGGCTGTCATCGTCGTGCACTGCTATCAGGGTTTTCACGCCACCGGCGGGCCCGAAGGGGTCGGTCGTGCGTGTGGGCAGGCGATTCGGGCCAGCCTCATTCTCATCGTGGTCCTCGACATGGTGATGACCGCGGTGTTCTGGGGCACGAGCACGGGAATCAGGATCTCGGGGTAGCCATGTGGCGAGGACGAAGTAGTAGCCGTGTACCGAGCACCCTGGCGCTGCGGGTGCGCGGGCTCGCTGTAGTGGCGATCGGGCTGCTGGTGACCGCGCTGACCGCCGCTCACTTGCAGGGCCGGTTCCACGATGACGTCTCGCTGACGATCGAGGCCGACTCGCTCGTCGACGGTCTGCTGGCCGGTGCGGACGTGAAGTTCCAAGGAGCCGCGATCGGTACCGTACGCCGGGTGCAGACGGCTGGCGACACCCGCCGCGTCGAGATCAGTATCGATCAGGATCAGGCTCCGGCGCTGACCGATCGCGTCGCCGCGCGCTTCACCGTCGCCAATGTGTTCGGCACCCCCGCGATCGAATTGGTGAATCTCGGTGACGGGCCGCCGGTCCGGGAGCACGCGGTCGTACCACTCGCCACCGGCGCCATGGGCGCCACAGCGACCGGCGTCCTCCAGCGCACCGGCCGGCTCACGGAGGTGCTCGACTCACCCCGGCTGCGGAACCTGCTCGACGTCGCGACCGAGAACCCGGGGCTGTTCGGTCCGACCGTTGAGGCGATCACCGGCATCGCTCGGGCATTGGAGCAGGATCGTCGCGGGAGTACGGCCCACTACCTGCATATCACGAGTGACCTGTCGGATGGATTGGCGGTCCTGGAACCACAGATGGTGGACGCGCTGATCGCGGTGCTGGACCAGAGCGAGTACTTCGGCGACGAAACCAACCGCGCACGGACTCGCAAGGCGATCGCCGGACTGAGCCAGGATTTCCTGCCCGGATACGCACGGCTGGTCGGCGACAACCGCGATCATTTCGCCGAAATCCTCGCTGTGGTACTCGATCTAGGCCTGCCGCTCGGCATGTCCTACGGCTCGATCGCCCCGGCCTATCAGCGCCTGCCGGGTCTTCTCGACCGCATCGGTGCCGCGTTCCCGGTCGTGGACGGAAAAGTGCAGTGGCAACTCGAGATCATCGCCGACACGATGCCGCACATCGCCCGCTCCGTCACCGACACCGGTCCTGGAGGCGTTCGGTGACGGCGGTGCGTGGTCCCGCGATCAAGCTGTCGATCTTCCTGCTTCTGGTGATCGGCTGCCTGAGCCTGATCCTGTCCACCCTGCGTGGGCCGGCAACTGGCGTGGCCACCGCATACGACGCGATTTTCACCGACGTGTCCGGACTGGTCACCGGAGACAGCGTCCGGATGGCGGGGGTGCAGGTCGGCACGGTCACGACCATCGAGTTGACCGAGGACGCGGCTGCTCGGGTGCGGTTCACCGTGGGTGGTGACCGGCCCGTCCTGGACACGACCCACGCCGCGGTGCGGTACCAGACTCTGCTCGGTCAGCGCTATGTGGAGCTGTTCGACGCCCGGCCCGCTGGCACCCGTCTGTCGCCCGGTGCGACGATCCCACGTGACCGCACCGAGCCGAGCTTCGATGTGTCCCGGTTGTTCAATGGGTTCAAACCCTTGTTCACCGCACTCGATACCGGGCAGCTGAACCGCTTGGGGGAGAACCTGGTTCGGGTCCTTCAAGGCGACGGTGCCGGAATCGGCCCGGTACTGGCTGATCTCGACGGCCTGCTGCGGTATGCGAAGAACCGGGATGCGGTCCTCGTGGTGCTGATCCGCAACCTCGGCGAGATCGCGGCGGAGATCGGCGGCAAATCCGAGCAGGTCGGCGCACTCATCAAGCAGGTCGCGGGGATCATCGGAGTGTTCAGCCATCGCGCGGACGAATTGGTGAACTCTTTGCGCGTCGCCGGCTACGGGCTCGAGCCCGACGTCGGCATCCTCGCCGAACTCGAATCCCTCTTCGATGACACCCATGCACCACTGCACCAGCTGCTGCGGCGACTTGTGCCGCGCACCGACCAACTTGTGGAGATCCTCTCCCTGATGCCGGAATTGCTCGGGGGCCTGAACGCGAACTACCCGGCAAATGGTCCATCGCCCGCCTTCACCTGCTCGACGCAGCCCGTCGAGCCCCCCGGCATCGGAAGCGCCATCCTCGGCAATCAACATCTGGTGGTGTGCAAATGAGACTCATCCCGCACAGAATCCGCACCGATCATTCCGAGGGACGCCGCGAATTCCGCTGGGGCTTGGCGGGTCTCGCGATCGGCGCGATCATCATCGCGGTCGTCGGCCTGGTCCGGCTGATTCCCGGCACCGAGCACGGGCACGTCGCCGAATTTCGTGACTCCGGTGGCCTGCAGGCCGGCGACGAGGTGCGGATCGCCGGCGTCCCCGTCGGTCGAGTCCGTACCGTAGAACTTGCCGACGACCACGTTCGGGTCGGATTCACGGTCCACACCGACCAGCCTGTCGGCGATCACTCGACCGCCGAGGTGCGGCTGCTGACCCCCGTCGGCGGCCACTATCTGGCACTCACGCCAGCCGGTGCTCGACCGCTCGGCGCCCAGCCGATTCCACGTGAGCGCACCCGGACCCCGTACGAGCTGGCCGATGTATTCGAACAGAGCGCCCCACGGCTGGACGGTATCGACGGATCGACATTGCGTGAGACGGTCGCCGAACTCGACGCGGCACTGGCGAATCAGCCCGACGCCCCCCGCGGCATCCTCGACAGCCTCACCGGTCTCACTACAACCATCACGGCGCAGTCCGATCGGCTCGATCGCGCCGTCCGGGTTTCCGACGAGTACGTCGCGGCTATCGCGACCGACCGCGAGGTCCTCGCCGGGTTCGTGCGCGAGCTCGGCATCATCTCCGCGAAACTCGGTCAGGCCAAGACCGAGGTCATCCGCGCCTTCCAGCTGCTTCGTCGACTCATCGAAGTCACCCACCGGCCGATCATGGCGTATGGGGATTCGCTCGAGCCCGCCATCACCGACCTCGAGCAACTGCTGGCCAAGGTCGCCGACGCACCCGAGCGGCTCGACACGGTCATTGCCGCGATCAACGACTTCATCGTCAAGATCGCCGCGCTGAGCGGAACAGGGGAACCAGCCGGAGCACCCGGACCCGATCTCTGCGTGCCCCGTGCGGGAAAGGATTGCTGATATGAGGGTCGGAAAACGGGTTTGGTATCCGCTGATCGGGATCGCCGTACTCACCGTGCTCGCCGGACTCGGGTCCTCCGCGGTCACACCCCTGGACCGGACGAGTTTCGGCAAGACCGTCTGCGCGGAGTTCACCGATACCGACGGTCTCTACCGAGGCAACGACGTCACCGTGCTCGGCGTCCGAGCCGGGATCGTCGACCGCATCGAACCCCTCGGCGACCGCATGCGGGTGACGATGCGCCTCGACCGGGACGTGGCACTACCGTTCGATACCAGCGCGGTCACCATGTCCGGCTCGATCGTCACCGACCGCAGGGTCGAACTCATCCGATCCCACACCGACGGTCCGGAACTCGCTGCTGACACCTGTATTCCGCTGTCGCGCACCAAGACCCCGCTCGGGGTCAGCGAATCCTTCGACGCCCTCGGACGATTGACCGCCGACATCACCGGCGGCGTACCCGGTGACACCCGCGCGGGTGACACCCTCGCCGGCCTCGACCGCGCCATGCGCGGCACCGGAACGACCACCAACGACCTGCTCGCGCACCTGTCGCGGCTGGTCGGCGACCCGCGGGACCGGGACGCCACCATGCGGCGGCTGATCGACAACCTCGACCTGCTCACCACCATGTTCGCCGCGAACTGGCCTGATATGCAGCTACTGCTGGACCACCTCTACGACGGATTGGAAGTAGTCGAGGGACTTTCGGCGAACTTCGCACCCATGGTTGACCTATCCAACCAGGTGCTTCCGGTGCTGGCACGCAACGTCGACAAGTACGGCGATCGGGTATACACGGCGCTGGACTCCGCCGTTCCGGCGGCGCATGCCGCGCTGCACAACGCCGGCGGCATCCGAGATCTGCTGTCGCATCTGCCGCCCGCCGTAGATGCCCTCCTGCGCATTCTGCTACCGATCGCGCCCGGCGCCCCGGCGATGGGTTGCCCGGCGACCGCTGACACCCCGCTGCCCGGCACAGTGTGCCAGCACGCCGAGGGAACGGAGCCGCGATGAGATGGCGTCCTCTCTGTGCCGTCGGCGCGGTCGTTCTGATCGCGGGATGTGGTGTCGACCCGGCCGACCTGCCGGTTCCCGGAGCCCGTGTCTCAGGCGCGAGTTACGAGATCAGGATCGAGTTCGCCAGCGTGCTGAGTCTGCCGGCGAAGGCGAAGGTCATGGCGGACGGCGCCGAGGTCGGCGTTGTGGACCGGGTCGAACTGGCCGACCGGGTCGCCATCGCGACTGTCGACCTGACATCGACAGTGCGGCTGCCGAAATCGACCACCGCCGAGATTCGGCAAACCACCCTGCTCGGCGAGTCATACATAGCGCTGCGGCCGCCAGCCGCCGGGGCAGGTCCGCACCTGACATCGGGCGATGTCATACCCCTGGCGCAGACCCGCCCCCCGGACAGCGTCGAGAACCTGTTGCGGGGAATGTCGAACGTACTGGCCAACGGCCGCTTCGACGACCTGGCCGCCGCGATCGGCCGAGTCAACGCCGCCTTCCCCGACGACCGCGAGTACCAGCGTCTGGCAGCGGAGATCCGTACGGATGTGCACGACCTGTCCACCGGCACAGCGGATCTCGACCGCGTCCTCGACTCGGCTGCCGCTATCAGCGACGACCTGGCGGTCAAAAGGTCCGCCGTCGACCGCGCTCTCGTCCTCGGGCCCGACCGCGCCGCCGGTCTGAGCGAGGTCCTCTTCGGGATCGTCGACCTCGCGGTGGCGCTCGGCCATCTCCTGCAGCCAGCCGGTGATCTGGTGTGGCCGATCTACGGCGACACTCTCGATATCTACCGCGCCATGCGGCCGCTGCTGTTGACCGTCGCCGACGCGGACACCACCATCCCGATGAACGCCGACAAGTTCACTCGTTTACTGCGCGACACCCTGATCCCATATTTCAGTGCGCCACCGAACATTCGGATTCACGGCGTCGCGACGCCGGCGTCCGCCGAACAGCAGGCCGACGCGCTGGCTACCGTGCTCCGATCGATCGGAATGGTGCCATGAGCCCGCGCACAACCGCATCCCTGACCGGTCTCCTGGCCACCACTCTCGCCGGTGCCCTGTATCTCGCCGCCGGCGTCCTCGATATCAATCCGGCGCGGGACACCACGACCATCACGGTGCGGATGCCGACCTCGGGCGGGCTGATGGAAACATCGTCCGTCGATCTGCGCGGTATGGCGATCGGCCGCGTCCGTAACATCACCACCACCAAGGACGGCGTCGCCGTCGCCATCGAATTCGATGCGAAATACCGGATTCCGGTGACCAGCACGGTGCGGGTCGCGAATCTGTCCGCCGCGGGTGAGCAGTACCTGGAATTCCGCCCGCACAGCGCCGACGGCCCTTACCTCGCGGAGGGCTCCGTGATATCGGCGGGCCAGGTCGAGATTCCGATCACCGCGGGCGAGATGATGGCACGTCTGGACACCCTTCTCGCCCAATTGGACCCCGCGGTCGTCGATAGTCTGCTGACCACCCTCGACAATGCCACCGCCGGACGTCAGGCCGACATCGCCAACCTCGCGCAGTCCGCCAGCCTGTTGGCGAACACCTTGCGGGACAAACAGGATCAGATCCACCGGCTCTGGCTCAATCTCCAAACCCTCGCCGACAATTTCGACGGCCAGGGCAGCACCTTCAGCGCCGTCGCCCCGGTGATCGATCGCGCCGATCCCGAAGTGGTGCACCTGATCCGCGCCTTCGAGGACTACTCCCATGTCGGCGAGAACGTCTGGGATGACACGCTCACGCCGATGATGCTCAGGATGAACCACTACGTCGCACAGCTGGCCCCGGAATTGGCGTTGATCGCCGGCATCGTCCGTCCGGCCACCGATCGGCTGCGGCCGCTGCGCCTCGACGCCGGCTCGATCGTCGACCTCCTGTCCACCATGTTCCCCGAGGGCGGGCCCGCCCGAGTGACTGTCATCCCACCGAAGTAATCGAGGTAGAACAATGACCGACGAATCGGCGACGACAACAGACGACGAGTCCTCCGCAGCGGTGCGCACCGAAGAGGCGAAACGTCCGGTCTCCTCGGTGATCCCGCGCGCACTGGTCGCTGCGCTGGTCGCCCTTACCGCGCTCGCCGGTTTCCTCGGGTGGCGCTGGTACACCACCGAACAGGACCTCGATGCCCTGCGGCGCGACGTCGACGATCGCGATAAAGCCGCAGCGGTCGCCGCGGACTACGCGAAACGGTCACTGACCTACGACTTCCGCAACCTCGACGCCTTCTTCGACAGCGTGCGGCACGGAACCACCGACCGCCTGTCCCACCGCTACGACACCGTCCACGACACGCTCAGCAAAATCATGACCGAGGCCCAGGTGGTCGCACACGGCGACGTGGTCGGCACCGCTATCGGTTCCGTCGACGGCGACGACTACACCGTCACGGTCTTCGCCACCCAGCAGACCCAGAACGTGCAGCACCCCGAACCGGTCAGCGCCGCCACCCTGCTGACGGTGAATGTGCACCGCGACGGTGGGAACTGGGTTGTCGCCGACTATCGCTCGCAATGAGAACGGGCACTGCGATGAGCCGTGGATCAGCCCCCGCGGTGCGGCGAGGACCTGGCCGCTCGGACCCAAGGCCAGGTCATCAGTGCCCACACGGCTAGCAAGAGGATGGCCACCGTGCACAGATACCAGGGCCAAGGCCCGAGCGCATCGAGCAGTGAGGGAGTTTCGGGTTTCGCGTTGACGAACCCGTAGTTGGTGTCGGCGAGGGCGTTGAATGCGAAGGTCGCCACTACCCAGGCTACGGTGGCCACCACGGCAGTCCGATAGCTGCGCCAGTCCGGGCGCATGCCGATGCCCCAGGTGAGGTAGATCGCCGCCCAGACCACGATCAGGTGAATCGCCCAGAAGGCCAAGAACTCCTGGTCGGGAAAGTCCGGACTGTGCAAGGCCGGTGAAACCAGCGCCTGGGTGCTCAAGGTGAGACACCAGTAGTAGGTCAGCGCATACGCCCAAGTCCGGTGCGACCACAGCGCGTACGCGGACACCAGGCTCGCGAGATCGGTCAACCGTAAGGGAACCGAGCGACCGATAGTCGGCGGGATCAGGGCGACGACGTAGATCGTCGAGTACAGCACGATCGTCGCGACGCCGAAAGATCGGCTGAAACGGCGCGCGGTAGAAGCACTCTGGTGCTTGCGACCGATTCGGACGACGAGCACCGCTCCCGCCGCGAAGACAGCCAGGGCAATCCAGTGCGATAGCCCGTATGCGGAGAATTCCTGTTGCGTCGAGGGCATGTCCACATTCACTGACAGGTAGCGGCCCTGATCGACTACCGGGCCGAAAAGGCGGGGCGGTTCATCCGGCGAATGTCGGGCGATGCGCGCTGGCTTCGCATGTGGGGTTGCGCGATGTCCTCGGCCAGATCAGCCAGCGGCGCGGTTCGGCATGGGGCCGAACCGCGCCGGGCATCGTACACAGAGATCGCGGCACCACCTCGCATGTGACGGGCCGGCAATGCGCGGCACACTCGAGGCAGAACACCGTACAACCGATTGCCGAATTCGTCGGCATCCGCGGCTAGGGCAAGGCGGCGCAGTTGGTCGGGGCGGGCTGGTCCCCGAGCCGATCGGTCAACCACTGCTGCGAGACGGCCAGCGCCGGGAAGAAGGCCAGCACGTGGGTCATCGCCAATCCGGAAATGACAGTGGGAATATGGGCGTTCGAATCCAGCTGAACCGTCGCGCCACCACCGCACCAGCCGGCGGCCATATCGCGGATGGGTACGAACGGCGCTCCCTCGTCGTCCCTGGCCGCGGCGATGAGGACCGGCGCCGACGGGGTGAGAGTGCCGACCCGCTGCTGGTCGAATGCTGCTCTCAACGTCGGCGACTGATTGATCACGTCGACGAGAGATTGTCCGCTGGTGGTCCATTGGGACGTGAACTGATGTTGCTGCGCCAGTCCGATCGGGACGGCGCATTTGTCCTGGGCTTCGCGCAGGATCGCCTTGCCGATGTCGTTGAGTTCGGCGTCGAGCACCGGGCGGGTGGCGGGATAGTCGGCGGCGATGCCGTTGAGGATCCAGGCGAAGGCGGGTGCGATGGGGGCTCGGCCGTCGTTGAATCCGATGAAGTATTCGTCGTCCACCACGGGCCCGCCGACGTACGCGCCGCGCACGTTCAGATCGGGGGCGTAGCTCGGTTGCAATTCGGCCGCGCCGGCCGAGGCCATGCCGCCTTGGGAGTACCCGTAGAGAATGACCGGCGCGTTGGCGGTGAGGCTGGTGCCGGGCAACCGCAGCGCGGCACGCGCGGAGTCCAGTACCGCGTGAGCTTGCGCTTTCCGGTTGAGATAGTCGTGAACCGCGGGCGTGCCCAGGCCCTGGTAGTCGGTCACCACTACCGCCATGCCGCGGGCCAGCAGCGTATAGAGCGCCAGGACGTCGTATTCGACCATGATGTCGAGCGGAGGCTGGTATTGGACGAACTGCGAGAGCAGCTTCGAGGGCGCGCACTGATCGCCTTGTCCCTTTGTGCCGACCGCGTACGCGATCAGCGGGCGCTCTCCCGGTCCTGTCCACGGCTGGGCCGGTTCCAGATACGTTCCCACCGCCGCGGTCGGCGCGTCGTGGGTATCGCTGCTGACGTACATCATGCGCGTCGACGTTGCCGGGATCGATCCGGTCGGTCCGGGGATGGACAGCGCCAGCCGCGCCGCCTCGGTGCGCACGATGGTGCCCGCTCCCTGCGGCAGCGGCGCGGGTGGTACGTAGAAATCAGCGGCGGCCTCCGCGGCCGGCTGCGTCCATGCCTGTGGTGCGGAGATCGCCCCGCCTCCGACCACGATGAGGGTTCCCGTCAAGGCTGCGGTCAATCTGAGTATTCGGCTCCCCACGATTCGATCCTTCCTGCGATTTGGGATACCCATGTCGTCTAGATCGGATACTGAGAGTATCTGCACCGAGCCCAGAGCCAGGCACAGACGCGCGCCGTGTCGATCGCGGCCGCCCGGCGGCCGTTCTGGAGTTCGGCTATCCAGTCGGGGCCATCGACGAGGTCGCCGATGGCGCAGGATTCACCGAACGGGCTCGGCCCGGCTTCCCGCCGTCGGCGACGGGACTCGCTGGGACTTTTCGCCGCAATAGCCGCGACGTACCGCAAAGCGCTACCCCTCATCTGCAAGCACCCGCAGCCGTGTCCGAAGCGGACCACGGGTAGCCGCAATCTCACAGCAAACTGAGGTTATCAGCTGGGACCGGGATTAGTATCGAACTGTCGGGCTTTCTCACGTCGAGAGGCGGACATATGAATGGCTACGGAAGCGGCCGCCCATCAGGCTGCGGGCGAAATATAACGGTATACAGAATATTTCGTTGAGCCACTGGAATTGATGTGCAGACGGTGGCCGGCCATGATCTCGAGGGGACGCAGCGCGATGTCGGTGTGGGTGTCGCGGCGGAGTTGGCTGCGGCGGGGTTCGATGGTGCGCGGGAGATCGGTCGGGGTGGTTTCGGTGTGGTGTATCGGTGTGTGGAGCACTCGCTCGATCGTGCTGTGGCGGTGAAGGTTCTCGATTCGGAGGTGACCGAGCAGGAGCGGGCTCGGTTCCTGCGTGAGCAGCGGGCTCTTGGCCGGTTCTCGGCGCATCCGCATATCGTGCAGGTGTTGCGGGCTGATGTCACCACGACCGGTAAGCCCTATCTTGTGATGCCGTTTCATGCGCAGGGGTCGTTGCAGTCGCGGATCCGAGCGAGGGGGCCGCTGCCCTGGCAGGAGGTGTTGTCGGTCGGGGTGAAGATCGCCGGTGCGTTGGCGGCCGCGCACACCCGCGGCGTCGTGCATCGTGATGTCAATCCCGCCAATATTCTGATGACCGACTACGGTGAGCCGCAGTTGGCTGATTTCGGTATCGCGCGGATCGGTGGTGGGTTCGAGACCGCTGCGGGGTTGGTGGCGGGGACTCCGGCGTTCACGGCTCCTGAGGTGCTTCAGGGTGGGGAGCCGACGGTGGCCGCGGACATCTACAGTCTGGGCGCGACGTTGTTCTGTTTGCTGACCGGTCACGCGGCCTTCGAACGGCGGCGGGGTGAGTCGGTGGTCGCGCAGTTTGTGCGGGTCACCACCGAGCCGGTTCCGGATCTGCGGCGCAGTGGCGTGCCCGCGCTGCTGTGTGTGGTGATCGAATCGGCGATGGCCGGTGATCCCGCGCAGCGGCCCGCGTCCGCGCGTGAGTTCGGTGATCGACTCCGGAATATCGAGTTCTCGGCTGGTGTGGCAGTGAACTCGATGGTGCTTGCGGCCAGCGATGTGACCGGCGGGTGCGGGATCGGTGTCGAACCGGCTCCCACGCCAGCGCCGCCAGTACCTCCGTTGTCTGTGCAGACGGCGTTGGTGACACCGTCGACCCGTTATCGGCCGCCGGAGCCGTCGCGTCAGCCGGTCGCGCGGCGACGGTTGCTCGAGGTCCTGCGGCAAGGCCGGTCCCAGCGGCTGGTGTTGATCCACGGGCCGGCCGGGTTCGGGAAGAGCACGCTGGCCGCGCAGTGGATCGATTCTCTTGCCTGCGACGGTGTCCGTGTCGCCTGGCTCAGCGTGGATCTCGACGACAACAACGTGGTGTGGTTCCTGTCTCATGTCATCGAGGCGATTCGCCGCGCGCACCCTGCGGTGGCGGCCGATCTGGCGCAAATCCTCGAGGAACGCTCCAGCGATGCGGCGCAGCATGTGATGGCCTCCCTGATCGATGAGATCCACAACAGTGGCCAGGCGGTGGCTCTGGTGGTCGATGACTGGCATCGGGTGAGCAGCCCGGTCACCGTGGCGGCGATGGAGTTCCTGCTCGATCGCGGCTGTCATCACCTGCAGCTGATCGTCACCAGCCGTAGTCGCAAAGGGTTGCCGCTGGGTCGGATGCGGGTTCGTGATGAGCTCGTCGAGATCGATGCGGCCGGTCTGCGGTTCGATGATGTCGAGACCGCCGCGTTCGTCGCGGGGGTCGACGATTTGTCGCTGGCGGCCGAGGAGGTCGCGCATTTGCGCGCATCGACCGAGGGGTGGGCGGCCGCGGTGCAGTTGGCGTCGTTGTCGCTGCGCGGACGCGAGGATCCGGGCGCGTACATCAGTCAGATTTCTGGACGGCATTATGCGATCGGTGAGTATCTGATGGAGAACGTGATCGATACTCTCGAGCCGGGCATGCTCGAGTTCGTGATGCGGACCTCGGTTCCCGAGCGGGTCTGCGGGGGGCTCGCCGAAGCGTTGGCCGGCGTGACCGGCGGGCAGGTACTGCTGGAGGAGGTTCGGCAGCGGGATCTGTTCCTGCGCGCTGTCGATGACGAACTGCGGTGGTTTCGTTATCACGCGTTGTTCGCCGATTTCCTGCGCCGTCGACTGGTCCAGCAGTATCCCGGTCTGCTCGAGGAATTGCATTCCACCGCGTGTGAGTGGTTCGCCGAGCACGCGATGGTCACCGAGGCCGTCGATCACGCGCTGGCGGCCAACGCGCCCGACCGGGCCGTGGAACTGGTGGACGCGCACGCCGAGGCGCTGTTGGAAGACTCGCGGATGGCGACCCTGCTCGGGCTGGTGGCCAAGCTACCCGACTCGCTGACGGCACAGAATCCGAAGCTACAGGTGAAGATCGCCTGGGCGAACACCGCCCTACAGCGCCCGGACGTCGCGTCCACCGCGCTCGACCGCGCGGATGCGATGCTGGCGGAGGCACCGGCCGACGATGACCAGAGCAACGAGACCCGCGTCGAATCGGCGCTGGCCCGCACCTGCGCGGCTATGGCCGTCGACCAACCCGTGAGGGTGCCGGAATCGGTACTGGTGCGAGCCCGCGAGCCGCTTCGACCGTATATGGCGCAGGCAGTCGCAATGATGGCGATGGGAACTGCGCTACATCGCTTCGAGTTCGATGAGGTGTACCGCTGGCATCGCTGGTTCGAACCGTACCGAAATCGTGGTCGTGGCCCCTTTGCCGTCATGTACTGCGACTGCATCGCCGGGATAGCCGCCAGCGAGCAACTCGACCTTGCGTCGGCGGAATCCTATTTCCGGACCGCGCTGAGCCTGGCCCTGCAGACCGGCCGGCAGTCGTACTCCACCCGGCTGGCCAGTGCACTACTCGGCGAATTGCTGTATGAGAAGGGGCAATTCCTCGAGGCCGAGGAGTTGCTGGATATCGGGTTGGCCGTCGAGGGCGGCGGGGTGGAGTTCCTGCTGGCGGCCTATGGGACCGGTGCCCGTCTCGCCGGAGTGCGCGGTGATCTCGACACCGTACGGCAACGGCTGCGTACGGGCGCCGAGGTCGCGGTGAACTTCTCGATTCCGCGGCTCGCCGCCCGGATGGTGAACGAGCGCATCCGTCTGGGGCTGCCGATCGCCGATACCGATCGTCGAGACCTCGAGCAGCTCGCCCCGTACACCGCGCAGCCTGACGCGGCGTCGGCGGTTACTTCGGAACTCGCCCACGACTCGGCGATCCGGCTGCTGCTGGCCGAACGCACCAGTGTGGCAGCCGAGCTGGCCTGCCGTCGCGCCGAGCAGCTGGTGCGCGAGATCGCCCGGCAGGACCGGCCGCGTGCGCTGCTGCACGCCGAGCTGCTGCGCGGATGCTGCCTGTCGGCGGCAGGGCACACCCAGCGTGCGGCCGAGCTCCTGGCCCCGGTGCTGAACCAGTGCGCCGAGCAGAGTCTGGTGCGGGTTGTCGTCGACACCGGCCACCAGCTGCAGCCTGTTATCGACATGGTTTACCTGACAACGGAATCGGCTGCTTCACAGCGTTTTCTGCGGGAGGTAATGGCAGAGTTCGAGCAAGTGCCGCAGAGCTGCGGACAGGCCGAGAACGAACCATCGCAGTAGTCGCCGAACGAGGGGTCCCTCGAACTCGGCGGCACAATGGCCATCGCAATCAAGCGGTGGGGATGTCGAGAACGGCGAGGAAGGCGGTCGCCGCCGGCGTGCGGCTCGAGCGGCTCCAGATGACGTACTCGACGCGAGTCGGCGCGTCGGCGACCTCGATGGTGACTACGCCGGCGAGCTGAGGCACGTAGGCGGAGGGGAGCATGGCGACGCCGAGGCCCTGCCCCACCAGTCGAGCCATCATCGAGTCTGCCGTGGTCACTTCGAACGCGACGCTACGGTCGAGGCCAGCGGCCGAGAAGGCTTGGTCGGATTGGGCACGTCCGGCCGTCCCCGCCGGAAGGTCCACGAATACCTCGGAGGAAAGCCTGTGAAGGTCGACGGCCGGTTCGTGGGCTAGTGGATGGTCGGGCGCGACCACGGCGACGAGTCGGTCACGGGCGAGTTCGTGGGCGGCGACACCCTGGGGTCGCGCGGTGGTCGGCAGCCCGAGGAAAGCCACGTCGACGGCTCCTTGCTCGACCTGCTCGGCGAGGTCCTCGCTCGCGCCCACACGCAGACTGATGCGCACGTGCGGGTACTGCCGGCGGAAGTCCCGCAGCGCGCCCGGGATATCGACCGCGGCGACAGTAGGGATCAGGCCTACGGCCAGCCGTCCGCGTACTTCTCCGACAGCCGCGGCGACCTCGGCGGCCGCGCGCTCGGCGGCGTCCAAACACTGGCGGGCGGCCGGGAGGAACGCTGCACCGGCCGGTGTCAGTCGCACCCGGCGGCTGGTGCGTTCGAAAAGTCGCGCGCCGAGTTCTCGTTCCAGGCGCGCGATTTGGTGACTGAGGGCCGACTGGACAACCAGACATCGTTCGGCGGCCCGGGTGAAGCTGTTCGTCTCGGCGACGGCGACGACGTAGCGCATCTGCTGAAGCTCCATAGATCAATCTTGTATCGAGATTGATGGTGTGACAAACATGTGTTGGACTCATTGATCGCTGGCGGGTGAGACTGCAAGCGTGAAAAGTCCGACAGCACAGAGAGTTCCCGTCGGAACCGGCAGCGGTTCTCCCCGTGGAAATCTGCCTCGCGCCGCCCTGACGGCGCTCGCTCCCTTGGCGTGGGGCACGACCTATGTCGTCACCACCGAGCTTCTCCCGCTGGGGCACCCACTGTTCGCGGGACTCATGCGTGCCCTGCCCGCAGGCCTGGTCGCGCTGGCGATCACCCGGACCTTGCCGCGTGGAACGTGGTGGGGGAAAGCCGCGGCGCTCGGCGTGCTGAATATCGGCCTGTTCTTTCCCTTGCTGTTCACCACGGCCGAGCGCCTCCCCGGGGGCGTAGCCGCCACCCTGGCGGCGGCCCAGCCGCTCATCGTCGCCGTTCTGGCCGTGACCGTCCTGCACGAGTGCCCCTCCGCCTGGCGTCTCGCGTGGGGAACGACCGGCATGGTCGGGGTCGGCTTGGTGGTGATCGGGCCGAACGCGGCACTCGACATCGGCGGGATCGCGGCAGGCCTTGCCGGCGCGGCCACGATGGCACTCGGCGTGACCCTCACCAAACGCTGGGGACGTCCCGCCGACGTCAGTCCCACCGCTTTCGCCGGCTGGCAACTCACCGCAGGAGGTCTGTTCCTGGTGCCTGTCACTTTTCTTGTCGAGGGACTACCTCCCGCGATCGACCTGACCGCCGCCCTCGGCTACCTCTGGCTCGGTCTGGTTGGCGGCCTGATCGCCTACATTCTGTGGTTCCGCGGCATCACCACCTTGCCCGTCAACTCTGTCGCGATTCTCGCTCTGCTCTCGCCGCTGGTCGCCGCCGTTCTCGGCGCCATCCTGCTCGGCCAGACACTCGGCCCGATCCAACTCGTGGGGTTCGGGCTCTCACTCGCCGCGATCCTCGCGGGACAGCTTCCCTCGTCCACCCACTCACCCGGGTCTGTCTCAACACCCACACCGAAAGGGACACCTCGATGAAGATCGCCGTCGTCGGAGCCACCGGCATGGTCGGCTCGCGCGTCGTCAAGGAAGCCGCACGCCGGGGCCACGACCTCATCGCGGTATTCCGGAAAGAGCGGCCTGCCGCCCTGCCACCCGGAGTGACCGGCGTCGAGGGCGACGCGAACGACCCCGACCACATGAGCAGACTGTTCAGCGGCACCGACGCGATCGTGGCCGCGACCCGACCTGCCCCCGGGCGCGAACACACTGTCGCCACGACCACGACAGCGCTGCTCGACGCCGCCGCAACAGCTCGGACGCGCATCCTCATCGTCGGCGGCGCCGCCCCCTTGCAGATCCCGGGACGCCTCGACCGGCTCGTCATCGACAGCCCGGAGTACGTGCCGGAAGCAATCCGCACCATCGCCGCTGCCAGCGTCGCGCAATGGGAATCGTGCCGCGCACACCCTGCCAACTGGGTCTATCTCAGCCCGCCCGCCCTCCTCGAACCCGGACGTCGCACCGGAAACTACCGACGCGGCACCACCACACTCATCACCAGCGCCGACGGCGCGTCCCGAATCTCCGTCGAAGACCTTGCCGCGGCCGTCCTGGACGAGCTCGAGAACCCACGCGAAACCAAACACTTCACCGTCGGTTACTAGGCTCGTATCGGTTGCGACCTGCGGGCCTCCAACGGGATCGTGCACACGCCCGAAGGTACGGGGCTGATCATCGTGAAGCCGGTGGCCGGCCGGCTGTCCGCGTCGACCCGGCGACGGGCGCGACGCGGCAAGTCGATCTCGGGGGCCGAGGCGTGCCCAACGGTGACGGACTGCTATTGCACGGCAGCGCACTGTTTGCCGATCCTGCACGACTTTCGGCTGCTCATCGGACCTCTGATCAAGAGCGTCTGTCAGAGTATTCAGGCCGCACATGCACGCGCGGAGAAGCCGCGACGATGACGGAGGAGTGGTGCGCGAGAGGGGACTTCGATACCCGATCCACGACCGACATGACACAGATGCGTGTTCGAATGGCAACCGATGTGGGGCGCCCGATCGTAGCCAAGAAACGGCGAAGGTCAGGTGTTTGTTGTATGCGGTTGAACTGTAGTCGGTTCCGGACTTTTGGTGTAGTTAGCTGAGAGACGGTGAGTTGACGCGACAGCTCGCTCGTCGGTCTGCGATTCTTCCCATGGAGATGTTGCGGCGCGCGCGGAATCGCTGTGGAACGGCAAGGCGGGAGTGCGGGTCCAGCCTGCGGGTTGTGGGCAGTTCTGTAACGCATTACGCGGCAGGTGGTACCACTGTTGGTGAGCGCATCCCATGACCTCATGACAAGCTTCTCCAGACAATTCGCTGCGGGCGCGTTGGATGTGTCGCGTCGGTCGACCGGGCTGGTGCATAAACATAGGAAGGGCTGTCGAGTGTTCAGACGTATCGTGATCGTCAACCGTGGTGAGGCCGCGATGAGGCTGATTCATGCTGTTCGGGACCTAGCCGCGGAGACCGCGACACCGATCGAAACCGTCGCCCTGCACACCGACGTCGACTGCACTGCCACGTTCGTGCGAGAGGCCGACATCGCCTACGACCTCGGTCCCGCGTCCGAGCGCCCGTACCTCGACCTGAAGGCGCTGGAGCTCGCGCTGGTGGAGACCGGGGCCGACGCCGCGTGGGTCGGCTGGGGCTTCGTGGCGGAGGACCCGGCATTCGCGGAGCTGTGCGAGAGGGTCGGCGTCACCTTTGTCGGACCGAGCGCGGAGGCCATGCGCATGCTCGGCGACAAGATCGGTGCGAAACTGATCGCCGAGGAAGTCGGTGTGCCGGTCGCCCCGTGGAGCCGCGGTGCGGTCGAGACCTTGGAGGCCGCATTGGCGGCGGCGGCCGAGATCGGCTACCCGCTGATGTTGAAGGCGACCGCGGGCGGCGGCGGACGCGGCATCCGCGTGGTCACGAACGAGGCCGAGCTCGCCGATGCCTACGAGCGCACCAGCCAGGAGGCCGCGCGGGCATTCGGCAGCGGCGTGGTTTTCCTGGAGCGGCTGATCACCGGTGCCCGGCACGTGGAGGTCCAGGTGATCGCTGACGGCGAGGGCACCGCGTGGGCGCTCGGCGTCCGCGACTGCTCGGTGCAGCGGCGAAACCAGAAGGTCATCGAGGAGTCGGCGTCGCCGGTGCTCAGCCCGGTGCAGACGGCCGAGCTCAAGGCGTCGGCCGAACGGCTGGCCGTCGCGGTCGGTTACCGGGGTGCGGCGACCGTCGAGTTCCTCTACCATCCCGGCGACAAGCAGTTCGCGTTCCTCGAGGTCAATACCCGCCTGCAGGTCGAGCATCCGATCACCGAGTCCACGACCGGGTTCGACCTGGTCAGGGCGCAGCTGTGGGTGGCATCCGGTGGCAGGCTCGAAGGTGAGCCGCCGGTGGAGCGCGGGCACGCGATCGAAGCCCGGCTGAACGCCGAAGACCCCGACCGCGACTTCGCGCCCTCCCCGGGCCGCATCGCGCGCCTCGACCTGCCCACCGGGCCGGGCATCCGCGTGGACACCGGCGTCAGCGAGGGCGACACCATCCCTGCCGACTTCGACTCGATGATCGCGAAGATCATCGCCTACGGCCGCGACCGCGACGAGGCGCTCGGCAGGCTGCGCCGGGCGATGTCGGAAACCACGGTGATCATCGAAGGTGGCGCGACGAACAAGAGCTTCGTGCTCGATCTGCTCGATCAGCCGGAGGTGATCGACGCCAGCGCGGACACCGGCTGGATCGACCGCGCCCGCGGCGAGGGCAGGCTGGTCTCGCATCAGCACTCCGCCGTCGCGCTGGCAGCCGCCGCCATCGAGGCGTACGAGGAGGAGGAACGCGTCGAGCGGCATCGGCTGCTGTCGACGGCGTTCGGCGGCCGCCCGCAGGTGCAGCACGAGAGTGGACGGCCGCTGGATCTGAAGCTGCGTGGCGTCGGCTACCGCGTGCGCGTCGCGCGGGTCGGCGCGCATCGGTTCCGCGTCGGCATCGAATCGGGTAGCCCAGTCCGCGTGGTCAGGCCCGGAGGGGGTAGCGCAGCGTCACCGCCGCAGGGCCCCGCGCAGACTGCGTCGGACCACGTTCGTGCCGCCGACGTCGAGCTCGAGCGCTTCGACCGGCACACCGGGCGGATCGTCGTCAACGGCACCCGATACCGCCTGCTCACCGGCACGCACGGGCCGATCCACCTGGTCGAGGTGGACGGCGTGACGCACCGGGTCAGCCGAGACGAGGGCGGCGTCGTTCGCTCGCCCGCGCCCGCGCTGGTGGTCGCCACGCCGCTGGAGGTCGGCGCCGAGGTCGAGGCAGGCGCGCCGGTGCTTGTGCTGGAGAGCATGAAGATGGAGACGGTGCTGCGGGCGCCGTTCAAGGCGCGGCTGAAGGAATGTGTCGTGTCTGTGGGCAGCAAGGTGGAGACCGGTGCGCCGCTGCTGCGGCTGGAGCCGCTCGCCGATGACGACACCGAAGCCGAGAACACTTCGGCCGCGGGGTCCGTCGAGCTGGACCTGCCCGACGCGTCCGGGAAGATCACGGCGCGGGAGCGTGCCTCGCGCGGTCAGGAGGACTTGCGCAGCCTGCTGCTGGGCTTCGACGTCGACCCGCACGACGAACGCAGGGTGCTCGACGACTACCTGGTCGCGCGCCGGGCGGTGATGGCGGACGGCCGCCGGCCGCTGGCCGAGGAGCTCGAGCTCCTCGACGTGTTCGCCGACCTCGCCGAGCTGAGCCGCAATCGGCCCGCGGGCGAGGATATCGGGGGCCACCTGCACAGCGCCCGCGAGTACTTCCACACCTACCTGCAGAGCCTCGACGTCGAGCGGGCTCGGCTGCCGGAGTCGTTTCAGGCCAAGCTCGCCACGGCGCTCGGGCACTACGGTGTCACCGAGCTGGAGCGTTCGCCCGAGCTCGAAGCCGCGGTGTTCCGGATCTTCCTCGCTCTGCAACGCGGGCCCGCCACCGCCGCGGTGGTCGCGACATTGCTGCGCGCGTGGCTGTGGGAACCGATGCCCGACGAGACGCTGCGTGAGCCCGCCGGCCTCGCGCTGGAGCGGCTGGTGGCCGCAACACAGGTCCGTTATCCCGTGGTCTCCGACCTCGCGCGCGGCGTGGTGTTCGCCTGGTTCGGCCAGCCACTGCTGCGCCGCAACCGCGCCCGCGTCTATGCCGATGTCCGCAAGCATCTGCGCCACCTGGATGCGTACCCGGACTCGCCGGACCGCGCCGAGCGCATCGCCGAGATGGTGCGCAGCACCGAGCCGTTGGTGCGGCTGCTCGGTCAGCGGCTTATCCACCACCACTTGGACAACGCGGTCATGTTGGAAGTGCTGACCAGGCGGTACTACGGCAACAAGGGGCTCACCGGCGTCCGTACCACCGGGGTCGGGGGCTGCACGTTCGTGGTCGCCGAGCGGGTCGGCTCGCGCGTGGTCTCCTGCGCGGTGAGCTTCGAAGCGCTCGGCAGCGCGCTGCGCGGGCTCGCGGAGCTGGCGAGCGGCGGGAATGCCATCGACGCCGATATCTATCTCGCCTGGGAGAAGCAGCCGGAGGACTCCGACGCGATGGCGGCTGCGCTGCAGGAAGTCGTCAGGACACACGCGCTGCCGAACCAGGTCCGCAGGCTCACCACCACCGTCGCGGGCCGCGGCGCCGCGGTGATACACCACCACTTCACCTTCCGCCCCTCGACCACGGGGATGAACGAGGAGCGACTGATCCGCGGCCTGCACCCGTACATCGCGCAGCGGATGCAGCTGGAGCGGCTGAGCAAGTTCGACCTCACCCGGTTGCCGTCGTTGGACGAGGAGGTCTACCTCTTCCAGTGCGTGGCGCGGGAGAACCCGTCGGACGACCGCCTCGTCGCGTTCGCACAGGTGCGTGACCTGACCGGGCTGCGCGAGCACACGGGCCGGCTGATCGCGCTGCCGACGGCCGAGAACACCATCGCCACCTGCATCGACTCGATCCGCCGCGCGCAGTCGCGGCGACCGTCGAAGACTCGCTTCAACACCAACCGGATCGTGGTCTACATCTGGCCGCCGAGCGACCTCACCCGCGCCGAGCTGGAGATGATCGCCGGGCGAGTGCTGCCGACGACCGCGGGCGCAGGGCTGGAGGAGATCCTGTTCATCGCGCGCCGGCGCGACCGGAAGACCGGCGAGCTGACCAAGCTCACCGTGCGCATCTCCTTCGACGCGACCGGCGGCACCGAGCTGACCGTCGGCGAACCGTCGGCCGAGCCGGTCGAGCCGGTCGACGACTACCGACAGAAGGTGCTGCGCGCGAGCAGTCGCAACACCGTGTACCCGTACGAGTTGACCGGCTTACTCGGCGATTTCGTTGAGCACGATCTCGACGCCGACCACACGCTGGTGCCGGTTGACCGGCCGAAGGGGCGCAACACCGCGGCGATCGTCGCGGGCGTGATCACCACGCCGACTCGGCGGCACCCGCAGGGCGTCACCAGGGTCGTATTGCTCGGCGACCCGACGAAGTCGCTCGGCGCACTGTCGGAACCGGAGTGCCGCCGTGTGATCGCGGCGCTGGACCTGGCCGAGCAGATGCGGGTGCCGCTGGAGTGGTACGCGCTGTCCGCAGGCGCCCGGATCTCCATGGAGTCGGGCACGGAGAACATGGATTGGGTGGCTGCCGCGCTCAAGCGGATCGTCGAGTTCACCCAGGACGGCGGCGAGATCAACATCGTGGTCGCGGGCATCAACGTCGGCGCGCAGCCTTACTGGAACGCCGAGGCGACGATGCTCATGCACACCAAGGGCATCCTGGTGATGACGCCGGACTCGGCGATGGTGCTCACCGGCAAGGAGTCGCTCGACTTCTCCGGTGGCGTGTCGGCCGAGGACAACCTCGGCATCGGCGGCTACGACCGGGTGATGGGCCCGAACGGGCAGGCGCAGTACTGGGCGCCGAACCTGACCGCCGCGCGGGACGTGCTGATGTCGTACTACGACCACACGTACGTCGCACCAGGGGAGGAGACGCCCCGTCGGGCGAAGACGACCGACCCCGTCGACCGCGACATCTCCGACTTCCCGCATGCCGTGGTGGGCAGCGACTTCACCACTGTCGGCGACATCTTCTCCGCTCAGGCGAACCCCGACCGTAAGAAGCCGTTCGACATCCGGACCGTGATGCGTGCGCTCTCCGACCAGGACCACCCGGTGCTGGAACGCTGGGCGGGCATGGGCGATGCGGAGACCGCAGTGGTGCAGGATGTGCATCTCGGTGGCATGCCGGTATGCCTGCTCGGCATCGAGTCACAGTCGGTGCCGCGGCGCGGTTTTCCTCCCACCGACGGCCCGGACACCTACACCGCCGGCACGCTGTTCCCGCGGTCATCGAAGAAGGCGGCGCGGGCGATCAACGCGGCGAGCGGGAACCGGCCGCTGGTGGTGCTGGCGAACCTGTCCGGCTTCGACGGCTCCCCGGAGTCGATGCGGAACTTGCAGCTGGAATACGGCGCCGAGATCGGCCGCGCGATCGTGAACTTCCGCGGGCCGATCGTGTTCTGCGTGATCTCGCGGTATCACGGCGGCGCGTTCGTGGTCTTCTCGAAGGCGCTGAACCCGAATATGACCGTGCTCGCGTTGGAAGGCTCGTTCGCCTCGGTGCTCGGCGGTGCTCCCGCCGCGGCGGTGGTGTTCTCCGGCGACGTCAACGCCCGCACCGCGGCCGATCCGCGCGTGCGGGACCTGGAGGCCCGTGCCGCAATCGCCTCTGGTGCCGACCGCGGCGCGTTGACCGCGGAACTCGACGAGCTCCGCGCGTCGGTCCGTGCTGAGAAGCTCGGCGAGGTGGCCACGGAGTTCGATCGCGTGCACAACATCCAGCGCGCCGTCGAGGTCGGCTCCGTCGACGCTGTCATCCGTGCCGCCGAACTCCGCCCCCGCATCATCGAGGCCATCGAGGTCCGTCTGCGTTAGCCCTGGAACGGCCCCAGCAGGCGCAGGCTGGGGCCAACAGATCGTCGAGCGCGACAGGTGGGCGGATCAACAGCTGGTTTTCGGAGCTATGCGAGATCAGCAGAGTTGGTCCGCCGCTATCTCCAGAACGTAGTGTCAGTTCAGACCATCGCGACCCTGCGCGGGCTCGACGTCACCACGGTGGAAAGGGAGCTGACTGGGGCAGGTCCAACGCCCACCGGAATGCAGCCGATCTGGAGCGATCCGGCTGATCTGCCCGGGATCTCCATCGATCTCGATGAGCTCGACGCCGACCTGGGCGACGGCGACGCTGGATGAGCGCCAAGCCTGTCATCGATGCTGGACCGGCTCTGAACTTTCTGGCCATCAACCAACAGCGGTTGTTGCTGGCCGTTCTGGGGCCAATCAGTACACCGGAAACAGTTGAAAGTGAGGTGCTGCGCAAGTCGCAGACCGACCGCCGATTCGAACGGGTCGGGCTGGTGTGGTCCAAGCTGACACCGAAATGGATCGAAGTCCTTTCCGATGAGTGGACCGACACGTTGGAAGCGGCCTGCGATCGCCAGAACAACCTGCCCTGGACCGAGCGGAAGAAGCAGGCGAAAGGCCTCAGCGAGCTGCTTGTTCGTAGCCGATGTGGTTGAGCGGGCCGATGAGTCGTCGGGGTGGCGGCGGTCTTGGTGGTGCGGTCGAGGAAGTAGGTGCCGCTGAGTTCGCGATTTCGCCTGCTGATCTGGCCCCCGCTGGTCGGTCCGTCCGCTCTTACGAGAGTTGAGGGGTTTGTCCGTGTGTCGTCGATGGGCGGCTGAGCGGGCATGTTCGTCACGTTGCTGGTTTCACATCACCTCGAAGCAGTTGGAAGGTCGATACCGGTAGGCCGGTTCGCTCAGTTTCGGTGAGGGCCTGCTGCCAGTAGGTTCGCACCGCATATGCCAACGTGGTGTCTACACCCGCAGCGGTGGTGGTCTGGACAACATGCTGAGCGCCGGCCGCCATCATGCGCAGATGTGCGATATCGCGCCAACCGCCGCTGGAGGACATGGCCGTCACCGCGGCATACACATCCGCCATGCCACCCATCGACCGTTGCGCGTACGGCAGGAACTGCTCGATCGATTCGCCTGAGCGGTCGATCATGGCCAGTGCTTGCTCGAACGCGAGCAGCCCAGGGAGGAACATCGCCAGGACAGCCTGGTAGTACAGTTGCGCGATTCCGACGTCCTCGCCGAGGTACTCCTGTCGGCCCAGCGGTCGGAGCACCTCGGCGCATGCAGCGAAGACATCACGGGGGCCGCTGTAGAAGATGTAGGCGGCCGAATCGCCCACGCCATTGCTGTCGGCCATGACTCCACCGGCGAGGAACCGACCACCATGTGCGCGGATCCATGCCCCGGCTGTGCGTGTGCTTTCCGGCGAGTCCGACGAGAGGTTGACGATCGTCTTGCCCGGCAGGTGCTCCACCACGGGCTCGAGCACGTCGTACATTGCGCGGTAGTCGGTCAGGCTGAGGACGATCACTTCGCCGGCGTCCAAAGCTTGTGCCACGGTGCCCGCTCGCACGGCGCCGAATTCCCACACGGCGTCGGCTTTTTCGGGGCTGCGGTTCCACACGGTCACCTTCGTGCCCGAAGCACGCAACGACCGGACCATCGCCTGCCCCATCGGCCCAAGCCCGATCACTGTCACCGAACCAGCTGACGGAGTCATCCTTCCCTTCCTTCCACTTGCGGATCATGTCTGCGCCGGACTCGATGGTGTCTGCCGTTGGCCACGCCGGGAAGACCGCACTTCGAGGTCCGATTACTTACCTCCAGGTTTGGGACAAGGTCAGAAATCGACGACCGCTCCGGATGTGGTGTGGATCACGTCAGTCGTCGGAACATTCCAGGGTCGGCAACTACGGATGTTCGCTGGCATGACCGGCCGATTCCTGATCACGGCCGGCCGATCGCCCGGATCGCAGCACGAGCGTTTCCACGGCAACTCGTGTGGGCACCGTCACATAGCACGCGGCTCAGTTCCGCGCCGCACCACACGATCCGAGTCCGGTGGCCGTCGCTATCCTCCTGCAGCCCCGGTGGTGACTCCGGTAATTCGTGCAGGTAGCGCCGACCTGGTCGCTTACCTGAACGTAGGCAACTGTCCGAGAAAGTGCGTACTTGGCGCTGACGACGAGAGCGCGGACACTCGGTCCTCGTAGACGAGGTCACGAGACTCATAGGCATAGCGATCGGAACCACAATGATTGATCAGAACACCCCGGTAACCGTGCTCGGCACAGGTTCGATGGGCTCCGCTCTCGCCGCAGCCTTCCTCGCGGCGCGACATCCGACGACCGTGTGGAACCGTAGCCCGCAGCGGGCGGCACCGCTGGTGGCCGCGGGCGCGAACCAGCAGCTCGCCATCGCCGATGCCATTGCGGCCAGCCCGCTGATCATCGCATGTTTGACCACATTCCAGGCCACACGCGACAGTCTGACAGCGGTGGAGGCCGGGCTGAACGGACGCACCCTTATCACTCTCAACAGCGGAACACCCTCCGAGGCACGGGAATTCGCGCGCTGGGTGACCTACCACGGGGCGCGTTTCCTCGGGGGGGCGATCAAGAACGTGCCTTCGGCCGTGGGCAAGCCGGACACATTACTGTATTTCGGCGGCGAGCAAGCGGTCTACGACGAGCATGCAAAAACAATGCGGGTACTGGGCGGTGACCTCGTCCACCTCGGCGCCGAACCGGATCTGGCCGCCCTCTACGAATCCGCTGTCGGCGCCACTCTTCTGCCCACGCTGCTCGGCTTCTTCGAAGGCGCGGCGGTACTGGCCACGCGTGGTGTCTCGGCTCGCGCGATGGTGCCGTATTCGATCAAATGGCTACAGATGATCGAGACGCTGCTACCAGTCGTCGCCGACGAGATCGATACCCGGGACTACACTCGGCTCGGCTCTTCGATCGCACTGTTCGACTCGGCGACCGGCTATGACGAGCAGCTCGGGAAAGAGTCGGGCATCGACATATCCTGGCACGCTCCAATGCACGACCTCCTGCGCCGAGCGGTAGCAGAGGGCCGGGCAGAGCAGAGCATCACAGCACTGATCGAACTGCTCGTAACACCGGCCGCGCGGCAGGAGCCCTGAGAATCGGCGACTCTCGCTCCACTTCACGCCCACATCGGCTATTCCCGCCGTAGCGCAGGTAGTAGGCGATCTGCGTCGGGTCGCTGATGGACCGGCGGGCGAGCAGCCAGTGCCCGCGCCCGCGAGTCAGGGTGCCGTCGATGGGTTTGCGGGCCCAGTCGTAGGTGCGCGGCCCGTCCGCGCCGGCGCCGACCGACAGCCGTTGCCACGAACCAGCCGACAGCTCGGCGATCCGTCCCCGACGGTCGGCGCGGGTGCTGACCCGCTGGTCGCAGCGGGTCGCCACCACCTACGACACGTCGCGTGATTCCAACCAATCGCGCGAGTACCCGGCCTGGCCGTAGGCTTCGTCGGCGGTGAACCACGCGAACGGCACCCGGGCGACCAGCGCCGTTCCAGCATGGCGATCACCTGCCGCGGCTTGGTGGCGAAGTCGACCTTGTCGGGGATTCCGGCGGCCCGGCAGCGGTCCCGATTCACTTCGGGATCGAGAACGTGGGGCCGCAGGGCGAGGGCGCCGCCTCACCTGCAGGCGGTCTCGATGTGCAGCCGCAGGACAAGGCTGTCGAGTTGTGTCACAAATGACACGCATCTGGTGCGCGAGAGGGGACTCGAACCCCTACGTCCGTGGACACCAGAACCTAAATCTGGCGCGTCTGCCAATTTCGCCACTCGCGCTTGATGGTACGACCGTCCAAACTCTACCGGGCTTCACCGCCATCGCGAAGCACCGGGCGGGCGTGGCGTACCCGCCAGTAACACCACCTGGGATTATAACGATTCTATAACGGTCAACATGAGGAGAACTCATGTTTCGTACGCGTTGGTAACCCGATCGACCAGCGGCTTCAAATATGAGGAGAGGTCATGTTTCTGATCGTTCTAGTACGCGCGTACTCGAATACTCGACGGTAGGGCAGACGCCGGCGAGCAAACGTGAGGATTTCCTCATGATTTTGTGTCATCCTCGCCGGTATCAGGCCGATGCTCTGCGATCACCCGCATACCGGTAGGGAGCGGCGTGTCGACGAGGGCATGTCGCACGGAAAAGGAAGTCGAAGCGTCTTGACGATCAACGAGAGCACCAAGACCGGGACCGGACGGAGCGCCAAGGTGGTCGGCGCCGCCGGGAAGGCCGCGGCAGGGGGCGCGCGGTCGCCGCTGCTGGATCGTCTACTCGGCGGCGTTCCGTACGCGCTCGCCTTCGGCGGACAAGGCGCGGAGTGGCTGCGCGAGTTGGAGGAGATCGGGCGCGACAGCGCGCTGGAGCCGGAGCTGACCGCACTGGTCAACGAGGCGGCCACGCTGCTGGAACCAGTCGCGGCGCAGTTGCTTGTCGTGCGGCCGGTCGGCTTCGACCCGATCGGTTGGATGCTGGAGAACGAGCTGGCGGACACCGACGAGGGCGAGACCTCCGCGGCGCCATCCGAGCATGTGCTGCGGTCGGCCGCGGTGTCGATGCCCGGTGTGCTGCTGACTCAGGTGGCGGCCGTGCGGGCGCTGCGGCTGCATGGACTGGATACCACCGAGCACGCGCCCGCCGCGATCGTCGGCCACTCGCAGGGTCTGCTCGCGGCCGCCGCGGTCGAGGCGGGTGGCCGGCGCGACGCCGAGCTGCTTGCGATCGCGCAAATGATCGGCGCGGCAGCGGGTTTGGTCGCACGGCGGCGCGGAGTGATGCCGGTGGGTGATCGCTCGCCGATGGTCGCGGTGTCGAACGTCGATCCCGAGCGGCTGCGCGCCGTGGTCGCCGAGGTGTGCGCAGGTGTGGACCCCGCCGCGGCGGTAGTAGTGTCGATCCGCAACGGCCGCCGGCGTGCGGTGCTGTCCGGCGCACCGGCACAGCTGGAGCGGGTGCGTCAGCGGTGCGTGCAGCTCCACGACGAGCAGGCGCGCGAGCGTGACGCGAAGATACGTGGCGGCTCGGTGTTCGCGCCGGTCTTCGAAGACGTGTCCGTCGATGTGGCGTTCCACCACCCGGCACTGGCCGACACCGTCGACCTGGTGACCAGCTGGGCCACCCAGTGCGCTGTGGACGCCGACCTGGCGGGCAGACTGGCACAGCAGATCCTGGTGGATCCGGTCGACTGGGTCGGCGTCGTCGACGGCATGATTTCCGCTGGTGCGCAATGGATTCTGGACCTCGGGCCTGGCGATCTGCTGTCCCGGATCACCTCCGGCTCGCTGAAGGGCACCGGCGTCGGCATGATCGCCGCGGCCACCCGCGCGGGGCAGCGCAGCCTGCTCACGCCAGGGGCTGCGCCGGAGCCGGCAGACCCCTGGTCGGCGTTCGCGCCGCGACCGATCCGGCTGCCCAACGGCCGCATCGTGGTTGAGACCGCCTTCACCAGGCTGACCGGTCGCTCGCCGATCCTGCTCGCGGGCATGACCCCGACCACCGTCGACGCGAAGATCGTCGCGGCCGCGGCGAACGCGGGGCACTGGGCGGAGCTGGCCGGTGGCGGCCAGGTGACCGAGCAGATCTTCGCCGACCGAGTGGCCGAGCTGAAGAAACTGCTGCACCCGGGCCGCGCGGTGCAGTTCAACTCACTGTTCCTCGACCCCTACCTGTGGAAGTTGCAGTTGGGCGGCAAGCGTCTGGTGCAGCGGGCCCGCACCGCGGGCGCGCCGTTCGACGGCGTGATCGTGACCGCGGGTATTCCCGAACTCGAGGAAGCCGTCGCGCTGATCGAGGAACTCACCGAGGTCGGCATCTCGCACGTCGCGTTCAAGCCTGGCACCGTCGCCCAGATCCGGGCCGTGCTCCGGATCGCCGACGCAGTCCCGGACTACCCGGTGATCGTCCACATCGAGGGTGGCAAGGCGGGTGGCCACCACTCCTGGGAGGATCTGGACGACCTGCTGCTGGACACCTACGCCGAGCTGCGCAACCGTGCCAACGTGGTGGTGTGTGTCGGCGGCGGCATCGGCACTCCCGAGCGCGCGACGCAGTACCTCACCGGCGAATGGGCGATTCCGCACGGTTACCCCGTGATGCCGCTGGATGGTGTGCTGGTCGGCACCGCGGCCATGGCGACGCTGGAAGCCACGACCGCGCCGGAGGTCAAGCAGCTGCTCGTGGACACTCCCGGTACCCCCGACTGGGTCGGCGCGGGCACCGCGTCCGGCGGAATGGCCTCGGGTCGTAGCCAATTGGGCGCCGACATCCACGAAATCGACAACGCGGCCTCGCGCACCGGCCGCCTGCTCGACGAGGTCGCGGGCGACGCCGACGCGGTCGCCGGGCGCAGGGACGAGATCATTGCCGCGCTGAACGCCACCGCCAAGCCGTATTTCGGCGACGTGGCGACCATGACCTACCAGGACTGGCTGGAGCGCTACGTCGAGCTCGCGGTGGGCCTGGATCACCGCAAGGACTTCGACTGCGGCAGCGACATCGGCGACGCCATCACCGAGGCGACCCGCTCGGTCTGGCTGGACATCACCTGGCGTGACCGGTTCGCGGAGATGATGCGCCGCACCGAATCCCGGCTGCATCCTGCGGACCGCGGCGAGATCCCCACCCTGTTCGCGGGCGACGAGGACTTCGAGGACCCGGTCGCCGCGCTGTGCACGCTGAAGCAGCGGTACCCGGCGATGGCACAGACGCTGCTGCACCCCGCCGACGTTCCGTTCTTCGTGGCGCTGTGCAAGACGCCGGGTAAGCCGGTGAACTTCGTCCCGGTCGTCGACGGTGACGTGCGCCGCTGGTGGCGCTCGGATTCGCTGTGGCAGGCGCACGATCCGCGTTACTCGGCCGACCAGGTGTGCGTCATCCCCGGCACCGTCTCGGTCGCGGGCATCACCCGGGTCGACGAGCCGGTCGGCGAGCTGCTGGACCGCTTCGAACAGGACACCGCGTACTCGCTGGTGCGTGCCGGCGTTGTCCCCGCGGCGGTCGACGCGCGCCGTACCGCGAACGTGACCAGCGGTCCGATCGACGCCGTGCTCGCCGCACCGGACGTGCAGTGGGCCGGACGCACCACGATCAGCCCGGTGCACCGGCTCGGTGATCTGACCGAATGGGTCGTCGACGGCAACGGCGCGGTGCATCCGACCAGTGGCGCGACGCTCGTCGAGACCACGGGACCCGAGCCGGAGCACTCCTACGTCGAGCTGACCGTTCCGTTGCTGGCGGGCAACGCGGTCCGTATCCGCATCACGGTTCCGGTATCCATCTACAACGGCGGCGCCCCGGTCGTCACGGAGGCCGACGCCGACGAGGCGATGGCCGCGCTGCTCGCCGTCGCCGCCGGACAAGCGCTGCCGGAGGTGAAGGGCAGAGTCGCGCACGTGAATCTGGCCTGGACGCCGGATCTGATCGCCGACCACGCGGGTGTCACCGGCTCCGGCCTGCCCGTGTCGCTGAGTACGCTCGGCCGCACCGCCCCCGACGTGCTGGTCGGCGCCTGCTGGCCCGCCGTCTTCGCGGTGCTGGGCGCCGCGCGCACCGCCAACGGCGAAAGCGTCATCGAGGGCATGCTCGACCTGGTCCACCTGGACCACCAGATCCACCTCGCCGCCGACCTGCCCACCGAGACCAGCGTGCTCGCGGTCCGCGCGGAGGCAGGCGAAACCCTCGACACCGACCTCGGCCGAGTCGTCGAGGTGCACGTCCGGATCACCGCCATGCTGGACAAGCCCGAGACGGGGATGTCCATGCCGGTGCTGGCCACCCTCACCGAGCGCTTCGCGATCCGGGGACGCAACGGCACCGGCGAGCTGACCGATCCGCCGCGCGCGGCGGGCACCGTGTCCGACACGGCCACCGACACTCCGCGCAGGCGTCGTCGGGACGTCACCATGGTGGCCCCGCGCGCCATGCACGCGTTCGCTGCCGTCTCCGGCGATCACAACCCGATCCACACCAGCGATTCCGCCGCGAAGCTGGCCGGTCTCGGCAGCCCGATCGTGCATGGCATGTGGCTGTCGGCCGCCGCGCAGCACGCGGTGTCCGCGATCGATCCGGACAGCTCGGCTCCCGCGCGGACGCTGACCGCGTGGACCACCCGCTTCCTCGGCATGGTCCGCCCTGGCGCGGAGATCGATGTGCGGGTGGAGCGCGTCGCGGTCGACGCGGGCAGCGAGATCATCGAGGTTTCCTGCCGGGCCGGTGGCGAACTGGTGATGACCGCGACCGGTCGCACCGCGGCGCCGAAGACCGTCTACGCCTTCCCGGGTCAGGGCATCCAGCGCAAGGGCATGGGCCTGGACGCCCGTTCCCGCTCGAAGGCCGCCAAGGAGATCTGGGACCGTGCCGACAAGCACACCCGCGCGGCGCTCGGCTTCTCCATCCTGGCCGTGGTGCGGGACAACCCGACCTACCTGAAGGCGCGCGGCGTCGAGCACCGGCACCCGGACGGTGTGCTGCACCTGACCCAGTTCACCCAGGTCGCCATGGCGACCCTCGGGGTCGCCCAGGTGGCGGAGTTGCGCGAGGCCGGTGCGTTCGTCGAAGGCGCGATGCTCGCGGGCCACTCGGTCGGTGAGTACAACGCGCTCGCGGCGGTCGCCGGAGTGCTTCCGCTGGAAGCGGTGCTGGAGGTGGTGTTCCAGCGTGGCTCGGCCATGCACGAGCTGGTGCCGCGGGACGCCAAGGGCCGAAGTGACTACCGGATGGCCGCCATCCGGCCCTCACAGATCGGGCTGCCCGACTCCGAGGTGATCGACTTCGTCAACGGCATCGCCGAGCGGGTCGGCGAGTTCCTCGAGGTGGTCAACCTGAACCTGCGTGGCTCGCAATACGCGATCGCCGGCACGGTGGCGGGTTTGGCAGCGCTGGAGGAAGAGATCGACCGGCGCCGCGCGGAATTCGGCGGTAGGCGTGCGTTCATCGTGGTGCCCGGTATCGACGTGCCGTTCCACTCCACTGTGCTGCGCAAGGGTGTTCCGGAGTTCCGACAGAAGCTCGAGCAGCTGCTGCCCGCCGACCTGCAACCGGAGACTCTGATCGGCCGGTACATCCCGAATCTGGTGCCCAAGCCGTTCTCACTGGAGCGCGCGTTCGTCCAGGAGATCGCGGATCTGGTGCCCTCCGAGCCGCTGGCCGCGGTGCTCGCCGACTTCGACAGCTGGGCGGCCCGGCCGACCGACCTGTGCCGCGTGGTGCTGGTCGAGCTGCTCGCGTGGCAGTTCGCCAGCCCGGTGCGCTGGATCGAGACTCAGGACCTGCTGTTCACCGATGTCGCACATGGCGGCCTCGGCGTCGAGCGTTTCGTCGAGATCGGTCTCGGCGTGACGCCCACGGTGGCCAACCTGGCAAGCCAGACGCTGAAGCTGCCGGCGTTCGACGCCGCCACAGTCGAGGTGCTCAACATCGAGCGCGAGGCCGCGCTCGTGTACTCGACCGACACCGACCCGGCGCCGGTCGACGAGCCGATCGAGGAGCCCGCCGTTACCGCTTCCGCGGCCCCCGTCGCGGCAGCCGCTCCGGTCGCGGCGCCGGCGCCGAGCTCGGGTGGCGCGCGTCCCGACGACATCCCGTTCACCGCCGCCGACGCCACCCGCGTGCTGATCGCGCTGTGGACCAAGCTGCGGCTGGACCAGATCGGTCCGGTGGACACCATCGAGGGGCTGTGCGATGGCGTCTCGTCGCGGCGCAACCAGTTGCTCGTCGACCTCGGCTCCGAGCTCTCGCTCGGCGCGATCGACGGCGCGGCCGATGCCGACATGGGTGCGCTCTCCGTGACGGTGGAGCGCCTGGCACGCACCTACAAACCGTTCGGTTCGGTGCTGAACGACGCCATCGGCGACCACCTGCGCAAGGTGTTCGGTCCGTCCGGCAAGCGGCCGGCCGCGATCGCCGAGCGCGTGAAGAAGGTCTGGGAGCTCGGCGACGGGTGGGCCAGCCACGTGACCACTGAGGTGTCGCTCGGCACCCGTGAGGGCACCAGCGTGCGCGGTGGCGACCTGGGCGGGCTGGTCTCCGGCACGCTGGGTGACGCCGCATCGGTCGACGCGGCCATCGATGCCGCCGTGCAGGCCGTCGCGGCCCGTCGCGGTGTCGCGGTGTCGCTGCCTTCGGCGGGCGGTGGCGGCGGCGCGACCGTCGACGCGGCCGCGCTGGGCGAGTTCACCGAGCAGATCACCGGGCGCGACGGCGTGCTCGCCACCGCCGCCCGGGTGGTGCTCGAACAGCTCGGCCTTTCCGAGCGGGTGTCCGCGCCGGAGGCGACCGACGACTCGCTGGTCGACCTGGTATCGGCCGAACTGGGTTCGGACTGGCCACGTCAGGTCGCGCCCGTGTTCGACGCGCGCAAAGCGGTGCTGCTGGACGACCGGTGGGCCACAGCGCGTGAGGATCTGGCCCGGCTCTGGCTGCTCGACGACGTCGGCTCCGCAGAAGGCCCGGTGACCGGATTCCTCGGCGCGGGCGAAGCTGTCGCGGCGCAAGCCGATTGGTGGCGTCAGCGGGCCATGCGTGAGGCACGTTCGGTGCTTGCTCGGGTGTACGAGCGTATCGCCGAAGCGGCGCGGAGCACCGAAGAGCCCGGGCTCTGGTCTTCCGATGTCGCGGTGATCACCGGCGCGAGCAAGGGGTCCATCGCGGCGGCGGTCACCGGGCGTCTGCTCAGCGGTGGCGCCACGGTGGTGGTGACCACTTCGAGCCTGAACGACGAGCGCCTCGGTTTCTACCGGAAGCTGTACCGGGAGAATGCGCGCCACGGTGCCGCGCTCTGGGTCTTGCCCGCGAATATGGCGTCCTACCAGGACATCGACGAGCTGATCGACTGGATCGGCACCGAGCAGGTCGACAACGCGGGCGGCGCGAAGATCAAGATCAAGGACGCGATGACCCCCACCCTGTTGCTGCCGTTCGCGGCGCCGCGGGTGGCCGGTGACCTCGCGGACGCGGGCGGCCGCGCGGAGCTGGAGATGCGGGTGCTGCTCTGGTCGGTCGAGCGCCTGATCGGCGGACTGTCCAAGCTGGGCGCCGACCACGACGTGGACGCGAAACTGCATGTGGTGCTGCCGGGTTCGCCCAACCGGGGCATGTTCGGCGGCGACGGAGCCTATGGCGAGTCGAAGGCGGCGCTGGACGCGGTGCTCGCCAAGTGGCGGGTGGAGAAGTCCTGGTCCGCCCGGGTCACCCTGGTACACGCGCTGATCGGCTGGGTGCGCGGCACCGGCTTGATGGGCCACAACGACCCGATGGTCGCGGCGGTCGAGAAGGAGGGCGTGCACACCTGGTCCACCACCGAGATGGCCGACGAGCTGCTCAAGTGGTGCACCTCGCGGGCCCGCCAGGTCACCGCGGCAGGCCCGCAGCAGATCGACCTGACCGGCGGACTGGCCAGAGCCAAGCTGGATCTGCCCGCGCTGGCCAAGCAGGCAGCGGAGCAGGTCGAAGCCGAGACGGCGGAAGCCGATGCGGCGAGGACGATCGCGGCGCTGCCCACACCGCCGACCATGACCTCGGCTCTGCCGGTGCCCGAGTTCGATGGCGTCACCGCCGATCTTGCCGACATGGTGGTCATCGTCGGTGCCGGTGAGCTCGGCCCGTACGGTTCGGCGCGCACCCGGTTCGAAATGGAGGTTTCCGACGAGCTGTCGGCCGCGGGTGTGCTGGAGCTCGCCTGGACCACCGGCCTGATCACCTGGGAGAACGACCCGAAGCCAGGCTGGTACGACGCCGAGTCCGGTGACTACGTGCCGGAACACGAGCTGGCCGAGCGGTACCACGACACGGTGGTCGCCCGGTGCGGCGTGCGCCGTTACGAGGACGACGGCGCCATGGCAGACAACACGGCCCCGCTGATGACCTCCGTCTTCCTCGACCAAGACCTGTCGTTCACGGTGGGCGGCGAGGCCGAGGCCCGCGCCTTCCACGCCTCCGACCCGGAGCACACGGTGATCACGCCGGTCGCCGAATCCGGCGACTGGACCGTGACGCGCAAGGCAGGCACCGAGATCCGGGTGCCGCGGCGAGCCAAGCTGTCGCGCACCGTCGGCGGCCAGATCCCGACCGGCTGGGATCCGACCATCTGGGGCATCTCGCCCGACATGGCCGCCTCGGTGGACCGGGTCGCGCTGTGGAACATCGTGTGCACGGTGGACGCGTTCATCAGCTCCGGGTTCAGCCCGGCCGAGCTGATGAGCTGGGTGCATCCCTCGCTGGTGGCCAACACTCAGGGCACCGGTATGGGCGGCATGTCCTCGATGCGCTCGCTCTACGTCGACAACCTGCTCGGTGAGTCGCGCCCGAACGACATCCTGCAGGAGGCGCTGCCGAACGTGGCGCTGGCGCACGTTGTTCAGTCCTACGTCGGCAGCTATGGCGCGATGGTGCACCCGGTGGCTGCCTGCGCCACCGCAGCGGTGTCGGTCGAGGAGGGCGTGGACAAGATCCGGCTCGGCAAGGCGGAGCTGGTGGTAGCCGGCGGCTACGACGACCTCGGTATCGAGGGCATCGTGGGCTTCGGTGACATGTCCGCCACCGCGAACTCCGCGACCATGAGCGCCAAGGGCATCAGCGACCGGTATTTCTCCCGCGCCAACGACCGCCGTCGCGGCGGGTTCGTGGAGTCGCAGGGCGGTGGCACCGTGCTGCTGGCGCGGGGTGATATCGCCATGGAGCTCGGTTTGCCGGTGCTCGGCGTGGTGGCGTTCGTGCAGTCGTACGCCGACGGCGTGCACACGTCGATCCCGGCACCGGGCCTCGGTGCGCTCGGCGCGGGCCGTGGTGGGCGCGAGTCGCGGTTGGCCGCCGAACTGCGCAAGCTCGGCGTGCAGCCCGATGACATCGCGGTGATCTCCAAGCACGACACCTCGACCGCCGTCAACGACCCGAACGAGTCCGAGCTGCACGAGCGGCTCGCCGCCGCGATCGGACGGTCGGATGGCGCTCCGCTGTTCGTCGTCTCGCAGAAGAGCCTGACCGGGCACGCCAAGGGCGGCGCGGCGGCATTCCAGCTGATCGGCCTGTGCCAGGTGCTGGAAAGCGGTGTAGTGCCGCCGAACCGGAGCCTGGACTGCGTCGACGACAAGATGCGGGAGTACCCGCACCTGGTCTGGGTACGCGAGCCGCTGCGCTTCGGCGACCGGTTCCCGCTCAAGGCGGGTCTGCTGACCTCGCTCGGCTTCGGGCACGTGTCCGGCCTGGTCGCCGTGGTGCATCCGGAGGCGTTCATCCAGGCCATCGAGCCTGGCCGACGTGCGGAGTACCAGCGCAGGGCGCAGGAGCGTCAGCTGGCAGGGCGGCAGCGATTCTCCGAAGCGATGTGCGGTGGCGCTCCGCTGTACGAGCGTCCCGCGGATCGCCGTTTCGGCGGGGACGGCACCCCCGCCCAGCGGGCTCGGCAACTGGAAGCCGACGTGCTGCTCTCACCGGAGGCGCGCCTCGGGCAGGACGGCGCGTACCAGGCGAACGGGTTCGGATGCGCCTGATCTCGAGCGCGGCGGGGCAACCCGCCGCGCGGGGTACCTGCACGGGCGCGTCGGCGAGGTCGTAGGCTGCGCGGCTATGACGATCCTCGGTATCGGCTTGGACTTGGTGACTATCTCCGAGTTCGCCGAACAGCTCGAACGCGCCGGAACCACGATGCTCCGGGAAAGTTTCACCGCAGGCGAGCGGCGATACTGCCAGAGTAAAGGGACCGATCCGGCGCGCAGCTACGCGACGCGGTGGGCGGCGAAGGAGGCTGTGATCAAAGCATGGGCCTCCTCCCGGTTCGCCCGCCGCCCGCAGATCGGGGACAACCCTTATCCCCTGATCGAGGTGGTCAACGACGCGTGGGGCAGGCCGAGCATCAAGCTGCACGGCCTCGCCGCCGAATTCCTCCCACGGGTAAGGGTTCATCTGTCGCTGACGCACGATGGCGACACCGCGGCCGCGATGGTCGTGCTGGAAGACCCGGGCGAGCCGGCCGATATCGTCGAAGACTGAACAAATATCAGGTCAACGCGGAAGTGATCCCGGCTCGCGCCGGGATCACCCGCTACCGTTCGCTGGCGGTGCGTGATTCCTTCTCCGCCACGAGCAGGTAGGCGACCATCAGTCGCTTGAGCTCGGAGACCGCCTCCGCGTGGCTCTGATCATCCTGCACCGAGAAGTTCAGCATCGAATAGACCACGTGCACCAGCACTTCGGCCATCATGGTGCGGCGCGCCCGCGGCGTGCGCGGGGTGAGCGGTCGCAGCATCTGCGACACGACCTCGGCGAATTGCTTCTCGTGGATCGCTCCGGTAGTCCGGGTGGACGGAGTGGACTGCATAGCAAGCCAGACCTCCCGCCGGGACGGGTCGGTCATCCAGAGGTTGGCCAGGTGATCGACGAGCTGGTTCATGTGCCGCAACCAGTCCAGTGACGGAATCCCGCCGTGGAAATCGGCGAGCTCCTGGGAAACGGCAACCAAGTCTTGCCGATTCAGCTCACACACGATGACGTACTTGTTGGCGAAGAACTGGTACAGCGTGCCGATCGGTACCTCCGCACGCGCCGCGACCTCTTCACAGGTGAACGACTCGAACCCGACCTCGACGAGCAGTTCCCGGGACGCCTGTAGCAGGGCATCGAACTTGCGTTTGCTGCGTTCCTGCGTCGGCCGACGCCGCGGCATGAGCTCCCGTGGGTCGTCCTGCAGCTCCAACGCAGGGTCCAGACGTTGTTTCGACCTGGCCTCCGCGCGTACTTCCACGCATCCAGGCTAACGGTAGGGCACGGGCGCGACACGCGCATGTGCGGTGTTTGTTCAGGTCCGTTGATTTTCCGCACCCATCCGCGACGAATATGGCCTCGAACACATACCGAGCGCGCGTGCGTTGTGACGTGTGTTCCGAGCATGGAATCCATGGGGCTCATGGCATTCGGCAAAGCTCGTTGTCCCGGTCAATGCGCACAGGGAAGGGGTGGTCTGTGGTAGCTCGATCAGTGATAACTCTTGGCGTTTCCACTGAACGTGGTGCCGTGCACGCGGTAGCGCTCGCCGATTGCGGGACGCTGTCCGAGCGCGTTCTGCTGCATCGGTCGAAACATACGCATGGTGACACCAAGGCGGACGTAGCAGCGGCGGTAGCGACGGTGCTGGACGAACTCGCCGCCGACCTCGGGCCGGACCGGGAGATCGGCGGCGCGGCGGTCGCCTACCGGGACGCCGCTGAGCGGCGGACCATCGTGTCCGCGCTGGCGGCCGGTCCATGGCACACCGCCTCGATGGTTTCGGCCAAATCCGCCCACCTGAGCGTGGCGAGCTTGATGACCTGGCTCGACGAATTCGACAACCTGCTGGTCGGCGAGGTCGTGCCCGGGTATCAGGCGTTCACCCTGGTCGACCGAGGTCGCCGCCGGGTGCTCGCCGCGGTCGGTCAGGCGGGCAGGGCGACATCCGAATCGCTCGGCATGGCTGTTACGGCGGCGTGGGATCAGCTGGAGGCGGCCGCGACCAGGCCGGACGCGGTGGTGCTGATCGGGTCGTCGGCCGCCGAGTCGTCGGTGCTCGCCGCGGTGCAGAGCTTCGGCGCACCGGTGATCCCATGCAGGATGGCCGCTTTCGCGTCCGCGGTGGGTGCGGCGGCGAGCGCGCGGGTGGCTGTGGACGGGTTCGACGAGCCGGTCGAGGAGGTGGTGCCTCGGGTGCGTGGCGGAGCGGCGATGTTCGCGGCGGCCAGCGTGCTGGCGGGCGGGTTGCTCGTCGGCGGTGTCTACGCGATGAACGGTTTCGTGCGGCCGACGTCCACCGCGGTGACGGCCGACGCGCGAGTGACGGCGGATGGTCGCGTCGTCGTCGCCGGCTCGGTCGGTGCCGGTGACCGCGGTACGGCCCCCGGCGAGCACGGATCGGGGCGGCCTGCCCAGACGGGCGGATCGTTCGCCGAGCCGACAGCGGGGATAGGAGGTCTCGCCGTCCGCCTGCCACTGTCGGCGCAGCCCGGGGGTGCTCCGGTGCCGCTGGTGTCCGCCGAAGTCGGGTACGAGGTGGGTACGAACGCCACGGCGTCGCTGGTACCCGGTTCGGGAATCCCGACGACCACCGAGGTCGGCACGCCCAATGGCGCGCTGCTCTTTCCCGGTGAGGTCCCGCCGCCCTCCATGTTCTCTCCGGAGGCCGCGGATTGGTGGGACAAGCACTTTCGCATGATGACGCAGTGGGGAACCCGGCAGGTGCTGCCGACGTAGCGTGCACGGACAGCGACGCGAATCGGGCCCGGCGCCCTTGCGGCGCCGGGCTTTTCGCTGTCCGGCTTACACCGACAAGTCGCGGCGCAGCCGGGCGACGTGTCCGGTGGCGCGAACGTTGTACTGCGCGTCACTCTTGACGACGTGACGTTGAGCCCGGCCCTTTGTCGTTCTAGAGGAGGCGCCGGACTGACTGTCGTCACTCGACGGGCCTCGCGAATTCCTGTTGAACCGCGCTCGCCGATATACCGAGAACGAGCGCGGTCCCGCTATCTGATCGCTTACCAGGTTCCACAGAGTGTCGGACTCGGCGCGCTGCCGGTACTGAGATTGTGGATCAAACACAGCAGGGACTTCGGGAGGCTGGCGCTACCCGATGTCAGCTCGCCCGCCACGGAGTTGGTGTCGGCCATCGCGATAGGTGCGCCAACTGCCGGCATTACACACGCCCCGGCTACCAATGCGCCTGCCATCGCCCGTCGAATACGCATATTGTCCTTCTTCATCGCTCGGCCCCGACCGAGAACAGTCAACGGCCACGGCGCTACCTGGGCCAGACAGGGATTTCGGGGGCCCTGACTCTATGGGCGCCCCGCGGCCTTCGCTCTGGAGCCATATCACTGTGGGACAACCACTTCCGGATGATGCTGCAGTGGGCGGCGCAGCAGATCGTCCCGACGTAGCTCGGCCGCACGGCAAAGCCGAGGTCCGGCATGCGGATGCCGGAGCATTGTCGTCCGGGGACTACACCGACAGGTCGCGGCGCAGCTTGGCGACGTGTCCGGTGGCGCGGACGTTGTACTGCGCCACCGCGATCCTGCCCTCCTCGTCCACCAGGAAGGTGGAGCGGATGACGCCGACGACCGTCTTGCCGTACATGGCCTTCTCGCCGTACGCCCCCCATGCGGTGAGCACGCTGCGGTCGGGGTCCGACAGCAGCGGGAAGCTCAGCTGTTCGGCGTCGCGAAACTTGGCCAGTTTGGCGGGCTTGTCCGGCGAGATACCGATGACGTCGATGCCCGCGCCGTCCAGGTCGGCCAAGTTGTCGCGGAAGTCGCAGGCTTCCTTGGTACAACCGGGCGTGCTTGCGGCGGGGTAGAAGTACACGATCACCTTGCGGCCGCGGTAGCCGGCGAGCGAGACGTTATTGCCGTCGGCGTCGGGCAGCGTGAACTCGGGCGCGGTGTCGCCGGGTGAGAGTCGTTGGTTGATGGTCACCTCCAGCACGGTAACCGAATGCCCGGACATCGCGCGGAAGGGAGATCGTCGCGCGGCCCGAGAGCGCATAGTGGGGACGGATAGACTCGTTCGCGAGCGCTGGGTGCTCCGCGAACGGCCGACACGACGGCGTGGTTCGTGCCCCGGGCGCGGCAATCGACTACAGGAGGGTTTGAACGTGGCAAGGGATACCGAGCGGATCGAGCAGGACATCGAGGCCGCCCGCACTCGGCTGGCGAGCACACTCGACGAACTCGCGGTACGCACGGATCCGCATCGGCTCGCGGACGACACCAAGCAGATCGTGGTCGCGAAGCTCAACGAGCCGAAGGTGAAGTACGGCCTGATCGGGGCGGCCACCTTGATCGTCGGTCTGGTTCTGCTCAAGATCTTCCGCTGACCTGATAAACGACGACACCCGGTATGGCCGCGGCCATACCGGGTGTCGTCGTTTATCAGGTCAGTCAGTTCAGACCGTCGGGCAGGCGAAGCCGTCGCCATCGGGATCCAGGTGCGGACCGTAGCCGGGTTCTCCGCGGAAGAGCGGTGCGTGTCCAGCGGCGCGGGCATCGTCGCAGTTGGCGTAGGCGCCTCCGGCCGAGCCGGTCTGCGAGTAACCGGCCGAGCCGGTCGCTGCGGAGCCGGTATCGACAGCCGACGAACCCGTCCCGGCGGAGCCGGACGGAGGGGCGGCTTGGGCGGCGGGTGCCGCGAGCAGGGCTAAACCTGCGGCGGCAGCGCTGACGGTGAGCCGACGAACGTTCATGTATTCCTCTGTCTGGTTGCTGCGGTGGATGGGCGCCCAACCGGACGCCGCATCCACTGTTGTGACGGCTCGCCCTGTTGTCAACTGCGGGGGAACGGAACCAGGGCATCAGGAGGATGTGGCTATGGCGCGGTCAGGTGCTGGGCCGGCCACCGCCGACGTGCTCGGCGGGGATATTTCCCATGCGTCCGGCCTGGTAGTCGGCCATCGCTTCGATGATCTCAGCACGGGTGTTCATCACGAACGGCCCGTATTGCACCACAGGTTCCTTGATCGGTTGTCCGCCGAGCAGTAACACTTCGAGTTCGCCGGTCCGATTGTCTTGGCGTTCATCGGCTGTCACGGTGATCACGTCCCCTCGGCCGAATACCGCCAGCTGTCCGTCGCGCAGCGGCCTGCGTTCCGTACCGACCGTGCCATTGCCCGACAGCGCATACACCATCGCCGTAAACTGTTGCGGCCAGGGCATTTTCAGCTGTCCGCCGGGCGCGATCGAGGCGTGCGCGTACGCGATCGGAGTGTAGGTGGAACCGGGACCGGTGAATCCACCGACTTCACCGGCGATGAGCCGGACCAGTGCGCCGCCGTCATGCGAACTCACCAGCGTCAGTTCGCCGCCGCGCAGGTCCTGGTAGCGCGGCGCCGCGAACTTCAGTGCGCGCGGCAGGTTCACCCAGAGCTGGATGCCGTGGAACCGGCCTCCGGCGATGACCATGTCCTCCGGTGGGACCTCGTCGTGCAAGATGCCCGAGCCCGCGGTCATCCACTGTGTGTCGCCTTCACTGATGACACCGCCTCCGCCGTTCGAATCGTGGTGCACCATCGTGCCGTCGAGCATGTAGGTCACCGTCTCGAACCCGCGGTGCGGATGCCAGGGCGCGCCCTTGGCTTCGTGCGGTTCGTAGGCCACAGGGCCCATCTGGTCGAGCAGGATGAACGGGTCGGCGGTGCGCAGATCCATACTGGGGAAGGGCCTGCGCACCTCGAATCCCGCGCCTTCGCGCTGGGTATGCGCGGTGACTACGCTGCGGACCGGACGCTCGCGCAGGGTCGCGTCGGGGTGCGGAAGGCGCGGCAGGACCGTGATGTCAGGCACGGTGATGGCGGGCATCGAAACCTCCTCGAAGATTGGTATCCATGTCAACCAAAAGTGATTACACTTCATTCCCATGGTCCGGTGGTTGAGTGACGACGAGCAGGCGACGTGGCAGGCCTACGTGCGGCTGCGCCAGCGTTTGGACGGGGCGATTTCGGCCGGGCTGGCCGAGGATCATTTGTCCCTCGCGGACTACGAGCTGATGGTGGCCCTGTCCGCGGCGCCGAACGGCTGTCTGCGCGCCAAGGAGCTGGCCGCCGAGGTGTGCTGGGAGAAGAGCCGGTTATCCAAGCATCTGGCCAGGATGGACGCTCGCGGCCTGGTCGAACGGCGGCCGGCGGAGGAGGACGCCCGCGGCATCATCGTTCAGCTCACGCCGGAGGGCCGCGTTGCCTTGGAGCGGGCCGCGCCGAATCACGTGGACCTGGTGCGCAGGGTGTTCGTCGAGCCGATGACGGTCGCGGAAGCACGGACGCTGCGGGCGTTGGCCGACAAGGTCGTCGCCGAGGTCGAGCAGGTAACCGAGCTGGGCGGCGCCTGATCGGCGGGCCGTCGGCCAGGACGGTAGGGTCGGCTCCGCGGCTCGATCCGGACCAGGCCGCTTCGGTGATCACCGACGGGCGGCCGGACTCGGCGGGGGCAAGTGCTCCCCGGTTTCGCGGCTATCCGATGGTTCGGCCGCGGCCGACCGATCGTCGCCACCAGCCGCGATCGCCCGGGACCTGACCGGCGAGCTGGTGGCGACTGTTTGTGGCAGTAGGGTTTCCGGCGTCCCGGTGTGCTCACAACCAGGGGGTGATCGGTGGCTTCACCCAGAGCAGCTTCTCGTCGGTGTGCGCACGCCGGGCGGCCGGATGCTCCGGATGCCGGGCCGCCCAGCGGTCCTTCTCGTCCAGCAGTTGTGCCACCGTCACCCAGGTCTCGTCGGTGCTCGGCGGGTTGGTCTCGGCAGCCCTGGCCAGCTTGCGTCGCGCGGACGCGGGCAGTGCGAGCAATTCGGATCCGGTGACGCCGCGCTGCCAGACATAGCTCGCCAACCGCCGCGCCTTCTCGGCGCGGCTCTTTGCCGCGGCGTCGCTATGTGCATAGTCGGTCATGGTGCTGTCTGTGCTGTCCACGGGGTCGGGGTGCATCGACCCTAGCCGACCGGGCGGACGGTGACCGAACGCGGCGAAGCCTCCCCACCCGTGGACAGGAAGGCCTCGCCTCGCCGGCGGGTCAGTACGCGCTGCTGACGTTGTCCATCGAGCCGTAGCGGTGCGCCGCGTAGTTGCAGGCGGCGACGATGTTCGCGACGGGATCCCAGATGTCCCAAGAGGTGCCCTCGACGTGGTACATGGCGAAGGTCGGGTCGATCACCTGCAACAAGCCCTTGGACGGGATGCCGGCGGCGGCATTGGAGTCCCAGAGGTTGATCGCCTGTGGGTTGCCGGAGGACTCGCGCAGGACGTTGCGGTGGATGCCGTTGTAGCTGCCCGGAATGCCCTTGGCGTTCATGATGTCGAGTGACTGGCGGATCCAGCCGTCCAGGTTGTTCTCGTAAACCGGCGGGGCCGGAGCCGGCATCGGCGCCGGGACAGGTGCGGGTGCGGGTGCGGGCATGGGCGCGGGGATCGCCTCCAGGGCTGCCACCTCGGCGACGGGCGCAGCGGCGGCGGGCGCAGCGGTGGCGGGCGCGGCAGCCGGCTGCTGCTCGGCCACCATGGCGATGCGAGACGGGACGCTGTCGTCGGCCACGGACACCGCGGAGGAGGCGGCTACGGCCACGACACCTGCGGCGGCGACGGCGATGGTGATGCCTTCGCGGAGCGATGGGCGGCGGAAGGAAGAAATGCGTCTGTCAGGCATTGCGAATCGGTTCCTTGGTTGGGGACTTGTCTCGATCCGGCCGCGTTCGAGCAGCAAGGATCCTGCGGCGTACGCTCGTGGACGCTCGCCGTTTCGGCCATGTGCTGTTTTGTGGTTTTGTTGTGTGGGACGCTCCGGTCCCCTGGAGCGCGACGTGCTCGTGCGTGCGATGCCGGCTCGCCTTCGGCGGGACTCGGCCGCGGTGTCGCGCGGGATCCGCATCCTCGATGCGAAGAGTCGGGCGGAAGAATGGGGATCGCCGGTTCGTTGCCGGATCCGCTCCGCCGACCGCGTGGCTGGCAGCTGCCATCCGTACGGTGGTTACCGAATCGGTGTGAACAACTCTTCGGGATAACCAAACTCCAGGTCGCTTTGTGACCTGATTGCAGAATGGTCACGCTTGGTTAACGGAGAGTGAACGGATGGCCAATGGTCGGAGCTGGCGATCTTGGAAAGCGCAGAACCGCGTTGCCGAATCGTTACCTGAGCAGGGGATTTGGCATTAAACCTGATGTGACATACATCACAGAAATTTTCGGCTGACCAACTGGATTTCGGTGGCGCGCGCGAGCGTATCCGCACCGAATCGCGACCAATGGCGCACCTGGGAAGGTCGATGTCTCGTGATTGTCACGGAGAATTTCGACGATGTCGATGCCAAAAAAGGCCATGTTCTTGCCGCCTGATTGCTGGCAAGAACATGGCTTGGTTGTGCGCCATCAGGGACTCGAACCCCGAACCCGCTGATTAAGAGTCAGCTGCTCTGCCAATTGAGCTAATGGCGCGTGCCCGTGTTGCGGTGCGGCACAAACCTTAACAGGCTCAGGCCGTAGAAGTGAAATCGTGTCCTGACCGGCGCGGATGCGATGCTCTCCCACTGTGTTAACACGGAGGGCCGCGGACCTGATCTCTCCGTTGTAACGCTGTTGTGTCGACGTGGTTTTCGCATTGGCCGGGGTCGTGACGTGCTGGCAGAATGTCCGATTGTGGTCTCGACCGCCTGCGGCGCGCGGGGTGACGGCGTAGGCGGTTGGTATCCGAAGCCATCGGTGTGTTCTGAAGCACCGAGACTTGAAACGGGGTTGAAATGAGCGTTGGTCAGGGTCGGCACGGATCGACCGCATATCGGTCGAGACGGAGGATCGCGGGGCTTGTGGTTGTGTTCGTCGTGGCCGCGCTGGCCTTGACGGCGTGTTCTTCGTCGGGCGGTACGGAGGCCGCACAGGTCGCCATCGACCGCAATCCGATCACCGAGTTGATCAAGCCGAAGCTGTTGTCTCCGGTCAAGGATGGCGCGGTGGGCGTCTCACCCGGCATGCCGATGGCATTCAAGGTCGAAGACGGCAAGTTCACCAACGTGACCTTGGTCAATGCGCAGAACAAGCCGGTCGGCGGCAAGCTGGCGGCCGATGGACGGTCCTGGGAGACCACCGAGGTGCTCGGCTACGGCAAGACCTATCGGCTGAAGGCCGACGCGATCGGCCTCGGCGGTGCGAACTCCACGATGCTGAGCTTCACCACGAGCTCGCCGGACAGTCAGACCAAGCCCTACCTGATTCCGGGTGAGGGTGAGGTGGTCGGCATCGGCCAGCCGGTGGCCATCCAGTTCGACGAGAACATCCCCGACCGCAGGGCCGCGCAAGCCGCGATAAAAGTCGCCACGGAGCCGCCCGTCGAGGGTGCGTTCTACTGGGTGAACAACCGTGAGGTGCGCTGGCGGCCGGAGCATTTCTGGGCGCCGGGAACCAAGGTGACCATCGACGTGAACGTCTATGGGCGTGATCTGGGCGACGGTCTGTACGGCCAGGACAACCTCCACTCGTTCTTCACCGTCGGTGACGCCGTGATATTCACCGCGGACGACAACACCAAGCAGGTGACCGTCGAGCAGAACGGCCAGGTGATTCGCACCATGCCGACCTCGATGGGCAAGAGCAACACGCCTACCGACAACGGCATCTACATCGTCGCCGATCGGCACGAGCGGATCATCATGGATTCCTCGACCTATGGCGTAGCGGTCGGCTCGCCGGACGGATACAAGACGCCGGTGGATTACGCGACACGCCTGTCCTACAGCGGAATCTTCTTCCATTCGGCGCCGTGGTCGGTCGGCCAGCAGGGCTACAGCAACACCAGCCACGGCTGCCTGAACCTCAGCCCGGCGAATGCGCAGTGGGTCTACCAGAACGCGAAGCGTGGTGACATCACGATTGTGAAGAACACCGTCGGCGGCACCCTGTCCGGTGTAGACGGCCTCGGCGACTGGAACATTCCCTGGCCGACCTGGAAGGCGGGAAACGCGGACGACAACCGCTGAAGCCACACCATGGGCGTTTCGAGGTACCCCGGCAGCAGGGTGTAGCGGAGGCTTCGAAACTCGGGGACTTCCGGCAAGTACCGAGTAGCAGTACGGCCCAGGCCAGGGATGCAAGTCCCTGGCCTGGGCCGCATTCGGGGTGAGCGACGTCCCGGCATACGAACCGGGAAATCCTGGTCAGCGGGCAGGAGATCGCGATCAGGTTGGTAGGGACTGTTGTGCGGTAGCGCTGGAACAAGCCCTGTAGCCGGTGCCGATGAGCGTGCGTCGAACCTGCCCGATCTGTTAGGGCTACCCCGGGATTCTCGGCTACTAGATGCGTGGGAGACGTCAGTGGCGATCGGCGCGGAAGGCGGTGAGCAGCATCGCGGTGAGCGTCGAGGTAGCCGGGTTCGGGTGGGATGTTGCTGGCGGTGAGCTGCCAGTAGAGCGGGCCGGCGAGGAAGTCCAGGTCGTGCGGGATGTTCAGGTCGTGCGGGAGTTCACCGCGTTCGATGGCGCGGCGCAGCGTAGCCACCACTCTCGCCTAGTGAACGGGGCGGGTCAGCGGGTGTCTGCGAGGTGGTCGCGCAGATAGCCGTGACGGAACTCGTACACACCACCAACCTTGCGCAGCACCCCGGAACGGTGTGCGTCGTCGAGAAACGTCATCACTCCCCACGGAAGTTTACCGGTGAGCGGCAAGACGATTCGCGCGATCAGCCACGGCCCCCACACGGGGAAATACAGTACCCAGATCAGCACGCCTGCCCCTGCGGTGGCCACCCATCCGGCAGCCCAGCGGCCCGCGCCGAGCACCTCCTCGAAGGGGAGCCCGGACGCGGGCTCGAAGGCGAACAACATCATGATCCAGAACACCGTCGCGCCACCGGCTCCGACACCCAGCCCTTGCAGGAAGGCGGTGGAGCGGTCGGTGTGGAGGAGATCGGAGGGACTGACCGTAGTTGTCGGATCGACCGGTACCCCCAGCGCCCTGATCAACGAGACCACGAACCAGATGCCGGACCCGGCGAACACGCCCGCCGCGAGACCGACCGGAATCACCGCCGCCGCAGTGGGAGTCAGCCAGCCGGCGAATCCGAAGAAGCCGCCGCCTGCGGTCCACACCAGCAGCCAAGCGGCGGTCCGCCAGCTGCGCAGTCGTTGCGCGAGGTCCCCGGCGATCTCACGCATCCGGCCTTTGGCGCGCAACTGAAGTCGGGCGGGTGTGCTTCTGATGCCGCGGCCTCGCCCGATCAGCGTCCCGCCCACAATGCCGCAGACCAGGGCGGATACCACAGTGGCCGTGATCCAGGCCGTGCGGCCGTCGTTGCCGTGCCAGTTGCCTGCCCACCCCGTGAATCCGACCACCGGCACGACCGTCAGCACAGTGACCGCGCCCGCGACCACACCGACCACCCACCTCGGGACCGCGAGAACCAGCTCCCACCATGCGAGTTCGGTCTTCTGATGGCGTTTCAGGTGCCGCGCCAGAAATCCGAGCCACTCTGTCGCCTTGTCGGGGGTGTAGTCGTCGCGCAGGTGCTTCACCCCGGCGCGGTAGGACTTCGCGTACACGGTGCTCACGAAACCCGCCAGCAGCCGGTGGGTGAGCGCCCGATGCGGGTCCGCCGCCGGATCCAGCGCCACCCGATCGAGGATGTCGAGCAGTTCGACGGGATCGTCACCGGTCTCGCTGTAGACCGTTCGGGCCAGCATGACCATCAGCGGGGTGGACAGCACCTCCATCAGCGGGGCATACCGGGGTTCGCTCCGAGCCCGCTGCAGGACCGAACCCCACTTGGTCTGCCCATTGCCGTCCCTGCGGGTGGTCAACGGCAGATGCTCGTCGATTTGCCCGGTGGTGAGATCGGTCAGCTGGACCACCGCCGCACGGCTGAGGACATCGCTGTCGGCGACCGCGCTCGCATACTCGCTCGGGCGACTGGTCAGCAGCAGCCGGTCACCGAGCCGCAGATCGGCATTGATGGCCCGAATCGCGGTGGCACGCAGCTGTTCTCCGATCTCGTCGAACCCGTCCAGCACGGGGAGGATACGCTGCTTGTCCAGCAATCGAGTCGCGAGGGTCGTGCCCTGCGCATCGGTGTCCTTCAGCTCCGGAGAAATGGTGTCCACCAGCCGATCGGCCAACCAGGTACGCAGCGGAGTCTCCGGATTCCACGCGCCGAGCGGAAACAGCACGGGCACCGGATCCCCGGAGCCCGCGGTGCGGCGCTCCAGCATGTCCAGCACGAAACGTGAAGCCAGGATGGTCTTCCCTGCCCCGCGCTGCCCGAGCACGACCAGTCGCCCGGAAGGAACGCGACCGAACACGTCGGCGATCTGCTCCAGTTGGCCGCCGAGCTGCAGCGCGGTCCGCTGCGTCCGGTCGTCACGAATGTTCGGCCAGTGATCGGAGATCTCGTCCGGCCCGTTCACCCAGCGGGTCTTCAGCGGCAGCGACTCGTTCACTCGGCGCACCTCCACCTCGTTGCTCCACTGCTTCCGCACGGCATACGCCAGTGTCTCGGTGACGGCGTCGAGCGATTCGAACGGGTCGGGCGTGATCGAGTGCTGCGACAGTTGGTTGCGCTGGGCCAGGGCCGTTAACCCGCTCAGCGCGATCGAGGCAATTCCCAACCACATGCTCACGACACCGGCATACGCGTCGGCATCTTCGGGATCGCGCCCCCGGAGCTGCAGTGCCAGCCGAATCGCCAGCGCCACAACGCCGATGAAGAACAGGGCGATCGGGATTCGATTGTTCCTACGGCGGCCCGCTGACATGATCACCATCCTGCTCTACCGTCGGTGGACCGACCGCATGATCGGTCCGGATCGCCGTGCGTTGGCCCATGTGAAGGTTCTCACCGCGGATCCCGTCCGTCGAGGCTGTGACCTAGGGCGTTCTTGTTGTCTCGCGATTTCTTCGTGGCCTGGCCCCCGTATGCGACGGAACAGTCGAATTGAATCGAGGCGTCAGAGAAGCGGTTGCTCGTGTGTTTCGGCGTCACCTGCTCGATGTGCCCGCACTCCACTGCCACCTCTGCTGTCACATCGAGCTGTCGCAGTGCAAATTCACTTTGGTTGTGGAGTTCGACGATATTGGCACGGACTGCCGGTTTGTCCCCCACGGGTTCATACACCCCGTACAGCGGGCGCCCACGTCCCGCTGTACGAACCGAGGGTCCTGCCATTCCACCAGCGGAAATGAGGGAGGGTGCGAACCGACTTTCTCGAGATTCGGTTCGCACCCTCACATCGGGGTGAGCGACGGGACTCGAACCCGCGACAGCCAGGATCACAACCTGGTGCTCTACCAACTGAACTACGCTCACCATCGCCGGTGAACAACCGGCGCGGTAGATACTAGCGCGTCACCCCTTCGACTCCCTAATCGGTTTCCGGCGAGGCGTTGACCTGGCTGGATTCCACCCCATTTTCGGAGATCTGGGCGGCGACCGCGGCGATCTCGGCGGTGGAGGGGCCGGGTGGGGCGACGAACGCGGTGCGCCGGTAGTACTCCAGCTCGCGGATGGACTCTTTGATGTCGGCCAGCGCGCGATGGGTCAGGCCCTTCTCCGGCTGGCCGAAGTAGATCCGCGGGTACCAGCGGCGGCACAGCTCCTTGATCGAACTCACGTCGATCATCCGGTAGTGCAGGTGGGTGTCCAGCAGCGGCATGTCCCTGGCGATGAAGCCGCGGTCGGTGGCGATCGAATTACCGGCCAGCGGCACAGTGCGGGGGGCGGGGACGTACTGGCGGATGTAGTCGAGCACCCGCTGTTCGGCCTCGGCCATGGTGACGGTGGAGCGGCGGACCTCGTCGGTCAGGCCGGAACGCGCGTGCATATCTGCGACCACCGCGGGCATCGCGGCAAGGGCTTGGTCGTCGGCGTGGATGACAATATCCACGCCCTCGCCCAAGACGTTCAGATCGCTGTCGGTCACGAGCGCGGCCACCTCGATCAGCTTGTCGCTGTCCAGGCGCAGGCCGGTCATCTCGCAATCCATCCACACCACATATTTGTCGGACACTCGAGCAACATTAGCCGGGGCGGACCGCAGTGCCGTCGGTACGGGGCGTTCGCTCGCTGCCTCGGCGCCGTGAACGGTCGGCGTTCGACGCCAGCCGCCGCCGATCCGGCACGGCAAACGAGGACCGGCTACACCCCTTCGAACCTGACCGGCGGAGATACAGTTTTCGCAGATCGGCACATGCGTTTTCGGTGCGACAGCAAACACTGGGTAAAGCAGTCGGAGTCAGACCGAGAGGGAGGACCTACGATGACCACCCCCCAGGAGAAAGCGGCCGAGGCACGTCAGGCGGCGCAGGAGGCGGCGCGGGTCGCGGCCGAAGCGGAGGCCGCCGCAGCGGCCGCGGAACGCGAACTCGCCGAGCAAGAAGCGACTGCCGCGGGAGCCAGCGATGCGGATGCGGTGACGGCGCCGGAGAACGCGGATCGGAAAACGCAGCACACGAAAGCCGATGGCGAGCCGAAGGAAGCCTCCGCTCGGTCAGACACCGCCGCGGAGATCGCCGCGGGATACGCATTCGAAGGCGCTGCACTGGAGCTGGGCACCGTTGTGATCGACGGAACCGTGGAACCGGCGGCTCCGATCAGGATTCCGCTGCGGATGATGAACCGGCACGGCCTGGTCGCGGGGGCGACCGGCACCGGGAAGACGAAGACGCTCCAGACCATCACCGAACAGCTCTCGCGCGCCGGGGTCCCCGTGGTGGTCGCTGACATCAAGGGTGACCTGTCGGGACTGAGCCGGCCAGGGCAGACCAACGACAAAATCAGTGCGCGCGCCGCGGAGACCGGGGCCGAGGAGTGGACGCCGACCGGGTTTCCGACCGAGTTCGTCTCGCTGGGCACCACGGGAATCGGCGTGCCCATCCGCGCGACCATCACCTCGTTCGGGCCGGTGCTGCTCAGCAAGGCGCTCGAGCTCAACGAGACGCAGGAGTCGACCCTCGGTCTCCTCTTCCACTGGGCGGACAAGAACGGCCTCGCGCTGGTGGACCTGAAGGATCTGCGTGCCGTGATCACCCATCTCACCAGCCCCGACGGAAGGGAGGACCTGAAGGGCATCGGCGGCGTTTCCGCGGCCACCGCGGGCGTGATTTTGCGCGCCTTGGTGAACCTGGAGGCCGACGGCGGCGACACATTTTTCGGTGAGCCGGAACTCGATCCGTCGGACCTGGTGCGGGTCGCGGGCGGGCAGGGCGTTGTCACGCTGTTCGAGCTGGGCGCGCAGGCGGCGCGGCCGGTGCTGTTCTCCACCTTCCTGATGTGGGTGCTCGCCGACCTGTTCCAGACGCTGCCCGAGGTCGGCGATGTGGACAAGCCCAAGCTGGTCTTCCTCTTCGACGAGGCTCACCTGCTTTTCTCGGACGCCTCGAAGGCATTCCTGGATCAGGTCGAGCAGACCGTCAAGCTGATCCGGTCCAAGGGTGTCGGAGTGTTCTTCTGCACCCAGTTGCCCACCGACATCCCGAATCAGGTGTTATCCCAATTGGGTGCGCGCATCCAGCACGCGCTGCGCGCGTTCACCCCGGACGACCAGAAGGCGCTGTCGAAGACCGTGCGCACCTACCCCAGGACCGACAGCTACGACCTGGAGAACGCGCTCACCTCGCTCGGCACCGGTGAGGCGATCGTGACGGTGCTCTCGGAGCACGGCGCGCCTACCCCGGTCGCCTGGACCAGGATTCAGCCACCGCGTTCGCTGATGGACACCATCGGAACGGACGCGATCAAGTCGCATGCGCTGACCAGCGCGCTCGCCGCGAAGTACGGGCAGACCGTCGACCGGGAGTCCGCCTACGAGCTGCTCGCCGCGAAAGTCGCGGCAGCGGCGCAGGATCCGGAAACCGCCCAGGCTCCGGGCCGCGCCACGCGCGAGCAGGAGTCGACCGCCGAGCGCATCATGAAGAATCCCGCGGTGAAGGGATTCCTACGGTCGGCGGCCGCCGCGGCGGGTCGTGAGATCAGCCGCAGCCTCTTCGGCACCCGCCGCCGCTGAGCATCGGAAACGGCCGGACACCGGATCCCTGGCGCCGTGCTTGTCCGGCTCAGTGTCCGATGTCGGCCGGCGTCGAGAGCAGGGTGAGCGCTGATCATAGCGTTGTGCCCGCGTAGATGATCTCGGCCTCGGGAAAGGCTTTGCGGTAGGCCCCGCAGCGAGACCTGACCACCACCACCACCACCTCCTCGTCGAGGACGTAGGTGGCGGTGCCGTACTGATCGGCGATGTCGGCGAGGGCGCGCCGCCGAGGGTGATCCTGCCGTCGACGTGGCGATGCCAGGATCACGCCGAGTGATAGGGCTGTGGGCTGGTCTTTTGCGCATCTTTGACCACCGGCGGGTGGTTCTTGACAGGTTGCTGACGCGGACCGTGGCGGAGGTCTCTCAGCCGCCGAGCTTCCGGTAGAACGCGCCCGCGATGGGTGCGGTGAACGCGCGCGGACCATATTGGCCTGCGACGCTCATCCCTTTGCTGATCAGGCCGGGAACCACCCGCATCTTGTTGCGGGCCAGGGCGTCGATGGACACCTTGGCGGTGTATTCCGAAGAGACCCACATGAAGTCGGGCACGATGCGGTCCACGATCGAGGCGTCCGCGGGATCGGGGGTTTCGGTGCGAACCGGGCCGGGGGCGAGCAAGGTGACGTGCACCCCCGAGTCCTTCAGCTCGCCGCGTAGTGACTCGGAGAAGGTGTTGGCGAACGCCTTGCTCGCGGCATAGGTGGCGTTGTTCGGGATCGGCATGTTGCCCGCCGCCGAGCCGCTGATCAGGATGCCGCCGCCACCGCGGGCGATCATGCCCGGCAGCACGGCAAGCGTCAGATCGTGCACCGCGACGGCATTGAGCTCCATCTGGGCGCGCTCATCGGCCGGATCGAGTTCGGCGACCGCGCCGAAGGTCGCGATGCCCGCGTTGTTGCACAGAATGGCGATGTCGCGGGCGGCCAACTCCTCGACCAGCTCATCGCGCTGGGTGCGGTCAGCCAGGTCGACCGCGCGGACCTCGGCGGCGATCCCGTGCGCCAGTGTCAGCCGCTGCGCGAGTTCGGTGAGCAGCTCACCGCGGCGGGCGACCAGGATCAGCGAGTAGCCGCGGGCGGCGAGTTCGGCGGCCAGCGCGGTGCCGATGCCGGAGGAGGCGCCGGTGACGACCGCGCGGTTCTCGGAGGTGGGAGGGGGCAGGCTCACCTGGTGCAGCATAGAGGGCGCAGCCGGACGAAGTCCGTCCGCAGCCCGCTACTTCCGCGCCGGTACTGCCGAACAGGCCGCTGTCCTCGACGTCGACGATCGCACCGCTGCGGTGACGGTCGCGCTTGAACGGGGCTGCGGCGGTTGAACAGACCTCAGTCGGCGAGGTAGCGCAGCATCACCACGGTGTTGAAGTGCCTCGTCTCGGCCAATCGGAGCTGCATGCGCTTGTCCAGTGATGGGAAGAGCGGTGTGCCGCCGCCGAGCACCACGGGCGAGAGGAACAGCTGGTACTCGTCGATGAGCCCGTGTGGCATCAGCGAGGCCGCGAGGCTCGCGCCGCCGACCTCCATGACGCCATCGCCTCCGGCCTTGAGCCTGCGGACCTCCTCGACCGCGTTCTCACTGACCAGGGCGCTGTTCCAGTGGACCTCGGTGAGCGTCCGGGAGAAGACGACCTTGGGCTTCTCCGTCCAGAGCCCGCCGAACTCGCGCTCGATGCGCGATGCGTTCTCGGGCACGTGCGGCCAGTACTCGGCCATCAGCTCGTACAGCCGGCGGCCGTGCAGCGAGACCTCGATCTCGCGGTACCTGTCGTTGTGGAACTGGTGCAGTTCCTCGTCCGGGACAGTCCAGTCGATGCTGCCGTCGCGGTCGTTGATGTAGCCGTCCAAGGACACGCCGAACGTGTAGATCAGTTTCCTCATGACCGGGTAGACCTCCTACGCGCTCGAAACTCATCGGCGCTCATCGGACCTGTCCGGAGTGGCCGGTCAGCTGTCACCGATCCAGGGTCGAGGCTAGTCGGGTGCGTGAGCTCGATCGAAGGTACACCACCCTCGAGGCAGGCTTGCTCAACGCGGGACGCGACGACGGCCACCTGGTGCGGCGCCGGGGGTGCCGCGGACCAGATGGCCGCTGGATCGATCGCCGCCAACCCGACGGGCGATCGATCCGAGAACGCACGACCGGCGATCGGTGGGTGGGCCACCGATCGCCGGTCGTACCTATGGAGTTGTCATCGCGAGAGCGAGTTGCGCAAATCGGTGATGGTGGCGCGGCGCTCGTAGGCGATCCAGGCGAAGATCGCGGCGAGCACCAGTGGGAAGATCCCCATCAAGGGCTGGTCGGCGAGGAAAGCCTGCGTCCCGGCGGCGAGCACGGTGAGAACGGACAGACCCGCGGCAGCCAGGGCACTGAGCCGTGGCACCATCAGGCCGATACCGCCCGCGACCTCCACAACTCCGATGAAGATGAGCAGCCCGAGGGGGATGGTCAGATTCTCGGGGGCGTTGTCTGTCAGGGCGTTCGGCATCACGAGCTTCGGCCCGCCGGAAGCGATGATGAAGAACAGGCCGAGCAGGATCTGCAGGGTCCACAGGGCGCGGTTGCGGATCTTGCCGGGACGGTCGGTGACGTCGTTGGAGAAGTCAGCGGTGGGGTTCGCGGAGGTCATTTTCTGGTCCTTCTGGTCGGTCGCGCCGGGTTGGTAGCGCGTTCAACAGATAGGACGGAACACCGCCCGAGATCTCATCGCTGGGCGGAAAGATTTTCCGAACCGCTGCTGTTCGGCTCAGCGCCGGATTCGGTAGTCGACCGGAATTCTGCTGCTCGGGTAGCTGACCGGCGGCGGTCGGCTCCCTGCGCTGAACCACGGATGACACTCTGCGTGCAACGAATCAGGCCGCGCCGCCGTGTGCACAGGCCAGCCGCCGGGCGTCGACCATGTCGATGACTGTCGGAGCTGCGTCAGAGGCGCGCGGCCAGGCGGGTGCCTTGGTCGATAGCTCGTTTGGCGTCGAGTTCGGCGGCGAGGTCCGCGCCGCCGATGAGATGGACGTTGACGTCCGCGGCGCGCAGTGGGGCGACCAGATCGCGGACGGACTCCTGACCGGCACAGACGACGACGTTGTCGACCGGGATCAGCTGAGGACGTTCGCGTTTCGCGCCGAAGCTGACATGCAGCCCGTGGTCGTCGATGCGCTCGTAGTTCACACCGCCGATCTGCTCGACGCCCTTGGCTTTCAGTGCCGCGCGGTGCACCCAGCCGGAGGTCTTGCCGAGGTCTTTGCCGAACGGCGTCGTCTTGCGTTGCAGCAGAACCACTTCGCGCGCGGCGGGAGCGGGCTTGGGTATGGTGAGCTGGCCGGGGACCTGCTCGTCGTCGGAGGTGACGCCCCACTCTTCCTTCCACTCGTCCAGCTTCAGGGCGGGATGTCCTTCGACGGTGAGGAATTCGCTGACGTCGTAGCCGATGCCGCCGGCACCGATCACGGCGACGCGCTTGCCCACCGGCTTCTTCTCGCGCACCAGCTCGGCGTAGGTGAGCACCATGGGGTGGTCGATGCCGGGGATGTTCGGGATGCGTGGCCGCACGCCGGTGGCGAGCACCACCTCGTCGTAGCGGCCCTCGATGAGTTCGTCGGCGTCGACCCGCTTCATCAGATGCACAGTGACGCCGGTGATCTCGAGCATCCGCTGGTAGTAGCGGATCGACTCGTCGAACTCCTCCTTGCCCGGGATTCGGCGGGCGATGTCGAACTGTCCGCCCACCTTGTCGTCGGCCTCGAACAGATCGACGCGGTGGCCGCGCTCGGCGAGGTTCACTGCCGCGGACAGCCCGGCCGGGCCCGCGCCGACCACCGCGATCCGCTTGGTGCGGCGAGTGGGCAGCAACGTCAGCTCGGTCTCGTGCCCGGCGCGCGGATTGAGCAGACAGGACACGGTCTTGTGCTGGAAGGCGTGGTCCAGGCAGGCCTGGTTGCAGGCGATGCAGGTGTTGATCTCGTCGACCCGGTCCTGCGCGGCCTTATTCGCCCACTCCGGGTCGGTGAGGAACGGGCGGGCCAGGGAAATGAGCTGGGCGTCCCCGCGAGTCAGGATCTCCTCGGCCACCTCGGGCATATTGATCCGATTGGACGCGCAGACCGGAATGCTCACCTGGGCGGTGATCTTCGCGGTGAACTCCACGAACGCCGCGCGGGGCACCGAGGTCACGATGGTGGGCACCCGTGCCTCGTGCCAGCCGATGTCGGTGTTGAGGATATTCACCCCGGCTGCTTCGAGGTTCTGGGCCAGCGCGATGATCTCCTCGATGGTCTGCCCCTTCTCCACCAGGTCGGCCATGGACAACCGGAACACGATGAGAAAGTTCGGGCCGACGGCGGCGCGGGTGCGGCGCACGATCTCCACCGCGATCCGGCGCCGGTTCTGCGCCGAGCCGCCCCACTTGTCGGTGCGCTTGTTGGTGCGTGCCGCGAGGAACTGGTTGATGAAATAGCCTTCGCCGCCCATGATTTCGCAGCCGTCGTAGCCGGCGAACTGGGCGAGCTGGGCGCAGCGGGCGTAGTCGTCGATCGTCTGCTCGATGCCCTTGGTCGAGAGTTTGCGTGGCCGGAATGGATTGATCGGGGCCTTGATCGAGGAGGCCGACACGCTGCCGGGCATATAGGAGTAGCGGCCCGCGTGCAGGATCTGGATGGCGATCTTGCCGCCCTCGGTATGTACTGCCTTGGTGATCGCACGGTGCCGGTACGCCTCGGCCTTATTGGTCAGCTTGGCGCCGAACGGCAGGAGCCAGCCGGTGCGGTTGGGTGCGTAGCCGCCGGTGATGATCAGGCCGACGCCGCCGCGTGCGCGTTCGGCGAAGTAGGCGGCCAGCTTGTTGGTGTCCCAGGCGCGGTCCTCCAGGCCGGTGTGCATCGACCCCATCACCACGCGGTTGCGCAGGGTGGTGAAGCCGAGGTCGAGCGGCTCGAACAGATGGGGGAAGGAACTCATCGGTGAGTCTCGCTTTCTCCGTCACTCCGCGCGCGGGCTGACGCGCGGGTGCAGTGCGTGCAGAACTTCGTCGCACCATTCGACGAACCCCGACTCCACGCGGATGCCGGCGCGCAGGACGAGGTACTGGTGCAACGCTGTCCCGGAGAGCTGGCTCGGGACGGGGAAGTCGCGTTTCTCGATGACCAGGTACAAGTCGAGCCGTTGCGCATGCTGGTCACGGTGGCGGGCGACCTCGGTGCGCAGCGCGTCGATATCGCCGTAGGCGGCGGCGCGGACCTTCACCGCGAGCTCGTTGCGTGGGGTGCCGGAGTCGAACGGCTCGGCAATCCAGCGGGCCAGTTCGGTGCGACCCGCTTCGCTCACCGAGTAGACCTTCTTGTCCGGTCTACCCTCCTGGGTCACCGACTCGCTGTTGAGCCAGCCGGACTCCGCCATACGCTTGAGTACCCGGTAGATCTGCTGGTGGGTGGCGCTCCAGAAGTAGCCGATGGATTTGTCGAACCGGCGCGCCAGCTCATATCCCGAGCCGGCGCGCTCGGTCAGCGATACCAGCAACGCATGCTCGAGGGCCATGCGGTCAGGGTAGACGGTACATTCGGTACTATGCAACTTGGTGCATAGACGCTCCGCAGTGCTTTTCGAGCCGTATTGCCCCGGACGGACATGCGCGAGTGGCCCCGTGCGCGGGTGTCGGCGGATAGGCTGCGCGGCATGACCGAGGTGAACGCGCGGGCGACGGTCGGACAGGCCGCCGGGCGCGGGCAAGTGGTGGCGTGGGGGTTCTGGGACTGGGGGTCTTCGGCGTTCAACGCCGTCATCCTCACCTTCGTCTTCTCGGTGTATCTCACCGACAAGGTTGGTGACGATCTGCCCGGCAAGGTCTCCGCCAGCGCGTGGTTGGGCTGGACACTCGGTATCGCGGGACTCATTGTGGCGCTGACCGCGCCGGTCAGCGGCCAACGCTTCGACGCGTCGGCCAAACGCAAACGTTCCCTGGGCATGTTGACCGCGCTGACGATCGCCGCGATGACGCTGATGTTCTTCGTGCACGACGACTACCACGACCTGTGGCTCGGACTCGTGCTGCTCGCCTTCGGCTCGGCCTGCTTCGAGCTGGCCAACGTGCCCTACAACGCGATGCTGCGGCAGGTGTCCACCCCCGCCACAGTCGGCCGGGTCTCCGGATTCGGCTGGGCCATGGGCTATTTCGGCGGCATTTTCCTCCTGCTGATCTGCTATTTCGGCTTCATCTCCGGCGAAGGCGACAATCGCGGACTGCTCGGAATACCCACCGACGAAGGGCTGAACATCCGCCTCGTCGCTGTGCTCGCGGCCGTGTGGTTTGCCACCTTCGCGCTCCCGGTCCTGTTCGCGGTACCCGAAATGCCGCGCACGGACGCCGATCCAGGGGCGGCGAGCGCCGGATTCCTCGGGTCGTATCGAGTACTCTGGCGCGATCTGTGTGAGCTGTGGCGTGTCGATCGCCACACGGTAATTTTTCTCGTCGCCAGTGCCGTGTTCCGCGACGGGCTCGCCGGGGTGTTCACCCTCGGGGGGGTGCTCGCCGTGCGGGTCTACGGGATCGCCGATTCGGATGTGCTGCTGTTCGGCATCGCCGCCAATGTCGTTGCTGCGCTGGGCGCGATCGTCGCGGGCCGGTTCGACGATCGGGGTGGGCCGAAGATCGTCATCGTGGTGTCCCTGGCCGCCATGCTGGTGTGCGGGCTCGCATTGATCGTGGTGTCCGGCCCGCTGATGTTCTGGATCTTCGGGCTGCTGCTCACCGTCTTCGTCGGCCCGGCGCAGGCGTCGGCGCGCTCCTTCCTCGCCCGTCTGGCTCCACCTGGACGCGAGGGCCAGCTCTTCGGCCTGTACACGACGACTGGCCGCGCCGTATCGTTCCTTTCCCCAAGCCTTTTCGGTCTGTTCGTCTGGTTGTTCGATGCCGATCGCGCGGGCATCGCCGGTCTGCTTGTCGTGCTCGCGGTCGGACTCGCGGTACTGCTTCCGGTGCGGCCGCCGGGCCCGGTCGCGGCTCAGGAGGGGATCGACCCGGCGCCGGGCGAGCCGATGGGCAGCTGACGTTTCCGGTGTGCGTGCCGACTCACCGCTGTTTCGGTGGTTGCCACGCGCCCATGCCGAGTGCGATCAGCCGCATCTGCTGCACGGTGCGGTCGATGATCGCACTCTCCTCGCGCAGTGCGGCCGAAACGTAGGCGGCGATCCCGTCGGTGACCGTCGCAACCATCAGGTCGGCGGCGATCTCCAGATCGTGGGGGGGCCAGGAATCCAGGGCGCTGATCCGGGAGAGGTCGGCGACGAGTTCCCGCACGATCAGCCGCAGCTCCAGCGCGATCGCCTTGCGCAGCGCCGCGGAGCCGCCGTGCCGTTCCCGGGTGAGGAAGCCGAACAGTTCACGCTTCGGACCGACCTGCTCGAACACGAAGCGCACCGTGTCCGAGAGGCTCGCGTCGGAGTTGCGGCGCACTTCGCGTAGGGCGAGACGCAGTGCGGTGACACCGTCGTCGACCAGCGTCGCGCCCAAGTCGTCCAGCGACGCGAAGTGCCGGTAGAAGGCGGTGGGCACGATGCCCGCCGAGCGGGTGATCTCCCGCAGGCTGAGTGCGGCGACACCGCGCTCGGCGGCCAGTGCCAGGGTGCCGTCCAGGAGTGCTTGCCTGGTCCGCTCTTTGCGTTCGCCTCGGGTAGCTGCCTGCTCGCTCATCACGGTGAGCATACATCCGTTCACCATTTGAATTTTCCCAAGCTGTCGTTCGGGTCACATGTTTTGCCGGTTGACACCTGCCCCCTGTCATCGGTCACACTGGTTGAGTGTACAGACGTGCACTGAAATGTGGGTCGCACGTCCTCCGCAGACAAGAGGCATGGAGAACGAATGGTGGATCTCGTCAACCTGGTGCAGACCCTGACCTCGCCGCACCCGCTGGACCGGTACCTGGAACTGGTCCGCCCCACGCTGACCGTCCGGGACATGCGGGCCGAAATCACCCACGCGGACCGCTCCGTGCCGGGGTCGGTAACGCTCACGCTGCGCCCGACCAGGCAGTGGAAAGGCCATACCGCCGGGCAGTACGTCCAGATCGGCGTGGTAATCGACGGTGTTCGGCACGCTCGGTGCTATTCGCCGGTCAATCCGGAGAACGGCCGGGATCGCCACATCCAGCTCACCGTCAAGGCGCATCCCGGCGGTCTGGTGTCGCAGTTCCTCTACCGCAACGCCACACCCGGCATGGTGGTCGACCTGACGCCCGCCGACGGCGTGTTCCGGCTTCCCGAGCCACGCCCGGAGCGAGTGCTGCTGATCAGCGGCGGCAGCGGCATCACGCCGGTGCTGTCTATGCTGCGCACGTTGGCCGACGAGGGCCACCGGGGCGAGGTCGTGTTCTTGCACTACGCGAAATCGGCGGAGGTGGTGCCGCACCGCACCGAGCTCGACGTCATCGCGCGGCGGCACCAGAACTTCCGGATCGAGCTGCGTCATCCGTGGCGATCGAGGAGGGCCGCGAAGGGGGTCGACCCCGGCGCGCCAGGAGTGGACGTCGCGCCCGCGCAGGGCAGCGGGTACTTCGATTACGACGAACTGGAGCGCGTGGCGCCTTGGTTCGCCGACGCGCAGACCTATGTGTGCGGCCCGCAGTCGCTGATGGATGCGGTGCGCAAAGTCTACGAGGCCGAGCAGTTGGACGACCGGCTGCACACCGAGGAGTTCACCCTGTCCGTCGCGCCGATCGACGCGACGGAAACCTATGGCACGGTGAAATTCTCGGCCAGCGGTGTGAGCGCGGACAACAATGGCGCCACCCTGCTGGAGCAGGCCGAATCCGCCGGCCTGACGCCGGAATACGGCTGTCGCATGGGGATCTGCTTCTCCTGCACCGCGGTCCGCCGCACCGGCTGCACGCGCAATGTGCGCACCGGCGAGAGCGACAGTGATCCCGATCAGCCGATCCAGCTGTGTATCAGCGCGCCGGTCGGCGACGTCGAGATCGACATCTGACAACGAAGGGGTAGTAATCATGACCATCCTCACCGAAACCCAAGACGGACCACTGGTCCTGAGCCCGGAGCAGATCGAGGAACTCGGCCGCGAACTCGATGCGCTGCGCGCCGCGATCGTCGCCGATCTCGGCGAGCGTGACCGGGAGTACCTCTACTCCGTCATCAAGGCGCAGCGAGGTTTCGAGATCGCTGGGCGGGGACTCATGTACCTCGGCTTCCTTCCGCCGTTCTGGCTGGCCGCCGTGGCCGCGTTGAGCGTGTCGAAGATCCTGGACAACATGGAAATCGGCCACAACGTGATGCACGGCCAGTACGACTGGATGCGCGAGCCCGGCCTGAATTCCCGCGTCTTCGAGTGGGACACAGTCTGCCCGGCGGACCAGTGGAAGCACTCGCACAACTATCTGCACCACACTTACACCAACATCCACAACAAGGACCGCGACATCGGCTATTCCGTCCTGCGGATGGACGAGGACCAGAACTGGAATGCGCTGCGTCTCGGGCAGCCGCTGTACGCCTTCGTGCTCATGGTGCTGTTCGAGTGGGGCGTGATGGGTCACGACCTCGAGATCGAAAACATCCTGAGCGGCAAGAAGAAGTGGCCGGAGGTCAAGCAGCTGATCCTCGGCCAGTGGCGCAAGGCGAGCAAGCAGGTACTCAAGGACTACCTGGTGTTTCCCGCGCTGACCGGGCCGCTGTTCTTCCACACGCTGGCGGGCAACGTCACCGCCAACCTGGTCCGCAACGTGTGGGCCTTCGCGATCATCTTCTGCGGCCACTTCCCGACCGGCGTACAGACGTTCACCGAGGAGGAGACCGCGGACGAGACCCGCGGCGAGTGGTACATCCGCCAGATGCTCGGCTCGGCGAACATTACCGGAAGCAAGCTGTTCCACATCCTGTCGGGCAATTTGTCGCACCAGATCGAACACCACCTGTTCCCCGACCTGCCCGCGAGCCGCTATCCCGAGATCGCGCCCACCGTGCGCGCATTGTGTGAAAAATACGGGCTGCCGTACAACACCGGTTCGTTCGGCAAGCAGATCGGCTCGGTATGGAAGAAAATTTTCAAACTCGCGCTGCCGCCGCGTATGGTCGGGAGTGAACCATCTCCCGGTGTTATCGTGATGCGTCAGCGAAAGGCGAGCGAAGTGGGCGTGTGAATGATCGGGAAATTCGAAAGCAACAAGGATCTCATTCAGGAATTGACATCCTCGGGTGCCAAGCATGTCGGCAATATCGCTCACATCATCACCGGCACCGTCGTGGAGGTCACCAGGGAGATCGGTGAGTGGATCACCGATGCGATCGAGATGAACGAGGCCGCCGCCGCGGCCAGGAAGGACGCGGCAGTGCAGCAGGATCGCGACCGCGACGATGTCGCGGCCCCCGTCGCCGAGCCGTCGCCGACCGAGCCGGAGGCGTTCGTCGACGCCGAGGTCGTCGAGGCCGAGGTCGACAAGCCGCGCTGATCACCACGTCGGTAATCAGCGTCCGCGTTCGATGGCGTCGGTGATCGGATTCCGGTTTCCGTCGGTCAGCTGGTCCGGTCTACTGCAGGTGGGCTTCCACGTCCACCTGCAGTAGATGCGGCCGCGTAGTAATTCTTCACCAGAGGGGCCTTGGGCGTGCGCGAAGTAGCGCGGCGGGCGGTCGCATCTCCTCGGCTCCGAAACGAAGTTCAGCGTATTCGGCTGGCATGGGATTCCCCTGCGACGACGATTCGAATCATGGATACGCCAGGGCCGAGGGGGATTTCGAGGGGCACCCCTCGGCTCCGGCGCAGTCCCGCGTCCGGACCTCACCCCACGGTTCACCGACACGGCGAAGAAACCGGGAAATCCGCGACGATGCGACGAGTGCGACGGCCCGAGAAATCGGGACAATTTCAGGAAAGCGCGGTCGTCGAATTCGCGCAATAGTGTGATGTAAAAATCTCGAAGCTGGCGGAGAATTGTTATATTCCGTTACAGATCGGTCACTGAGAATCGCGTGCGGTTCCGTTCCCGATCGCCTGAGCGCATGAGCAGCAATCCGTTCGGCGCAGCGGCTGCGCGGCGTGGTCCGATCGACTAGCCTCGATGTTCGTGCCCGCCTATGTGTCATCGCCCGAGTTGACATTCGGCTTCATGTTCGCCCTGGAAGACCCTGAGCGAATCGCGGAGGTCGTGCGTGACCTCATCGTCCGCAAGACCATCTCGGTCTTCCGCCTTGCCCGTCTGTCCGACGACGACGGACCGCCGGAGCGGTACGTGGTGAACTGGGCTGTCATTCCGCAGATTTCGATCACGACCGCCGCCCCGGACCAGGACGAACTACGGGCCAGTCACACCATGCTGGTGAACGCCTTCCTCAGCGAGGAGGGCGAGGTCAGTTTGTATTCGGCGCAGGGGAGCGGACCGGTCTGACCACGGATCGCGTCCGCCGCCCGAGACTGGGAACGGTGGTTCGGCCGTACCATCCAGGCCGCGCGACCTCATTGCTATCCAGCTCCCACGGATCGAGTCCCCGTGCGACGCATCCCGGATCGTTGGCGTGTCGGTATCAGAAGGTGCCATTCCCGGTAGTCCCATAAGCGACAATCAGGACATCCGCACTGGTTGCAGCTTGCAGCGGAGCACCCGGAAGGAACTCGATCATGGAACCCGAGAAGCCTGTCCCGCCCAACCCGATTCGCGTTCGAGGAGATCTCGACCCCGCGCTGTCGCGCTGGATGTGGCTGGTCAAGTGGCTATTGGCCATCCCGCACTATATTGCGCTTTTCTTCCTGCATCTCGCCTACCTGGTGCTGACGATCATCGCCTTCTTCGCGATCCTGATCACCGGCAAGTATCCGCGGGCGCTGTTCGATTTCAATGTCGGTGTCATGCGCTGGGGCTGGCGGGTCACCTTCTACTCCCTGTCGGTGCTCGGCACCGACAAGTACCCGCCGTTCAGCCTGCAGCCGAACGAGGAGTACCCGGCCGATTTGGAGATCGATTATCCGGAGACGCTGCACCGAGGTCTGGTGTTGGTGAAATGGTGGCTGCTGGCCATCCCGCACTATGTGATCGTCGCCGCGATGGTCAGCGGAGGCGTCGCCGTCGGGATGGGCGATTCCGACGACTGGGGCGGTGGTGGCTCGATTCCGCTGCTCAGCATCCTGCTGATCGTCGCGCTGATCGCGTTGCTGTTCACGGCGCGCTACCCGCAGGGCGTGTTCGACTTCGTGCTGGGTATCAACCGCTGGCTCATCCGGGTCCAGGCCTATGCGAGCCTGATGCGTGACGAGTACCCGCCCTTCCGTCTCGATCAGGGCGCACGCGAAACACAGTGAACATCGATAATTCTGTCCCTCCGACCGAATCCGCCCGCTGAATCAGCGGGCGGATTCGTATATCCGCCGGACCACGTCCTCGATCTCAGGTTCTTCGATCGACAGATCCCGCACTTCGGCTCGATCCGACACGGCGGCGAGCAGTTGTGCGGCCGTGATCTTCTCCGGATCGAAGGCCAGCCGCTGCCGCATACCGTTGCCCTCGCTGGCCATCAGTTGAGCCGAGGGGAGGTCGTCGATGTCCGGCGTCGGCTCGGCCAAATCGACCACCAGTACTCGCTTCGCGCCGACAGTGGTCGCCAATCCGGTCAACGACCCGTCGTACACCAGACGGCCGTGGTCGACGACGAGCACGCGGCCGCACAGCCTTTCGATATCGCCCATGTCGTGCGTGGTGAGCAGCAGGGTGGTTCCGCGATCGGCGCGCTCGGCCCGGAGGAACTCGCGCAATCGCTGTTTGGACAATACGTCCAGGCCGATGGTCGGCTCGTCGAGAATCACGAGTTCGGGTGAATGCAGCAGCGCCGCGGCTACTTCCGCACGCATGCGTTGACCGAGCGACAGCTGGCGCACGGGCGTGTCGAGCGTTTCCGCCATTTCCAGCTGCTCGACCAGCTCGTGCGTGCGCTTGCGTGCGCTGTCCGGCTCTAGTCGGTGGATCGCGGCGAGGATCGAAAACGACTCGCGCAGCGGCAGATCCCACCACAGCTGGGACCGCTGGCCGAACACCACTCCGATCCGCCCGGCAAGTTCCCGACGCTGGCGCACCGGGTCCAGCCCGCAGGTGCGGACGGTGCCGGACGTGGGCACCAGGATGCCGGTGAGCATCTTGATGGTGGTGGACTTGCCCGCGCCATTGGCGCCGATGTAGCCGACGGCGGCGCCCCGCTCGATCCGAAAGGTCATCCCGTCGACCGCCGTGAGCGTCTCGCGGCGTCGTCGCCAGCGACGCCCGTTTTTGCGGTAGAGGGTGAATTGCCTGGTCAGCTCGTTCATATCGACAATCGCGTCCGGTCGCGTCATGCTCATCCGCCGCCTCCTTGGTAGTGCCGTGTACCAAGCCGCCAGAGGTACAGCGCGAGAAGCCACACCCACAGTGTCGCGAGCGGAATCAGCCAGGCGAGCCAGGCGGGAAGCAAGGGCGGACCGGGCAGTCGAAGTAGCGCGAGGGTGGGCAAGTAGGCGGTGAACGCGACGGGGATGGCGAATCCGAACAGCAGTCTCATCGGCGTGGGGAACACCGACGCGGGCTGAGTGGCGGCGAACGAGCCGCCGTAGGTGAAGCTGTTGGTGAGCTCGGAACCGTCGATCAGAAAGAATTGGAGTCCGGCGGCGCAGACGAACACGCCGCCGAACAGCGCGACACCGCCGGACATCGTCAGTGTGAGCAGTGCGGTCGTCTTCAGTCCCCAGTCGATGTCGTTGCGCACCAAGGCAATCCCCAGCACGCCGATCGCGACCGCGGCCCTGGCGAATCTGCGCAGCGAGATGTCGCTGGTGATCAATTGCAGCAGTAGTGGTTGCGGCCGGAGGTGATAGGCATCGAGTTGTCCCATTCTGATTAGCGCAGGCAAGGTGTCCAGGTGTCCGAACAAAACCTGGGACAGCGCGAAACTGGAGTGACTCAGTCCGAACAGCAGCAGCGCCGCATCCAAGTCCAGGCCGCCCAACACGCGCGCGGTGCGGAAGACGAGCCAGACTTCCGCGAACTCGATGAGGCCCATCACGATTGCGCTGAAAACCTCGCTCGCGAAGGACAGTCGATAGCTGCGCTGGGCGCGTATCCGAGAGCGCAGCACCGCCACATAGGGTGTCGACCACGACCCTGCGCGGGACGGCCAGACCTCAACCACCCTGCACCTCCAGCCTGCGACGTCCAGCGACCAGCAGCACCCGACCGGCCGACCCGATCACCAACACCCAGAACACCTGGACCCCGACGACCGCAAAGGCTTCCGCTCCGGTGATCCGGCCCGAGATCAGGTCTACCGGGGACTGCAGGATCGACGGAAACGGGGTGGCGTCCGCGATCGCGCGCAGCCAAGACGGAAACATGTGCACCGGCACGAAAAGCCCGGCGAGGAAAGTTCCCGCTGCGTAGTACAGCTGGCGGATACCGCGGGTCTCGACGACCCAAAATCCGATCAGCGCCACGGCGAACCGGCACAGGAACGAGATCGCCACGGCCAGTAGCACACTTACCGCGCCGAGCAGATACGGGACGGGCGTTCCCGGCATCGCCAGCCCGAACGTGAGCGCGCCGACAAGCACGCTCGGCACTCCGCGTGGCAGGAAAGTGCACACAGCTCGTCCGAGATCATCGGCGAGGTAGCCGAATTGGATGTCGACCGGGCGCAGGAAATCGACCGCGATGTCGCCGTTGCGCACTCGATCGTCCAGCTGGCCTAGCGGCCCCATGAACTGCACCGCACCGAGAAGCCCTTGCGAGAGCCACACGTAGGCGCCGATGGTGCCCTGGTCGTAGCCGCCGAAGTCGCCCGTGGCTTCTACCGCGGCGACCAGCACCGCCGCGCGTACGAACCCGAACACACAGTTGGTGAACAACCCGGCGAACATCGCCAGCTTGTACTGTGACTGTTTGCGGAATCCGGCGCCGACCAGATACGCGTAGACAGCGACCGAAGCAGGAAGTCGTTTTACGATGGCACGCTGTCCGTCCCCCTCCGGTATGCCGCGCACAAACATTCGAGCTTACTGAACGCTGGCTGTGTGTGAAAGTGCTTTCACATTTCTTTGCGAAATGGTGCGGGCGTGGCTCGGTGTGCGGTGTGACCATCGAGGACGCGCCGCCAGCGGCGAGGGCCGGCCAGGACGCAATGAATCGTGGATCACTCATGGAGACTTCGGATTCGGCCGAAGAGGTGGTCGAACTGATGTCGCTGTGGTGATGGTTGGTTGGTCGCTGGTCGTTTCGGTGGGGGTGGTGTGGTCAGGTAGTTGTTGTGGGTGGTGGTCAGCCGGGGATGGCGGGGGCGGCGACTTGGGAGGTGGGGGCGGTGATGGGTGGTGGTGCGGTGGGGGTGGATTGGTTCATGTCGATGGTGGGTGGGGCGGTGGGGTGGGTGTCGGTCGGTGCGGTGGTGGCGTCGACGCCGGTGGGGTGGAAGAAGCCTTGGAAGGCGCCGTAGGGGCCGTGGTTGTCGTCGACGGGGTTGTGGGGGTCGAGGGGGACGAGTTGACCGTTGGTGATGTAGTGCAGTCCGTCGTCGGTGACTACCGCGATCGCGGATCGGTTCTCCCATTGCACGATGTCGCCGGTGCGCAGGCTCGCGCTGTCGATCGTCGTCCAGGTGTGGCCGGAGGTCGATTCGCCGAGTGTGCCGGCGTAGGCGGCGCGGGCGTCGCTGCCGTTGGGGTTGTTGAACTCTCGGTTGACCGCCTCGGCCCCCGCGGCGGAAACCTTTTGGGTGGCTCCGTTCGGCAGTCGCATGTCCACCATGGCACCGGACCCGCCGATCGGTGGGGGTGCGGTCGCGGCGGGGTCGGCGGTGGCTGTCTGCTGGGCGGCTGTGGCGACGGTCGCCTGCTGCTGCGCGGTGGCCTGCTCCTGCTGCTTGTGCCGGTCCTCTTGTTCCTGGGCCTCTTGCTCACGCTCCCGCTGGGAACGTTCTTGGTCTTTCTGCTGAGCCTGCTGCATCATCTGCGACATCATCTGCATCATCATCATCGGCATCATCATGCCCATCATCGAATTGGAGCCATTGCTCGCGGCGGGCGCGCCTGCGCTTGTGGCGGAGGCGGGGGTCGCGCCTCCGTCGCCCCCGGTCAGGCTGTTCCTCAGCTGGTCGAATAGCGAAGAAGGGTCCCCTGGGGTGCCCGAGGTATCGGTCACGCCGTCGGTCACGCCATTAGTCAGGCCATCGGTCAGGCCATCTGTCAGTCCGTCGGTCAGGCCGGCGTTCGTGAGATCACCGAACACGTCGCTGTAGTCCTGTGCGGGTGTTTCGGGGGTTGGGGGCGGCGTTCCCCCGGTATCGCCCAGCCCGGCCTGATACCCGGCGTCGTATCCGGACTTGTACTCGGGCGAATCCTTGTCGACTTCTCTCTCGTTTTCCTCGTTGGTCTGCTTTGCGTCGTCGACGATCTTGTCGACGGCCTCCACGGTCTTGTCGATCGCCGTGAAGAGTTCGTCCTCCAGGTCCGGAAGAATTTGCTTGTAGGTATGATATCCCATCTCTCCCACGGACTTGGTTTGTACGTCTTTCACGGCATCGATCGCACGCAGCTGTTCGTCGAGTTCATCGATCTTGGCAATTATCGATTTGAACGATTCGCTGTTTTTCTGGTCGGTAGAGACGGCGATCGACCGGATCTTCTCGTCCAGGTCTTTGAAGTGGTTCTTGACCTGAGTGTCTGCGTTGAGATACGAATTGTGGGAGTCAGTGGTCGACGATTTATTGTCCTTGTCGAGCAATCCCTCGTTCTGCAGCCAGTCCGCGACATCTTTGGCCAGTGAGGCCTTTCCCTTGCCGAAGCAGTCCACCTGCAGTTGTAGACACTTCTGCGCTTCGTTGATCGCGATGCGCAACGGCTCCGACTCCGCCGGCGGGTGGTACAGCAGCACCAGCTCCACATGCTTGGGCGGGGCTTCGGGAAGGATGGTCCTCAACACCTTGCCGGTGTCGCGATCGATGACCTTGATACTGCCATCCACCCCGAGCTTGACATCGTTGCTCGGGTCCGTCAGTAGATCCGCGACGTCGGCGCCGGCGTACCCCCACAGCTTATTACCGTCTTTGTCGGTGAGAATCAGCTGTTTGTCCGCGTCCAGCGTCAGCGTGTAATCACCGTTGGTGATCGAACTACGCGACTTTCCCTCTTCGACCTCTTTGGAGTCTGGTAGGGCCAGCTTCTCCCCAGGCTCCAGCCGGTCATCGCGACGATCATCGACAGGCGGCAGTTTTTCTTCGGCGGTGGGTTCTTTCTTTTCGTCCTTGGGGGGTGGCGGATCGAACCCCTCGACCTTTTCGCTCGAGATATGCGAAGTAGATGACTTGGAGACATCCGAATGTTCTGTCAGATCGGGGCCACCGCTGTACGGATGTAGATTACCCTTCGGATCGATGACATTTCGTTCGTTATAGTTTATTGCCTGATAGTCACCATTTCCTTTGCAGTAATAGGGCTGCATATCCCCGTTGCCGTTTTTAAGGTAGTAGTATCCCTCCTCCTCTGGAGTGTCGGTTTTGATGAGCTTCCACTCGCCATTGATGTACTGATAGAAATACATGGCGCCCCTCAGCTCCGCGTACTGTTATCGGTCGGACGCTCCGAAGTCGGAGTAGAACCGACTGGCAGCGCAACATATATCCGGTCGGACGGAATGGCCGGGCGGTCGGGTGCATCCATGACGCCAGTCACCGTCGCAACCTGAATCTGGTTCATCTCCGACACCACCGCAGGAGCATCCGCGAACACCGGGTGCTTCACAGCCTGCTCATGTACGTTCGCCGCATCCTGCCATTGCTGCAGGCCTGGTTTGCTGTTCGTGTGGTCGTGTTGGTCGGCCATCGCGTTGCCGGCGCATTCCTGAGCCCCGTGGTAGCGCACCATTGCTCGCTCCACCGGCGTGGCGGTCGGGCCGTAGCTGGCGCGGAAGTTCTTCAGCCAGTTCTTCGGTTGCCGTGCCCAGGCCCGGGTCCGCTCCGCGGCCGCGTCGTGGCCGTCGGCCAGGCGGCGGAGCGCGTGGGGATCCATGTCCAGACGGTCCGGCATATGTCAGACGATCCTTTCTCCGTGGCGCCAGATATTCATTGTCCGTACTTCCCATCCGTGGGACGCTGAAGCTGAGGGACGACTCGACGTCCGGCACGGGCCGGTTCGTGTCCGATTCGGCGCGGCCTCGATGCACTTCTCTGTCAGCCGAACTCCACGGGGAGCCGGTATCGGGAACGAAATCACCACGGCCGGCGACGCACTCATCAGGCCGAGCAGGTAAGGGCCGCTGCGCAGGCATTGCCAGCCCGGACGTGCGCGCGCCGATCAGTACACTCGGCACTCCGCGCCGGTAGGAAGGTGCATGCTGCTCGTCCGAGATTGTCGACGAGTCAGCCGAATTGGATGCCGATCGGCCGCAGGGTATCGACCGCGATGTCGCCGTTGCGCATCCGATCGTCCAGTTGCCTGGGCGGCCCCATGAATCGCACCGCATCGAGCAGCCCCTGCGAGAACCAGACGTAGGCCGATGTTGCCCTGGTCGTAGCCGCCGAAATCGCTCGTGGGATCCGCTGAGGCGACCAGGATCGAATGCCGCTGTGGTGATGGTTGGTTGGTCGCTGGTCGTTTCGGTGGGGGTGGTGTGGTCAGGTAGTTGTTGTGGGTGGTGGTCAGCCGGGGATGGCGGGGGCGGCGACTTGGGAGGTGGGGGCGGTGATGGGTGGTGGTGCGGTGGGGGTGGATTGGTTCATGTCGATGGTGGGTGGGGCGGTGGGGTGGGTGTCGGTCGGTGCGGTGGTGGCGTCGACGCCGGTGGGGTGGAAGAAGCCTTGGAAGGCGCCGTAGGGGCCGTGGTTGTCGTCGACGGGGTTGTGGGGGTCGAGGGGGACGAGTTGACCGTTGGTGATGTAGTGCAGTCCGTCGTCGGTGACTACCGCGATCGCGGATCGGTTCTCCCATTGCACGATGTCGCCGGTGCGCAGGCTCGCGCTGTCGATCGTCGTCCAGGTGTGGCCGGAGGTCGATTCGCCGAGTGTGCCGGCGTAGGCGGCGCGGGCGTCGCTGCCGTTGGGGTTGTTGAACTCTCGGTTGACCGCCTCGGCCACCGCGGCGGAAACCTTTTGGGTGGCTCCGTTCGGCAGTCGCATGTCCACCATGGCACCGGACCCGCCGATCGGTGGGGGTGCGGTCGCGGCGGGGTCGGCGGTGGCTGTCTGCTGGGCGGCTGTGGCGACGGTCGCCTGCTGCTGCGCGGTGGCCTGCTCCTGCTGCTTGTGCCGGTCCTCTTGTTCCTGGGCCTCTTGCTCACGCTCCCGCTGGGAACGTTCTTGGTCTTTCTGCTGAGCCTGCTGCATCATCTGCGACATCATCTGCATCATCATCATCGGCATCATCATGCCCATCATCGAATTGGAGCCAGCGACCCCAGCGGCCGCGCCTACCCCTGCACCTGCGGCGGCGGCAGGTACCGCCCCCCCGGTCAAGCTGTCCCTCAACTGGTCGAACAGCGAAGAACCATCCCCCGTGGTACCTGAGGCGTCGGTCAAGCCATTAGTCAGCCCATCGGTCAGCCCATCGGTCAGGCCGGCGTTCATGAGATCACCGAACACGTCGCTGTAGTCGGTCTGGGCGACGAAATCTTCGGTGGTCGCCAGCGGCGGCTGACCTCCGGCATCGCCCAGCCCGGCCTGATACCCGTCCTCGTATCCGGACTTGTACTCGGGCGAATTCTCGTCGACTTCTCTCTCGTTTTCCTCGTTGGCCTGCTGCGCGTCGTCGACGATCTTATCGACGTCCTCCACGGTCTTGTCGATCGCCGTGAAGAGTTCTTCCTCCAGGTCCGGCAGAATTTGCTGGTAGGTATGAGATCCCATCGTTCCCACGGACTTGTTTTGTACGTCTTTCAGGGCATCGATCGCACGCAGCTGTTCGTCGAGTTCATCGATCGCGGCCATTATGGAATTGACGCCGTCGATTGTTTGCTCTTCGGTAGAGACGGCGATCGACCGGATCTTCTCGTCCAGGTCTTTGAAGTGGTTCTTGACCTGAGTGTCTGCGTTGAGATAAGAATTGTGGGAGTCGGTGGTCGACGATTCATTGTCCTTGTCGAGCAATCCCTCGTTCTGCAGCCAGTCCGCGACATCCTCGGCCAGTGAGGCCTTCCCCTTGCCGAAGCAGTCCACCTGCAGCTGCAGACACTTCTGCGCTTCGTTGATCGCGATGCGCAACGGCTCCGACTCCGCCGGCGGGTGGTACAGCAGCACCAGCTCCACATGCTTGGTGTCGTCCGCTTCGCGGATGACCCTCAGCACCTCGCCGGTCTCGCGATTGATGACCTTGATACTGCCATCCACCCCGAGCTTGACATCGTTGTTCGGGTCCGACAACAGATCCGCGACGTCGGCTCCGGAATAACCCCAAAGCTGATATTCTTTGTCGCCATCTTTGAGGGTGAGGATCAGCTCGTTATCGGAGTTCAGCGACAGCGTGTAGTCGTCGTTGGTGATCGAACTGCGCGCCTTGCCGTCCGCGACCTCTGGGGAATCTTCCGAGGCCAGCTTCTCCCCGGGCTCCAGCCGGTCACCACGGCGATCTTCAACAGCTGGAAGCTCGTCTTCAACGGCCGACGGCTGGTCTGGCTCCGCCGCACCCAGCGGCGGCTCATCCAGCGGTTTATCAGAGTTTAGATTAAGCTGCTGGCCGTCCCACTGTGTCTCATATTTCTCGCCATCGCTGTTGACGATATATTCAAGATCACGGAGGCTGTCTTCTGATTCGACGACATTGCCATCTGGGTCATGCAGGGTAACGCTGACAACCGGGAGAGCCCCATGATTCGTGGTAGGGTCGCCGTCGTACGTGGTCTCGTAGTAATAGCCCGAATCGGGAGGGGAGTCCAGCTCTTCAGGTTCCGAACCGTCATCTTTATACTGCCAATATTTTTTAAATGACATGCATCCCCCTCGGTGGGTGGGAGTCGATGCAGCAATTGCCGCTGCCTCGGTCGCGGTACCGCGACCGATCGACCGAATTGCTTTCCATTACGTGCAGCGCCACCATGCTCTGGCGATCTGAATACTCACAATTTTATCCAGCATCGACCAATTATCGACACCAGGCAAGTCGGAAAGATACCTTTTACGCTTACTTGAGGCGTATCTCCGTGAGATTCTTTACGCTTAGTTGAGACTTGCTCCGCAAAGATCCGAGAGAACTCCTGATCGAGTTCACGGTCGAGCATCGAATTCGGCGAGTTACGAATTACAGTCCGATGCCGCGGACGCCGACAGAGCAGCCGGGCCGGAGTCGACGGGTCCTTCTTTGCCTTCGGCGGCCACTGCCTGTTCGCCGTGCGAAACGACGAGATGTTCGATCACGCACGCCAGCACGCCGTCACGAACACCGCCGACGTCTCGGTCCGTCTTGCGCGGCAGGAGACGCTCATGATCGACCAGGCCTGAAATCGAACGAACTACGTCGACCGAGGTATCGGATGCGGCACAGTCGGCGGCACGGCACGTTCATTCGATTCCGCTGTAACCTGTTGCACGGCAAGAGGCCGTTCATACCGGCGGCTTTCCGGCGCCGCCACCACCGCCCGAACATCCGCGAACGCCGGATGTTTCACCACCTGCTCGTGGGCGTACACCTCGTCCCGCAACTGCTGCCAGCCTGGTTTGCCGTCCAGCAGCAGGACCAGTTCGTTGCAGCGGCGCTGGAAGGCGAGGGCACGCAAGGCATCCGCGCTGGCCTCGACGCGCAGACCACCGAGGCCGACGCGGGCCACATCGAGGCGGCGGGTCAGCAGGCTCGCGGCGAGCCAATCATCGGCATCGCGCAGCTCGTTCCACCACTGCCGTGGAACCTCCTGCCTGGCTTGCAGACGCGCCAGGATCCGGTCACGCCATCGCGCCGCTTCGTCTGCCTCCGGCGGAATGGGCCCCGTGCGGCCGAGGCGCACGTGCGCGTCAGCGGCTAGTTCCAGACAGCGGTCCCGCCGCTGCGTATCGGGCACCGAGGCAACGTGTTCCAGGGCATCGACGGATCCGGTCAGCCCCAGCCGGTCGGCCGTATCGGCGGTAGGTACCCGCAGGTCGAGGTCGTGGGCGGGACCTACCATGCCCTCGGTGGCGGCGTTGCCGAGCTGGGCGCGCAGTCCAGGATCGATCGGTCCGGACGACACCAGTGCGGTGAGCGCGGCACCGGCCTTCGGTCCCCACACCCGGCCGAACTCCACCAGCACCCGGGCGGGATCGGCGATACCCTCCCAGGCGGTGGATGGGCTGCCGGTGCCGTCGTCGAGCAGCTCATCCCAGAGCCACGGGCTGGACACCTCGCGAGGCAAGAACACGCCCGCCGGCAGCCACCCGCGGCCCTCGTTGGTGGTGATGAACAGTCCCGCGCCGGACGGGCCGCGTAGTACCGCCACTGCCCACGCCACACCGGCCACCACCGACTCCGTCGCCCCCAATACAGCGGCCAGCAGGGTGCGGGCGATCAGCAGATCGTCGTTCACCGGTTCGCCGACTACATACGCGGGGTCGGCGGCGCGTTTCCGGGCCGCCACCGCCGCTGAGAACGGGGGAATCGCAGGGCTGGATCGTGCTCCGCCACCGGGCGGGGATGGCGCCGATGGCCCGCCACCGGGGCCGGATGGCCCACCATAAGGGCCGGATGGCCCGCTACCGGGGCCGGATGGCCCACCACCCGGTGACGCCACTGCTTCTCCGGTCGGTACCGCGGCCGGGCCAGGCAGGACATCGCGAGTCGGTCCCGGCGCGGTGAGTGGGGGAGCAGTGGTACCGACCGGTCCTGATACCGGCGGAACCGAGAGGCCGGGACTGGGCGGCGCAAAGGGGTCGCCCGGTCCGGTTGGCGGACCACCGGCAATTATCGGGTTCCCTCCCGGAGGGCCGCTCGGGCCTGGTGGAGGACCGCTCGGGTTCGGTGGCGGTGCGGCAGGGCCCGGCGGTGGCGGTGCGTCCGGGCTGGGTTCGGATATCGGGGTCCGTCTGTCGGGGCCACCCGGATCCACTATCGACTCGCGGATCCGCCGGGAGTTTTCGTCGTCGGCCCGCTCGAACGAGTCGGCGGCCTCACGCAAGTTCCGTGCCGCGCGGTCGTGTTGGTCGGCCATCGCGTTGCCGGCGCGTTCCCGAGCCCCGTAGTAGCGCACCATTGCCCGCTCCACCGGCGTGGCGATCGGGCCGTAGCTGGCGCGGAAGTTCTTCAGCCAGTCCTTCGGTTGCCGTGCCCAGGCCCGGGTCCGCTCCGCGGCCGCGTCGTGGCCGTCGGCCAGGCGGCGGAGCACGTTGGGATCCATGTCCAGACGGTCCGGCATATGTCAGACGACCCTTCCTCCGTGGCGCCAGATATTCATTGTCCTTACTTCCCATCCGTGGGACGCTGAACGTGAGGTCGGCTCGACGTCTCGACACGGGCCGGGTTCGTGTCCCGATCCGACGTCTGCGCCGCCTGATGCCATTCCGTTGCCGCCCGATCTGCCCATGGCCGCTGAAACCACTGCCGTTTCGGCGTTTCCGCAAATGAATCGGTCACTTGCGAACATCCATCGTGTTTTCTGGGCGGCCCACTACCGTGACGGCGCCACCTCCAGCACCGAAAGGGATGGTCGCACGGACGCATTCGTGTATCTGTGCGCGGGCCACAACAAAGCCTGATAGCCACGAACGCGAACCGTCCCCCATGATTTGTTGTGCCACCGCGACTCGATCGCGAAAGTCGCCAGCTCGGCGGGATCATCGAATTCGCTCCCCATGCGGAGATTCCACCGGGCAAGGTTCTCGGTGGGCCCCTTCGATTCACTGACCAAGGTGTGTCAGAGCTGTGCGCGCTCACTCGCGCGCGAGTCGACGTCAGGCCGCCATGCGTTGAAATACCGGCTGGCCGTGGTGGCTCCCAGCGTGGTCGATGCAGTGCGCTTCGCCGGAGGTTGGTTGTTCGATCGGGTACTAGCCGGATGGGATGCGACCGTCCTGGTCCACAACCCGGCGGATGCCTTGCCGCTGCGGATTCTCGGGGCGAACGAGCTGGAGCTGGCGCTTGGCTCGCCCACCAATGATGGGCGACCGGACGCGATCGCCTTGGCCGGGGCGCTGGTCGCAACGGACGATCGTATCCAGTGCGGTGTGCTCGAGGCTCTCGATCGCGGTCTCGCAGAGGTCATGCTGTGGGACGCGGCGTCGCTCAGTGCTTATGCGGTCAGCTGCTTGCGAGGTCCGGGCGCACGGGTTCGGGCCGCGGCCACGGTTGTCCGCGCCGATGCTCGATATCGCGATTGAAGCGCCGCAGGTATCCGGCGAAGGCGGCGACGTCTTCGGGCGCCCAGTCTTGCATGATGTCGTCGAGGCCGGTGACTTTGGTGGCGCGTTCGGTGTCGAACCGTCGCCGACCCTTCGTGGTGATGCGGAATTTGCGGGCCATGCCGCCATCGGGGTCGGGAATGCGTTCGACGAGCCCGGCACGTAGCAAGGCGGTGGTCTGGCGGTTGATGGTCGAGCTGTTCAGGCCGAACGCGTCGCAGAGCTGTCCGATGGACATCGGGCCCTCCATGCTGAGCCTGCTGAGCAGCAGGTATGCGCTGCGTTCGAGCAGGCCGGTCTCCTGGGGATACTGCGGGTTGATCGTGTAGCGGCCGAGCAGCATGGCCTCGAACTCGACCTGGTCTGTGGGCTTGTCCATGCTGTCCTTTCGTCGACCTGTGCGCCTCGCATCGCAGACGAGTGTCGGTATACCACAGGGGAAATGTGTCACAGCCGGTTTGTGCATCATACACATTGTATGCATACTGCATGTCAAGTGCATTATGCACGTCTGAATGACATGCGATCTTCTGGAGGTTGGTGTGGACAAGCCTGAATCCGCCCGAGCGGGCGGAATCGTGGGAGTGCTGGCGTTTGCCGGCATCACCGCGGCGATCATGCAGACGGTGGTGATACCGCTGATCGCGCAGTTTCCGCAGTTGCTGCACACGACGGCGTCGAACGCGTCGTGGGTGGTGACGTCGACGTTGCTGGTGGCGGCGGTGGCCACGCCGGTGGCCGGGCGGCTCGGCGACCTGTATGGCAAGCGTCGCGTTCTGCTGTTGTCGACAGTGCCGCTGATCGCCGGCTCGGTGGTCTGTGCGGTGTCGTCCTCGGTACTGCCGATGATCGTCGGCCGCGGCCTGCAGGGCATGGGTGTCGGCATCGTGCCGATCGGGATCAGCCTGATGCGCGATGTGCTCCCCGCCGAACGGCTGGGAGCGGCGGTGGCGCTGCTGAGCGCATCGCTGGGCATCGGCGCGGCCTTCGGGCTGCCGGTCTCTTCGGCGGTCGCCGAGTATTCGAACTGGCGAGTGCTGTTCTGGGCCTCCGCTGTCTTGTGCGCGCTTATCGCCGTGGCGATTTGGGTTGTGGTGCCGGACTCGCCGATCAAGGCCAGCGGCAGTTTCGACATCGTCGGCGCGCTGGGGCTGGGCGCTGGGCTGGTGTGCCTGTTGTTGGCGGTGTCCAAGGGCGCCGCTTTGGGCTGGGGAAGTGGCACGATTCTGGCTTTGTTCGCGGCGGCGATCGTGCTGCTGCTGGTCTGGGGCTGGTGGGAACTGCGCATCGCCGACCCCCTTGTCGATCTGCGGGTGACCGCGCAGCCTCCTGTGTTGCTGACCAACGCGGCCTCCCTGGTCGTCGGCGTCGCGATGTACGCGGCGATGCTGACCGTGCCGCAGCTGCTGCAGGCGCCGACGGTCACCGGATACGGCCTGGGGCAGTCGATGATGGCGATGGGTTTGTGGATGGCTCCGTCGGGCCTGATGATGATGGTGATTTCCCCGATGGGCGCCCGCCTGTCGGCGGTGCGCGGCCCGAAGGTCACCTTGATCGCGGGTGGGTTGGTGATCGCGCTGGGTTACGGCGCCTCGACCGTGCTGATGGGCTCGACCTGGGGTCTGCTGATCTCGCTCTGCCTCATCAACAGTGGTGTCGGCCTGGCCTACGGCGCGATGCCCGCCCTGATCATGGCCGCGGTGCCGCTGTCGGAGACGGCGTCCGCCAACAGCTTCAACACCTTGATGCGCTCGGTGGGTACCTCGTTCTCGGCTGCTGTGATCGGCGTCGTGCTCGCGCAGATGAGCATGACCGTGGGCGGGCACAGCATCCCCACCGAGGACGGCTTCCGTACCAGTTTGTTCCTCGGCTGTGGTGTCGCACTGGTCGCCGCGGCTGTCGCCGCGACCATCCCCGTCCGGCGAGCAGTCTCCGCGGGGCCTTCTGAAGATGCCGAAAAGCTTGTGGCAGAGCATGTCTGATATTCCATCCGGAGAAAGTCAGCTGACCGTGCCAACGATGAAGTCCGTACAGACCGGTGCTGTGGGCAAGGTCGAGGTGGTGGATATCGAACGGCCCGTACCCGGGCCGAGGGATGCGCTGGTGCGCATCCGGGCGTGTGGAATCTGCGGCACCGACGTGACATTCATCCACATGGGTGGCATGCCGGCGGCGTGGAGCAAAGCCGCTGCGCGGACCGAGGGGCTGGCCCCGGATCAGATGGTGCCGGTGGTACTCGGCCACGAACCGGCGGGCGAGATTGTGGCGGTAGGTGCCGAGGTCTCCGGGCTGAAGATCGGCGATCACGTGGTGGTCAACCCGCAAGGTGCGCCGTCGGGGATCATCGGCTGCGGCGGCCCGCTGGGTGGTATGAACGAATACCTCCTCATCGCGGACGCCATTGTCGGCAAGAGTGTTGCTGTGGTACCGGATTCGGTACCGTTCGAGGTCGCCGCGATGAACGAGCCGATGGCGGTGGCGCGGCATTGCGTGAACCGCTCGGAGGCCGGGCCGTCCGACAAGGTAGTGGTGTTCGGTGCCGGTCCGATCGGTCTGGGCGCGACAATCTGGCTGAAGCTGCGCGGCGTGCAGCATGTGATCGTGGCCGATGTGATCCCATCGCGGTTGGAGACCGCGCTGGCGGTCGGGGCGGACGCGGTGATCGACTCCTCGACAGAGGATGTGGTAGCTCGGCTGACCGAACTGCACGGCGAGGGCCGCAACGCACTCGGCGCGCCGCGTCCCGACACCGACATCTACATCGACGCCGCCGGTGTTCCCGTCGTCGTGAACACCGCACTGCGGAATGGCAAATGGGGCGCCAAGCTCGTGATGGTGGCGGTGCACAAGAAGCCGGAGCCGATCGACATCGGTGCGATGCTGCGCAGCGAGATGAGCATCATCGCCTCGCAGGGATACTCCACCGAGATCTTCGAGGTGACCCCCGAGATCGCCGAGCACGCCGAGCGTTTCGCCCGGCTGATCAGCCATAGGATTCCGTTCTCGGAGGTCGAGCATGCCTTCGAACTCACCCTGACTCCGGGCGCGGCGGAGAAGGTGGTCGTCACCTTCGACGACTAGCACGCGCAGCCCGTTCGATCATCGAACGAGTGATGCGTCGCCGCGAGTCCGACGAGCACGACTCGGGGCGATACGTAGTACCGAGCCGCTATTCGCGCTTCCTCGAGTGTGCAGTTGCGGCACATCCGATTATCACGACACTTCCACAAGCGCCGCGAGTTCCGCGACTGATGCCCGGGCAACGCGGTAGAACTGGTCACACTGTCAGGGGCCAGCGCGGCAGCGGAGCTTCGTGCTCACGGGTCGTCGCTGGCAGTCGTTGATATTGGCGTGATGTTGACGACCTCCCTATGAGTTGATGTCGCCGACACGCCGACTGCACGTCGCTGCGCGATAAATCGCCGCCTCCATGTGTGATTGTTGTCGCCAGGTTATCGCAGGGGTTGTCCAATCAGCCGGGATGTTCGATGTGAGGGGTTTTTCCGTGCCATCACTGATGCATTGCGTGCGTGGGGGTCCAGTACGTCGTTGGCTATTGCTGGTAATTGCTGCCGGGACCGTCATCACACTGGCGGTTTGGGGAGGGGTCGCGTCGGCCGCGCAGCCCCCGGTGGGGTTGGGGACCGCGACACCCTTCGCGGTGTTGGCGGGCACCACGGTCACCAACACCGGTCCTACGATCATTTCCGGGGACCTCGGGGTCAGCCCGGGGAGCGCGGTAACCGGCTTTCCGCCAGGAACGGTGATCAATGGAACGCAGCACGTCGCTGATGCTGTTGCGTTGCAAGCACAAAACGATCTGACGACCGCGTACAACGATGCGGCGGGCCGGACGCCAGCCATCGGGGTGCCGGCGGATCTCGGCGGGCTAACCCTAGTTGCGGGTGTATACAACACCGCGGGTCCAATGGGTCTGACCGGAACGGTCACCCTGGACGCGCAGGGCGATCCCAACGCGGTGTGGATCTTCCAGGCCGGGTCGACGTTGATCACCGCGTCGAACAGCACGGTCGCCCTCATCAACGGAGCTTCGCCGTGCAACGTGTTTTGGCAGGTGGGTAGCTCAGCGACATTGGGTACCAACACCACCTTCGTCGGAACGATCATGGCGTTGACTTCGATATCGGTGCAGACCGGAACCACCGTGAACGGGCGCGTGTTGGCCCGCAATGGCCAGGTCAGCCTGGATACCAACGTCATCACGCGGCCGAACTGCGTCATCCCGCCGACCTCGACGACTACTCCGCCGCCGACCACGACCACGACAGGCCCGCCGCCCACCTCGACCACGACAGGCCTCCCCACGACGACCGTCGTTTCGCCGCCGGTAGGGGTCCCCGTTCTTCCTCTCCCGATTCCTATCCCGATTCCGATTCCGATTCCTGGTGGACCCGGCGGGCCTGGTGGTCCGGGTGGGATTGGTCCTGGAGGGGTTGGCCCTGGTGGGGTCGGTCCTGGTGGTCCCGGTTATTGGGGTGGCCCCGGTGGGCCAGGTGATTGGGGTGGTCCTGGTGGTCCTGGTGGGGGTGGACCTGGTGGCCCTGGTGGGGGTGGACCTGGTGGCCCTGGTGAGGGTGGACCTGGTGGCCCTGGTGAGGGTGGACCTGGTGGCCCTGGTGAGGGTGGACCCGGTGGCCCTGGTGAGGGTGGACCCGGTGGCCCTGGTGAGGGTGGTCCAGGTGACAAGGGCGAAGGTGGCCCTGGTGGGGATGGCTACATCATTCCGAAGGGTCATCCGGAAACCGGTGGGGGAGGAACTGCTCCCCCTCCCCGTGGCAGCGCGGTTCTTCTGCCCCTGGTGGGTCTGCCCCTGGCCGGGTCCGGTGTTGCGGTTGGTAGAGGTGCCCGGCTGCGCACGCGGCAGCGAGGGTTGACTTCGGCCCCGGGACAAGCGAGTTCGGATCTGGAGGCACCATGAAGAGAGAGCGACGAAGGAAAAAGTGGTGGGCGCTCGCCGCTGTTCTGCTGCTCACTGTCATGGGACTGTTTGTGCTGATCTCACGTGGCCAGCAGGATTCGGGTTCGCCGGAAGCCGCATCGCCGCCGGTCTCCGGACCAGCTACGCCGTCTGGTGCCGCGGGTCCGGAGCCCGAATTCCCGGTACCGGTGGCGCTGCGTATCCCCTCCATCGGAGTGGACACCTCACTCGTCACGCTCGGACTCAATCCCGACGAAACCGTCGAGGTACCCACCGATTTCCAGAAGCCAGGGTGGTACAAGTTCGGGCCTTCGCCCGGCCAGCCGGGTTCGGCGGTGATCCTGGGTCACGCCGATTCCTTCGACGGTCCGGCCGTGTTCCACCGGCTTCCGTCTCTGGAAGCAGGCGCTGAGATCGAGGTGAGCTTGAGTGACGGCCGGACAGTACGTTTCGCCGTCACCAAGGTCGAGACGTACCCGAAGACGGAATTCCCGGCCCAAGAAGTGTATGGATCGCATGGCCACAGCGCATTGCAGTTGGTCACCTGCGGCGGTGAATTCGACCATGAGACCCGAAGCTACCAATCCAACATCGTGGCCTATACCTCGCTGACCGAAACCGACCCAGCCGCTGCCGTCGGCGCCCCATAAAGCAAGCACAATGCATTGGCCAACAGCGGTAGTGGGCGGTCTGTCGACGCCGAGGATATATCGGATCTCATGGCGGGATTGCCGATGCCGTTGACGAACACGGAGCCTCGGGGTTCCTAGTCGTTTGTTCGACTCAGCCGTCGAGTTCACTCGTTGAACGCCTGGCAGCGATCGAGGTCAGGCGAGGAATGCCGACCCGCTACTGGGACCATCCAATCCTGCAAGGGTGGCTCGATACACCCGCAGGCTGGGGCGTTGCGCAGCGGTACATGCCGAAGACCGCCGCCGAGCCGCATGTTGACGCGACAGAATCTCCGAACAAGTGGGTCCTGTCAGCCCGCCGACAGGGATCAATGCTGATATGTCGACGTCATTTGGTGTCCGATGGCGGGCGGAACCTGAGGGTTCTCCGAGTTCCTGCAAGGTTGGTTCGTCCGGGATCAAATCCATTAATCGATCCGTCTAACCACGGTCACTAGCTCTTAAGGTGTGCTGACTCGCAAGCCTTGAATCTGATCGCCAAGACGGGCGCGACGGTGCGCGTCACGTGCATGTTCGTCCGCCACAGATGCCCCATACCTGCCGATCATCTGTCGTGAACGCCAGCCTGCCAGCATCATCAAATCCTGTTCCTGGCCACCAATCGCCAGCCAGTTGTGCGCGAAGAAATGTCGGAACTGATGCGGATGAAGATGGTCGAGGCCAGCGGAAGTGGCTCGACGTTCGATCATCTGTTGAATGCCTGACGCGGTCATCCGGCCTTGCTGGCCTAGCCACAACGCGGGGTTGTCATTCACTGCCCAACGGTGGCTAGCGCGGGCGCGGAGATAGCGACGCAACGCAGTTCTCGTCTTGTCACTGAACGGCAGGGTACGTGGCCGGCGCCCCTTGCCAAGGACCAGCACGGTGTTCTCGGTGAATTCGATTGCATCGATGTCGAGCGGTGCGAGTTCGCCGATGCGAGGCCCGGAATCAGCAAGCAGACGGATGATCGCTGTGCCGCGGCGGCTCTCAAAGTTGGTCCCCTCGCACTCGGCAAGCAACTTCCGAAGTGTGTCGAGCTTGGGTACCGGAATCGGTTTCTCTGGGACGATTGGAGGGGTCATCCTGTAGAAGGGGTCTGCGGCCAGGATGTCCTCCGCGACCAGGTACTTGCAGAACTGCTGAAGGCTGCGGTATTGCCGGTGAGCGTACTCAGGAGTTATTGGCCTGCCGCTGCGTCGGTTGGTGCGGGTGAGGGTGTCTTCGATGTAGGCGCCGAGGTTCTCCCGGGTGAGTTGCTCTGCCGTTGTCGGAAGCTCCCGCGAGTTGAGGAACTCGCTGAAGTACCGGATGTCGCGGCAGTAGGTGTGGATCGTTCCCCGCGGACTTGTTGTGCTGCCGCAACTCGCTCGCGAAGTCCTCAGCTAGCTCGGCCGGATCCTCGAAATCGCTCCCCATGCAGGAAGTCTACGTTTGAGCATTGTGCTAGGTGGGTAATACCCCTGTGGCCCGATGTTTGTGCAGGTCACAGGGGTGCTGCGCCCCCGGCAGGAATCGAACCTGCGACCTAGGGATTAGAAGGCCCTTGCTCTATCCAACTGAGCTACGGAGGCAGCGGGTTCCACCATGGCCGACGATGGCCGTTCTGTCCAGCGCCGCAATCATAACGATCGTCCAGGTCGCTGGGTTCTCAGCGTCAGGAACGTTCCACCCATCCAACGACAGTACTCGGTGCGCCCGGTGATCCGCGCCCAGAATTATCGGCCGAAACCCGACCGGGCCATGGATGTATTGCCGAACTACGCTCAGTCGTATGTCGTCAGCTCAGGCCCCGTCGGTCACTCCTGAATCCGGGGTCGCTCGGTCCGGGGCTATGTTCGCGACGGTGACCGCGCTGGCCGGTGCGATCGCGGCAGTGGTCGCGGCGCTGGTGGTCGGGCTGTCGGCAGCGCAGGCGCTCAGTCTGCTCGGCATCCCCGACCCGGGCTCGCTGACCACTTACGGACTGCCCGCGGTGCGGGCGCTCGCCGATCTGTCGGCGGCGCTGACTGTCGGCTCGCTGCTGTTCGCGGCGTTCCTCGTCCCACCACAGCCCAACGGTCTGCTCGATGTCGGCGGGTACCGCGCGGTGCGTCGGGCGTCGAATTTCGCGATGGTCTGGGCGTCCTGCGCGGCACTGCTCGTGCCGCTGACTGTGTCGGATACCACAGGGCAGCCGGTCGGCGACAACCTGTGGCCGGAAGAACTGTGGCGTGCGATCGGCCAGATCGCGCTGGCGGGCGCTTGGCGCACAACGGTGGTTTTCGCGCTGATCGTCGCGGTCGGATGCAGGCTGGCGTTGCGCTGGGGCTGGACGCCGGTGCTGTTCGGGGCGTCGATCATCACGATGATGCCGTTGGCGTTGACCGGACACTCCTCCTCGGGCGGTTCGCACGATGTCGCCACCAACAGCCTGATCCTGCACCTGGTTTCGTCCGCCATCTGGGTCGGCGGTCTGTTCGCGGTGCTGGCGCACGCGCTGCGTGGCGGCGGGGGCACCGATCTTGCCGCCCGCCGCTTCTCGCTGACCGCGACGATTGCGTTCGTCGTGATAGGGGTCAGCGGCGTGATCAACTCCTGGGTGCGGGTGCCGCTGGACGAGCTGTTCACCACGACTTATGGCCGGTTGGTACTGGCCAAGGCCGTGGCACTGATGCTGCTCGGTGCGTTCGGCTACCTGCAGCGACGCGCCGCGCTACCCGCGCTCGCGGCGGACCCCGGCGATCGAGCGGCGCTCGTCCGCTTCGCCGGTGTCGAGGTGCTGATTTTCGCGGCGACCATGGGCCTCGCGGTCGGGCTCGGCCGCACTCCGCCGCCGCCGCCGGAGACGGTCCCGACACCGTCCGAAGTCGAACTCGGCTACGACCTGCTCGGGCCTCCGACACTCGCGCGGTTGCTGTTCGACTGGCGCTTCGATCTGATTTTCGGAACGCTGTCGATCGTGCTTGCTGTGCTGTATGTCCTGGGCGTACGGCGGCTGCGTGCGCGTGGGGACGCATGGCCGGTCGGGCGTACCGTCGCTTGGCTGTCTGGCTGCGTGGTGCTGCTGGTGGCGACCTCGTCCGGAGTCGGCCGGTATGCGCCCGCGATGTTCAGCGTGCATATGGGGGCGCACATGGCGCTGTCGATGCTGGCGCCGATCCTCTTCGCGCTGGGCGGCGCGGTGACGCTGGCGCTGCGGGCGCTACCGCCGGCCGGCCGCGGCGGTGCTCCAGGACCGCGGGAATGGCTTGTGGCCGCGGTGCACAATCCGGTGTCGCGCTTCCTGACCCACCCGATCGTGGCGGCGGTGATCTTCGTCGGCGGTTTCTACGCGCTGTACCTGGGCGGCATCTTCGATTCGTTCGCGGACTCGCATGCGGCGCACCTGATGATGAACGTGCACTTTCTGCTCAGCGGCTACCTGTTCTACTGGGTGGTGATCGGCATCGACCCCAAGCCTCGGCAGGTGCAACCGCTCACCAAGCTCGGCATGGTGTTCGGATCGCTGCCGTTCCACGCGTTCTTCGGCATCGCGCTGATGAGCATGACCACGGTGCTCGGCGGCTGGTTCTATCGCGGCCTCGGGATCGGCTGGAACGCCGACCTGCTCGGCGACCAGCGCACCGGCGGCGGCCTGGCCTGGGCCAGCGGAGAGGTGCCGCTGGTGGTGGTGATGCTCGCCCTGCTGATCCAATGGTCCCGCAGCGATCAGCGGCTGGCACAGCGGACCGATCGGGCCGCCGAACGCGACCACGACGCCGCCCTCGCCGCGCACAACGCGATGTTCGCCGAACTGGCCAAGCGAGATGGAGAACTGCGTCAGTGAATGAATGCGCCAGCACGGTCTCTCAGCACAGGCCGGTGGGGCGGGTGGAACGGTCGGACGTGCGATCCGCGCGAAGACGAATGGCCGGTCAGGTCCGCAAGACGCCGGTCTTTCACACCTCCGTCGCAAGCCCGTCCGGTCCGGTGCCCGTGACGATGAAGCTCGAACACCTCCAGCACGGAGGGACGTTCAAGGTGCGCGGCATCTTCAACGCACTGCTGGAGTCCGGGGAAGGCACCGATCAGGTCGTGATCGCCTCCGGCGGCAACGCGGGTATCGCCGCCGCCTTGGTGGCCGCGCGGCTCGGCAAGTCCTGCACCGTGGTCGTCCCCGAGACGGCGCCACACACCAAGGTCGCCGCGATGTGGTCGCACGGCGCCGAAGTGCTCTGGTACGGAGCGACTTACGCCGAGGCGCTGCGTCACGCCGTCGAGTTCGCCGCCGAACGCGGCGCGCTGCGATTGCATGGGCACGACATGGCCGCAGTGGTCGCCGGCGCCGGAGTGGTCGGGCTGGAACTCGAAGAACAGGTTCGCGGGCGACCTTCGGTGCTGGCCGCAGTGGGCGGCGGCGGACTGGTCGCAGGGATGGCGGCCGCGTTGGGCCGTCGTCAGCAGGTGATCGGGGTCGAGCCGGAGGGTAGCCCCACTCTTCAGGCCGCGTTGGACGCGAACCGCCCGGTGGACGTCCGAGGTCCTCGCCTTGCCACGGATTCGCTGGGCGCCACGAGGATCAGCGACATCGCGCTTGACATCGCCCGACGCTATGGCGTGCGTTCGCTGCTGGTCACCGACGACGCGATCGTGGCGGCCCGGGAGTACCTGTGGCGCGAGTTCCGCATTCTCGTCGAGCTGAGCGGCGCCGCGGCGCTGGCCGCCATCCAGAGCGGGGCGTACGTCCCGGAGCCCGACGAACGCCCGGTCGTCGTGCTGTGCGGCGCCAACACCGACGTGGCGGTCCTCTGACGACGTGGTGTTCGTCGCCTGCGACGGTCGGCTGGTCGGTGGTTACGCGGGCTCGACAATAGGTCGGCCGGTCCGGTGGTTCGCGGACTTCGGCGCGCCGGGCCCTCGATCAGTGTGACGGGTGCGCATCACTGTGCCGATACGAGTGAGTGGTCATCGGATAAGCCGCCGGTTCCGCGGTTCGGCGCGCAACACACCAGGTGAAAAACCTGTTCTTCACAGGTCGGGAAGTTGTCCACATTCTCGGATGGGTGTCGTCCAAGGCATCCAGCTTCGGCGCATGCTGGAGGGGCCCTCCTGGAGGGGGAGGACGTCCGGGTAGCCCGGATCAGATAGAGGGACGTAATCATGTACGAGGCGAACGCGACCGTGATCGGAACTGTCGTGACCCATCCGATCAAGCGGGATCTGACCAATGGCGATCAGGTGGTCACATTCCGGATGGCGAGCAATTCCCGCCGACTGGATCACACGACGGGGGAGTGGGTGGACAACGGCACGCTGTACCTCACCGTCAGCTGCTGGCGCAGGCTGGTAGCCGGTGTCGATGCGTCCCTGCGCCGCGGGGACCCGATCATCGCGCACGGACAGCTGCGCTCGCACGAGTATCGGAGCAAGGACGGCGTGGAGCGCCGGGATCTGGAGATGCGTGCCGTCGCCGTCGGCCCTGACCTGTCCCGCTGCGCCGCACAGGTAACGCGATGGTCGGACTCGGCGCCGCGGAATACTACGGCGCACCAGAGCGCTGAAAGTCGGGTGTCTGCCGGCGACGTGCTGGGGGAAAATGTCGAAGCCGTCTCTTCGGTACCGCCCCGCAGCAGTGAACCCGAGCCCGTCGACGCGTGACCGCAAGCATCGGTTTCGTCCCGGCGGTAGTGGTAGCTCTGCTTCGTCCCCTTATCTCTCACACCGATAGGCTTCACACTTATGGCTGAGTTCATTTATCAGATGAAGAAGGTTCGCAAGGCGCACGGCGACAAAGTCGTGCTCGACGACGTCACCTTGAACTTCCTTCCCGGCGCCAAAATCGGCGTCGTCGGCCCGAACGGCGCGGGTAAATCCAGCGTGCTGAAGATCATGGCCGGACTGGACCAGCCCAACAACGGCGACGCGTTCCTCGCCTCCGGCGCCACGGTCGGCATCCTTCAGCAGGAGCCCCCGCTGAACGAGGAGAAGTCCGTCCGCGGCAACGTCGAGGAGGGGCTCGGTGAGATCAAGGTGAAGCTCGACCGCTTCAACGAGATCGCCGAGCTGATGGCCACCGACTACTCCGACGAGCTCATGGAGGAGATGGGCAAGTTGCAGGAGGACCTGGACCACGCCGACGCCTGGGACCTCGACTCCCAGCTCGAACAGGCCATGGACGCGCTGCGCTGTCCGCCGCCGGACGAGCCGGTCACCAGCCTCTCCGGCGGTGAGCGTCGCCGGGTCGCACTGTGCAAGCTGCTGCTGAGCAAGCCCGACTTGTTGCTGCTCGACGAGCCCACCAACCACTTGGACGCCGAGAGCGTGAACTGGCTCGAGCAACACCTGGCCCAGTACCAGGGCGCCGTACTCGCGGTAACCCACGACCGGTACTTCCTGGACAACGTGGCTCAGTGGATTCTCGAACTGGATCGCGGCCGCGCCTATCCGTACGAGGGCAACTACTCCACCTATCTGGAGAAGAAGGCCGAGCGCCTCGAGGTGCAGGGCAAAAAGGACCAGAAGCTGCAGAAGCGGCTCAAGGAAGAACTCGCCTGGGTGCGTTCCGGCGCCAAGGCCCGCCAGGCCAAGAACAAGGCCCGCCTCGGTCGGTACGAGGAGATGGCGGCCGAGGCCGAGAAGATGCGGAAGTTGGATTTCGAGGAGATCCAGATTCCCGCGGGACCGCGCCTGGGTAGCGTGGTTGTGGAGGTCGAGCACTTGGACAAGGGCTTCGGCGACCGTCAGCTGATCAAGGACCTCTCCTTCACTTTGCCGCGTAACGGCATCGTCGGTGTCATCGGCCCGAACGGTGTCGGTAAGACCACGCTTTTCAAGACCATCGTCGGGCTCGAGCAGCCCGACAGTGGCATCGTCAAGGTCGGCGAGACGGTCAAGTTGAGCTACGTCGACCAGAATCGTGCGGGCATCGACCCGAAGAAGACGGTGTGGCAGGTGGTCTCCGACGGGCTGGACTTCATCGAGGTCGGCCAACAGGAGATGCCGTCGCGCGCCTACGTCAGCGCGTTCGGTTTCAAGGGCCCGGACCAGCAGAAGCCCGCGGGCGTGCTCTCCGGTGGTGAGCGCAACCGCCTGAACCTGGCGATGACACTCAAGCAAGGCGGCAACCTGATCCTGCTGGATGAGCCGACCAACGACCTCGACGTGGAAACCCTAGGTTCGCTGGAGCATGCCCTCGAGCAGTTCCCTGGCTGTGCCGTGGTGATTTCCCATGATCGCTGGTTCCTCGACCGCACCTGCACCCACATCCTCGCGTGGGAGGGCGACTCCGACAACGAGGCCGAGTGGTTCTGGTTCGAGGGCAACTTCGAAGCGTACGAGGCCAACAAGATCGAGCGTCTCGGCCTGGAAGCGGCTCGTCCACACCGGGTTACGCACCGCAAGCTGACGCGCGGCTGAGTCCTGCCGGTAGGGCGGGGCAATTTCCGCACCGCCCTACCGAAGTTGCCGAGACCCGAAGTCCTCAGAAACGCCGTGCGCGATCGCGCCAGGACGTGCCGCTGACAAGTGACATCGGCAACCCGGAACAGGAGTGACACCTACCCACGCGTAGCTCGCTAGGGTGGGAGTTGTGAATGCGCAGGCGCAGTTCGAGCAATCGGTGGCCCCGACCGCCGAAGTGTTGGCCGAGCTGACCCGAGGTACCGATGCGGCGCCGTGGCCGCCGCGGATACGACCTCTCGCGCTCACCTGACGTTCGCCGGTCCGATCTTGTACTGAGCCGAGGTCATCCGTTCGAACTTGGCAAACGAACGGCGAACACAGTGGTTGTGGTGAACACCCAGGGATTTGAAGGGAATTCACCCCCTGCGTCTTCGGCGCACAGCTACTCTCGGACCGGCGTCGCTTTGTTACGGAACCGATATCCGAGGGAGTTGGCGAAAAAATGACGGTCTCGTCCGAATTGTCCAGCGCGGCGTGGGCTGCGAGTTTGCCGCAGTCACTGCGCGGCGACCTCGCGACGCTCGAGGAGGCGTACTTCCGCCACGTCGACGCGGGCGATGTGGACTGTGCGATCACCGGGATCACTCAGATTTTCCGCCGGCACACCGAGCTGGCGATGACGCGTCCCGCCGGTCGCGCCCTGGTGCGGGTGTACCACCAGGACGACGGCTCGGGCATCGGTGCCGCGGTACAGCTGGTCACCGATGACATGCCGCTGCTTGTGGAATCGATCACCTCATCCCTGAGCCGGATCGGCGTCAGCGTGAGCGAGGTGATCCACCCGATCTTCGAGGTCGACCGGGACGCGGACGGACGGTTGACGCACGCTGCCGCGCACGAGGTGGACGGCACCAGCCCGACCGGGCTGAGCGAATCGTGGATGCATGTGCAACTTCACCCGTCGACCAGTCCGGCGCTGCTGGCCAAGGTGGAGGCCGCCATGCCGGACGTGGTCGCCGACGTGCGCCAAGTGATCGGCGACACCGAGGCCATCAAGGACGTGCAGAGCAGGCTTGCCGAAGACCTGGAGTTCGCCGCGAAATCCGGGACCGCACCGTTCAGTGCCACCGACCTCGTCGACACCGCCGACCTGCTGCGCTGGCTGGCGCATGGAAACTTCACCGTGCTCGGCTACGCCCGCTACCGCCTGAGCGGCGCCCAAGGGCAGGAGACATCCAACGCCCTGCCCGGGACCTGCCTGGGCGTGCTTCGCCCAGATGTCGGTACCGATTTCCAGGTGCCGGTCAACGGTGGCGATCGGCCGCTGCTCATGCTGACCCAGGGTTTGGTCCCCGCCACCGTGCACCGCTCGGCGTACCCGTACTTCGTCGGCGTCGCCGACTTCGACGAGACCGGAACGATCATCGGCGAGCACCTGTTCATCGGCGTCTTCACCGTCACCGCCGTGCACGAGAACGTGCTGGATATCCCGGTGATCGAGCGCAGGGTGCGTTCGGTGATCGAGGAGAGCGGGTTCGACCTCGAGTCGTTCTCCGGTCAGGCGATGCTCGAGGTCATCCAGTCCTTCCCGCGGACCGAACTGTTCTCCTCCGATGCCGAGACGCTGCGGCGCACCGCCGCTGCCGTACTGAACGTGGGCCTGCGCCGGCAGGTGCGGCTGTTCCTGCGAGCGGACACCTATGGTCGTTTCGTCGCCTGCCTGGTCTACCTCCCGCGCGACCGTTACACCACCAGGGTGCGGCTGGAGATGCAGGACATCCTGGTCCGCGAACTGGGTGGTGTCTCCATCGACTATTCCGCGCGGGTGGGCGAAAGTGATTTGGCCCGGGTGTATTTCACGGTGCGCATGCCCGAAGCCGAGTTCGGTGTCGCGCGCCATTCACCGCCGGCCGCGGACACCTCCGAACCCAACCGGCTGCGTCTCCAGAATCTGCTCGCCGAGGCGAGCCGGACCTGGGAAGACCACCTGAACGACGCGGTGAGCACGTCGACGGTGCTCGACCCCGCCGTGGTGCAGCGCTACGCGGGAGCCTTCCCCGAAGGCTACAAGCAGGACTTCGCTTCCGGCCGCGCCCTCGCCGACATCGTGCGTCTGGAACGGCTGCGTGACGGCGGCATCGACCAACACCTCTACCGCAAAGCGGAGTCGGAGCCGGGTTCTTGGCGCTTCACCCTCTACGTCGGCGGCAGCGGGATCTCGCTGAGCCAGGTACTTCCGGTGCTGCAGAGCCTGGGCGTCGAGGTGGTGGACGAGCGGCCGTACCGGATCGTGCTGGAGACGCCGCCGGACGGTGCCGGCGGCGCCACTGGTGAACGGTGGATATACGACTTCGGTTTGCTTGCCCGGCCCGAGCTGCTGCGCAGCTCGCTGGACCGAGACCTGGACGCTGAGCTGCTCGAATCCTCCAAGCGCGCTGACGTGCTGGAGTCGGAGGTGCGCGGGCTGCGTGAGCGGTTCATCGGCGCCGTCGAGGCAGTATGGTACGGCCGCGCCGAGGCCGACGGTCTCAACGAGCTCGTGCTACGCGCCCGGCTGCCATGGCGTGCCGTTTCGATCTTGCGCACCTACGCGAAGTATCTGCAGCAAACCGGTTTTCCGTATAGCCAGGCGAACATCTGCCGCGTGCTGCTGACCTATCCGGATGTCGCGCGGCTGTTCGTCGACCTGTTCGCGGCGCGCTTCGATCCGGACACCGTCTCCGCCGAACACGCTTCCGCGCTGGAGACCCAGGTGCACGGCCGGATCGACGAGGTCGTCAGCCTCGATGCGGACCGCATCCTGCGCGCGATTCTCGGCCTGATCAAGGCGACACTGCGCACCAACTATTACGTAACCGACGCCGAAGGTGTGTCGCGCGACTACGTCTCGGTGAAGGTGGAGCCGCATGCGATTGCGGAGTTGCCGAAGCCGAGGCCGCAGTTCGAGATTTTCGTGTATTCCCCCAGGGTGGAGGGTGTGCATTTGCGTTTCGGTTC
>NZ_JBFAAB010000014.1:0-181438 GCF_040639505.1 Nocardia sp. NPDC023852
ACCCGTCGAACCCGCAGAATCCACCCCACCCACACCCACCCCACCACCCGGCATCACCCTCCCCTTCGGCATCGTCATCCCCCTACCCACACCCCAGAAGTGACCGAGCGAGCGCCCAGTCCGCTGGCCTGATCGCGCTGTCCGCTCGACCGCGGCAGCTTGCCCCGCCGCGCTGCCTGCCCCGGCGTGGCGCTTGTCCGACGTGTCGTTTGTTCGGCCGCGGTGCTCGCTCGGCCGTGGTGCCGCCTGGCCATGATGTTTTGGTGCGGTGCTTGCCAGGCTGCGACGGCACTCGCAGCACAGGTCCATGAGGGTAGGTTCTGACCTACTCGGCGTGTGTTGGGGAACCGGTGCCAATCGCTGGACGCTCTCGTGACGAACCTTTACCGACGGCGTCCGAGCAGAGGTGGATTCATGAGGGCCACAGTTGGAATATCAGCGGAACAGTCCGTGGTGCGTGGGGTAGTGCTCACCATGCCGCAGCAGGGAGTGCGGCCGACTGTGCTGCGCGCGGTCGAGCAGCCGGCGGAGGAATCGACCGCCGCGTCGGTCGCCGCGGCGCTCGACACCATTACGGCCGATGTCGAGTCCGATACCCGGATCGATGACGTCGCCGTCGCGTATCGGACGGTGGCCGAACGGCGCGCGATCGTGTCCGGACTGTCGTCGGCGCCGTGGCGATCATCGTCGCTCGTTTCCACCAAGATGGCGCTGCTCGCGCTGCTCGACGACATGTCGGGACTCGATCATTACGGCACCGTGCTGGTGCTGGAAATCGTGAACTATTGCACGTCCTTCCTCGTGGTCGGGCGGCGGCGCGACAAAATCCTCGCCAGCGACTCCTGGTCGTCCGGCGTCGTCGACACCGACAGCGCCAACGTGGCGATCGGTCGCCTCTGGACGACCCTGGACGCGGTCGGGGTGCTTCCGGATGCCGTAGTCCTCTGCGGCTCGTCGGCAGAGGCGCCGGAGGTCGTGTCCGCACTGCAACGCGGACTCGCCGCACCCGTCATCCAGGTGCCCGACTTCGCCACCGCGGCGGCGCGCGGCGCCGCTCTCGTCGCCGCAGCACCGTTCCGAAACGTGCCGGTGGAAGCTCCGTCCGGTCGGCGGCGCACCGGACGAGTGGTCCTGGTCGGCGCGGCCGTCGCCGCTTTGCTCGGTGGGGCCGGGATCGCGGTCGTGCAGCTGCGTGCCGACCAACCGGACAACGGCGAAGTCCGCGACCCCGCGGGGAACCCGGTCTCCCCTCCGGCTTCGGAAGCCCCGCCAGGCGCGCCGAGCCCCGCAGCCGCCGTGCCGACACCGATGGCCGAGCCGTCGGCCCTGCAGGTCGAGCCCACTGTGCCGCCCGCCGAGTGGCCGGTGTCGACGACCTGGTCGGCTCCCACGCCCGAAGTCCGAACCGGCCCGGTCGTGCCCTCCGGGGCACAAGAACCGGCCGCACCGACGACCATGGTCGGCCCGACCGATACACCGACGCCGGAGACCCCGCCGCCGACGACCACGGTCGGCCCGCTCGAGACACCCACGCCGGGGAGTCCGCTCGCGACGACCACCATCGGTCCGCCGAGCGGGGGGCCCTGCTGTTCCCCCGTGAAGCACCGCCTCCGCCAGTGGGTGCCGACCCCGTGATCGTGCGGGCACGGTGGAACAACCACTCGAAGCTGACGTAACAGCCCGGCGGCCGTCAGTGCCGAATTCAAGGCAGTTCTGCACCGGCGGTCTGTCGTGCCATACCCGCATCGATCAGTTCCCGCCCACCGCGTCGATCAGTGCCGGCGCAGCTGCGGGACCAGCTCATCGCGGCTGGTGGCAGAAGGATTGCACACGGGCCGGCCAACGCGGCACTCGCTGTGCCGACATCGACCATCAGTGGCGCGGCTCACCCGCTCGAATGCGCCCAGAACAGCGTCCTGGGATCACGAGCTCGGCCAGGAACTGTTCAACCAGCGATTGCGGGCAGCCACCGCACACTGGTTCCGGCCCGTGATCGATAAGCTGGCCGAATGAGCATGCTTACGGCCGGATCGGTGGCGATTGCCGAGGACCTGGACACCGTTACCACGGTGGGCCACGAGGACGATCCGGCGGCGGTCGGACTCAGTCGGGGGGACGTCGAGGCGCTGTGGGAGTCGGTGCGGGCGTGGTACCGCGTGGGCACGAGCCCGGCTATCCAGGTGTGCCTGCGGCGAAACGGCCGGATCGCACTGAACCGGACTATCGGGCACGGTTGGGGCAATGCACCGCACGATGGACCGGACGCGAGAAAAGTGCTCGCGACACCGGACACCCCGTTCTGTGGCTTCTCGACGGCGAAGGGCGTGTCCGGCGCGCTGATGTTCATGCTCATCGAACAGGGCGCGTTCGGGCTGGACGACCCGGTGTGCGACTACGTTCCGGAATTCGCCGCGAACGGTAAGGCCGACATCACGATCGGCGACGTGCTCTCGCACTCCGCGGGGGTGCCCTTCGTCACGCCGCCGTACCGGGGCGTCGATCTGGTGCTCGACGAGGAGTTGGCCGTGCGCGGATTGGCCGATCTGGTCCCGAGTTGGAAGCCGGGCCGGTTCCGGGTCTACCACGCGCTGACCAGCGGTTTGATCGTGCGTCTTCTGGTACACCGGGCGACCGGAAAGCGCTTGCGGGAGCATCTGTCCGAACAGGTACTGGAGCCGTTCGGGTTCCGGTGGACCACGTTCGGGGTGCCGCCCGAGGATGTCGACAAGGTCGTACCGAGCGTCAAGACCGGTCCCGCGCCGTCTCGGATGTCGACTTATCTGGCCAGCAAGGCGATCGGCGGACGGATGGACCGCGCATCCCGGTCGGCCACCCAGGCGTTCCTGACTGCCGAGCTGCCCTCGGGCAATTTGATCACCACCGCGTCCGAGCTGTCGCGCTTCTATGAAATCCTCATGCGCGGTGGAGCGGACGGTCGCAGGATCATCGGGCCGGAGACGTTGCGCGAGGCGGTGCGGCCCGCTCGCTGGCTGCCCGGTGTGGTCGGTCGGGTCAGTCGCGCGGGTTTCGAACTGGGCGGGCGGAGATCGAAGTTCGGCCGCGACACCGCGGCGCATTTCGGCCGCAGCGGACTGACCACCCAGTACGGCTGGGCCGACCCGGCGCGCGGGCTGTCCGGTGCGATCCTCACCAGCGGCAAGGCGACGACCGACATCAAGCGCCCATGGCAGCTGGTCGCGCAGATCTCCGACACTGTCGTCGCCGAACGTCAGTGAGAGCCACACGAGCGTGACCCGCGCAGGGGCACCATCGCTCGAACCTCACCGGTGCGCGTGGCCGATGAGCCGGCCGCGCGCATGGTGATGCGCGCCCGACGGCAGTAGAAGCACATCCCGATGGCCGACCACCTCCAGCAGTGAGAAGACGTTAGCCATCCGAAAAATCTAGTCTGTTAACTCTGCTGTTGCCGAACAGTGGCGTTGTGCTAGCACAAGCAGAACAGACTGATCCGTCGGATCTGTGGCGGTGAAAGCGTTGGTGTTTGATGAGGGTTGATCACGAAGTGTCGGCGAACGGGTACCGGCACGGAATGTTTCCAGACGAGCGTGGACGATTCGGCGTGTTCGGAGGCAGATTCGTTCCCGAAGGTCTGATGGCCGCACTACTGGATCTCGAACAGGATTATCGACTCGCGCAGGCGGATCCGAGCTTCGTGGCCGAGTACCATGAATTGCTCCGCGACCGGGTCGGGCGGCCCACGCTATTGCATCGGGTGCGACGGTTCGCCGAATTGCTGAGAATGCCTGGGGTGCGTGTTTATCTGAAGCGTGAGGATATGACGCACACCGGCGCACACAAGATCAACAATGCGCTGGGGCAGGCGCTGCTGGCCAAAAGGATGGGCAAGCGACGGATCGTCGCCGAGACCGGCGCCGGGCAGCACGGCGTCGCGGTGGCTACGGTGTGCGCGATGCTCGGCCTGACTTGCGTCGTCTACATGGGGACCGACGACATGCGCCGTCAGGCGTCCAACGTGGTGCGCATGAATCTGCTCGGCGCCGAGGTGCGCGCGGTGGACAGCGGTTCCCGCAGGCTCAAGGATGCGATCAGCGAGTCGGTGCGCGACTGGGTGGCGAACCTGGACACCACCCACTACCTGTTCGGCACCGCGGCAGGGCCGGCGCCGTATCCGAGGATCGTGCGCGATTTCCAGACGGTGATCGGTGCGGAGACCCGCAACCAGATCGTCCGAGCCGAAGGCAGACTGCCCGACTACATCCTCGCCTGTGTGGGCGGCGGCAGCAACGCCATCGGAATCTTCCATCCGTTCGCGGGTGATCCTGAGGTGCGATTGATCGGCGTCGAGGCGGCTGGACGAGGTGTCGAGACCGGCGATCACGCGGCGACCCTCTGCGTGGGCAGCCCAGGTGAGATCGACGGCTCCTACAGCTATCTCCTGCAGGACGAGGACGGTCAGATCGCACGGACACACAGCATCGCGGCGGGGTTGGACTATCCGGGCGTGGGTCCCGAACTCAGTCACCTGAAGGACAGCGGCCGGGTGACCTACCGCGCGGCCACCGACGCCGTCGCGCTGCGCGGGATGCAAGCGCTCAGCCACACCGAAGGCATCCTCGCGGCCCTCGAATCCGCTCACGCCGTCGGACATCTGCTGGAGATGGGTGACCGTGGTGAGGTTCCCGCCGACGCACTGATCGTGCTGTGCCTGTCCGGCCGCGGCGACAAGGATCTCGCCGTGGTAGCCGAGCGGCTCGGGGTGTCCTGACCGGTTGACAAGTCCGGTCCGGCCGCAGCGGGCTGCGCATCACGTACCCGGCAGGCCATCCGCGGCCTCGGGAGCAGGACGCTATCGTCGATAGCGCCCCATGGCGCCGGGGATGGGACCGCGCGCTACACCTGCGCCGACGAGGATGAGTCCACTTGAAGTACGTGCCCCGCCTGATGTTGTTTCTGGCGATTCCTGCTGTGTTGTTCCTGCTTCCCTGGTGGACCTTGGTGGAAGCGCCCACCCAGGGAGCGGGGCCGCTGTTCTGGATCGGTTCCGCGCTGTTCCTGCTCGGGTTCGCCTGCCTCCCCGCGTCGATGTTCCTCGGACACGGGCCCGTGCAGTCGGATGCCGCGTCCATCGTCGGCGACACGCTGCTCGGCGTGATGTGGGTGATGTTCACCTGGTCGGTGTTCGGAAACCTCGCCCGGATGGGGTTGGTTGCCGCGGGCCTCGACGATCCGGCCCGCTCCCGCGTCGTCGCGGTGGGCGTGCTCGCCGCCGCGACCGTCCTCGTGGTGTGGGGAGTGGTCGAGGCGCGTCGACTGCCCCGAGTGCGCACCGTCGAGGTCGCCATCCCGGGCCTCGGGCCCGCCCTGGACGGCCTGCGCATGGTGGTTGTCACCGACACCCACTTCGCCGCACTCGACCGATTGCGCTGGTCGGAACGTGTGGTCGAAGTCGTCAACGCGCAGCGCCCTGATATCGCCTGCCACGCGGGTGATCTCGCGGATGGTTCGGTGGCGAAGCGGCACCCGCAGGTCGACCCGCTCGGCAAGGTCGAGGCCGAACTCGGCAGGTTCTATATCACCGGCAACCACGAGTATTTCGGCGACGCGCAGGGCTGGATCGACCACATGGCTTCCCTCGGCTGGCAGCCGCTGCACAATCAGCACGAGACCGTGCGCCGCGGCGGCGACCAGTTGGTGATCGCGGGCATCGATGACCCCACCGGCGTCGGCCTGACCGGTCATGGCCCCGACCTGCCCGCCGCGCTCGCGGGCGCGGACCCGCACGCGCCGGTCGTTCTGCTCGCCCATCAACCCAAACAGATCACAGACGCCGCCGCGGCGGGCATAGCGCTGCAGATTTCCGGCCATACCCACGGCGGCCAGATCTGGCCTTTCCACTATCTGGTTCGCCTCGACCAGCCCGTCGTCGCGGGCCTGAGCCGCCACGGCGAACGTACCCAGCTGTACACCAGCCGTGGCACAGGCTTCTGGGGACCGCAGTTGCGTGTCTTCGCCCCGAGTGAAATCACCGTTCTGGTTCTGCGTTCGGAGTCGGCGAGCAGCTGAGGGCTCGGTCGCACGCGTGTCAGCGGGTACCGCGGGTGCTGTCGATCGGTCCGGTGGCGTCGGCTGCGGATTCTGGCTCGCTCGAGTTGTCGGGCCGCCATGCCTCGGTGACCCCGGGCACCCCGTCTCGGACGACGTAGCTGGCGCGAGTGTGGATGGGCGCGCCGGGGCGGCGGACGTAGGGCACGACGCGGAAGTCGTTGCGCCACAGCTGATGGTCGAGCTCGACGCGGACGTACCCGCGCTGGGCGTTGAAGAACTCGAGATCCGGGTTGGCGGCCAGCAGCAGACGACCCTTGTCGTTGAGATCGGCTCCGTCGCCGTTGCTCGAGATGGAGGTTCCTGTGAATTCCGCTGCTACGACGGGTGATTCGGGATCGACGTAGTCGCGGCGCAGGTGGGCGGCGTGGTTCTCGTGCCGGTCGCCGGTGATCACTACCAGGTTGCGGACGCCGCGGTCGGCGGCCGCTCCGAGCACGGTGTTGCGATCAGCGACATAGCCGTCCCAGGAGTCGGTGGACACCGTGACGTCGGGGCCCGGGTCGCTGTCGTTCTGGCTCATGCCCACCTGGTTGCCGATGACCTGCCAGCGGGCTGGGGAGCGGGCGAGGCCATCGATCAGCCAATTTCGTTGCTCTGCACCCAATATCGTGCGATCGGTGGCGAACCGGTCGGCGCAGTCGGAGATGACCGTCCCGCCACAGGCCTGCTCAGTGCGATATTGCCGGGTATCGAGCATCGTGATCTCCGCGAGGTCGCCGAATCGGTAGCGGCGGTGCAAACGCACCGAGGGCCCGGACGGCAGCTGCGCGATCCGCAGCGGCTGGTGTTCGTACATGGCTTGGAAGGCGGCGGCCCGGCGGCGGCGGAACAGGGCGCGAACACGGGAGACATCGAACCCCGCGCCCGGTGCGTCGCCCGCCCAGTTGTTGTCGACCTCGTGATCGTCCATGGTGACCAGCCACGGAAACGCGGCGTGCACGGCGCGCAACGGCTGCTCGGCCTTGTAGAGCGCATAGCGCAGCCGGTAGCCGGGAAGATCGACGGCTTCGTCGCGAAAGTGCGGGCCCACCGTGATTCCCTCGCGGCCGCGTATCCAGGCGCGCTCGTAGATGTAGTCGCCCAGATGTACAACCAGGTCGAGGTCTTCCCTGGCCATGTGCTCATAGGCGGTGTAGTAGCCGGAGCTCCACGATTGGCACGAGGCGAACGCGAAGCGTAGCCGGGCGAGGGGCAGTCCGGGCAGTGGAGCCGTGCGGGTCCGCCCCACCGGCGAGATCGCCGAGCCGGCCCGAAACCGATAGAAGTACCAGTGATCCGGCGCCAACCCCTGGACTTCCGGGTGCACACTGTGGCCGAGCGCGCGCGTCGCCACCGCGGTCCCCCGCGTTACCACCTGCCGGAAATTTTCGTCCCGCGCGACCTCGTATTCGACGGTCACCGGATCCAACGACATTCCACCGAGCCCGTCCGGTGCCAACGGGTCCGGAGCCAACCGCGTCCACAGCACCACACCGTCCGGCGTCGGATCGCCCGATGCCACCCCCAGCGCGAATGGGTCCCCCGGCCACCTCGGCGCCGGGAACCGAGCGCTGCTCGCCGCCGCCGTCCCCGCCAGCACCGCGGCCGATCCCGCGGCGCCCACTCGTAACAACTGCCGACGAGACAAAGCCATACATCAGGGTACGGTCTGGCTCCGTTCAAGCCATGACAAGCGGACCGGGCCCGACTCAGAGCAGACCGCTGCGGCGGGCGTTGTCAAGGGCGTCGATCCGCGAGTTCGCCCCCAGTTTGGCGTAGATGCCGCGCAAGTGAGTCTTCACGGTATTGACCGAAACGCCGAGGTCGGCGGCGATCTGCTGGGCCGTGCGGCCGGACGGGAGCAGCTTGAGCACGGTCATCTCGGTGTGCGTCAGTGCCGGATAGGTCGTCCGACGCCGCGCGGCGGGATGCCGCCGGACGAGGTCGGCGAATCGCTCGTCTCGGCCGAACCGGCCGACATAGCGGTCCAGCAGGGGGATGGCGGTCGGCACGTCGAGAAATGGTCGCACGAGCCGCTGTGGCGCGGCGGTGCGCAACGCGTTGTCGAGCGCAGCGACGGTCTTCGACGGCGCGCCGGAGTCGTGCTGAGCCGTGGCGTACAACAGCCAGCCGGTGATCTCGGTGACCGGATGCAGGGCCGCCGAGCCGTCGAGCAGAGGCTCGAGGAGGGCGCAGGTCGCCGTGGGCCGGTTGGCCGCGTAGGTCAGTGCGGCGTCGGCCAGCCGGATATCGGGCAGGTCGCCGACGACGCCGCGAGAACGCTCGACCAACAGTTGTGCCTTTCCGACCTCCTGCACGCGCAGCAGCGCCCACACCACTGGAGGAACCAGGCTGCCGGTCGCGTTCGGGAGCGTCTTCGTCTCCAACATCACCAGCAGATTCCGGCGCAGTGCGTCGGCCGCCGCGCCTTGGTCGCCGGCCCGCTCGAGCGCGAGGAGATGGCCGATGACATTGCCGTGCCACCCAGCGACGGGACTGGTCGACCCGTCGTGATCGACATGGACCGCGAGCGCGGCGGCCACCTGCGCCGGATCCGGCTCCTCGCCGTGCAGATACGCGCCGTAGGCGGCGATGGTAGACGCCTGGACGGCATCGGTCGCTTCTAGCAGGCCCTGCTCTGCGGCGACGGCCAGCGCGCGGGCAGCGCGGTCGCGCATCGCGCAGGCGCTGTCGACGGCGCTCGCCGCGAAAGCGAGCCGGGTGAGCGCGTGCAGCACCAGCCGGGGATGGCAGAGGTGTTCGGCCAGCACGAGGCTGGACTGCAGCAGCTCCTCGCCCCGCGCCACCGCGCCGCGGGCGATCAGCGCGGTAGCGAGTTGGATCGAAGTGTATGCGTCGAAATCCGGTTCGCCGATCGGCTCGACGGTGTGCGGGAGTTCACCGATCACCGTGCCGCTGGTCACGGCGGCGTCGACCGCCACGGCGAGCGCGAGTGCCTCCACGCGGTCCGCGGGCGCGAAGGACTTCTTGGCCGCCCGCCGCGCCGTTGCCGTGTCGAGACAGCCGATCGCGGCGGCGGTGTCGCCGCGGACCAGCGCGTCGACGACCCGTACCAGCCACAGGAAAGGATCGTCGAGCAGTGCGGGTGCTGCCCGGGCGAGGGCGTCGAACAAAGCGTCACCCGCGCCGTCGAGGATCATTGTCAGCGCGCACTCGGACAAGAATTCACCGAGATGCCGCTGGTTTGGTCCGGCCAGCAGATGGGGGAGCGCGTCCCGCGGCAGGCCCGCCGCCCGCAACCACTGCGCCGCCCGCATCTGCAGATCCGAGCGTAGTTCAGGCCCGAGCCGATCGATCTGGGCGAGAAAATAGGCCCGCAGCATCGGGTGATAGGTGAACCACACTGCGTTGTCGCGCACGGCGGAGACAATCGGGAAGCTGATCCGGTCGAGTTCGTAGAGGCAGTGCCCGGCGCCGCCGCCGACAAACTCGTCGGCGAGCTTCTCGGTGAACGAAACCGGGACGCTGGTGTAGGTGAGGAACTGGCGCAGTGTGGGCGGGAGAGCGTCGACGAGCTCGCCGACCAGGAAGTCCGAGACCGCGTGCGGTGGGCGCGCGAGGACGGTCAGCGCGGCCGCGTGGTCGTCCGGGTACGCCGCAAGGTGGGTCGCGGCGATACGTACCAGCGCGGCCCAACCTCGGGTGAGGGCGACGAGCGTGTCCAGCTCCGTGTCGGTGAGTTCGCAGCCGTGCTCGCCGCACAGCGCGCGGACCTGATCAGGTGTGAAGGCCAGTTCGCTCGAGCCCCAGCGGGTCAGCCGCGAGGGTAGATCGAGGACATGCCACCGGATCGGCGGAGCGAAACGGGCACACAGCACCGTCGTGAGGGCAGGCGGTGCGTGGTGCAGGAAGTATTCGAGTCCGGCGAGCGCGAGCTGGTCGCTGATCAGATGAGCGTCATCGAGAACGAGGACCGCCGGCGAGGTTCGCGCGCTGAGGGCATCGATCAGGTGAGCCGGGTCCGCCGTGGCCGGACCGGGACGGCGTGGCGGTGTGGCGATGCGGAACCGCTTGCTCACAGCGGTCCACAGCGCGGCAGGGTCGCTGAGGCCTTCGGTGATGGTCAGCCACGCCACCTCTCGTTCGCACTCGGGGTGTGACGAGCGCCGGGCGGCCCAATCTGTGAGGAGAACGGTCTTTCCGCTTCCCGCGGGTGCGCTGATGAGCAGCACGCGACCATTGCACGCGCGCGTGACGGTGTCGATGTCGGCATAGATATCCGTACGAGCAATCGGTGCGAACGGCAATGACGGGATCTCCGAGGCGATTCCGGCACCAGCCGAGGATATGCTGCGTTGATCGGAGCCGTGCAGTGCAGTCACCGAGCCTCCCTTGGCCGTGTGCTGAAAGATCACTGCCGTGTGCTGAAAGATCACTACCGCGCCTAGTTATCGAAATGTACCGTGCGCTGATCAGGTCATTTGCGGTAGTTATCGAAATTTCACTCGAACTGGATGAGGTCGGATCGTCGATTTGCTGATTGGCGTCGTCGTGGTCGTCCTCGGTCACGCGGTACGCGGTGGCTCCCGCGCGCGATGGGTGCCGAGCGCAACGCCTAGGCCTCGTTCGCCACCGCAGTGCCGCCGACGGCGTCGAGATGCCGGGTCGGTGCAGTCGATCGGCCCGGATCGTGGAAGAGAAACTCTCGGCCGTGCCGCCTCGCCACCGAGTCGTCGCGCGGTCGCCAGTCGGTGCCGGGTCATCCCAAACGGGTGAAGTGCCCGACCCGCGGTGGGAGGAGATTCGAAAGGCGTCCACTACTTCCCGAGAAAGGGGGCGACCGATGACGCACATGACCGAACCGCGCCAACATCCCGTGCGCCAGGGTTTCGCGGCGGGCACGTCCATCGCTGCCGCGATTCTTTTGCTGACCGTCGGTGTTCTGTCGATCTTCGAGGGCATCTCCGCCGTCGCCGAGGACGCCTTGCTCGTCGTTGGGCCGGATTACGCCTACAAGTTGAACACCACCGGATGGGGCTGGGTCCATATCGTGCTGGGCATCCTGCTCATCATCGCCGCGTTGGGATTGATGACCGGCGCCACCTGGGCCCGGGTCGCTGCGATCTGCGTCGCGGCCTTGTCGATTCTCGGAAACTTCATGTGGCTGCCGTACTACCCGGCCTGGTCGATCTTGGTGATCGCGTTGAACGTCGTGGTCATCTGGGCCATTGCCACATGGAAGCCAGAGGCGATCTGACGGGAATCCACTGACAGTATCGACGCAATAGGCCCCGAATTCCGTGCTGTCGGCAGGCGTGGTCGAGTGGTCGGCGAGGCAGGCAAGAGATTTCGAGCGCATCATCGCCGACCACGAGTCGGCCGTGCCCGCCCACGGTCCCCTCCTGGGTGCGTGCCGGCGGAATCCTGCGCTGGCCCGGGCCGAGGTCCGCCCTCTGATCTGAAACGCCGTTGACCCGGTCCAGCTCGGCGGCCGCGCAGCCACGTTCGAGCAAATCGATGATGCCCGAAACCCAGCCCAGCGGCGTTCAGCACCGAATGTCTTGTGGCGCTTGCCGGAGTGTGGCAGGCGAGATCGGGTACGCGGAGGGTGGCCACCGCGGCCTGGTTGGCTCTCGGTGCGGGTGCAGGGCAGCGCGGAGATACCGCGGCGTGGCGATGGGAAGGGGTCTACTGTGGGTAACCACACCAAGCAGTCCGCCGTAACGGTGGTGATGATGCCCACGGATGTGGTGCGGCCGGCCTCTGTGTTCGACGATTTCGCCGCTGTGGCAGGCACGTGGGTGTCGAAGGGTTTGTTCTTCGTGCTGGCCGTCGCGCTGGTGCTGACGTGTGCGGTGAGTTTGGTGTTCGAACGCGACGTCGAGAACTGGCCACGGCTGCTCACCACCGCGACGACGATAGTCACGTTCGTGCTCGTCGCCCTGTTGCACAACGCGCACAGTCGCGCGACCTATGCGATGCAGGTCAGACTCAACGCGCTCGCGAACGCGCTGTCGGTCGTGAAAGGCGAGACCGACTCCGCGCTGTGCTGTCGCGGCGAGGAGCGATTCGTCGGGGGCGGTCTGGTGCGCGACGGCAGATCGGCCTAGCCGTCCGTCCGGTGCGCGGGCCTGTCGCCGCCGTAGCCCGAGTTGCGTATCCACCCTTCCAGATCCGCACTACGAATCCGAAGGACGGCTATGCCCGCCAGCAAGCGCCCACTCTTGCTGCTCCACGGTGTCACCATGTCCGAGCGGGTGTGGGACGACGTCATACCACTATTGACCGCACAGCACGAGGTGATCACTCCGACTGCTGTACGGCACCACCGACGTGGGCCGCCCGCGGCCCGGCGTACGGCGCGACCGAGAACGGCTGCCAGAGGCCGATTTTCCACACCCTGGCCGGCGTCGGTGACGTTCCGCTGATCGACGACCTCCAGTTGGCCGCCCAACCATTCTCGCGACCGCGCAGGCGACCACGGTCGAGGCCTCCTAGCGGGCCAGCGCCTTTCCACTGTCTGTAACAGTTCGGGGTCTGTTGGCGAGAAACAACTACCCTTGAATGACAATTCAGCGCAAGCTTCCGTGACGGACATGATCTCGATGTTGTTGTGCTGGCAGACCAGCGAGACGACTATGAACCTACTCCGCATGCGCGCAGACGCGCGCGACCCCAAGCGCTACCTATGGGTCCTGGGATTGATTGCTCCGGCGTGCGCCCTGCTTCCCTCACAGGCGGTGGCGCGCACGGGGCTGGAGGTGTTCTGGTGGATCGGGCCGTTCATTGTACTGGTGCTGATCCCGATCCTGGACTGGGTGGTCGGCGAGGATGGCACCAATCCTCGCGATGAGGACTACGAGCTGTTGTCGAACGACCGTTACTACCGCTGGTGTACCTACCTCTTCCTGCCGATGCAGTTCGTCGGTCTGTTCATCGCCGGATATCTGTGGGCCGGTGGCGAACTGAGCCTGTTGGACAAGCTCGGACTGGCCGTGACCCTGGGTTTCGTGTCCGGCATCGGCATCAACGCCGCCCACGAACTGGGGCATCGGTCCGAACGTCTCGAACGGTGGCTGGCGAAGATCGCGCTTGCGCAATCCGGGTACGGGCATTTCTTCGTCGAACACAACCGTGGCCATCACGTGCGAGTCGCCACACCCGAAGATCCGGCCAGCGCCCGGTTCGGCGAGTCGCTGTGGGCATTCCTGCCGCGCAGCATGGTCGGCGGGTTTCGCTCGGCGGTGGCCTTGGAACGTGAGCGTCTTGCCCGAACGGGAAAACCCTGGTTCAGCAGGGGGAATCACATTTTGCATGCCTGGGCGATGAGCGTAGTGCTGTTCGGCACGCTCATCCTGATCTTCGGAGTCGGCATTGTCCCGTTTCTGGCGCTACAGGCACTGATCGGTGCCGGGCTGCTGGAGACGGTGAACTACGTCGAGCATTACGGGCTGCTGCGCCCGCGCCGCCCCAATGGCCACTACGTACGGTGCTCGCCACGCGACAGCTGGAACAGCGACCGTCTGATCACGAATCTCTTTCTGTTCCACTTGCAGCGCCACAGTGACCATCACGCCAACCCCGGTCGCCGCTACCAAACCCTGCGCAGCTCCCAGGAGGCGCCGCAACTTCCGGCCGGCTACGCCACCATGGTCCTACTCGCCGCCGTGCCTCCGCTGTGGCGCGCGGTCATGGACCACCGCGTGCTGGCCCACTATGGCGGGGATATCACACTGGTCAACGCCAAACCACGGAGCCGACGTCACCGGGTGACCGTAGGGCCCGCCGGGGCGGCCGCCACCTGGCGCGAACGCCCGGACCGGACAGGTGCCGGCAGCGCTGGGTCATGACGTCCGGCGCGAAGGAAGCTGCGCGCGAGCCCGAGCGGCCCGAGAACGACGGTGGCGACGGCCTGCCGGAGTCGGGTAGGCGCAGTAAGCGGAGCCCGAGGATGCCTTCGGCTGGGCCTCGCGAAACCGCAGTACAGCCCGAACCGTGGGGGCGAGCCACCGTTGGTGGAGCCGATCTCCTCCGGGGCTGACCGGGGTCTTGGTGTACGCCGCGGTGCGAGAAGGGCCCCGGCGCTCCAGGCGGCGCAACAGATCTGTTATCTACTGGCTACGATTGTTTTTTCGCCTGTACGCGTTCGGTAACCGTGAAGGGATTATCTCTATGGCACGCAAGGTCGTCGTGACCCTGGTCGATGACTACGACGGCAAGTCTCAGGCCGAGGAAACGGTGTCATTCGCCGTGGATGGCGCGGCCTACGAGATGGACTTGTCGGGGGACAACGCCGGGCAGTTGCGGGTGTTCTTCGAACAGTGGATTCCGTACGCCCGCAAGGTCGGTCGCGCACGTCGGGGCCGGGGCGGTGCTTTGCGGTCGGCGACCGATCGGGAGCAGGCCACGGTCATCCGGGAGTGGGCGCGCAAGAACGGCATGGATGTGTCGGCCCGCGGGCGGATCTCGGCCGACGTTGTGGAGGCGTACAAGAAGGCCAACGGGTAGCGCCGGAAGCAGTAGCGGCGAAGCGGTCCGCACTCCGGCGGGCTAGGTAGCCGTGCGGTGCGGGTTCGCGGCCACGAAACCGTCATACGGTGGGGAGCACATCGCACCGTCGCCGGCTGCCGCCCGGTCGAAATCCGCCGACCGGGAATCTCCGCCTATCGCGATAACGGCGCCGGACCGGGGTAAGCGACCACCATGAAGGTCACGATGGGCACTCGGCCACACAACCTGCCGCGGCCGCGAGGCGAGCTGTCGGACGCGGTGCTGGAAGTGTTGCGTGGGGCGCCCGGCGGGCCCATGCCCCGGTTCAGGTCGGTGGACCCTTACTGCGAGGACCTGCACCTGGCGTTGCACACCTGCTACGAGCTGCACTATCACGGCTTCGCGCCAGTGGATTCCGGGTGGGAATGGGACCCGGGTCTACTGGCTCTGCGCGCCTCGATGGAACAGGAGCTTTTGTGTGCTCTGCGCGACGACGTGCCCGGCGGGACGGATCTCGACGGTGAGCTCGATCAGCTGCTGGTTACGCCCCCGGAGCCGTCGGGCCCCAGCCGGTATCTCCGCGACGAGGGCGAATGGTGGCACATGCGCGAGTACTTCGTGCACCGGTCGATCTTTCACCACAAGGAAGCCGATCCCTACGCGTGGGTGATTCCGCGGTTGCGCGGTCAGGCCAAGGCTTCCCTGGTCGCGGTCGAATTCGACGAGTTCGGAGGTGGGCGGGGCGAACGCGTGCACGCGCAGCTGTACGCCGACCTGATGGCGGGCGCCGGTCTGAACGACGAGTATCTGCATTACCTGGACCTGGTGCCCGCGCCGATGCTCGCGATAGTGAACATGATGTCGCTGTTCGGCCTGCACCGGTCGCTTCGCGGTGCGCTGGTCGGTCACTTCGCGACCGTCGAGATCACCTCGCCCCCGGCTGCCCAGCGGCTGGTCGACGCCCTGGAACGCCTCGACGCCGACCCGGCCTGCGTGCTGTTCTACCGCGAGCACGTCGAGGCCGACGCCGTGCACGAGCAGGTGATGCGCAACGACGTGATCGGTACGCTGATCGCGCGGGAACCCGAGCTGACGGAGTCGATGGTGTTCGGCATCCAGGTGACGAACCTTCTCGAGGACCGCTTCGCCGACCACGTCCTCGGCTGCTGGCGCACGGGACGCAGCTCGTTGCGCGACAGCGATTAACGCGATCGATCCCGGCTATCCCTTGGGCGGGTGGACTGACCAGGCGTCGACGGCACTGATCGAGCCCGCCGAGGAACAGGAAGATCTGGTGATGATCCGTGCCGACCGAACCCGACAATAACCGGCGGAGAATAACCTTCACCGCCGATGGTCCCGCCTTGGTCGAGGGGCCGGTCGACCTGGTGACCGCGGACGGCACGACGATCCACTGCGACCGGTTCCTGGTCGCCATTTGCCTGTGCCGACGATCGAAGAACTATCCGCTGTGCGACACCAGCCACCGCAAGCATCGCCGCCCCCCACCGTGACCGCCGCGCCCGGAGTTCAACGGTGGCCCGTTCCGAGCGTCTCGGCGGTGGCGAGCAGCCACTCGACAGCGCACTCGATCGTCTGTTTCAACACCTGTTCGGGATCGCCGTCGTACTGGCGATGCCATGCGCGCACGTCGGTCTCGGTAGCCACCGCGAACCAGACCGAGCCCGCGGGTTCGCCATCCTGCGCGTCCGGCCCGCCGACTCCTGTCACCGCCACCGCGACGCCCGACTCCAGCAACGACCGAACGCCCTCGGCCATCGCTTCGGCCGCGGTCCGCGACACCACGGGCACGTCGGGTACACCGAGGACTTTTCGCTTGACCTCCGAGCTGTAAGCCACAACACCGCCACGGAACCAGCGTGCGGATTCCGGCGCTGCCCCCAGCGTGGCGGCGAGCCGACCTGCCGTCAGCGATTCCGCGACCGCGACCGTGATCCCGGTTCGCCGCGCCAGTTCGGCCAGTTCGTGTGCGTGATTGTCGGCGGGGGCCATCGCTTTCCCTTCTGCGCTTCGGCTCCGACCACGATACGACCACACGGTGCGGATCCGGTACGGCGTTCGCTCGCGCCTCTGGGGTTTCGCCGAGAAGGTGGTGGGAATGTCGGCAGAACCAGCCCCGATAGTGTTCCGAATGCGAGGGAGAAGCAGATGACTACCGACGCGATCGTGCTGCTGCGTGACGACCACAAAGCGATTCGCAAGCTCTTCCGGGAGTTCGAGCGAGCGCGCCACGACGCACACGCCAGCAAGGGAAGTCTGGTGGACAAGATCATTTCAGCGCTCACAGTGCACACCTATCTCGAGAACGAATGCATGTACCCCGAGGTCCGTAGGCTTGTCCCGGAACTGGAGGACGACATCCTGGAGTCCTACGAAGAGCATCACGTCGCCGACGTGCTGGCGACGGAACTGGCGACGATGAAGCCCGAGGACGAACACTTCACCGCGAAAGCCGCCGTGCTGATCGAAAACGTCGACCACCACATCGACGAGGAAGAGAACGCGTGGTTCCCGAAGGTGCGAGAACGCCTGGGCCGCAAGCAACTACAGGAAATCGGTGCGCGAATGCTGGAGCTGAGGAAGGAGGCACCGACCGCACCGGCCCAACCCTCGGCGCTGAAGAAGACCGTCGACGCCGTCCTGGCCTGACCGCGCCGAGCCCGTGTGTCGGCGCGGTCGAATCGACGTCTCAGCGATAGGAGGGGTACTGCTGCGCGCCGAGCACTTTCGCGAGGTGCGCGGCGTTTCTGGCGAGCGCTCCGGTTGCCGAGGCCACCGCCTCCGGCACTGAATCGAGATCCTGATAGTCGGTGCCGCCCATGGCTTGGTCATTCCAATAGGTGCAGCCCTGCGCGGGAATGGTGAAGCCGATGTCGTTGAGCCCCTGGGAGAGATCGGCGACGATCTTGTGCGCGCCGTCCTCGTTGCCGACCACCGCGACCGTGGCCACTTTGCCGACCATGGCTGGTCGATCCGCGTCATCGGTGTTGGACAACTCGGCGTCCAATCGCTCCAGCACGCGCTGGGCGACCGAGGACATATGCCCGACCCAGGTCGGGGTCGAGACCAGCAGGATGTCGGCGGCGGCGATCTGCTCGCGCACGAGCGGCCAGTGATCTCCCGGTCCTTCGTCGGCACCCACACCGGGAAGAATATCGTGGTCGACGACCCGGACCACCGTTCCTTTGACGTCGTTCTCACCCAGTGCGTCCAGCACCTGTCGGGCGATGACCTCACTACTGGAGGGGGCGGGCGACTTCTTCAAGGTGCACACGAGTGCGACGGCGCTCGATGCGGCCATCGGGAAACCTCCTGGATTGCTGAGACATTCGGATCAGGTGCCGGCCACGACACGAATCGTGCGCAGTCGCGAGTCCGCGGCGTCGGGCACGTTCATACCCGCGTCCAGACCGGTGCGCAGGTAGTCGACGACGGCCGCGTCCAGCACCTCGCCCGGCACGGCCACAGGGATGCCCGGGGGATACGGCGTGAGCTGCTCGGCGGCGATCCGGCCTGCGGCCTCCTCGGCGGGCACCGCTTCGACGGGCCCGAAGAACGCGTCGCGAGGCAGCATCGCGGTCTCCAATTCCAGGTCGGATGGCGAGGGCAGCGCAATGCGTGGCGGCGCGGGATCGTGCAGTTGTCCGCGCCAGGCCTCGATCGCGTCGATCAGGGTGTCGATGGTGCTCTTGTCGTCGGCCATGGACAGTGTGGCGAGCAACCGGCGGTGATCGGTGAGGCCCATGTCGAGACGGCGGTGCTCGCGTAGCCAGTCCGCCGCCTGGTAGCCGCTGGCCCCGGTGCCGGACACATCCATCAACACTTGCATGCGGTCCAGATCATGGGAGGCCTCGGCGCCGAGCAGTTCCTTCTCCAGCACCGCGATGCCGGGAATCTCGGCCAACCGCCGCCTGGCTTCCTCGGCGACGCGCAACGCCGACTCGAGCAGCTCGTGTCCGCGCTGGACCATCTGCCTGCGCCAGCCGTCCAGCGCCGCGTAGACCAGCACGTTCGGGCTGGTCGTCATCAGCAGGTCGGCGCATTCGCTGAGCCTGGCCGGATCGACCAGGTCGCCTTGCAGATGAAAGACCGAGCCCTGTTCGAAGCCCGCGCCCATCTTGTGCACGCTGACTACGCAGACATCGGCGCCCGCGTCCATTGCCCAGGTTGGCAGGTCCTCGTGAAACGGCAGATGGGCCCCCCAGGCTTCGTCGACGATCAGTGGTTTGCCGCGTTCGTGGCAGACCTCGGCGACACCGGCGATATCCGCGCAGGTGCCGTACGGACTCGGGCTCACAATCAACGCGCCCGCCGCGTCCGGATGCCGCTCCCATGCCTGGCGTACATCCTGCGGGGAGGGCGGATGCGAGAAATGTTGGGCGGCATCCCATCTCGGGGTGATCCAGCGTGGCAGAACGCCCGAGAAGATCAGCCCTGCCACGATCGACTTGTGGCTGTCGCGCGCGACGAGCAGGCCGCCGTCCTGTCCACCCGCGACCGCCATCATGGCCGCCTTGACCGACAGCGAACTTCCGCAGGTGGAGAAGAACGCGGTTTCGGCGCGCACCGCGTCGGCCATGAGCGCTTCGGCCCGAGCGAGGTATCCGCTCCGCGACAGGCGGTCGTCCAGGCCTGCTGTGAGCAGGACATCGGACTCGAACGCGTCCCGCCCGATCACCTCGAGAACGCGCTCGTCGGTACCTCGTCCTTGCCGGTGCCCTGGCGGTGTGAACCCGTACCTGCCGAGGCGGTGATAGTCGGCCAGCGCTTCCACTAGCGGAGCTCTTGTGTGATCCACGACTATCGCCTTACCCAGAATCGGCGGCGGCACACTCCCGCTCCTCAGCCACGAGTGCGGCCCTCACGACAGCCGCCGCATGTGCCGGCAGCCGCATGTGCCGGCAGCCGCGGTTTCGGAAAAGGGGTTGGTGGAAAGGCGGATCGACCTCCGTGCCAACCCGGTGGGCCCCTCCGGCAGACCCGAGCGGCTCGTTTCGAGCGCGGGCGCCCGGGTAGGTCGGGAACGTACTCAATCCCTCGACCGAGGAGCACACGCATGAAGGCTGTGACATGGCAGGGACGACGCAAGGTCGCGGTGGAGTCGGTGCCGGATCCCCGGATAGAGGAGCCGACCGACGCGATTATCGAGGTCACCTCCTCCGGGATCTGCGGATCGGATCTACACCTGTACGAAATACTCGGGGCCTACATGAGCAGTGGCGATGTGCTAGGTCATGAGCCGATGGGCTACGTGGTCGAGACCGGATCGGCCGTCACCGGCCTGGAGCGCGGTGACCGGGTGGTGGTGCCGTTCCAGATCAGCTGCGGTGACTGCTTCATGTGCCGCACCGGTCTGCCGACCCAGTGCGAGACCACGCAGGTGCGCGAATACGGAAGCGGTGCAGCGTTGTTCGGGTATTCCAAGCTCTATGGGCATGTGCCGGGCGGGCAGGCCGAATACTTGCGGGTACCCCACGCCGATGCCACACACATCAAGGTGCCCCAGGGACCCGATGACGCACGGTTCCTCTACCTGTCCGACGTGTTGCCGACGGCGTGGCAGGCGGTGGAATACGCCTCGGTGCCGCCGGGCGGCTCGGTAGCGGTCCTCGGTCTCGGCCCGATCGGGGATATGGCCTGCCGCGTTGCCGCGCACCGAGGATTCCGCGTGATCGGCGTCGATCGGGTGCCGGAACGGCTCGCGCGGGTTGCGGACCGCGGCATCGAGGTGATCGACTTCAGCGCGGTCGGCCAGCCGGTCGGCGACATCATCCGGGAGTGGACCGACGGTCGCGGCACCGACGCGGTGATCGATGCGGTCGGCATGGAGGCTCACGGATCGCCGATCGCCTCGATCGCACAGCGGTCGGCCGCGTTCCTGCCGGATCCGGTGGCACAGAAAGTGATGGACACCGCGGGGATCGACCGTCTCGCGGCATTGAACTCCGCGATCGACATCGTTCGTCGTGGCGGCACGATCTCGGTGGTCGGCGTCTACGGCGGGATGGCCGACCCGATCCCGATGCGGGTGTTGTTCGACAAGCAGGTTCAATTGCGGATGGGCCAGGCGAATGTCAAACGGTGGGTCGATGACATCCTGCCGTTGCTCGGGGACGGAGACCCGCTCGGTGTGGAAACTTTTGCCACCCACCGCCTTCCGCTGTCCGCGGCGCCGGAGGCCTACGCGAACTTCCAGCACAAGTCGGATGGGGCGGTGAAGATCGTGCTCGAACCCAGTGCCTCGAGCTGATCTGTCGTCTCCGCCGAGAAACCGACCTGGAATCGGGTTCTGGACCGTATCTTTCGACGGCTGTTTGTGGAATGCGCCCCGGGGTAGCTGCCAAGTATGGGCTTTTCACTACGCGGAGTTGTCTCGTCATGGTGGTTGGAGGAGCCGACAGCCGTGGCGACGGGGGCGGTACGCACCGGCGCGCTGCTCGGCCTCGCGCTGACCGCCAAGGCCGCGCAGGCGCCGCTGTACGCTGTCGAAGCAGGCGCGCGGGCGAGCGCGTCACTGCTGGACCTGGGGCGCGAGGTCGATCTGCGGGAAGAGGTCGCGGCGCTGGTCGATCCGCATACACGCCGGTCCCGCCGCCGGGTGGAGGTGCACGAGGATCGCGCGACGGTGGAGGTGCGCGGCCTGGACTCAGGCAAGAGCCGGGCCGTCGGGCGGGCGCTGCGGAAGCAGTTGAATCGACGAGGCGCCGTGCGCTGGTGGCGGGTGAACGCGGTGACCGGGCGTGTGGTCGCCGCGCTCGCGCACGGCTCCGCGGACCTGCCCGACCTGTTGGCGGCGATCGAGTCGGTGGAGGCCGACGCCGCGGTCACGGACCTGGACTGGAGCCGCGCCGCCGAATACCCCGCCGATCGAGAGCCGCTGGTGGCGGCAGGGATCCAGGTCGCGGGCGATGTGTGCGCGATCGGGCTGTGCGTCGCGGGGGCGGTGCTGCCGTTGCGCCGCCCGGCGAGGGCGTTGCGCGCGGCGGCGGCGTTCACCGATACCCAGCCGCGTGTGCGTGGTCTGCTGGAGGAGCGGCTCGGCCGTGCCCGGACCGATCTGTTGCTCAGCACGGCCAACGCCGTCGGCAACGCTCTCGGCAACAGCGCCGCCGAAGGGACAGCCAATCTGATCGTCGACACCGTGCAGCGAAGCATGATGCTGGCGGAGGCGTTGGCCAGGTACGCGCAATGGCGGCTCTGGGAGGCCGACATGGGCAGTCGCCCCGCAGAGGTCTCCGAGCCACTGCCCGCACACTCCCGCGTGGTGGAGATGCCGCGGGGACCGGTCGAACGAGTAGCGGACGAGGCGGCCGCGGGCTCGCTGGTCGGCGCGGTGACCACCGTACTCGGCGGACGCGGCCTCGCCGACGCGGCGGACGTGCTGGAATTGGGTGCGCCGAAGGCGGCGCGGGCGAGCCGGGAGGCCTACAGCGCAGCGGTGTCGGTCCGGTTGGCTCGGGCGGGCGTGCTCACGCTGCACCCGGTGATCTGGCGGCGGCTGGATCGGGTGTCGGCGCTGGTAGTAGATGGGGAGTCGCTGCTTACCTCGCGCAGGGTCGTGCTCGACGCCGAAGCGACCGACGAGGAGTGGTCGGTCGCCGACGTCTGGAGTGCGGGCCAGCGCCTGCTGCGGGCCCCGGCCGCCGACGACACCACCGGCGGTGACTCGAGGCCGTCGCCGGCCGACACTGCCGGTCGCCGCTCCTCGCGCAGCGGTCGCACACTGCGACTGGTGCACGCCGGTACCGGAAAACCCGACCGAGGTGGGACGGTGCGCCCCGTGTGGCGGGACCTGCACGCGAACGGCAGACCGGTCGGGCGGGTCATGATCGGACGAGAACTCGACCGGCGAGCGCACGCGGTACTCGGCGAAGCACGCGGCGCAGGCCTGCGCGTGATCCTGGTCGCGAGTGCGGACGCAGCCGAGTTGCGTTCGGTGACAGACGAATTCGTCGCCCCGGGTCGCTCACTGAGCAAGCGGGTGCACGACTTGCAGCGCGACGGTCACGTGGTCGCCGTACTGAGCCCCCGTGCGCACAAGGCGCTCGCGTCGGCCGATGTGGCGATCGGGCTCGCGCGCCGGGAAAATGGTGCGCCGCAAGTGCCGTGGACGGCCGACGCGGTCTGCCGTGACTTGAGCCAGGTGCATCGAGTTCTGGCCACCATTGTTCCGGCCCGGCAGGTGAGCGAGCGCGGCCGCTCGTTGGCCCTGTCGGCGGCCGCTCTCGGCGGTCTGCTGCTGGCCGTCGCGCCCTCGCGCCGCGGCCGGACCTCGCCCGTGACCGCCGCGCACTACACCGGCCTGCTGACCGGCGCGTACAGCGGATGGCGGGCGGCGCGCAGCGGCCCGCAAGCCACGCTAGCGCCGCTGCTGCCCTGGCATGCGCTCGAACCCCACGAAGTGCTGAGCCGATTGCCCGAGCCGAGCCCGCCGGACGACCGTGCCGAGCCCGCACCATCGGCCCCTTTCCCGGGTTTCACCGCGTTTACGTCCGCAGCGTCGTTCCTCGGTCATCTGCGCCGTGAACTGGCCGATCCGCTCACCCCTATCCTCGGGGTCGGCGCGGTCGCCACCGCGATCCTCGGCGCGCCGTCGGATGCGGTGCTGCTGTCTTCGGTGCTCGCGGTGAACGCGGTGGTCTCCGCTCGGCAGCGCCAGCGCGCGGAGGGCGCGCTGCACCGGCTGTTCGAGGGAGAGCAACTCACCGGCCGCCTGATCGATCGCGCCGCGACGCACGAGGACGATCCCCACGAACGCATCGTGCCCGCGGACCTGCTCACCATCGGGGACGTCCTGGTGGTGCGTCCAGGGGATGTGGTTCCCGCCGATGCGCGTCTGCTCCGCGCGGACGACTTGGAGATGGACGAATCCGGCCTGACCGGTGAATCGGTCACCGTCGAGAAACAGCTCGCCGCCACGCCCGGCGCGGTGCTGGGTGAACGCGCCTGCATGGTCTTCGAAGGCAGCACCGTGGTCAACGGCACCGGCTGCGCGGTTGTCGTGGCCGTCGGCGCCGAAACCCAGGCCGGGCGTGCCACCGCAGGCGCCATTCCACCCGAAAAGGGCGGTGTGCAAGCGCAATTGCGGCGACTGACCGACCGCGCGTTGCCGATGACATTGACCGGCGGCGGCATCGTCACCGCGTTGGGAGTGCTTCGGGGCAGGGTGCTGCGAACCGCGATCGCGGACGGGGTAGCGGTAGCGGTCGCGGCGGTGCCAGAGGGTTTACCGCTGGTGGCCACGGTGGCTCAGCTAGCGGCGGCGCGCCGACTTTCCCGGCACGGCGTGCTGGTCCGCGCCAGCCGGACCGTCGAGGCGCTGGGCCGGGTCGACACCCTCTGCTTCGACAAGACCGGCACGCTCACCGAAGGGCGGCTGCGTCTGACCACGGTCGCCGACCTGGAGGGGCGGTGGTCCCCGGACGCCGACACCGACGACGCCCGTCGACTGCTGCGCGCGGCGGCCCGTGCCTGTCCCGATCCCGCCGAAGGCCCGGTCGTGCACGCCACCGACCGCGCGGTGCTGGACGCCGCCGACGATGTCCTCGACGACGACGCCCGCCGCTGGGATCCGATCGAGGAGATCCCCTTCGAGTCCAACCGCGGGTACGCCGCCGTCCTCGGCCACACCACGCGCAAGCTGCGACTGATCGTGAAGGGCGCACCCGAGGTGGTCCTGCGGCGCTGCACCCGGGTGCGGCTGCGCGGCACGGACAGCGCACCGCTCGACGACCGGACACGCGATCGCGCCGAGCGGGCGGTTCGTGATCTCGCCGAGCAGGGTCTGCGCGTGCTGGTGGTGGCGCGCCGCGACCTGCGCAGCGAACCCGATGACGTGGAGGGGATGGTCGGCAACCTCACGCTGCTCGGCTTCCTCGGACTTGCCGACACGCCCCGCCCGCAGACCCTTCCCCTCGTCGCCGCCTTGCAACGCAACGACATCAGCGTCCGCATGATTACCGGCGACCACCCGGTGACAGCCGCGGCGGTCGCCAGGCAACTCGGCATCGCGGCGGGCGAGGTGATCACCGGCGCCGATCTGGATGGTCTGGACGACACCGCGCAGGCGGAGCTGATCGAACGCGGCACCGTCTTCGCCCGGGTCGGCCCCGAACAGAAGGTACGGATCGTGGCGGCGCTTCGACACGCGGGCCACGTGGTCGGCATGACGGGCGACGGCAGCAACGACGCCGCCGCGATCCGCACCGCCGACGTCGGAATCGGTGTCGCCGCCCAGGGTTCAGCCGCCGCACGCAATGCCGCCGACTTGGTACTCACCCGCCCCGACCCGCTGGCTCTATTGCATGCGCTGCTGGAGGGTCGCGGCATGTGGCAGCGGGTCACCGACGCCGTCGGTGTCCTGGTCGGCGGCAACGCGGGCGAGGTAGCGTTCACGCTCTACGGCACCGCCCTGAGCGGACAGGCACCGCTGCGAACCCGCCAGTTCCTGCTGGTGAACTTGCTGACCGATATGTTCCCCGCCCTTGCACTCGCGCTGTCTCGGGACCGAGACTCGGTCGATCCGGGTGACGCGGACAATCCGCCGGCACAGGCGCAGCGGCTGGCCGAACAGCTCGCCGAGATTCCCCCGGCGCACCTGGGCGCTGACCTGGTACGCGGCCTTGCCGTGCGGGGAGTCGCGACGACCGTCGGCGCTTCGGTCGCCTGGACCATCGGCCACTACACCGGCACTCGCCGCCGGGCCGCCACCATCGGCTTGGTCGCCCTCATCGGCACCCAGCTCGGACAGACATTGCTCTCCGGATACCGCAGCCCGCTGGTGTGGATCACGACCGCGGCCAGTGGAGCCGTGCTCGCCGCCGTGGTGATGACACCGGGGCTGGGCACGTACTTCGGATGCAGGCCTTTGGGGCCGGCGGGGTGGACAACGGCGATGACCTCCGCGGCGGCGGCCACCGCCGGCGCGGCGTTCCTGCCTCGGCTCCTGCCTACGCCGGTCGCGGACTAGGCCAGATCGCGGATCGGCGTGCTGATTCAAGGTCGGATCGGGTCACAGTATCGACACCGCGATGGCGACCGCGGCCACGAGAAAGACCAGAACCAGCACAGCGGTGAGAATCAGCGCCGCGATGCCGGTGATGGGGAAGTGATGTCTGGTGCTTGGCTCCGGCGCGGACAAACCCGAGGTCTGCGGTGTGTCCGGCGGTGTCGAGCCTGGCGGCACTCCGCCGCCGGGTTCCAGGTCAGGAGTTTTCCCGGGATCGGGATCCATCGCGGACATGTGCGCCACCTATTCGCCGTCGTTTCCAGGTATTTCGGGTGAATCCGGTCGCTTGCCGAACCTTTTGCGATACAGAATCACCGCGCCGACCAGCACCGCGAGTCCGATTATCACCAACAGTTCCATGCCGGGGAGCTACCCAGTATCCGGAGCGCCAATCGAGCGGAAGCCCCGGCTCTCCAAGGGCGCGGACTTTTTCTGCGGCGAAGACGGAGTACCTGTTCGATAGGGTCGTCGACCTGAATCCGCAGCTGAACATCGGCCATGGTTCGTTCGGTCGGCGGGTTCTGTTCGGTTCGGCGGAGGGTCGTTCCAAGAACCGATCCTGCGCGGCGCAGTGTTGGCGGGTGGCGGCGACTGGGCACTGTTGCGTCCCGACGGAACGCTGATACTCGATGTCCGACTGACATTGCGGACCCACGACGACGCCTTGGTGCCCGCTCTTCGAGACAGGCGCGAAGCAGTACGCGTGGCTCAACGACATTGTCTGCGTCGGGTCGGGGTACCTGTCGAAGGCGGAATCGCGTACAGGGTCTCCCAGGTTGTTTGCTCTCTCGATTCCAGCGCGCATCGTTCCAGGTGATCATCGCCGCGCAGCTCCATTACCCGAGAGGTAATGGTCGAGGCCGCTTGTCGTTCGTAGGATCGACGGAGTGAGTAGCCCTACGGTCGGTGACCTACTGCGACATTGGCGTCTGGAGCGCAGGCTGAGCCAGCTGGAGTTGGCCGGGCGCTCCGACACCTCGGCACGGCATCTGAGCTTCATCGAGACCGGACGCGCCACGCCGAGTCGAACCATGATCGTGCACCTGTCCGAGCACCTGGAGATCCCGTTGCGCGAACGCAACCGCGTGCTGCTCGCCGCGGGCTACGCCCCCGCCTACGCGGAACCCGCTCTGGACACGGCCGCCATGGACGCGGTCCGTGGCGCCATGCGCCAGGTCCTGGCCGGGCATGAGCCCTTCCCGGCGCTGGCCATCGATCGGAACTGGACGATGATCGACGCGAACGGCGGCGTGGGACTGCTGCTCACGGGCATCGACCCGGCGCTGGCGACCCCGCCGGTGAACGCCCTGCGCCTGAGCCTGCATCCCGACGGGATGGCCGGCCGCATCACCAACCTCGCCGAATGGCGCGGCCACATTTTCGCCCGTCTGGCGCGGCAGGCCCAGATCACCGGTTCCGCGGAACTGGCCGATCTACTCGACGAGCTGCGCTGCTATCCCGGTGGCGAGGTCGAGCTATCCCTGCCTGAACCCGATCAGGCGGTCGTCCCGCTGCGGATCGAGCACGATGGGGCGGAGCTCTCGTTCCTCAGCGTCACGACGGTGTTCGGCACTCCGATGAACGTCACGGTCGCCGAACTGGCCATCGAGTCGTTCTTCCCCGCCGACGAGGACACCATGAAGCGTCTGACCGCGAACGCCCGATGAAGCTCTCCGAGCGTCTCGCCTCCCGCCTCGGCCCGGTCCGCCGCGTCACCGACCTCGGCTCGCGCCACGCATGGACGCTCCACCGGGCCGAATTGCTGGACGGCAGAACCGTTTTCGTCAAAGCCTCGGCGGCGTCGACGTCGGTTTTCGCAGCAGAGGCCGCTGGGCTTGTCTGGCTTGCCGATGCCGACCCTGGCGCTGAACGCCGGTCTGGCCCGGACGAGCCGGTGCTTGGTTCGACTTCGATCCACGACGGCGATCCGAGCGTTGCCGATTCCGGCAGTGCCCGTCCGAACACGACCGCGGAGCGCGGAACGATGCTCCTGCCGCAGGTGCTTGCCGCCGACGATCGGATGCTGGTGCTGCCCTGGCTGGCAGAAGCCGGGCCGACGCCCGCAGCCGCTGAGCGATTCGGGCGCGAACTCGCCGCACTGCACGCGAAGACGCCTGGACGGTTCGGTGCACCGTGGCCGGGCTGGATCGCGACGCTGCCACTGTCCAATACCCCGACGGCCGGACCATGGTCGCAGTGGTACGCCGAGCATCGCCTCGCACCGTATCTGCCCCGCGCGGCCGCGCACCTGGGCGAGGCCGGAGTCCGCCTGCTGGAGCGCGTCATCGACCGCATCGATGCTCTGGCCGGTCCGGCGGAACCCCCGGCGCGCATCCACGGTGACCTGTGGTCGGGCAACCTGCTGTGGACCGTCGAGCGCGTGCTGCTCGTCGACCCCGCGGCCCACGGTGGCCATCGGGAGACCGACCTCGCGATGCTCGCGCTCTTCGGCGCGCCGCACCTGGATCGCATCCTCGCCGCATATCACGAGACGTATCCGCTTGCGGAGAGGTGGCGAGCGCGCATTCCGCTGCACCAGTTGCATCCCTTGTTGGTGCACGTCGTGTTGTTCGGTGCGGACTACCGCATCCAGACTCTCGCGGCGGCCACGGCGGCCCTCGCCGAATAGCGCCGAGTCGGTCGGATGCGCCCAGGTGTTCGGGTATCCACGTGCGCGAGTGCGGTCGGCCATCCGTGTCGACGTGCTTATCCTGCCTAGACGGAGCAGTTTCGAGGTGGTCGATCTCCGCTCATCCCCGACGAACCGTTGCCGACGCTGTCTCAGTGCTCAGCCGTTGACCCGCGCGATGACCTTCTCCGCGAATCGGCAGAGGTTGGCGATCTTCGTGTCCAGCGGCTCGGTGTCCTGCTCGGTGGTGTAGGGCAGCCGGAACCCGACGATCACGTCGGTGACGCCCTTGTCCTCCAGACGTTTGATCCCGTCGACGGTGAATCCGTCCAGCGAGATGACATGCACCTCGAAGTCCTTGCGTGTTCCGTACTCGGCCCGCAGGGCGTCGAGTTCGACCAGCAGCCGGTCGAGTTCGGCGCCGTCGCCGCCCGCGTGCATCCATCCGTCGCCGCGCTGCGCTGCGCGGCGCAGCGCAGGCTTGCTGTGCCCGCCGATCAGGATCGGCAGCGGTTCGGTGGGCACCGGGCTGATCTTGATCGGCGGAATGTCGTAGAACGCGCCGTGGAATTCGAAGTAGCCGCCCGCCGACAGACCGCGCACGATGTCGACGCACTCGTCCATGCGTGCACCGCGCTTGTCGAACGGCACGCCCATGATCTCGAAATCGTCCGGCCACGGACTGATTCCGACGCCGAGCCCGAACCGGTTGCCGCTGAGCGCGGCGACCGAGGCGGCCTGCTTGGCCACCAGCACCGGGGGGCGGATCGGCAATTTCACCACGAACGGCGTGAAGCGCAACGTGGTCGTCACCGCCGCCATCGCCGCGCTCAGGACGAACGCCTCGATAAACGGCTTGTCTTCCAGAAACTCTCGGTTCCCGTCGGGAGTGTAGGGGTATTTCGCGTCCGATTCCTTCGGATAAGCCACGCTGTCCGCCACCGACATCGAGGTGTATCCCGCCTCTTCGGCGGCCTTGGCCAGTGGCAGGTAGTACGACGGGACGGTCATGGTCTCGGCATAAGTGAAACGCATGTCAGTCGCATTCCTGGTGCGTCGAGCGCGCCGTTCGGGCCCGGCGCGGTGCCCGCGAAACGAGCCCTCGCCGAGGCGGGATCCTGTGCACCGGCTGCCGGAGTTCGGCGTCTACTGCCATGGATTGGTGAAACCTTCCGGGATCAGGTGGTCGAAAATCGTCCTCATCTCCTCGGATAGCCGCATCAGTTCGACGTGCGAGCCGATCGGGCCGCCGTCGAGATACGCTCCAGCTGCTGGCCGCCCGCGTAGCCGAGCGCGACACTGATCGTGTAATTGGCCTGGTGCCCCGCGTAATTCGCACTCCTCCGGACCGAAGTGGACATCCGGAACGGTGAACCAGCTCGAGACACCGTACCGCTCGGTGAACACTCGCTGAGCTGCGGCGATATCCCGAACCGCCCGGCACAGCTGGAAGATCGGGCCATGTGCGATCATCGGCGTGCTCGGGTTCGACTCATGGGAACGCGCTATATCTTCGCCGGATCCAGTTGCGGATCGCCGGGCAACGAACCCGGGTTCAGGCGAGCCAGCACGGTCTGCATTTCACGCTCGATGACCGAGGCGACATGATCCAGGCCAGCGAGACGGAGCTCGGCGATTCGCTCACGTATCGCATCGATGCCGAATTCGACTGCGACATCTTCGAGCCCGAGGCGGTGACCGCGCCGTTCGGTTCCGTCGGCTGCCTGCCGTCTGTTCGGGGGCGACAACAGCATCCCGCTTGCCTCCTCGGACTCTCCGCGATTTCTCTCTACTGGACCCGCTCCAGTCTAGGGATGGTGTTCATGCATCTGCAAGAACATCCGGGAGGAACGCCCTGACGGGAACCCTTTCCGACTCAGCGAGGTGGTTTGCCCGTCAACCTCTGTCAGCTGGGTATCGTTCATTCCGGCTTCGGCGGCCGCAGGGTGTGCGCGTGCGCGTCGACTGCCGCGAGGCCCGACAGGGCGATGGTGGTGATAAGACGTTGGTCGGGCGGCACGTCAGTCGCAGATGGTGAGCCGGTCCAGTAGTTGTTCCACGTTGGCGTGGAGATCTGTTGCGGCGTTGGGTTCGCCGCCGAGTTTGCGGAGCAGCGCTTGCTGGAACATGCCGTCGAAGACTGCGTAGGCGATGCCAGGGGATACGGCGGGAGTGGTGTCGGCGAGTTCGGTGTAGCGACTGACGACGCGCCAGATCATGTCTTCACGGCGCTGGTCGATCTCGAGCACGTCGTCGCGGAAGGACTGCTCGAACAGGCTCTGGTTGCGCAGGTCGTACCAGAGCCGGTGGAGGTGGGCGTCGGTATCGAGGGTGGCGGCCATGGCTGCGGCGAAGCCGTCGCGCAGTTCTTCGGAAGTCTGTGCGGCGTCGACGACTTCGTCGTAACGCGTCACGCAGAGGACCTCGTATTGGCGGACAGCGTGGGTGATGAGGTCATTCTTGTCGCTGAAGTAGTAGTGCAGCACGCCGTGGGAGAACTCGGAGTTCTGTGCGATCTCCCGCAGGCTGGTGCGGGCATAGCCGAGTTCGGCGAGGGTGTGCAACGCCGTGGCGGCCAGCTGGGCCCGGCGCTCGCCGAACTTGTCGACCCGGCGGCGTGATATCCGCTCGCGGCTCGTCTCGACGATCTCGGTCACCGTGGACTTCTTCCCGTCTTCTCGCCCGCTGTCTGCGGGCACGCTTGCAGTTTATCGCGAGGTCGGCGCAGTCGCGCCGCGATGTTTTGACAGTCGTCAAGAAAAATCTTGACGACTGTCAAAATCTCTATAGGCTGTGATCCACGTCGCACTCTTCGGCCGGTCCAAGCGCGGCACCGGGTGAGGGTGGCGGCAGTCGAAGTGGACGTTCACCCCGAGGAGGAGATGTCGGATGAGTGGGTATGACCTGGCCGGACGCAAGGCGTTGGTTACCGGTGGGGCGCGCGGGCTCGGGGCCGGGATGGCCGAGGCGCTGGCGCGTGCCGGTGCGGCCGTTGCCATCGGTGATGTCCAGGAAGACCTCGGGAAGGACACCGTCGAGTCGCTCCGCGGTTCCGGTGCCACCGCCGAGTTCGTTCCGCTGGACGTGACCGACGATGCCGCATGGGAGCAGGCCACAGCCCACGTCGTCGATACGCTCGGCGGGCTGGATATCGTAGTGAACAACGCGGGAATCGAGATCACCAGTCTTTTCGTCGATCTCGATCCCCGCGAGATTCGCCGCATGCTCGAGGTGAACGTGCTCGGCACCGCATTGGGCATCAAACATGCCTTCCGTGCGATGCGCCCGGGCGGTCCGGCGGGTCAGGGTGGGGCGATCGTCAATATCGCATCGGTCGCCGCGACCATCGCGTTTCCAGGCATTGCCGTGTACTCGGCGACGAAGTCGGGTGTCGATCGGCTCACGAGGGTCGCGGCCATGGAATCGGGCAAGCTGGGCTACGGCGTCCGCGTGAATTGTATTCATCCCGGGCTCGTCCCCACCGTGATGGGCAGTCGGCTTGCCCAGGACGTGGCGGACATCGGACTGTTCGGCAGTCCGGAGGAAGCGGTCGGCGCGGTAGTGGGACTGACTCCCCAGGGGCGGCTGGGCGAGGTTTCGGACATGGCCGATGCGGTGGTGTTCCTGGCTTCGGACGCCGCCCGCTTCATCACCGGAGTCGGCCTGCCGGTCGATGGCGGCATGGGCATGTGACCGCGGTCAGGCACACCGGCTAACACGAAAGGTTCGATATTCCATGAGCACTGACAAGCCCGTCATCGTCTACGGCGCCTCCGGCTACACCGGCCGGTTGGTGTGTGAATACCTGCGCGAGTTCAATGTCCCGTTCATCGCGGCTGGACGCGACAAGGTGCGCGTCCAGCAGGCAATGGACCAGCTCCCCGGAATCGAGACCGCCGACTACGAGGTGGTCGAGGTCGCACACGAGGTCGCCTCGCTGACCGAACTGTTCCGGGGAGCACGCGTCGTGTGCAATACGGTGGGGCCGTTCTCGCAGTATGGCCGGGAGGTTGTCGAGGCATGCCTCGATGTGGGATGCCATTACCTGGACACGACCGGCGAACAGGACTGGCTGATCGACTGCGACGAGAACTACGGCCGGCGGATGGCAGACCGGGAACTGCTACTGTCGCCGGGGCTTGCGCATATGTATACGACGGGTGAGATCGCCGCCAATATCTGCCTGGAGACCCCTGGCCTGGATACCCTCGATATCCAGGTGTTCTGGAAGGGCTTCCCAACCATCGCGTCGACGCGGACCATCCTGGTCAACGCGGCGCTGTCGAAGGCCTACTACCTGGAGCAGAACCAGTACGTGGAATGGCCCGCCGATGCCGGACTGTACGACGTGGTGGTGCCGGGGCAGCATCAAACCGAGCTGGCGCTGCCGTGGGGCGGCACGTCGCATCCGGTGTGGTTCAAACGCGACCCTCGGGTGGCCAACGTCAAAGTACTGGGTGGGGTCTTCAACCGGACGCTGATGCAGGGTGTACCACAAATCGTGGCGGGCGTCGTCGAACAGGTGAAGGATCTTTCGCGGGAACAGAAGTACAAGGTGCTCGCCGAGCATGCTGCGGGCGTGATGAACGAGATGCCGCCGCGAGAGAACCCGCGGATCAACACCTCCCTGGACTCGGTGTACGCGTCGGGTCCCTTGGGACGCGCACACTGCGTCATCTACGGCAATTGCAACTACAAGCAAACCGGCCTGTTACAGGCGTACGCGGCGTACACGCTGCTGCAAACTTCGCCAAAGCGTGCCGGTTTCGCTTCCGGTTGCCAGGCGTTCGGCCATCGTGAGCTGCTGGGTGTGCTGCGTGGTTTCGGACTTGTCATGGAGCCGGTCCTGACCGTGCACAGCTGACCCAGCCCCGGCTGTTTCGACGATACAAGGATCATTCGTGCGTTTGACCGACTACCTCGACAAGGGCGCCACACTCGGCGCGGCCGCACCCTGCCTGACTATGAACGGCCGGACACTGACCTACGGCGCGGTCCAGCGGCTTTCCTGGCAGGTCGCTCGCGCGCTGGCCCGGTCCGGGGTACGTCCCGGCGAGAAGGTGGCGATACTGTCGGCCAATAACGCGGTCGCGTTCGGTTGCGTTTTCGGTATCGCGCGGGCGGGGGCGGTGTGGTGCCCGATCAATCCCCGCAACGAGGCCCACGAAAACCGGGATCTGCTGGACCTTTTCGACTGCACGTGCTTGATCTTCCAGGATTCGTTCGCGCCGCTGGTCGCCACGATCATCGGCGACCTGCCGACACTGTTCACACTGATCAGTCTGGACGGCAGTGCGGTTTCCGATGCCGTCCCGTTCGACGAATGGATCCGCGGTGTCGGGGACGAGCCGTGGCAGGCCGACCCGATCGATGACATCGCCCTGCTGGTCGGTACCGGGGGAACAACCGGGCGCCCCAAGGGGGTGGTGCTGACCGGGCACAATGTCGAGACGATGTCGGCGCTGACGCTGATGAGTTACCCCTTCGAGGGCCGCCCGCGCTACCTCGCGCTGGCGCCGCTGACTCACGCGGCCGGGGTGCTGTGTTTCCCTGTTCTGGCGCTGGGTGGCGAGGTCGTCGTCATGCTCGCACCGGACCTGACGGAGTTCCTGTCGCTGGTGCCGCGGCACCGGATCACGCACACCTTCCTGCCCCCGACCCTGATCTACCTGCTGCTGGATCATCCTGCACTCACCACAGCCGATCTGAGCTCCCTGCAATGCCTGTGGTACGGCGCGGCACCCATGTCGGTGGCTCGTCTCGAAGAAGCCCTCGGACGGATCGGACCGGTGATGGCGCAACTGTTCGGGCAGTCCGAAGCGCCCATGATGATCTCGACTCTGGCGCCACGGCAACACTTCCGTGCCGACGGTTCCCTCGCCCGCGAACACCTGTCCTCGGTCGGACGGCCCACGCCGCTGACCCAAGTCGCGATCATGCACGACGACGGCACCCTGCTGCCCGCCGGGCAACGCGGCGAGATCGTCGTCCGGGGTCCCCTGGTCATGGCCGGGTACTACAAGAATCCCGAAGCCACCGCCGATGTGGGCAGATTCGGTTGGCACCACACCGGCGACATCGGCTACCTCGACGAGGACAACTACCTCTACATCGTCGACCGGGCAAAGGACATGATCATCACCGGCGGATTCAACGTCTACTCCGCGGAGGTCGAGCAGACGTTGCTGGCTCACCCGGCGGTACAGGATTGCGCAGTGATCGGACTCCCCGATCCGAAATGGGGCGAGCGGGTGACCGCGGTGATCCAGACCCGCGCCGGCCACAGTGCCACCTCCGATGATCTCCGGGCTTTCGTCAGAGACCGCCTCGGCAGCGTGAAAACTCCCAAGCAAGTCGAGATCTGGCCCGACCTGCCCCGCTCCAAGATCGGCAAAGTCCTCAAGACCGATATCAAAGCTCAGCTCGGCTGACCGGGAACTGTGGGCACCGGATCGGAAGTCGAGCGCGATTCCCCGCTCGTGACGTGGTGTCGCCAGGTCTTGTGAGTTGAGTTCACAGGAGGCCGCTCGCTGTTCGGGACGAGTCGGTGGTGGTGGCGTGGAGCCAGTCCTCGAGTCACCCGTCTTCGGCTGATTCCGTGCCCCCGTCGTTCACCATGGCCTGTATACGGGCGATCATGCCGATGCGGCGACGATGTCCGACATATGCGGGCCGGCATCCGTGACAAACTGGAGAAGTCCTTGTCGGGTGGCCAGCGAGAGTGCTGGGGCCAGTACGGTTTTCGCGTCGTCGATTCGATGTGCCTCCCAGAGGCAGCAGGCATACAGCAATTGTCCCTGTGCCAGGGCCCGTGGACGGGACTGGGTTTCGATCTCCCGCACCATGTGATCGGCTCGGGCGCACGCCTCTTCGATGCGGGTGGGGGAGTGTTCGGCTAACAGCAGCCGGATCGCGGAGTCCTGTTCGAGTTCGGCGATACCGGCTCGAATCCTGTTGTCCTGCTTGCGATACAGCCGCAAATGTGTGAGGTGGGTACGAACGTCATCCGGGATCGGCAGGCCGATGCGGATATGTTCATTGACGATTCGTGCGGCTAGGCGGGGCAGTGCTGCATCCTCGGCGATCCTCCCGCCCTCGGCGAGAAGCTTCTGGGCGAGGGAGAGATCACCGCGGAGCGCCGCGAGGCGCGCCCCGGTGCCGTAGGTGGCCGACAGGAAATCCACCGGTCCGCCCTGCCGGCCGAGTCTGGCACTGGAGTTCAACAGTTGTTCGGCTTCGGCGAGGCGTCCCTGTTCGTATCGCAGCGCCCCCAGCAGCGCGCCCGCCAAGATCGAGGAATGGGTTGGCGCGCCTGAGCGCCGCGCCATCGACACGGCATCCTCGAAATGTTCCTCGGCCCTGGTGATGTCGAGTTGTTCATAGGCAGCCAGACCTGCGACGCAGTAGTTGTGTGTCATGCCGAAGGTGCGACCGCGATGGTAGGGAGCCGCCCGCTGGTGCCATTGATGAGCTGCCGCGAAGTCGAACCGGTTCAACGCATCGGTGGCGGCCAGTGTGGCTGCGTTGTTCGCGACGAACGGCGCGGCTGGATCGTCGATATGTTCGGCCACCAGCTTCGGCAGGCCGTCGAAGCGGTCGGTCACGTACTCCTCGACACAGGTCACCAAGGCCGCCTCGACGCGTAGCGCGGTCACCTCCTCGGCTGGTACCGCACCGGAATCCAGTGCCGCGAAAACGTTCTTCAACGCAGTCCGAGTCCGCTGCCGGCGTTGCAGGCCGAGATTCGCCCACGCGACGCACAGCTGCAGTCGTGGCCGTGATTCGGTGAGGCTGCCGGGCAGTTTCGCCATCATCCCGAGGAAAGTGGCCATACGGGAACGCTCGATGAGGTCGAGGGCGCGGGCTTCGACCAGGTCCGCCGCACGCTGTGGATCACCGGCGGACATGGCGTGATCGACTGCGTCGGTGAGCATCTCATGTTCGGCGAACCAGGCGGACGCTCGCTGATGCAGTTGTGCGAGCCGGTCCGGGTCGGAGCGGACGAGCCTGCGCTGCAGGTACTCGGCGAAAAGGTGGTGGTAGCGAAACCATTCGTCATCCTCGTCCAGGCGGTAGAGGAACAGGTTGCGGTCGGCGACCTGTTCGAGCATTTCCTGGCTGTCGGCCCGATCGGAGAGGAGAGTGGCGAGGTCGGCGCGCACCTTGCCGGTGATCGAGGTCGAGAGCAGGAAGTCGAGCAGTTGTGGTTCGAGTGCGTCGAGAACGTTCTCGGCGAGGTATTCACCGATGACGTGGTGGCGGCCGGTGAGGCGATCGATGAACGCGGACGGATCGTTGCGGCCGCGCAGCGACAGGGATGCCAATTGGAGTGCGGCAGGCCATCCCTCGGTCGACTCCTGTAGACGGGTCACATCCGCGGCGCTCAGGAGCAGACCGTTGTCGATGAGGAAGGCAGTCGTTTCAGCAGCGTCGAAACGTAATGCGGTGACGTCGATCTCGACGAGTTCGTCGCGCACCAGCATCCGGGTGAGCGGCAGCCCGGCCCGGGTACGGCTGGCGACCACGACCCACAGGTGGTGGCAGCCGTGCTCTAGCAGAAACTCCAAAGCGGCACGGGTGGCGTCGCTGGTCACTCGATGCCAGTCGTCGATCACCAGCACCATTGCCTGGCCACTGTCATGGATTTCGTCGATCAGCGTACAGAGCACGTATCGCGTGGTGTCCGACGATCGTTCCTCGAGCACTGCACCCAGTTCGCGGGCGAGTTCCGGCCGCACGCGCCGGATCGCCTCCACCAGGTGGGCGAGGAACCAGACGGCGTTGTCGTCGTCGGAGTCGGCGGTCAGCCAAGCCATCGGCGCGCCGTCGGATTCCAGTCGGCGCCCCCACTGGAGGGCCAGCGTGGTCTTGCCGAAACCGGCCGGGCCATGGATCACCGTCAGTCGCCGTTGCTCGCCGTGGCGAAGGATGTCCAGGATGCGCGTGCGCTCGATCAGCGTCCGCGGTGTGCTCGGCGGCCGGAACTTCGTCGCGGCGATCGGCGGCACCGGTGGCGTCACCGAGCCAGGGGAGTAGGCAGGCAACACCGATAGTGCCGCCCTCCGCTCCATCTCGGCAACGGGTGTATCCGGCGGCACGGCCATGGCGTCGACGGCCTGCCCGCAGTTGCGTTGTACCTCCCGCAGTTGTTCGCCGAATTCGACCGCGGTGGTGGGGCGATCTGTGGGCTTGGCCGCCATCGCGGTCTCAACGGCCTCGCACACCGCATGCGGGATGCCGTAGGCGTGCAGGTCCGGAACCGATCCCGTGGCGATACGGGCGAGTTGGACTTCCAACTGTTCGCCGGTGCGCCGGGCGAACGCGGCACGTCCGGTGAGCAGACTGAACAATGTCGCGCCGAGGCCGTAGATGTCCGAGGCCGCGGTGGGCGCCGCGCCGCCGAGGACCTCGGGTGCCGTGAACGCGGGTGTGCCCTGGATGATCTGCAGGGACGAGGTCGTCGCCTCGCCGAATTGGGCGATACCGAAGTCCGCCAGGTGGGGTTCGCCATAATCGGTGAGCAAGATGTTGCCCGGCTTCAGGTCACGGTGCACGATGCCGATCGCGTGTGCGGCAGCAAGAGCCCCGGCCATCTTGACGCCCACCGAAAGCACCTCGGGCCAGCGCAGCGGGCCGGTCTTGTGGAGCACCTGTTCCAGCGAGCCGCGGGCGTGGTAGGGCATCACGATGTAGGGGCGGCCGGTGGGGGTGATGTCGGCCTGCAGCACCTGCAGGATGTGCGGGTGGCCGGACAAGCGCCCGAGTGCGCGTTGTTCGCGCACGAATTGCTCACGCTCGTCGCCGCGGACCTCCGACGTCAGGACCTTGACGGCGACGTGACGTTCCAGGGCGTACTGATAACAGCAGTAGACCACGCCGAATCCGCCGCGGCCGATCTCCCCGGCATCGCCGAGGCCGGCCGCCGCCAGTTCCACTGCGATACCGAGGGGCAGATCCCGTTGGGTCGCTAAGTCGTCGCATTCCGCCATCGCGCGCCCGCAGACATTGTCAGGTGGCCGGGCATCGGCGTAAGCCCGAGCCGGCAGTTCGGCCCTGCGAGGTCGTTGTCGAGCTGTCGAACCATGCGATCACCTCCGCGGCAGGACAAGCATTCCGAGCCGTCGACCAACGATAACCCCGGTATGGCCGCGGGGTAACCGCGGATGGCCCAGAGACGCGACTCGCTGTCGACGATTGCGCTGGTCCGTGCCGAAAGTAATCGGTCGATGTGACAAATCGCCGCTGGTCGATCTGGTCGTGGCAGCGGCGACCGCATGGAAGGGTAGTCCTCGGACCGGTCGCCTCGCCGGTGCTCGTCTTACTACTCGACCGTGTGCGAGAGGGAGTCGATGATGACTGCCAAATCGTCGGTACTGGCACGGGCGCTCGGGGTGCTCGAAGCGTTCGACAGCTCGCATCTGGTGCTCAAGTTGTCCGAACTGGCCGAGCGCACCGGGCTGCCGCAAACCACGGTCTACCGGCATGTGGTCGATCTCGTACGCTGGGGCGCGCTCGACCGAACACCGGGCGGCGGATACCAGATCGGTCTGCGGATGGTGGCAATCGCGTCCTTTTGTCCGCGGGGCCGTCCGCTGCGCGACGTAGCACTTCCCTTCATGGAAGACCTCTACGAGGCGACCCACCAGAACGTGCAGCTGGCGGTCCCTGACGGCACCGACGTCGTGTATGTCGAGTTCCTCGCGGCGCGGGAGGCCGTATCCGTGCGCACTCAGGTGGGGGCGCGCTGGCCGATGCACGCGACCGGTGTGGGACTGGCCATCCTCGCATACTCGCCCGCCGACGTTGTAGCCGAAATCTTCGCCCGGCCACTTGCGGTATTCACCCCGAAGACGATCAGCACGCCCGACCAACTGCGTCGGGCACTGGCCGAAGTGCGCCGCATCGGCGTCGCGATCAGTGAGGGCCAGGTCACGCTGGAGGGTTATTCGGTCGCAGCACCCATCTTCGGCCCAGGCGGCGAGGTCGTCGCGGCGGTCTCGATCGTCGTGCCGGTGAGCGATTCCCGCCGTGCCGCCTGGGCGCCTGCGGTGCGCACCGCGGCCAACGGGGTCAGCAGACAGCTGGGTGGGCGGTGAACGGACTTCCGTCCAGCGGAAGTGTGTCTTGGCTCACGCCTCCGGACACCACACGATGTGGATCACAACGCACCGTTCGGTGCCCAGCTCAGGAGTTTCCCGATGAGTCCGACGACCCAGATTATCCGTAACCAGTGGTATGTGGCCGCGTATGGTCATGAGGTCGGCCGCGAGCTGCTCGCCCGAACCATCTGCAACGAGCCGCTGGTGTTCTACCGCGCCGAGGACGGTAGTGCGGTAGCGCTGGCCGACCGCTGCATCCACCGACGCTACCCGTTGTCGAAGTCGCAGCTGGTCGACGGTGACCGGATTGTCTGCGGCTACCACGGTTTCACCTACGACCGCACCGGAACCTGCGTCGCGGTGCCCGCGCAGCAGCGCATTCCGCGCAGCGCCCGGGTGGCCTCCTATCCTGTGGTGGAACAGGATTCGTTCATCTGGGTATGGATCGGCGACCGCGAGTACGCTGATCCAGCGACGATTCCGCGCGCACCATGGTTGACCCGGGACGGATGGACCACGATCCGCGGCCTGGAGACGATCCAGGGTCGGCATGCCCTGCTGATGGACAACCTGATGGACCTGTCGCACGAAACCTATCTGCACGGAGGCTACATCGGCACGCCTGAAGTGGCCGACACGCCGATCACCACGGAGGTCGACGAGACAGCCGGGGTAGTGCGGGTGAGCAGACATATCGATGACGCCGAGAGCCCACCGTTCTATGCCAGCTCGACCGGCGTACACGGCAGAATCACGCGCTGGCAGGACATCGAATTTTCCCCGCCATGCCTCTACCGGCTGCACAGTCGAGTCGCGCGACAGGGCCACTACCCGCCGGACGGCTATATCCCCGGCTACGATGCCGCCGCTGATCCAGGCGCCTTCCATGTCGAGATCGTCTACGCGCTGACCCCTGAGACAGCGCACTCGGTGCACGACTTCTGGGCCGTGGCACGCGACTTCGCGACAGACGACCAGTGGGTCACCGATTACCTCTACGCCAATAATCACATCGTCGTCATGCAGGACGTCGTCGCGCTGAACCTGGTGGAGGAGGTCCTCGCCGAAGAGGAAAGAAACGGCGGTGCTTATCAGGAATTGTCGATCAACATCGACACCGGCGCCCTGGCGGCGCGGCGGCTCATCGCGAAACTCGCCCAAGCCGAAGAAAGCCGGACATGAATGTCCGCTACCGGGTGGAGTGGCACCCGGGAACCGACCAGCTACTGGGCGTATGTCATTGCGGTGCAACGGATGTCGCCGACACGCCGACCGAGATCTGGCGGTGGTTACTCGCCCACCCCGCCGGCCACACCAGCCACCTTCCCGATCCGCACCCCGTCGAGCTGACCGGAGTCCGGGCATGAACACTGAACCGAAATGGTCGGTCACTGTCGCCGACATCCGCGGCATAGCCGACGACGTTGTCGAACTCACCCTGGTGGGCGCCGACGGTCAGATCCCGAAATGGGAATCGGGCGCACACATCGACCTGATCCTCGGCCCGGACATGGTTCGCCAGTATTCACTCTGCGGTGATCCGGACGACCGCAACACCCTGACCATCGCCGTCTTGCGCGAACAGGTGAGCCGAGGCGGCTCGGCATATGTGCACGAACACCTTTCGGCAGGCGACACGCTGCGGATTCGTGGACCGCGCAACAACTTTCCGCTGCACGACGCCGAACGCTACCGATTCATCGCGGGAGGTATCGGTATCACGCCGCTACTGCCAATGATCCGCACCGTCGCCCGCCGGGGGGCCGCGTGGACTCTGCATTACGGCGGTCGAACCCGCGGCAGCATGGCCTACCTGCCCGAGCTATCGGCGCTCGGCGATCTTCGCGTACACACCGAGGATGAGACCGGCCGGATGAACCTCGACACGATTTTGGCACCCGACCCCGGCACTCTCGTGTATTGCTGCGGTCCAGAATCGCTACTCAGCACCGTCGAAGAACGGTGCGCCACCACGTGGCCGGCGGGCGCGCTGCACGTCGAGCGATTCGCACCGAAGCCCGTCGCCCATGCCGCGGCCGACAGTGAGTTCGAGGTCGAATGCGCGCAATCCGGTGTGACTGTCCTTGTTCCGGCGGGCATCTCGATCCTCGAAGCCGTCGAGCAGGCAGGCATATCCGCGCTCTCCTCCTGTCGGGAGGGCACCTGCGGCACCTGCGAAACCGTCGTCCTCGACGGACTCCCTGACCATCGCGACAGCCTATTGGACGCGAAGGACACCGATCTGATGATGATCTGCCGGTCCCGTGCCCGGACACCCAGGCTCGTCCTCGACCTGTAGACCCGACCACCAGGACGGCACGAGTACGTCCCCCCCCCTCGCGAAAGGTTCACCCTCATGCCCATTGTCCATGTCTCTGGTACGGATGTGCACTACTCGAGCTCAGGCTCCGGTCCCGGGTTGGTCCTCGTCCACGGCAGCAGTATGAGCGCCGAGTCGAACTTCGGACATCTGCTGACCGCGTTCACCGACCGCTACACCGTCCTGACACCCGACTACGCCGGCAGCGGCAAGACCACTGAACCTGACGGCGGACCGAGGCTGGAGCTGCTGGTCGACCAGATCGTCGCGGTCATCGACCAGGCGAGCACCGGCCCGGTCGACCTCTTGGGCTTCTCACTGGGTGCTGTCGTCGCGGCGGCGCTCGCCGCACGTCGTCCCGATCTCGTGCGAAGACTGGTGTTGGTGGCGGGCTGGTCGACCAGCGAAGACCCCCGAATGCAGCTGGTTCTGCAGACGTGGGCGGCCTCGCTGATCGCTGAAGCCGATATTGCCTCGGGGGTCGGTCCGCTGTTGGCATTCAGCCCGGCGTTTCTGAGCCAGCTCGGTCACGAGGGATTGGCTGGGCTACGGTCGGTGCGACCGGAACCGGGCACACTCGGCCAGATCGCCATCAACCGGGATGTCGATATTCGCGACGAGTTACGCCGCATCACGGCTCCGACCCTCGTGGTCGGCTGCACCCAGGACCAGTTGGTTCCCGTTCAACACACCCGCGACCTGCACGCCGCGATCCAGCACAGCCGATACGCCGAAATCGACAGCGGCCATGTGGTGTTCTTCGAGAAGCCGACCGAGCTTACCGCGCTGGTGCGGGCCTTCCTGGATGCCCATCAGGCGGCCGCCTAGGACTGTAGAGGCTCCCCTGGCTGCGCGAAATCCGCGCGAGGTCCGGGTATCGTCCACGTCCACGCGGTTTCGCCGGGACATGGTGTCGTGATGGCGAGGGCCGCAGCGTGGTTCGCGAGTTGCTCGGAAAGCAGTCCCGGGTCGCCACGGCTTGTCGCCGAGTATGCTGCGGCATCCGCCTTTTCCTTGACCGTCACGACAAGATCGGTATCGAGCGTGGCCTGCAGGGCGATTTCCGTGGCCGTTGCGCGGCGGATGATCACGGTCATCAGGTGCCGTATGGCGTCGTAGACAGCGGCGGTGAGGGTTTCGTCGATCGTGTCGAGTGGTCCGGTGAAGGAGACTTCGGAGCGGGCTGCCAGCGTCTCGGCGGTCTCGCTGATCAGTTCCAGCAGCTGTGCCCGAAACCCGCCGTCCTCGGATCGCGGGTCGAGTTCGTTGATGGTGTAGCGGATCTGGTTGATCACAGTGTCGAGTTCGGCGACTGCGTCGTCGAGGCGGTGGGTAACAGCGGGTCGCCTGGCGAGTGACCGTATTCCGCTCAGCTGCAGGCTGATCGAAAACAACCGGTGAACCACGGTGCGATGCAATTCGATTGCTATGCGTTCACGCTCGCCGGCGATCCGTACAGTCCGCAGGCGGGCTTCGGCGAGCCGTAGATTTACCAGGTTGTCCGCGCGTGCGTGAAGTTCGCTGAGCGGGAACGGTTTCGGCAGGTAGTCGTTGGCGCCGGCCCGCAGCAGCGCCAGCCGCGACTGGTCGTCGGCGCGGGCGCTCAGTATCAGCACCGGCGTGTTCGCCAGCACCGGGTCGGCCCGCACCTCGGCGAGCAACTGATCTCCGCTCAACCGCGGCATCATGAGGTCGCAGATGATCAGGTCCGGACGGCTCGACCGCGCCAGCTCCAGCCCGGACCGGCCGTCGAAGGCCGCGAGCACGCGGTAGGGTCCGGACAATGCCTGCCGGATCATAGCGTTGAGGTCGGCGTTGTCTTCGACAACCACTACCACCGGCCTGGACGGCGGAGCGGCCAGGGACCGCCCTGGCACCGCGTCCGCCATGGAAGTCAGTTCCGCGATCGCTTCGACCGGATCGCGGAGCTGTCGCTCCACCTCGGTGTCCGGGGGCACCGCGCGGACCGGAGTGCCCGCAGGCGCGGTCCGAGGCAGGTCCACGATCACCATCGCCCCGCCTTCCGGCGCAGTGGTGATGCTGACTTCACCTCGGTGCAGCCGGACAAGATCACGGACGATGCTCAAGCCCAGGCCGGTGCCGCCGACCGTGCGGGTGGGTCCGCCATCGATTTGCCGGAACCGGTCGAATACCACCGACCGCTTCTCCGCCGGTATACCGGGACCGCTGTCGGCGACCTCGATGATCAGTCGATCATTTCGACCCGCGTACACCGAACAGCGCACCGTGCCGCCCGACTCGGAGAATTTGAACGCGTTGGACAGCAGGTTCACCAGTATCCGCTGCAGGTGCTCGGGATCGAGGGTGGCAGTGATCGGCTGCCGGGCATCGACGGTGAATCCGACCCCGCGATCGACAGCCAAAGATTCGAAGTGGGCCGAGCTGAGCCGAGCCAGCTCGGCAACATCGACGCGAGCGTAATCGGGCTGGACTCCGCCGGCCTCGAGCTTGGACGCGTCGAGCAGATTGTTGACTTGCCCGACCAGCATCCGTGCATTGCGAATGATCAGCTCGAGGTCTGCGCGGTTCGAGCTGTCGTTGGTAGTCGCGTCCAGCAGTTTCTGCGCGGGCGCCAGGATCAGCATCAGGGGAGTGCGCAGTTCATGGCTGACGTTGGCGAAGAATTGGCTTTTGAGTTCATCGAGCTCCTTGGTGCGCGCATACAGATCGGCCAGTTCGGCGTTGGCCTCCTTGAGCTGGCGGTTGGCCTCGGCCACCTCGCGTGCGCGGGCGAAGACCTCCTGTTCCATCTGCCGTGTCGTGGCGCGCAGCGCGGCGGCTTCCCGCCGCTGAGCTGCGCCGGAGGCCTGCAGTCGGATGAACTCGGTGACGTCCTCGACACGATTGATGATGTAGCGCAGCTCGCCGGACGAGTCGATGACCGGGGAGTTGGACACGCTCCAGAACCTCTCCTCGAACGTGCTGTTCGGACGGCGGACGTCGTAGCGCTGGACCGGCATCGCATCGGTGACCCGATCGCGCAGAACCCGCTCCAGCGACACCCGCAGGTTCCGCACTCCCTCGGCATCCGCGTCCTCGGGGTTGTCGGGAAAGATCTCGAAGACGCCACGCCCGAGAATCTGCGCGCGTTCGGTCATAGTCGCCCGCGCATACGCGTCGGTCACCGCCACGATGTGCAGACTGGGATCGAGAACCAGAATCAGCCCCGGCGCCGATTCGAACAACCGACGGAAATCGACGACGTCGCTCATCGGGGGCCACCATCCCTTCTGCAACTCGAACGGATAGCGTTATTGTCTCTCGGTTCGGGTGGGGGCATGACCTCGATCGCGTGCCACTGGGTGGTCGTCGTGAGTACGCCGAGGCCGCAGACCGGCATCAGGGACATCTGCCGCAGACGCAGACGCAGAGGGACGATCGACGATCTTCCGGCGACGGCCCCTCGCAACCCGAGGAGACAGCACATCGACCTCGACGGAGATTGCTGGGTGCGTCGGCTGGGACTGGAGCACCGTGACCGCGTCCAGCGGTCCGCGCGTTATACGCCAAGCGACAGATCACCAGTTGCGCGCGCAGGACGGCCAGCCGATACCGGCCGGTGCGATCGACAGCGGTACGGCTGACCTGGAGACGAAGGCGACACCGGCGCTGCATCCTCATCGCCTTTACCCACCACAGCGCTGTCGGTGCGAGCGCGCACCCCTCGCGGTCAAGGACAAGACGATCTCATCGATCCCGGTCAGCCGCCGCTGACGCTTCTTGACGATCTGTGGTTCGAACGACGAATTCGTATCCCGTGGCACCTCGATCTCGACCGGCCCGATCTCGGTCAGCACCGTCTTCGATCAAGTCCCATTGCGGGAGTTGCCCGTCCCGCGACCAGCCGGGTCGTTTTTCTCATAGCCCACATGCTCGGTCATCTCCGCCTCGAGGGCGATTTCGAGCACGTTCTTGGTGAGCTGGTTCAACAACCCGCCCGGGCCGAGCAACTCGACGCCCTGCTGCTCGGCCTGGGCCAGCAGCTGCTCGGCCAGCTTCTTGTGATCCACCGCATCCACCACGGATTCGAGTGTCTCCGACATCAGATGATCCTTCCCACCGAACCATCAGGCTCGGCCAGTCAGACCAAGGTCAGATCCGCCGTCTTTCAGACAGTCCCCCCGGCCTGCGGTCGGCGGGACTGTCACTTTTCGGCGAAGTAGCGGTGCACCATTTGGGCGATGCAGACGGGTTTGTCGGAGCTTTCGCGTTCCATGGTGGCGTCGACGGTGACTTGGACGCCGCCGCCGCCGAGGTCTGTCACGTCGGCGAGGGTGGCGCTGAGCCGGACTTTGGATCCGGCGGGGACGGGCGCGGGGAAGCGGACCTTGTTGAGGCCGTAGTTGATCGCCATGCCGCGATGTTCGATCACGAGGATCTCCGACCAGAGCGGGATGAGCAGCGACAATGTCAGATAGCCGTGGGCGATGGTGCCTTGGAAGGGGCCGGCCTTCGCACGTTCGACGTCGGTGTGGATCCACTGTTCGTCATGGGTGGCTTTGGCGAACATATCGATGTCGCTCTGGGGGATTTCGATCCAGTCGCTGCTGCCGAGGTTGGCGCCGACGAGGTCGAGCAGGTCGGTGGGCTGGCTGACGGTAGTGGTCATGACGGTCGCTTTCTTTGCCGGTCAGGGCGCGGGTTGTAGATTCTGTCGGGCAGCGTCGCGGAGCCCGAGCCGCTGGATCTTGCCGCTCGCGTTGCGCGGCAGGTTTTCCCGGTAGACGAAATACCTGGGAATCTTGTATCGGGCGAGGTTTGCCTCGAGGTGTGCGCGAATCGTGTGTTCGTCAGCGGCGTGGCCGGGGCGTGCCACGATGAACGCCAACCCGACTTCGCCCCATTGCTCGTCAGGAACGGCGACGACGGCGCATTCGGTGATGCTGTCGAGCTGGGTGATGACGGCTTCGACTTCAGCCGGGTAGATGTTCTCGCCGCCGGAAATGATGATGTCCTTGACGCGGTCGACGATGTAAGCCCAACCGTCGTCGTCGATGCGCACGATGTCGCCGGTGCGAAACCATCCGTCGATGAATGCCTCTCGGGTGGCTTGGGGGCGGTGCCAGTACCCGGCGAAGACATGGGGGCCCCGGACCAGGAGCTCGCCTCGACCAGGGCCGTCGATGATTTCGCCGTCGCCGGTGAGCAAGGCGACGTCGGTGAAGAAGTGGGGGACCCCGACCGAGAGGGGATGCGCGTTTGCCCCGTGTCTCAGGGCCATGAACACGCCGGGGGCCGCCTCGGTCATGCCGTAGCCCTGCAGCACTTGGATTCCACGCGCGAGCCACGCTGTGGCGACGCGTTCCACGACCGGGGAGCCGCCGAACGCGACCACACGAATGCTGGACAGATCGGCATCGGCCCATTCGGGAAGTTCGCATAGCATCTGCAGCATGGTGGGCGCGAGTGGGAATGCCGTGGCCTTCTCCCGTTCGATGGTGGCGAGGAAGTCGCTCGGCTCGAACTTGGGGATGACGATTACCGTGCCACCGGCATACAAGGTGGGCAACGTGATCTGGCCTAACCCGAGGACGTGGAACAGGGGAGCCGAGCAGAGGCTGACGTCTTCGCGGCTGAGGCTGAAGTGAGCGAACTGGGCCAGCGTGTTCCAGGTGATGTTCCCGTGGGTGAGCACGGCGCCTTTGGGTCGGCCGGTGGTTCCCGACGTGTAGAGGATCAGCGCGGGGTCGTCGAGCCCGACTGGCGCAACAGACGGTGTGCTTCCGATGTGCTCGCTGAGCGCGCGCTCGTATCTGCTGTCGCCGTTCGCCCGGAGTCGCAGCAGGCGCGGTGGCCTAGCGGTGTGCGAGATCGCGTCGGCTCCGATCGCTTCACTGGCTGGGTCGACGACCAACACGATGGGGTCGCTGTCGTCGAGCATGTAGCCGATCTCGCGTGCGGCGAGACGCGTGTTCAAGGCGACGAATATCGCACCGAGACGCGTAGTGGCGAAAAGAGTTTCGAAGGTCGCGATGTCGTTGGGTCCGAGGTATGCGACGCGGTCGCCTTTGCCGACTCCGAGTTCGGCAAGGGCACAGGCGAGTGCGTCGGTGCGCTCGGCCAGACCCGCGTAGTCGAGGTGGCGTTCGCCCTGGACGAGGGCGAGCGCGTGCGGTTCCATGCGAGCGCGGCGACGTGGCCAGGAGCCGATTCCTTGATCGATCATGGCGCTGTCAACCCCAATGCGGTGATGGCGTTTTCACGCAGGATCAGTGGTCGGATCTCATCTTTGATGTCGAGCTGGTCGAAATCCCTCATCCAGCGGTCCGGTGAGATCAGCGGAAAGTCGGAGCCGAACAATACTTTCCGTCCGAGCAGGCTGTTCGCGTACTTGATCAGTTGCGCAGGAAAGTATTTCGGTGACCAACCGGACAGGTCGATGTAGACCTTCGGTTTGTGCGTCGCCACGGCCAACGCTTCGTCCTGCCACGGAAACGACGGGTGGGCGATGATGATGGTGAGGTCAGGAAAGTCGACCGCCACGTCATCCAGCAGCATCGGGTTGGAGTACTTGAGCCTGATGCCGCCGCCGCCCGGAAGACCGGATCCGATACCGGTCTGTCCAGAGTGGAAAAGGGCAGGGACACCGAGTTCACTGATGGTTTCGTACAGCGGGTACACGGCACGGTCGTTGGGCCAGAACGCTTGCAGGCTCGGGTGGAACTTGAAGCCCCGCACGCCGTGCTCGGTGACCAATCGTCGCGCTTCCCGGACTGCGACTTTGCCTTTGGCCGGATCGATGCTCCCGAACGGGATGAGAACGTCGTCGTGCTCGGCGGCGGCGGCCGCGATGTCGTCGTTGCTGAGCCGGCGATGGCCGAGCGCGGATTCGGCGTCGACGGTGAACACGACCGCGGCCATCCGGCGCTGCCGGTAGTAGGCGGCCATCTCGTCGAGGGTCGGAGGTCCGGACTCGGCGCCGAAGTACTTGTCGGCGCCTGCGCGCAGGTCGTCGGGAAGCGAGTAGTGACCGCAACCGTCGGTTTCCGCGTGGGTGTGCACGTCAATCGCGACGAGATTGTCCAGGTCGAGGCTCATACTGTGCCCTCCTCGGGCTTCGCGGGCCCGCTGTGGTTATGCAAGCTAGCCGCCTCCGGGCCCGTACCGCTCATGCTGTGTCGTTTGTGGCATGAGCGGGGGCCCTGCGTGGTTACGCAGGCTGCCGTCTCCGGGCCCGTACCGCTCATGCTGTGTCGTTTGTGGCATGAGCGGGGGCCCTGCGTGGTTACGCGAGCTGCCGTCTCCGGGCCCGTACCGCTCATGCCGGCTTCTTCTGGGTCGTCGGGATCTTGGGCAGCGGAATTCCGTAGGTTTCGAGCTGTTCGCCGATGGAAGAGTCGAACGCCTCGGCGATCGCCTCGGCGGTCCAACCGCCGTCGAGGAATGCGCTGCGGATCTCGCTCGGGTGCGACCAGAGTGAGAGGCGGTCACCACCGATACCGATGCATTGGCCGGTGACGCCGACGGATTCGTCGGACGCGAGGAACACGATCAAGCCGGCAACGTCTTCGGGGCCGCCGAACGAAGCCGCCCGCCGAACGACGGACGGAATTGGTTCGCCCTGTTTCAAATCTTGGACGTAAGGGGCGAGAAATGGGATGGTTTCGGTCATCGCGGTGGCCGCGTTGGGTATGACTGCGTTGACGGTGACGCCGGCTTTCGCGCACTCCATGGCCCAGGTGCGTGCCATGGCGGCGATGCCCGCTTTGGCGGCGGCGTAGTTGGTTTGACCGAAGTTGCCGCGCTGGCCGGCGGGCGAGCCGGCCAGCACCACGCGACCGCCGTGTCCGGCCGCACGGAAATGTTTGACGGCTTCCCGTACACACGTGAACGTGCCACGGAGGTGCACGTGAATGACGGCGTCGAAATCGTCGTCTGACATGTTCCACAGCACCTTGTCCCGCAGGATGCCGGCGTTGGTGACGATCGCGTCGAGTCGCCCGAACGTATCGACGGCGTGATCGACGAGCGTCTGCGCGGCTTCGGTGGTGCCCACGGCGACGGGAACAGCGAGAGCGCGACCACCGGCTTCGGCGATCTCGGCGGCGGCCTTCTCGGCCCGATCCTCGGCGACATCGTTGACCACGACGGCGGCGCCGGCTTCGGCCAACGCCCTGGCGTAGGCCAGGCCGAGACCTTGACCACTGCCGGTGACGATCGCGACTTTGCCAGTGAGATCCATGGGGTTCCTTCCGGAAGGGGTGGACGTGGAGGTCAGAAGGTGAGGACGGGTTTGATCGTCTTGCCGGACGCCATGTCCTGCGCTGCTTGTCCGATGCCCTCGAAGGGGTAGCGGGTGATGAGTCTGTCGACGGGCAATCTGCCGCTACGGACGAGGGCGACGAGCGCAGGTATCATGGTCTGGGTTTCGCCGTCGCCGAGGGTGAGACCGATCACCTTTCGGCCGGGGAGCATGGCGTTCACGTCGAGGGCGACTTCGGATCCGAATGGTGGCGCGCCGACGATGACGAGGGTGCCGCGCGGGGCGAGGACGTCGGCGCCCGTGCGCAGCACGCTGAGACTGCCGGTGGTTTCCACGGCCCCGTCGGCACCGGCTGCACCGGTGATCTCCCCGACCGCGCTCGCAATGTCCGTGTCGTCGGCATCGACGATATGGGTGGCGCCGAGTTCGCGGGCGAGCTCGAGGCGTTCAGCGACCCTGTCGACGGCGATGATCGTGGTTGCCGGCGATAGCGCGGCTGCCATCACCGCCGACAGTCCGACCGCGCCCGCGCCGAGGACCACGATGTTTGCGCCGGGTCGTGGTTGGAGCACGTTCCAGACAGCACCGACTCCCGTCTGGATGCCGCACCCGAGCGGGGCAACCGACTCCAGCGGCACGTCGGGGGCGATCTTGACCATGCTGCGTTCGTCGACCAGCGTGTGCCTGCTGAACGAGGACTGGCCGAAGAAATGCGCGCCAACGGGTACGCCGGCACGTGTGACGGTATGGCTGCCGTCGGCGCGGACGCCGCCGATCAGGTTGAGCGGCAGCCAGGATGCGCAATAGGCGGGATGCCCATCGTGGCAGTTTCCGCACCGGCCGCACGAGGTGAAAGACAGGATTACGTGGTCGCCGGGTACCACGGAAGTGATCGAGGATCCGACGCGTTCGACGATTCCGGCACCTTCGTGGCCGAGTACGCCGGGGAGCGGGAAGGGCAACCCGCCGCTCGCGACGCCGAGGTCGGTGTGGCACAGTCCGGCCGCTACCATCCGCACGATCGCTTCGTCGGGTCGTGGTTCGTCGAGCTCGACATCGACGAGGGTGAAGGGCGCTCCGCCGCTCGCTACGACGGCAGCCGTGGTGGTGATCATGACGGGATTCCTTTGCGGTGGTCAGCTCAGTCGAGTGAGACGACGACGGATTTGACCTTGGTGTAGGAGGCGAGCGCTTCCGGTCCGTATTCGCGGCCGAATCCGGAGTCTTTGACACCGCCGAACGGGATCGCGGGATCGAGCATGGCCCAGTCGTTGACCCAGACGATCCCGGCCTGCAGCTTGTCGGCGACGCGATGCGCTCGGGCCAGATCGGTGGTCTGCAGGCCGGACGCGAGGCCGTAGGGTGTGCAGTTGGCCATGTCGATCGCTTCGTCTTCGGTGTCGAACGGCTGCACGGTAAGGACGGGGCCGAAAATCTCTTCCTGCACGACGCGGGAGTCGTTGGCGAGGTCGGCGATGACGGTGGGTTTGTAGTAATAGCCGCCGTTCAGGTCGATTCGCTCGCCACCACAGATGACGCGGCCGCCTTCCTGGCGTGCGAGCGCGACATACTCTTCGACCTTTTTCACATGACGGTCGGCGGCCATCGGGCCGACAACTGTTTCCGGATCCCTCGGAGCGCCGACCGGCACCTCGGGGACGGCGTCGGCGAGGATCCTGACGATCGTGTCGTAGAGCGGTCGCGCGACCAGCAGGCGCGGCCCGCCCATGCAGAACTGACCGGTGTTGAACACGAAGCCCTTGATGATCGCGCCGATCGCTTTCTCCACGTCGGCGTCTTCGAAGACAATGTGCGCGGCGTTGCCGCCTAGCTCCATCGTGACCGGCTTCAGCGCCTCCCCGGCGACGCTCGCGGCGTGCCGACCGATGGACGTCGAGCCGGTGAAGGCGATCTTGTCCACCCCCGGGTGTTTCAGCAAAGCCTCCCCGATCACCGAACCCGAGCCGGTCACGACGTTGACAACTCCGGCAGGTATACCGGCCTGCTCGAACAGGCTTGCCATGAACAATGCGCTGAGAGGGGTGTCCTCCGCCGGCTTGTGCACCACGACGTTTCCGGCCGCCAAGGCCGGAGCGATCTTGGAAGTGGACAGGATCAGCGGAAAGTTGAACGGGGTGATCGCCGCGACCACACCCAACGGCTCCCGGCGGGTATAGGCGAACGCATTGAGCGGGACTTTGCGGGTGGCGCCGTCGAGGGTCTGCGCCAGTGCCGCGCAGTACTCGTACTGTTCGGCGGTGGTTACCACGTCGACCTGACGGCACAAGGCGACCGGCTTGCCGACGTCCAGGCTCTCCAGGCGCACGATCTCGTCGGCGTTCTCGCGCACCAGGTCGGCGACGCGGTGCAGAATGCCGGCGCGTTCACGCCCGCTCAATCCGGCCCACTCGTCGCGCACGAACGCGTCCTTGGCGGCGGCGACCGCCGCGTCGGCGTCGGCGACATCGGCGTCGGCGACGGTGCCGATCACTCGCCCGGTAGACGGATCGATGACGTCGGTGCGGCCACCCGAGTCCGAGTCGCGCCATTGCCCACCGATGAATAGTTGACCGTGAATATTGTTGTCGAACATGGTATTTCGATCCAGTTTCTACAAGTTCGGACTGCGGCAGCGGCTGTGCCGAATCTCGGGCTTGCCGGGCGTGCGGATGCCGTTGGCGTCTTGGTGAGGTCCGGCCGATAGCTAAGGCTATATTGACAGGAAACCTGATGGTTTATGTGATAGAAGCCACTATGCCCTATCAACAGGATTCCTGTCAATCTTCTGTCGTCGCCTTGTCGGAAGATGTCGCGCGTCCGGGTCGGCCCTCATCATCGACAGGATTCCTGTTAATAGTTTATCCTCTACTCGTCGAACGTTCCGGTTCGATGCCCGCGACGGTGTGGGGTGGACCCGAGGGGTGTTCATGACGGTGTCGGCTACGGACCTGTCGGCCGGCCAGTACGGCGTCGGCCGTGCTTCCCTGCTGTACGCGGTGAAACGGGTCGAACTCGCGGTGCGGGCCCATCTCGACGAGCTGTTGCGCCCGTTCGGAATCACCGCGCTGCAGTACACCGCCTTGACCGTGCTCGAACGTCACGAAGGGCTGCCCGCGGCGCAGCTGGCGCGGGATTCGTTCGTCACCGCGCAATCGATGGCGGACATGGTGCGCACGCTGGAAAAGGGCGGCCTTATTCGGCGGGAACGAAACTCACGTAATCGGCGTGAGCTGCTGATCCACCTGACCGATGCTGGACGGCAACTACTCGCCGATGTCGCCGACCAGGTGGCCGAACTCGAACAGCGAATGGTCAGCAGCCTCTCGCCCGAGGAAGCGGAAGATTTCCGTCTGGCGCTGACCCGTGCGTGGCACGCATTGTCCTGACCGCCACGTCGAGGCGCGATGTCACACGCTTGGGCGACCCGTGCCGCGGGCGCCTGGCGCGACGGCCGCACGCAGCTACTGCGGCGTCCCGGCCGCAAATCTCGGCTTCGCACTGGTCGGACCGTTGCTGACAACCGAAAACCAGATCTGATCTTCGACCGAAGGAACCTCGCCATGGCTCAGCCCAACGTTGTCCGGACCGCCATCGGCATCGTCGGCGCCGGTCCAGCCGGACTGATGCTGTCGCACCTGCTCGCCCTGTCCGGCATCGACTCGATCGCGGTCGACACCCGCACCCGTACCGAGATCGAACACACCCATCGCGCCGGCATCCTCGAACCGGACAGCGTCCGAATGCTTGTCGACAGCGGTGTCTCCGACCGCGTTCTCACCGAGGGGCACAAACACAAAGGAATCGACCTGCGCTTCGATGGAACCAGTTACCGCATCGACTTCCAATCCCTCGTCGGCGCGTCGACGTGGCTCTACCCCCAAACGGACGTCTTCATCGATCTGGCCAACGCACGAGACCGCGACGAAGGCGACATTCGTTTCGGCGTGACCGATACCCGAGTCATCGATATCACGAGCTCCACGCCGGGTATCCGGTTCACCGACGAAGACGGTGCCAGGCGAGAGATTCGCTGCGATTACCTCGTCGGCGCGGATGGATCCCGCGGCATCTGTCGCCACGAAGTACCGGAAGCCCAACGGCGGCAATACTTTCGGGAATACCCGTTCGCGTGGTTCGGAATACTCGCCCGCGCGCCGCGCAGTGCGGATGAACTCGTCTACGCACGTTCGGACCGCGGATTCGCCTTGATCAGTCAACGCACTGACACGGTGCAGCGGATGTATTTCCAGTGCGACGCAACCGAAGATGTCGGGCAGTGGTCGGACGACCGAATATGGAACGAACTGCAGCACAGGCTCGCCGGTGAAGACGGGCTCCGCCTGGCCGAAGGCCCGATCATCGAGAAAGCGGTGTTGCCCTTCCGCAGCTTCGTTCAGGAACCGATGAGGTACGGACGCATGCTGCTCGCCGGCGACGCCGCTCACACCGTCCCGCCTACCGGTGCCAAAGGCCTGAACCTTGCCCTCGCCGACGTACATGTGCTCGCCCAGACACTGGAGTTCGCGATCTCGAAGAACGATGTCGACTCCCTGGACCAGTACACCGCGCGTGCACTCGAACGAGTCTGGAAGGCGCAGCACTTCTCGTACTGGATGACCACCATGCTGCACCGGCTCGACAACGCCGCCGACTTCGACGACCGACGTCAACTGGGCGAACTACGCTCCGTCGTCGGGTCGGAAGCGGGCTCACGTTACCTCGCCGAGGCTTACACCGGATGGCCGGTTCGATGACGCGTTCGATTGTCGAGGTGAGCCCGTTGCCGTGGCTCGGAACAGTGCGGCACGGGGGTGCGACTCGGCTCAATTCCGAGTCGGCCAATATGGGGCAGAGTGTGGTTCGTGAGCAGGCGCGGCGGGCTGATCGTCGACGTCGGTGATGCCGATGTGCAGGAGCAGCAGCATGGTGACCATGCTGACACTGACCATGAGCGGGGTCAGCAACTCTGCCGCACCTGCTCCCGTGGGCGAGTGCGGGTGCCCAGGCGACTGCGCATGCATCGCGAACATTCCTGTGTAGTGCATTCCGCATACGGCAACACCCATTACCAATGCCGCGCAGACGGTGACGAACACACCCCGAACGTGCAGAGCGAACCACAGTGCCGCCGTCGCCGCGACCACCGCGATCACCAATGACAGCGCCACCACTCGACCGTCGTAGTCGATGATCGCGTCGGACTTCATCGCGTACATGCCCGCATAGTGCATGGCAGCTACCCCGAGCCCGGTGATCGCGCCACCGGCGGGTAGGGCGAACGGTCGCCACATCGAATTGTTCGCGATGAACAGGCCGAACCAGACCACCGCCATCGCGAGAACTGCGCTCATCAGGGTGATCGGAACGTTGTAGCGAATAGCTGCGCCGTGGATGGAGAACCCGAGCATCGCGATGAAATGCATAACCCAGATGCCGGTACCACCGATGGCGACCGCCGCGGCGAGGAGCCAACCGCGGCTCCCTGCTTCCGCCCGGGCGGCACAGCGAAGCCCGAGCAGCGAACCGGTGACGGACATGATGTAGGCGATGGCAGGGGTTAGCCAGCCATAGCTGAAGTGGTCGATTTCCAGCATGCGAACTCCACGATCGAGGATCTTCAGCGAGCGTTGATGACGGAGGCTACAGAGATACCAGCAGGTAGGCAATAAAGAGCACGATTCTCCGTAAAATTCGCAGGACGCGCCGGATCCCTACCGCTCGATGCGTCAACCGCTGCTGGCGAGTAGCGGCGGTCAGAGCGCACGACTCGATCTTCTGGAGGGCTGGAAACCATCAGGGCTGCCGGAAAACTCTCGGCTCACATGTCGAACGGGCCAACCCGCGCTGTGTCACACCGCATTGCCCCCGGTGGGACGTGTTGGGAAACCCATGGCCTCGGTCGAGTACATCGACATTCCTCCCGGCTACCAAAACTCAGACGTGGCCGGGCTGAAAACCGCGCCGTACGGGGCCGTCTCGCCTTGGCGCGCGGCTCAGGCCTGCGATTATCGACCACTGTCAGGGGCTTTGTCGCAAGTGCGCCCGGCCATATCCGTCCGAGCGGGAAATGGTATCGATCGACATCATTCGACCCGCTCCCGCTCAACGGGATTGCTCTCCCGCCGTGACACGCAGCCATGGTGGCGTCTGTTCGTGATCCCAGAGGCGGCGTAGAAACCCTGTTCCTCAACGTGATTCGGCATGCGCAGCTGATCGACGCGGCGCATGGCGCCCGGCCTTCGTCACCGGGATCGCACGGGAACCGCTGGGGAGAATCGCAGGAATGTCCCGTCGAAAATGAGATCCAGAAGGCATTCAGCCCGAAATGGGAACCCCGCCGGTCCACCAAAATCGGGCCAGTTCCGATTGTGTCGTGAGGGAATTATCGGATTTTGTAGAAATTGCCCGATTTATTGTTCTCGGCTGAGCGGGCGAACGCCGTTTCGTCGAAGGCTCGGGCGGTGTCGAATTCGCCTCGCGCCCTTGGGAAAACAGTATTAATTCCTGATTCAGAGGGCGCCGTTTGGAATTGCCATTCCATTGCTATACTTCTCTACCGGGGGTACCTGGAGGGGGAGTGGCGTCCCACGGTCGCCTGAACGGTAGCCGCCGACGGGTGCGGCGGCGGCCATCCATGGTCGGGTCCGCCCCTGTGGGCGAGGATCTCCTGCAAGTGATCGTCATGTCCAATTCGGGTAGTTTGCACCGAATTCCCTTCGATGACAGGAAATTTTGCGGAGTACCCTGCGCCCGTATGACAGGATCGAGCGCGGTCTTCGCGGCCGATTCCTGCGAACCGAAGATCGAAACGCCCGCCTTCCACGCAGGTTTGAGGGTTGGGTGTGTCTAGACTGAGCGCGAATGCTGTTAGATAGCTGATCGTACGTGGGCCTGGACGATCATCTGCATGTCCAAAAGTCCTGCTTTTCAGATTTTGAGATGTTGGAAAACATCGCCAAATGAGAGGTGGGTGGTCTCCGTGCAAGGCCGGTCGGCACTGGGAAGGGATTCCTGGGCGCGGCCGGAGTGGATCAAACGCTGTACATGATCGGCGCGTTCGGAAGCAGGGGTCCGCGCCGCTTCGACGTAGACGAAGTGCATATAACGGCAAATGTCGGACACGGGCAGGGCTGCGTAGTACGGCCGTGCCTCAGTGCCTCCGAGTCTGAATGAGGGGTCATAGGATGAATCTGCAGTCAGCCGGAACCGACGACCACGATCTGGGTCTGATTCCGCTCTCCAGGGCGCAGTACGGCATGTGGTTCGCGGACAACATGCCCGGCGGACCGGCTGTCAACATCGCGCAGTACGTCGAGATCGAAGGCCCGGTAGACCTCGATGCATTCAGTCGGGCGGTGAACAAGGCCGGGCATGAGACCGAGTCCCTGGTGGTACGGGTAGTCGAGTCCGACGGTCGCCCATATCAATTCGTCGATCGCAGCATCGTCTACGACGAGTCCGTGCTGGATGTCAGCGGTGCGGACGATCCGTTTGCGGCGGCGATGGAATGGATGCGCCGCGACTACAACACCAAGGCCGTCGACCTCAGCCGTGACCGGCTCACCGCGATGCGGCTCATCCGGCTCGCCGAGAACCGGTATCTCTGGTACGGACGTGCCCATCACCTCGTGATCGACGGTTACGGCGCGTTCAATGTCGTGAGCCGGATGGCCGAGCACTACAACGCTATCGTCGAGAACAGGCCCCCTGCGCGGTTGGTGGCGGCCGGGTTGCGCGACGTCATCGAAGCGGAGCGTGCTTATCGCGCCAGCTCTCGGTTCGAAAACGACAAAGCGTACTGGCTCGACAAGGTTGCCGACCTTCCTACGCCGGTGAGTCTGTCCGGCCGCACCGCGCGCGCGAGCAAAGTCGACCGCGTAGCCGGTCTGCAGCTTCCCTCGAGGTTGTCCGAGCTGCTCGATCGCTTCGCCGACGACCTGGGAGCGTCGCCCGCGCAGGTCGTGGTCGCCGCGTTCGGCGCGTTCCTCGCCCGGATGACACGTACCGACGATGTGGTGTTGTCCATGCCGGTGAGTGGGCGAGTGACGAAGCGCCTGCGCAATGCCGCCGCGATGTTGGCGAATATGGTGCCGATTCGATTCACCTTGGATGCGACCACGACCGTGGAGGAGTTGGTTCGCGCTTCGGTGTCCGAACTCGTCTCGGCGATGCGGCACCAGCTCTACCGGTTCGAGGATCTGCGCCGCGACTCGAATGCGCTGGACGCGGCCGCGAACTCGTTCGGTCCGATCGTCAATATCCTGTTCTTCGACTCCGAGATCCGCCTCGGGTCGGCCGTCGGCCGATACCGGGCACTGACTTCCGGGGCGCTCGACGACCTGCAACTGAACTTGTACCGCTCCGGTGCCGATGCGCCGCTGCTGATCGAACTGCACGGAAACTCGAATCTGTACGGTCAGGAAGAACTCGAATCGCACGCAGACCGGTTCATCGAGTTCCTGCAGCGGATGATGGAGTTGCCCAGAGAAACGCCCATCGTCGACATCCAGCTCCTCGACCCTGTCGAGAAGCTGCGAATCCTCGGGGAACTCGCGGGCCACGACGGCGAATCGCCCTCCGAGACACTGGTGGATCTGCTCACGCGACAGGCTGCGGCCACTCCGTCCGCGGTAGCAGTCACATCGGGTACGACCGCCCTCACCTACCGTCAGCTGGACGAGCGGTCCAACCGGTTCGCGCGCAGGCTCATCGCCCTCGGTGCGGGGCCGGAATCACTGGTGGCCATCGCGATGCCACGGGATGCCGATCTGATCGTCGTCGTGCTGGCCGTGCTGAAGTCGGGCGCGGGGTATCTGCCGTTGGACGCGGCCCATCCGGCCGAACGGCTCGAATACGTTCTGAACGATGCCGATCCTGTCGTCGTCGTGACAAACCGGAGCATGCGCGAGTATGTGCCGGGAGATCCCAGCCGGGTGGTGCTGTTCGACGACGCGGCCGACCGCGATGTTGCCTCGGATCCGATCGACGATGCCGATCGGACGGGCTCGCTGTGTTCCGACAACGTCGCCTACGTCATCTACACATCGGGATCGACCGGTCGACCGAAGGGTGTGTCGATACCCCATCGCGCTGTCGCCAGCTACTTGGTGAACGCGTGTGCCGAGATCGGAGTTCGATCCGACGACGTCTGGACGTTCTTCCATTCGATCGCGTTCGACTACTCGGTATGGGAAATATTCGGCGCGTTGATCACTGGTGGCCGTGTCGTCGTCGTGGACAGCCTCACCACGCGTTCGCCGGACGACCTCGTGCGCCTGGTGGCACGCGAGAAGGTGACCCACTTCAACCAGACGCCCACGGCGTTCAATCAATTCGCCGCCGCGCGGCAGCGGTACGCGCAGGCAGGCGAGCCCGATGGCGAAATCGTCCTTCGCCTGGTCTACCTCTCGGGGGAAGCTCTCAACCCGGTGGCATTGGCGGACTGGTATGAGCACAACCCGAAATCGCCCATGCTGGCCAACAGCTACGGGATCACCGAAACCACGGTCATCCTCACTTACCTCGGCCTGACACCGGACATTGCCGTGCCGGGTGCGCCGAGCACGATCGGCCCGCCGTTGCCGGGTGTGCGGATATATGTCCTCGACGAGCAGTTGCGCCCAGCTCCGCTGGGAGCATGGGGCGAGATCTATGTCGCGGGAGACCAACTCGCCCGCGGCTATCTCAACAGACCTTCGTTGACCACGGGACGATTCGTCGCCGACCCGTTCGGGAAGCCGGGCGAGCGCCTCTATCGCAGCGGCGATGTCGCACGATGGAATCACCAGGGCGTGCTGGAATACCGCGGCCGCGCCGATCAGCAGGTGCAGCTGCGTGGGTTCCGCATCGAGCTGGACGAGATCCGCAACGCGCTGTTGACCCACAGCGCTGTCTCGGCGGCGGTCGTGGTAGTGCATCTCCCCGGTACCGAGGCAGCACGGCTCGTCGGATACGTCGTGCCTGTCGGCGACACCGCCTGTGCGGCCGACTCTCTTCGCGCTCATGTCGGAACACTGCTGCCGGAATACATGGTGCCGTCGAGCATCGTCGTGTTGCCGGCGTTGCCGCTGACAGTCAACGGCAAATTGGACGTGCGTGCGCTGCCGGAACCGGTGTTCGATTCGGCCGCGGCGTATGTGGCTCCGCGTACGGTCGTCGAGGAGTCGATCGCCGACGTCTTCGCCGAGGTTCTGGGTACGGAGCGGGTAGGCGTGCTGGACAGCTTCTTCGAACTGGGCGGCAATTCGCTCACCGCGACCAGTGCCGCCGTGCGCATCGCCGAGGTGACCCGATGCGACGTGTCGGTCCGTGACCTGTTCGGTAGACCGACCGTCGCCGAACTCGCCGCGCATATCGAGGATGGGCACCGCCCCAACCGGCCCGCGCTGAGGGCGGCCCGGCGGGTCGAGCCCCTGCCCTTGTCGCCCGCGCAGAACAGGATGTGGTTGGTCAATCAGGCCGACCCGGCGTCGGCGGCGTACAACATTCCGCTGGTGGTGCAGTTGACCGGACGCCTCGACGCCGCGGCGCTGCGGGCCTCCCTCACGGACGTGATCGATCGGCACGAGTCGCTGCGTACCTTCTATCCTGCCGTGGATGGGGAAGGGACACAGGTCATTCTGTCGGCCGAGCAGGTTGTCGCCGAACTCGATCTGACGCCGAAGCCGACCGACAGCGACGACATCGTGAACCGGATTCGCGAGCTGGCGTCGATCGGGACCGATGTGCGCGAGCGTCCGCCGATCCGGGTCGCGCTGCTTGCGACAGCCGACCGTCTGCGTCACGTATTGGTCGTTGTCCTGCACCATATCTGCTGCGACGGATCGTCCCTCCGACCACTCGCGGCCGATGTCGCGACCGCCTACGGGGCGAGGTCGGAGGGAAAGACGCTGGACTGGCAACCATTGACGGTGCAATACGCCGACTACAGCATCTGGCATCGCAGCCTGCTCGGCGACGAGGACGATCCGGACTCGCTGGCGTCACGTCAGTTGCGTTATTGGGCAGAGCAGCTGGCGGGCATGCCGCCGGTGCTGGAGCTTCCGACCGACCGTCCGCGTCCTGCCCGCCAGTCCATGCACGGCGACGTAGCGGACACCGTGATCCCGGCCGACACCTTCGCCGGGATCGAGCGATTGGCGCGCACGACGCATGTCACCACCTTCATGGTCGTCCATGCCGCGCTGGCTGTTCTGCTGGCCCGCCTGTCGGGCTCGTCGGACATCATCATCGGCACGCCGGTCGCGGGGCGGGGCGAACGCGCGCTCGAGCCGCTTATCGGTATGTTCGTCAACACTGTGCCGCTGCGCACCGAGGTCCGTTTCGACGAATCGTTCACCGCGTTCCTGGCTCGCGTCAAAGAGATCGATGCCGATGCCTTCGCCTGCAGTGACCTGCCGTACGAACGCGTCGTGGAGGAACTCGATCCGAAACGGTCCATGGCGTACGCACCGCTGTGCCAGGTGTATCTCGCTTTCGAGAACATGGACCGCGCGAGCTTGGAGCTGCCCGAACTCACGGTCGAGATTCTGGATCCGGGGCCCGAGCCTGCGAAAGTGGACATCATCGTTACCGTCGCCGAAAATACTGCCGCCGGTGGCGATGTCGCACTGCGGATCAACTATGCGACGGATCTGTTCGACCGGGGGACGGTCGAGGAGCTCGCTGCCCGATTGAATCGGATTCTCGAGGGGTTCGTGGCAAACCCGCAGGTGCCGGTGGGTGGTGCGGACTTGTTGTCGGTGGATGAGCTGCTAGGGCTGGTGCCTGCGTCGGGTGGTGTGGCGGAGGGCCCACGGGTGTTGGCGGAGTTGTTGGCGGTGGGGGATCCGGGGGCGACCGCCGTGGTGTCGGGTGAGCACGTGGTGTCGTATGGGGAGTTGGATGCCTGGTCGAATCGTGTGGCGCGAGTCTTGATCGAGAGCGGTGTGGGCCCGGGTGACCAGGTCGCGCTGGCTATGGCGCGGTCGGTGGAGTTCGTGGTCGGATTGTGGGCGGTGACCAAGGCGGGCGCCGCATTCATGCCGGTCGATCCTCGGAATCCGACCGAGCGGGTCGCGCACATGATCGAGGACGCCGATGCGCGGGTCGCGATCACGGTAGAAGCATCACGGAACCTGCTTCCTGGCCAGGTCCAGCAGTTGGTTCTCGACGACCTGGACACCGAGGGCTTTATCGCGGCGCGGTCGTCGGCGGTAGTGACGGACGCGGACCGGGTGCGGGCATGTCATGTCTCGGACACGGCGTATGTGGTGTACACGTCGGGGTCCACAGGCACCCCCAAAGGTGTCGCGGTCACGCATGAGGGGTTGGCGAACTTCGCGGCCGAGCAGCGTGAACGCTACCGGGTCGAGAGTTCCTCGCGGGTGTTGCAGTTGGCGGCCCCGGGTTTCGACGCGGTGGTATTGGAGTTGCTGCTGGCCCATGCGAACGGTGCCGCGTTGGTGGTGTCGCCGCCGGAGGTGTTCGCCGGCGCGGAGTTGGCGGAGTTGATTCGCACACAGCGGGTGTCGCATGCGTTCGTCACACCGAGTGTGCTGGCTACGATGTCGCCTGCCGGACTGGACTCATTGCAGGTGCTGGTAGCGGGCGGGGAAGCGGTATCGCCGGAGACTGTCGCGGTATGGGCGCCGGAACGTCGGTTGTTCAACGGGTACGGGCCGACCGAAACCACGATCATGGTCGCGATCAGCGACCCGCTGCGAGTCGGGGACCCGGTCACCATCGGTGGTCCGATCCGCGGTGTCGAGGCTGTCGTGTTGGACGCTCGGCTGCGACCGGTCCCGGTCGGGGTGACGGGGGAGCTTTGCTTCTCAGGTACGCAACTGGCCCGTGGATACCTCAACCAACCCGGCGCCACAGCCGCCACATTCGTGGCCAATCCTTATGGTCCTGCCGGTACCCGTATGTACCGCACCGGTGACCTGGCACGCTGGACACCCGAGCACACCCTGGAATACCTCGGGCGGACCGACTTCCAAGTGAAAATCCGCGGTCAACGCATCGAGCTCGGCGAAATAGAAGCCGTTCTCGCCGGTCACCCCGATGTGTCGGTAGCGGTGACGGTGGGTGTAGCGACGGACGGCGGATCGAGACTGGCCGCCTACGTGGTGCCCGCGAACGGCGCCATCGACAACGCGGAACTGTTGAACTACGCCGCGCAACGCTTGCCGTCACACATGGTCCCGGACACCGTCATGGTGCTCGACACGCTGCCGCTGTCGTCGGTGGGCAAGGTCGACCGTGCGGCGTTGCCGGAACCGGTGTTTGCCACCACCACCACAGAATTCGTCGCGCCGCGTGACGCGGCCGAGCAGGTCGTCGCGGATATCTACGCGGGCGTTCTGGGAATCGAGCGAGTCGGTGTCCTCGACAGCTTCTTCGATCTCGGCGGCAACTCGCTGTCCGCTACCCGGGCCGCAGCGCGACTGAGCGCCGCATTCGGCGTCGATGTTCCCTTGCGCGCGGTATTCGAGGCGCCGACCATCGCGGCGTTGGCGGAGAATCTTCGGACCGCCAACGCGGTAGAACGGGAACCTCTTGTGCCGCAGGAGCGCCCGGATCGGATCCCGCTGTCACCGGCACAGGCGCGCATGTGGTTCCTCAATCAGTTCGACACCAGCTCGCCGGTGTACAACGTTCCGCTGGTCGTGCGCCTGTCCGGAAATCTCGAGGTGGCCGCCATGCATGCGGCAATCGCCGACGTGCTCGACCGACATGAATCGCTCCGGACCGTGTATCCGGACAGCGACACCGGGCCGCACCAATTGATTGTCCCGGTGGACGTGGCCTTGCCACGATTGGCCCCAGTCGCTGTCGCGGAGAGCGGCATCGAGGCGCGCATCGCCGCCGAAGTGGCAGTCGGATTCGACGTCACATCCGAGGTTCCGTGTCGGATCACGTTGCTGAGCAGTGCACCCGACGAACACACCCTGATTCTCGTCGTTCATCACATCAGCATCGACGGGTCATCGCTCGCACCGCTCGCCGCAGACCTGATGACCGCCTACCGGGCCCGCGTTCGGCAGCAGGCGCCGCAGTGGGTGCCATTGCCGGTGCAATACGCGGATTACGCATTGTGGCAACGAAAGTTGCTGGGCACGGAGGACGACCCGCACAGCCCGACTGTCGCCCAGACCGGGTATTGGCTGGCGGCTCTCGCCGACCTGCCCGAAGTGCTCGACCTGCCCACCGACCGTCCACGGCCGGTGAAGCAGTCGTTCCGCGGCGCGACAGTGTCGGCGGCCTTGCCTGCCGATCTCCACCGTGACGTGGTCGCGCTGGCCCGGCGTTACGACGCGACAGTCTTCATGGTGACGCATGCGGCATTCGCGGTTCTGCTCGCGCGGCTGTCGGGAACCGGTGACATCGCGGTCGGCACGCCGATCGCGGGTCGCGGTGAGCCCGGGCTCGACGGCCTAATCGGAATGTTTGTCAACACTCTGGTGCTGAGGTCGCAGATCAAGCCGGATGCCTCATTCCTCCGTGTTCTGGATCAAGTCCGGGCCGCCGATCTGGCCGCGTTCGAGAACGCCGACATTCCGTTCGAGCGCCTCGTCGAGGTGCTGAATCCGCCGCGCTCGACTGCACACGCACCGTTGACGCAGGTGGGATTCTCGTTCCAGAACATCGAGATCCCCACGGTCGAGTTCGATGGCTTGACGGTTTCGGCCCACATGGCCGACCCGAGCGTGGCCAAATACGACCTGCATCTGAATCTCGTCGACGCCACCGAGCCTGGCGGTGAACCGGGCGACATGGCGGTCGAATTCAGTTACGCGACAGATCTTTTCGATGAGGCCACGATCACCGCGATGTTCGACCGCTACCTGCTGCTGCTCCGCTCGGCCGTTGCCGATCCCGCGCGCGCCATCGGTGACATGGACCTGCTGAACGCGCACGAGGTCGGTGAGCTCACCGCGCGATCGACAGGAGTGACGACCCAGGCGTCGACCTCGACGATCGCGGACTTGTTCGCCGCGCAGGCAGCGGTGACGCCCGAGAACACAGCCGTGCTCGACGCGGAGAACGGAGGCCGGCACAGTTACCGTGAGTTCGCGGCACGGGTGAATTCGCTGGCCCGAGTGTTGATCGGACGAGGGGTCGCCCCTGGAACCGTTGTGGCGGTGGCGATGCGGCGCTCCGTCGATCTGCTGACGACGCTGTACGCGATCCATGCCGCGGGCGCGGCATACCTGCCCTTGGATCCGGACCACCCGGTCGATCGAGTGCGTGCCGTCCTGACGGCCGCGCGGCCGACTGCGGTCCTCACTCGTCTGATCGACATGGCAAGTCTGACCGACGACGTGCCGGTGTGGGTGCTAGAGGAGCTCGACGCCGGGCACGTGGATTCGTCGATGGTGACCGATGCCGATCGGAGTCGGCCGCTGCATCCGGATGACCTGGCCTACGTCATCTACACGTCCGGCTCGACTGGTGTACCGAAGGGTGTGGCCGTGCCGCACGCCGCCGTGGTGAATCAACTCCGGTGGATGCGCGATCACTACCGGCTCGCCGGCGACGACGTCATGATGTTGCGAACACCGGTCACATTCGATCTGTCGGTCTGGGAACTGTTCTCCGCCTTGACATGTGGTGCATCGTTGGTAGTAGCGGGTCCGGACGCCCATAGCGACCCGAGTGCTATCGCACGGCTGATGGCCGAGTATCAAGTGACGACAGCGGATTTCGTGCCGTCGTTGCTCGCGGCATTCCTCGAGGTGGCCGCTCCTCGCGAGTTTCCGAACCTCCGGCGTGTGATGTGCATCGGCGAGGCGCTTCCCGCCGACACTGTCCGCCGGTTCCGGGATCTCAGCGATGCGCGCATCGACAACCTCTACGGGCCGACCGAGGCCGCGGTCAGCGTGACCGCACACCGAATCGACGCGCTCGACGGCGTCGCGGTGCCGATCGGCGTCCCGGAGACGAACGTGGTCGTCCATGTGCTGGATTCGCGGCTGCATCCCGTTCCCATCGGAGTGACCGGCGAGTTGTATCTGGGGGGTGTTCAGCTGGCCCGTGGATACCACGAACTTCCCGGTCTGACGGCGGCGACGTTCGTCGCCGATCCTTTCGGCGGGGCGAGCGGTTCACGCCTGTATCGCACCGGCGACCTGGTTCGCTGGGACGAGGACGGAAGCCTGCGATATGTCGGCCGCGCCGACTCCCAGGTGAAGGTGCGCGGCCTGCGGATCGAGCTCGGTGACATCGAAGCCGCGTTGCTCGCACACGAGCAGGTGAGCGCGGCCGTCGCGCAGGTGCGCACCGATCGCGGCGAGCAGCGCTTGATCGCCTACGTGGTGGCCGAAGAGGCGCTTGATGCCAAGCGGATTCGGGCCTTTCTGCTGGAACGGCTGCCTGCCTATATGGTGCCGTCACCGGTGGTCCGGATCGACTCTATCCCGCTCACGGCGAACGGCAAGGTCGACTACAGAGCGTTGCCCGTGCCGGATCCGAGCACCCACGAGTCGGAGTATCGAGCGCCGCGGGGGCTCGTCGAGCAGACCATCGCCGGGGTTTTCGGCGAGCTTTTCGGCCTTCCCGAGATCGGCGCGGACGATAACTTCTTCGACCTGGGCGGAAACTCGCTCATCGCGACTCGCGCTCTGAGCCGCGTCGGCGATGTCATCGGTGTGTCCATACCGGTGCGAGTGATATTCGAGGCACCCACCGTTGCTGATCTGGCCGAGCGTATCTCGCGGTTGCGTGCGGTGCCGAGCCTTCCCGCGCCGACGCGGAATCCGAGGCCGGATCGTCTTCCGCTGTCGCAGGCACAGACCCGCATGTGGTTCCTCAACCAATTCGACCCCGATTCGGCCGGATACGTGGTGCCACTCGCGATTCGGCTCGACGGTGTCCTCGACATCGATGCGCTGGCAGCGGCCGTCGGTGATGTCATCGAGCGGCACGAGAGTTTGCGCACCGTATACCCGGCGGTTGACGGTACGCCCACGCAGGTCGTGCTGGACGCGGCCGAGGTCGTCGCGATGTGCGATCTCACGCCACAGCCGATCGGAGAGCGCGAGCTGTCACGCCGGTTGGCCGAGTTCACGAGCGTCGGATTCGATGTGTCGAAGGGTGTGCCACTGCGCGTAGCGCTGTATCAGCTGTCGGACACGACCTGGACAGTGGCGTTGGCCGTGCATCACATCAGTTGCGATGGCTATTCGGTGGCGCCGCTGGCCGCCGATATCGTGACGGCCTATCGGGCGCGGTCCAGCGGAAACCCGCCGGACTGGGCGCCGCTGCCGGTGCAATTCGCCGATTACGCTCTCTGGCAGCGCGAGGTGCTCGGCTCGGCGGACGACCCGGATTCGCACGTGGCCCGCGACATCGCCTACTGGCGAACCCAACTCGCGGGTATACCGGATCTGCTCGAGCTGCCGACCGATCGGCCGCGGCCGATCGAGCAGACCCAACGCGGCGCGGTGCTTCACGTCACGATCCCAGGTGAGCTGCAGGGACGGGTGGAGTCGCTGGCGCGTCGAGCCGGTTCGACGACGTTCATGGTGGTGCACACGGCTCTGGCAGTGTTGCTGTCGCGGCTGTCCGGCAGCGACGACATCACCATCGGGGTGCCCCATGCGGGACGCGGCGACAGATCGCTCGACAACCTCGTCGGGATGTTCGTCAACACCCTGGTGATGCGCACCAGGATCACGCTCGATCGCACGTTCATGAGTTTGCTGGATGAGGTGCGGCGCACCGACATCGAGGCATTCGACCATGCCACCGTCCCGTTCGAGCAGTTGGTGGATGCGCTGAATCCCGCGCGGTCGACAGCGCACACGCCGTTGTTCCAGGTATTGCTCGCCTACCAGAACATGACGCAGGCTCGCGTCGAACTTCCGGAGCTCACCGTCGAGAACGTGGACCCGGGTGACAGCGCCGCGATCTACGACCTGCTGCTCATGATGACGGAGGGGCACGGCACGCACAACGAGCCGACCGGCATGACGCTGCGCCTGACGTATGCCACGGACCTGTTCGACGAGGACTCTGTACAGCGTTTCGCCGATCACTTCGTCCGTGTTCTCGACGCCGCCGCGAACGATCCCGATGCGGCCGTCGGTGAGCTCGAGCTGCTCGACGCCGCAGAGCGGCATCAGGTGCTCGAGCGATGGAACGACACCGCCGGCCCCGCCGCAGCAGGCCGGACCCTTGTCGACGCCTTCGACGAACAGGTCGCACGCACCCCGGACGGTCCAGCGATCCGCCTTCCGGATGGCAGCACGTTGACCTACCGAGATTTCGACACCCGCGTCAATCGTCTGGCCCGGTGGCTCATCGCGCGCGGTGCGGGGCCGGACACCGTTGTGGCGGTGGCTGTCCGCCGGTCGGTCGAGCTCATTACGACGCTGTACGCGGTAGTGAAGGCAGGCGCCGCGTACCTTCCGATCGACCCGGACCATCCGAGCGCGCGGATCGCCCGCGTGCTGAGCGCGGCGCGGCCGCTGATGGTACTCACGACCTCCGCGGACGGCGAGGAACTGCCAGGTGGATTCGAATCCGCTCGGATCGACCAACTGGACGTGACGGGTCTGTCCGATGCCCCGATCGCGGATGCCGAACGCCGGATACCGCTCCGGCCCGACCACCTCGCCTACGTCCTGTTCACCTCCGGCTCCACCGGCGTCCCCAAGGGGGTCGCCCTGACCCATTCCGCGACCGTGAGTCAATTGGCGTGGGCGCAGCAGCAATGGCCGCACGGCGCGTCCGACGCGGTGCTGTACAAGACTCCGATCACCTTCGACATCGCCGTGTGGGAGTTGTTCTGGCCACTGCAGACCGGAGCGCACATCGTCGTCGCCGAACCCGACGGACACCGTGACCCGGTCTACATGGCAGGCGTCATCGCAAGTCATGAGGTCACCACGGTGCACTTCGTCCCGTCGATGCTCGATGTTCTCCTGGAATCCACCGGTGGCGCGGAGCTGCCGTCGATCCGGCGGGTATTCGTCGCGGGTGAGGCGCTGGCGCAGCGCACTGTCGACGCTGCGGCGCGCGTGTTCGGGAATGCGGATGTGGTGAACTGGTATGGCCCGGCGGAGGCGGAGGTCGTCACAGCTCAGCGGTGCGTGCCGGGTGTGGCAACCTCTGCGACCGTCCCGATCGGTGCACCGGTGTCCGGCATGAAGGTCTATGTGCTGGACTCGAGGCTGCGACCTGCGCCGGTCGGTGTCGTCGGCGAACTGTATGTGTCGGGTGTCCAGCTGGCGCGCGGGTATCACGCGCGCGCCGACCTCACCTGCGGTGCCTTTGTCGCGCACCCGTTCGGTGTGCCAGGTGAACGGCTGTACCGTACCGGTGACCTGGTCCGGTGGACCAAAACCGGGGAGCTGGAGTTCATGGGCCGCAGTGACTTCCAGGTCAAGGTGCGCGGTCAGCGAGTGGAACCGGGTGACGTCGAAGCCGCGCTGTCCGCGGTTCCGCAAGTCGCGCGTGCTGTGGCTGTCGTGACGGCGGAACGAATCGTCGGATATGTGACGCTGGTACCGGGCGCGGTGACCGATGGCCGCGCGATTCGTGACCAACTCACTCGCTCGCTGCCGTCGTACCTGGTTCCAGCCGGCGTGCAGGTACTCGATTCGATGCCGCTCACCGCGAACGGCAAGCTCGATCGAGCCGCGTTGCCGCAGCCGGTTTTCGACGACGGCAAGGAGTTCGTATCGCCTCGCACCGAACGCGAAGTGGCACTCGCGAATGTGATTGCCGAGATCACGGGCGCCGATCGGGTGAGTGTGACGGCGAACGTCTTCGAGATCGGTGTCAACTCGCTCTCCGCTGCGCAGATAGCGGCGCGAGCCGAGGCGGCTCTCGGTGTCGAGGTCGGCATCCGTGACATTTTCCACGAGCCCACAATTGCCGGATTGTCCGAACGGATCGCGACCCGAACCCGTTCTACGGTGAATCCGCTCGCGCCGCGTCCACGCCCCGCGGCTGTCCCGTTGGCGGCGGCTCAACGCCGGATGTGGTTCCTCAACCAGTTCGACACCGCCTCGGCGGCATACAACATCTGTTTCGCGGCTCGGTTGACCGGCCCACTGGACGTCGATGCGTTGCGCGCGGCGTTACTGGATGTGGTGACCCGGCACGAACCGTTGCGGACGGTGTATCCCGCTGTCGACGGAGAACCGTGTCAGGTAGTGCGGGACGAAGCGGCGATAGCGGCGGACCTGGTGTTGGATCGAGAGCCGGTCGTCGACGAGACGGAGCTGGCCGACCGGATCCGGAATGCTGTCGGAGCAGGTTTCGATATCACGAAATCGGCGCCCGTACGGGCGCGGCTGTATCAGGCCGGCGCCCACGATCATGTGCTGGTGCTCGTGGTCCACCACATCGCTGCGGACGGATCGTCGATGGCGCCGCTCGCCCGCGACGTTTTCGCCGCGTATCGGGCCCGCGCGAATGGAGTAGCACCGCAGTGGGAACCGCTGGAAGTCCAGTATGCGGACTACGCGATGTGGCAGCAGGAGATGCTCGGTTCCGAAGACGATCCGACATCCGTGGTCGCGCGGCAGATCGCGTACTGGACCGAGGTCCTCGGCGATTCCCCGGAACTGCTCGGCCTGCCGACTGATCGGCCCCGGCCCGCCACGATGTCGATGGTCGGCGGCAATGTTCGCTTCGGCATGCCGGCATGGCTGCACGACGACATCGTGCGGCTGGCACAGCGTTCGGGCGTCACGGTGTTCGTCGTGCTGCATGCGGCGTTGGCGATCCTGTTGGCTCGCACCGCGCACAGCGAGGACGTCTCGGTCGGGACACCCGTCGCCGGTCGCGGCAGGCGGGAGTTGGACGATCTGGTCGGCATGTTCGTCAACACAGTGGTGTTGCGCACAAAGGTCCGCGACGACCGGTCGTTCGCGGAACTTTTGGCGGAGGTGCGCGGCGTCGATCTGGAGGCGCTCGCACACGCGGATGTGCCCTATGAACGGCTGGTCGACGTCCTCGGTCGTCCGCGATCGACGGCGTACTCGCCGCTGTTTCAGGTGATGCTCGGGTTGCAGAATACGCGCGCGGCGCGGTTCGAGCTGCCCGGCGTCGGTGTCGAACTCCTCGACCCGGGTATCGCGCAAGCCAAGACCGACCTCACCGTGTTGGTGACCGAACGCCTGGAGGGCGATCGGCCTGCCGGAATCGACGGCGAGATCATCTACGCCACAGATCTGTTCGTCCGATCGACCGCCGAATCGCTCGCCGAGCGGTTTATCCGCGTCCTCGAAGCGGTCACCTCCGATCCGACCCGGCCGGTAGGGGAGATCGGGCTGCTCAGCGCCGAGGAGACCGAAAGCCTACTTCCGGCACGCGGCGGCGACACCACGCGTCCGTGTCGACTTCCCGATCTGCTGGCGTCGGCCGTGGCGGCAGACCCATCCGCGGTTGCCGTGATCGGGGATACCGAGACCATCACGTACGGGGAACTCGACCGTCGGGCCAACCAGCTGGCCCGTCACCTGCTCGCCGGGGATGTCGGACCGGGAGCGTTTGTCGCGTTGGCGGTGCCGCGGTCGGTCGACTATCACGTCGCCATGTGGGCGATCGCGAAGACCGGTGCCACGTTCGTCCCGGTGGATCTGCGGTATCCCCCGGAGCGGATCGCGCACATGGTGAACGATTCCGGTGTCGAAGTCGGGATCACGCTCGCGGCCGCCCGTAAGTCGCTGCCGGGCGGTGTCCGATGGCTTGTGCTCGACGACCCGCGTTCGGCCGCTGGGACCGCGGCGTATCCCGTCAGCGCGGTCACGGATGCGGACCGCCCACGCGCACTGCAGATTCAGGATGCGGCGTATGTGGTGTACACCTCCGGATCGACCGGAACGCCGAAGGGCGTCGTGGTCACGCACGAGGGGTTGGCGGGTTTCGCGGCCGAGCAGCGTGATCGTTATCGGGTGGACAGCACATCGCGAGTGCTGCAAGTAGCGGCGCCCGCCTTCGACGCGGTCCTGCTCGAGGCGTTGATGGCGCATGCGGCGTGCGCGTCCTTGGTGGTGTCGCCACCGGACGTGTTCGGCGGCCAGGAACTGGCCGATGTGATCCGGACGCATCAGGTGTCGCATGCGTTCCTGACGCCGAGTGTGTTGGCGACGATGGCGCCGGCCGACCTCGAATCGGTGCGGATGCTGGCCGTCGGCGGCGAGATGGTGGCTCCGGATCTGGTTGCCGCCTGGGCGCCGGGTCGGCGGTTGCACAATATCTACGGTCCGACGGAGACGACGATCGTGATCACGATGAGTGATCCGGTCCAGGCCAACGACGCGATCACGATCGGCGGTCCGATCCGCGGTGCGGAGGCTATGGTCCTGGACGGCCGGTTGCGACCGGTGCCGGTCGGAACCGCGGGCGAACTGTACCTGTCGGGTGCCCAGTTGGCTCGCGGGTATTTGAATCGGCCCGCGACGACCGCCGGTGCGTTCATGGCGAATCCCTACGGTGGTGCGGGTTCGCGGATGTACCGCACCGGCGACATCGTTCGCTGGACCGCGGAGCGCACGCTCGAATACATCGGCCGCATCGATTTCCAGGTCAAGATTCGTGGCCAGCGGATCGAACTCGGCGAGATCGACGCCGCGCTGCTCGCGGATCCGAGGGTGGCGTCCGCTGTGACCGTGAGTCGCAACGGACCGGGCGGGCAACCCGTACTCGCCGCGTACATCGTGCCGGAACTCGGAACGGTCGTCGAACCGAGCGCGGTACTCGATCAGGTGGCTGCCGTATTGCCCACCCACATGGTGCCCTCGACAATCATGGTGCTCGACCGCATGCCGCTGTCCTCGACCGGCAAGGTGGATCGAAAAGCGCTGCCAGAACCCGTCTTCGAAATTGCCGGAGACGATGCGGTCGCGCCGTCTACCGACCTGGAGCGCACCATCGCCGCCGTCTTCGCGGACGTGCTGGGAATGACGTCGGTCGGCGCTACCACCTCGTTTTTCGCGCTCGGCGGTGATTCCATCATGTCGATCCAGTTGGCATCCCGACTGAAGTCCGCAGGTGTCATCGTGACTGCTCGGGACATCTTCGAGCGCAAGACGGTTCGTGGGCTGGCGCGAGTGGCCGAAGCCGCTGAACGGGTGTCGCTCGAGGAACTGCCCGGGGGCGGTGTGGGCGAAATCCCGTTGACGCCGATCGTGTCCTTCTTCACCGATCGACTCGGGGCGGCAGATCGGTTCGCCCAGTCGATGCTGGTGCGCTTGCCGCGCGACGTGCGAGTCCAGGACGTGACCGAGACTGTGCAGGTGATGCTCGAACGGCACGACATGCTGCGGTCGAGGCTGCGTGAACGCCGGCTCGACGTGCTGCCCGAAAGCGCCGCCGATGCCGCGGGTTCGGTCGCGACCCGCACCTTCCGTGCGGAGGACGTTCCAGGCAGCGACGGTTTCACCGCCGTGGTGGAAGCGGCATTGGCGGAGGCATCCGACCGCCTCGATCCGGCCGAGGGCCGGATGCTGCAGGTTGTGTGTCTGCTTCCCGAAGCGGGCGTCGATGCCGATGCCCGTGCCCTCATCGTGATCCATCACCTCGCTGTCGATGGGGTGTCGTGGCGGATCCTGATCCCCGACTTCGTGGCCGCCTGGCAGCAGATCACGCAGGGGCGGCCAGTGGAGTTGCCCGCGCAGGGCACATCCATGCGCCGGTGGGCGCACGCGTTGGCGGCCGCCGCCGCAGATCGCGTTGGCGAGTTCGAGCTGTGGCATCGGATGAGTGCGGCTGCCGATCCACTGCTCGGCCGTGCGGTGTTGGATCCCGCCGTCGACACCCAGTCGACGGTGCGGCATCTGACGGTGTCCCTCCCGACGGAGGTGACCTCGGCGTTGCTCGCGGTGGTCCCCGACGCTGTTCGCGGCAGCGTCGACGATGCGCTGCTGGCTGGTCTCGTCGTGGCGGTGACACGCTGGCGCAGGCGGCGCGGTGTCGCACATGCGGGCATGAAAGTCCTGTTGGAGGGCCATGGCCGTGAGGAGCAGATTGCCGAGGGAGCAGACGTCTCTCGCACCGTTGGTTGGTTCACCAACGCGTATCCGGTCACGCTCGATCTGAGCGGAATCGAGGACTCGGACCTGCGCGCGGCAGTGAAGTCTGTGAAAGACCAGTTGCGCGACATCCCCGACAAGGGGATCGGTTACGGCCTGCTGCGCTATCTGAACACCGACACGGCCGACCGACTCGCAGCGTCGCCGGAGCCGCAGATCAGCTTCAACAATCTCGGCCGCGTCGGCGTCGATCTGACGACACTGTCGGACGTCGCGTGGATTCCGACCGACGAGCAGTTCGATCGACGGGCTGCGTTCGATCCGGAAATGCCTGCGGCAGCGGCCGTCACGATCGACGTGAATATCGTGGACGCCGAGGCCGGACCTCAGTTGTCGGCGCACGTGGGTTACGCCTCGCGGTTGCTCGACCGCGATGACGTGGCCGAACTCGTCGGCGAATGGGTGGATGCCGTGACCGGGATCGCCACAGCGGCCCGCGCGAACGATGACTGGGGACTCTCCCGAGCAGACGTTCCGCTCGTCGATGTCACCCAGCCCGACCTGGACGCGTTCGCCGACCGGTACGGACCGCTGACCGACGTATGGTCGCTGGCGCCGCTCCAGGCGGGGCTGCTGTTCCACGCCGAACTCGCCGCAGGCGAACTCGACGTATACACGGCACAATCGGTACTGGCCCTTGCCGGCGAAGTGGACGAGGGCCGGCTCGAGCGTTCTGCGACAGCCTTGCTCGAGCGGCATATCAACCTGCGCGCGGCATTCACCCGAACGGCCGACGGCGTTCCTGCGCAGGTTGTTCCCGTCGATACTGCCGTGTGCTGGCGCAGCGTCGATCTGACCGACAGTCCAAGGGAACTGGATGAGTTGATCGCGGCCGAACGCGCGGTCACATTCGATCCCGCCGACCCGCCGCTGTTGCGATTCCTGATCGTTGCTGTAGCGCCGCAAGACTTCCGGCTTGTGTTGACGGCACACCACCTTCTGCTGGACGGCTGGTCGTTGCCTCTGTTGTGGCGTGAGCTGATCGGTCTCTACGCGGTGGACACCCAGGTGGATCTGTTGCCGGCTGTGGCGTCGTACCGCGATTACCTGGAATGGTTGGACCGGCGCGACTGGGCCGCCGGCATCGAGGCCTGGCGAGACGTGCTGCGCGATTTCACCGAACCCACGCTGGTCGCGGACTCGCGCACGGACACGACCGTAGATATACCGATCGATCTCGCGATTGTTCTCGATCGCGCCGTCACAGCCGAGTTGGTCGAGTTCGCTCGGGCTCGAGCGGTGACGATGGCGACGATTGTGCAGTTCGCCTGGGCGGTGGTCCTGGGGAACCTGCTCGGCGTCGAACGCGTGGTGTTCGGTAGCACGGTCTCCGGGCGTCCCGCCGAACTGCCGGGCGTGGAGTCGATGATCGGCCTGTTCATCAACACGGTTCCGATCGGCGTGAACGTGTGCCGGGACTGGACCATGCAGGACGCGCTGAACCGGTTGCAGGCGGACAACACCCGTCTGCTCGACCATCACTACGTCGAACTGTCGCAGATCATGTCGGCCGTTGGCGCTGCCCAATTGTTCGACACACTGGTCGTCTTCGAGTCGTATCCGGTCGACAGCAGCGGCCTCGGCGACGCCGATATCGACGGTATGCGGGTGGTCTCCGCGGAGGGAAGTGACGCCGCGCACTACCCGATCACTGTTCAGGCGCACCAGACCGACGAGCTGCACGTCCGAATCCGCTACCAACAGTCCCGTATCGATGCCGTGACGGCGTCCGGTCTGGCCGCCCGCGTCGAAACCGTCCTGCGAGCTATCACGACTGATCCGCAAGCGCGGCTTGGTGCCGTCGACCTGTTGACCGACGATGAGCGGCGTGAATTGGTGCCGGCTTCGGGTGGGAGTGCGGAGGCGCCGCGAGCGCTGGCAGAGTTGTTGTCAGCCGGCGTAGTCGAGAACCCTGCTGCGGCGGCATTGATTTCGGGTGCGCGCACGGTGTCCTATGCCGAGTTGGATGAGTGGTCGAACCGGGTGGCGCGCGAGTTGATCGGTTGGGGTGTCGGACCGGGGGATCAGGTCGGGTTGGCGATGGCGCGTTCGCTGGAGTTCGCGGTCGGGGTGTGGGCCGTGGCCAAGTCGGGCGCCGCGTTCGTGCCGTTGGATCCTCGGAACCCGGCCGAGCGTGTCGCACACATGGTCGCGGACTCCGGTCTGCGGGTCGCTATGACGACCGAGGCATCGCGGAACCTGCTTCCCGACCGGGTCCGGCTGATGGTTCTCGACGATCCGGACACCGAGGCGTCGATCTCGTCTCGATCGTCGGCGGTTGTCACCGATGCGGACCGGGTGCGTGCGCCGCATGTTCGGGATGCGGCATACGTGATCTACACCTCGGGTTCGACGGGGACCCCGAAGGGCGTTGCGGTGACGCACGAGGGGTTGGCCAACTTCTCGGCCGCCCAGCGTGACCGTTTCCAGGTGGACAGTGGGTCGCGGGTGTTGCAGGCGGCGGCTCCGGGTTTCGATGTGATGGTTCTCGAGGTTCTGCTGGCGCACGCGAATGGCGCTTCATTGGTAGTGCCTCCGGCGGAGGTGTTCGCCGGCGAGGAGTTGGCGGAGTTGATTCGTACGCATCGGGTGTCGCACGCGTTCGTGACACCGAGTGTGTTGGCGACGATGTCGCCTGCCGGGTTGGATTCGTTGCGGGTGTTGGTGGCGGGTGGGGAAGCGGTATCGGCCGAGACGGTCGCGGTGTGGGCGCCGGGGCGGTGGCTGTTCAACGGGTACGGGCCGACCGAGACCACGATCTTGGTCGGAATCAGCGACCCGTTGCGTGTCGGCGACCCGGTCACCATCGGTGGTCCGATCCGTGGTGTCGAGGCTGTCGTGTTGGATGCGTGGTTGCGGCCGGTGCCGGTCGGGGTGGTGGGTGAGTTGTACGTCGCGGGTGTGCAGTTGGCACGTGGGTATATGAACCGGCCCGCGACAACGGCGGTGGCGTTCGTGGCGAATCCGTTCGGTGCGACCGGCTCACGGATGTACCGCACCGGCGACCTGGCACGCTGGACTACCGATCACACCCTCGAATACCTCGGCCGCACCGACTTCCAAGTCAAAATCCGCGGTCAACGCATCGAGCTCGGCGAGATCGAAACCGTCCTTGCTGGACACCCCGGGGTAGAACACGCGGTTGTCGTGTTGCGGAAGGACGAGCGCGGCATCGACCGGCTCGTCGGCTACCTCGTAAGCGACGAGGATGTGGATCCAAGCGAGGTCAGGGCTACCGCACGGTTGCGGTTGCCTGCGCACATGGTGCCCGACGCGTTCATGGTTCTCGCCGAACTCCCGCTTACCACGACCGGCAAGCTCGACCGCCTCGCGCTTCCCACGCCGGAATTCTCGGACGGTCGAGAGTGGATCGCCCCGCGCGACGATACCGAGCGGCGCGTCGCGGAAGTGTTCGGGAACGTTTTGGGCATCGAAAGAGTAGGAGCGACGGACAGCTTCTTCGACCTCGGTGGCAATTCGCTGTCGGCAACGCGGGCGACTGCCCAGTTGAGCACGGCACTCGAAGTGAGCATCGGTGTCCGGGACCTGTTCGAAGCGTCGACTGTCGCCGAGTTCGCCACTCGTCTGGCTACCCTCGAGCGCAGCGTTCGGGTACCGCTGACACCGAGAACTCGGCCTGCTCTTGTGCCTCTTTCACCTGCACAACAGCGGATGTGGTTCCTCAATCAATTCGACACCTCGGTCGGCGCGTACAACATCCCGTTGGTGATTCGGCTCCAGGGCGAGCTCGACATCGACGCGCTGCGGCAGGCGTGCGAAATGGTCATCGCCCGGCACGAGTCGCTTCGCACCAAGTTCCCCATGACCGACGGAACGCCTCATCAGGTCGTGGTGCCTGTCGAAGACGTCGCCCCCGTGCTGACTCCGGTCGCGGTCGACGAAGAGCATGTCATGGAACGGGCGGCCGCCGCGGTCTCGGCGAGCTTCGATGTCACACAGGCGCCTCCGTTGTGTGTCGAGGTGTTCGCTCTCGGTCCCCGTGATCACGTTTTGGTGATCACCGTGCATCACATCTGCGCCGACGGACAGTCGATGATGCCGCTCACGCGGGATGTCGCAGTGGCCTACCAGGCGAGTAGGGAAGGGACAGAGCCGATGTGGCCGGCCCTTCCGGTCCAGTACGCGGACTACTCGTTGTGGCAGCGCGAGGTGCTCGGCGATGAGCACGATCCCGACTCGGTGATGTCCCGGCAGTTGCGATTCTGGAAGGACACACTCGGCGGGCTGGCCGAGCTGCTCGAGTTGCCGACCGACCTGCCCCGACCACCGGTCGCGTCCATGCGCGGCGCCGCGGTCGAGTTCGAGATCCCCGTCCAGTTGCGGGCGCGGATCGACTCGGTCGCGCGGAAGGCGAACGCGACGGTTTTCATGGTCCTGCACGCCGCGTTGACCGTCCTGCTGTCGAGGCTGGCAGGTGTCGACGACGTCGCGGTGGGCACACCGGTGGCCGGCCGCGGGGAGCGCGAACTCGACGACCTGATCGGCATGTTCGTCAATACGGTCGTGTTGCGGTCGCGGGTGTCGTCGCAGCAGCCGTTCGCCGAATTGCTCGCCGCGACGCGTGAGACGGACCTGGCCGCGTTCGCACATGCGGATGTGCCCTTCGAGCAGATTGTCGAGACACTGAATCCGCCACGGTCTACCGCGCATCTTCCGGTGTACCAGGTGATTCTCGATGTCCAGAATCTCAGTAAGGCCGCGTTGGAGCTGCCGGGGCTCACTGTCGAGCCCATCGAGAGCGGTTTCGAGCAGGCACAGGCGGACCTGAGCGTGAAGCTTGTCGAAAGGTTCACCGACGAGGGGCGTCCGGCCGGCATGGTGGGGCGGCTGACCTTTGCCACCGACCTCTTCGTCGAGGAGACGATCAGTCGGTTCGCGCACGCGTACGTGCGGATCTTGGAGGAGGTGACCGCGAATCCGCAGGTCGTGGTCGGCGATATCGACATCGTGGATCCGGTGCAGCGAAGCGAATTGCTGGACGCGGCAGGGGATGACGGCGTCGCGGTCACGGACGCGACTCTCGGGGAGATGTTCGCCGCCCGCGCGGTCGCACAGCCGACGGCGGTTGCGGTGACTCACGGTAAGTCGCAGCTGACCTACGCGGAGCTGGATCAGCGCTCCGCCTTGGTCGCCGCTCGGCTGACCGAGCACGGCGTTGGGCCGGAATCGCTGGTGGCAGTGGCCTTGCCGCGGTCGATCGAGCTGATCGTGGGCCTGCTCGGAGTGCTGCGAGCGGGGGCGGCGTATCTGCCGCTGGATGTGGCATATCCGCAGGAGCGATTGCGGTTCATGCTCGACGACGCAGGTCCGGCGGCCGTGTTGACGACGGCCGACTTGGTGTCGGCGGTACCGGAGTACGCGGCGCCGGTGGTGCTCGTCGAGGATTGCGTGGACGCCGTCGCGAGTTCTTTCGGTCCGGTGGTGTCAGGTGTGCGGCCGGACAACGTCGCCTACGTGATCTACACCTCGGGCTCCACAGGTCGCCCCAAGGGGGTGGCGGTGAGCCATCGGGAAGTGGTCACATTGTTCACCAACGCGGCCGAGCGATTCGACGTCGGCCCCGATGACGTGTGGACGATGTTCCATTCGTATGCCTTCGATTTCACGGTCTGGGAAATCTGGGGCGCATTGCTGTCCGGCGGCAGGCTGGTCGTTGTCGACTACGACACCTCCAGGTCGCCGGAGGCGTTGGTGGACGTCGTGGCGCGGGAGCGCGTAACGGTGTTGAGCCAGACCCCATCGGCGTTCTACGGGTTCGCCGACGCGGAGCGCGTGTATCGCGAATCCGGCTGCACCGCTGGTGATCTCGCCTTGCGATATGTCGTTTTCGGTGGCGAAGCATTGGACGCGTCGCGGTTGACCGGCTGGTTCGCGGCGCACGAGCCGAAGTCGCCGAGATTGGTGAACATGTACGGGATCACCGAGACGACTGTGCACGTGACGTTCTGTGAAGTCGGTGCGGCGGGCGTGGCCGGGATCGGATCGCCGCTGCCGGGATTGCAGGTGTATGTGCTCGACGACCGGCTGCATCCGGTGCCGATCGGCGTCGCTGGGGAAATCTATGTGGCAGGTGGCCAACTCTCGCGTGGGTACCTGGGAGCTCCGGCGTTGACGGCGGGCCGATTCGTGGCGAACCCGTTCGATCCGGATGGCGCCCGGTTGTATCGGTCAGGAGATGTCGGCCGGTGGCGGAAGACCACCACCGGGCTGGAGTTGGTATACGTCGGCCGGGCCGACGCGCAGGTGCAGTTGCGCGGTTTCCGGATCGAGATGGGCGAGGTGGAGTCGGCGCTGCTCCGGCATCCGCTCGTGACGCGGGCAGCGGTGGCGGTGCATCACCACGATCGTGGCGTGGATCAGCTGATCGGTTATGTCGTGGGCGTCGACGGTAAGCAACTCGATCCGGGCGAAGTACGGGAAGCCGCTGCTCAGGTGTTGACGAGCTACATGGTGCCGTCCGCGATCATGGTCTTGCCTGAACTGCCGTTGACGGTCAACGGCAAGCTCGACCGAAAGGCGCTGCCCGCCCCCGATTTCGACGTACCGGCGAACGAGTTCGTCGCACCGCGGACCCATACGGAGAAAATGATCAGCGAGGTTTATGCGCAGGTCCTGGGAGTCCAGCGGGTCGGGGCATCGGACGGGTTCTTCGACTTGGGCGGCAATTCGCTGCTGGCCACGATGGTGGTGACCGAACTGCGTGCACGCGGTGTGACGATCGCGTTGCCGTGGATGTTCGACGATGCGACGCCGAAGGCGTTGGCGGTCAGAGCCGACGACGCGGAGGGAAGCTCCGGTCTGCAAGTGCTGCTTCCGCTGCGTGCGAGCGGCCCGAAGCCCGCGATATTCGGTGTCCACCCTGCGGGCGGGTTGGCGTGGTCCTACGGCGGTGTGGTCGAACATCTGCACAAGGATCGGCCGATCTACGGCTTGCAGGATCCGCATGTGGTGGAGGGCGAACCACCTGCGGACTCCGTGGATCAACTGGCCGAACGCTATGTGACCGAGATTCGCCGAGCCCAGCCCAGCGGTCCCTATCACCTGCTCGGATGGTCGTTGGGCGGTGCGATCGCGCATGCCATGGCGGTACGACTCCAGCGCGAGGGTGAGCAGGTCGGCATGCTGGCGATGTTGGACAGCGCCGCCGGTTCAGAGGAGGAGCTGGCCGCGGCGACGATCACCACCGCGGACGAGGCCGCGCCGGGACAGCTGATGGCCGACCTGCTCGGCGGCTGGCGGGAGTTGTTCGACCTCGGCGACGAGGTGACGGCAGCCACCCCTGAGCAAGCATGGGCCGTCATTCGTGAGCAGGTGACCGGAACTGGGATGTTCACCGCCGACCAGGCTGATCGGGTGATGAACAGCTTCGAGACTGCGAGCGGCATCGCGCACGATTACCGGCCGGAAGTTTTCGACGGCGACCTGGTCTTCTTCACCGCAGGGAAAGATCGCGCAGACCACGACGCTGTGGCACAGACGTGGCGACCGTACATCGCAGGCGACATTCACAACATGGTCGTCGACGCACGTCACCTCGAGATGACCCACCCATACGCACTGTCCGTCGTTTGCCCGATCCTCGAAAGGTTCATGAACGAATGCTGACAACTTTCCGGCAGCCCCGGCTCGGCAACAGCAGGACAGTCGCCTGTACGAGCCCGGCTGCGGCACGGATGCCGGGGGGCGATATATCGCGGTAGTGTCCCCGGTCGCGGGCGGCGGGAAGCGCGCCACCCGCGACCGGCACCCGGACGGCCGCAGGTCCGGTGATCCGAAACGACGACTGCGGAAGTCACGCCCGGCCCCGGCCGAATTCGTTCGTGATCGGCCGGGTCGGATCCGATGGGTCTAGGCGATCGGAACGGCCGACCAGATGCCGAAGATTCGGAATTGCATTGCGCGATAAGGGTTACCGGATTCTGCCCACTCGCTCACGATCATGCAGAATGCGCCGTCGAACCTGCTGTCCGGGTGGACATAACAGCCGTAGAGGCGGGGCACGATATCCGGTCCGCCCAGCACCCACGGCGACCCCTTCACCGGCCGGTACGTCCTGGCGGTACGCCAATTGTCGGTGATTTTTCCGGCTACCTTGACGAAAGCGGTGTAAGCGCCGGCATCGAAGCCGGACATCACCCAGTTCCCCTGTATTCGGCGAAGCCCGATCTCACCGAGCCTGGTGCCATCGGCGAGTATGCCCAGTCGCGGATCACTGCCCGGATCTCGGCCCCATTCCCAGTTCTGACCGTTCCAGCCCCACCCCTGCCAGGCCGCCGGGTCGGTGAGGTCGGCATGATTCTCGCGCACCCGCCACAACAGCATGTTCTTGTTGCGGGCAAGCCCTCCGGTCGAGATGACGTAGACGTAACCGTCACCACCGCGCTCCCAGGAAATCATGGTGCGTTTGCCACCGAATACGCTGGTCGACCACCGAACTGCGGTGTCGGTCCAGTTCTCCCCGTTGTCGTCGGAATAGCGGATCTCGCACCACCGCTCGTTCCCCAGACCTTGGGTCACCATCACCCACAAATAGATTCGGTTACCGATGGTTATCGCGTCACAGGGCAATACGGTCGAGAATTCCGGGTTGTCGTGGACGTAATCCCATAGTTGTCGAGCGCCGCGTGCGGCCGATTGGAACTCGATCGGTTTGGCCATGTCGTGGGTGTTGCTTCGCAGTAGCATCGGCGAACGCCAGTTCGGGCCGCCTACCGCGGGTTCGGTGCCCGCGAATGTGTCACCGGGGACGAACCCGATGTCACCGCTCGGCATCCTGAACGGGATGAATAGATCCGAGCCGCCGATATCGGCCATTCGGAGAGGATTCAGATCCTTGATCTTGGTCATTGCCGGACCCCCTTGATTTGTATTGCGTTGCGTCCCGGGCACCTCGTACGGGTACCGAGATAGCAGGCCTACACAGTCAGTATCGGGTTCGGTGACTGGAGCGTCGTGCGTTCGGCCCGATCTCGTCGCGAGACACGCCGCCGGGACGGTAGCCGGCCTGGCACTGCACATCCGGGGGACGAACCCCGAGATACACCTGATTCGGCAGCGGCGTGCCCCGGACGCCTCGCGGCCGATCCCTCGATACGGAGACTGTTGGTCGGCGCCCGGCGGCGGACATCTTTCGTTTCAGCGCCGGAACCCTGTGGGGGACATCAGTAGTTCCGTTCGATGGCGACGCGGATGTCGTCAGCCCCGGCTCCGGCCGAAGGGGTTGCCGCGCCGGGTGTTTGCTCGGTTTTGTTGTTCGGTCCCGAGCCGCCCGAGATTCGCTCAGCCGGTCGAGCAGAGCAGTGAGGGCGACGACGTCCTCGGCGCTCCAGTCGGTGACGACCGCGCCGAAGACCTGGTCACCGATCCGCAGGAGCTGTCGCAACTCGGTGCGGCCCGCCTCGGTCGTCTGGACGAACGAACACCGCCCTCCGGCCGGCCGGGTCGGGGCGGTGCTCACCAGCTCCGTGTCGGCGAGTGCCTTGACATGCTGCGTGACCGCTGTGACCCGAGCCTGTGCCGCGGCCGCGGTGCCCGGGGAGGTCTGCAGCAGGTCTCCCTGCGCGCCGGTCATGTTGACGGTTCGCCGCAGCTGCCGTGGCAGGCTGCACCATATGCAACTCGGCGGCCGTTAGTTGGTTGCCGCGCAGCTGGTTTCGCGTACTGCTATTCGAATATCGCTGCGATGCTTGCCGGTTGGTCTCGGCTCGACAAGCCGTTGAAGCTTGTGTGCCGCCTTATTGAATGTACCGTCGCATAACGGTACATTATATAGCGTGACGATCTTGCAGTTCAGCGCACGCCGATCCGTCACGAAGTCACTGTCTTGCCGAGCGCGTAGAGCAAGACAGTGCCGAAGAGCATCGAGATGCCCAGTCCCGGCCGTGCGGTCACTTCTGGGGAAAGTCCTGATGCAGGTGGCGTGCTTGTTCGCATACAAACCACCGAGCAGGGACCGAGCCATGCAAAACGACGAGGCTACGCAGATCCGGTATGTCGTCGCGCGACTCACGAAGTGCCATCCAGAGCTACCCGCCGAGACCATCGCATCGGTTGTCCAACGAATCCACAAACGCTTCATGGGCGCGTCGGTGCGCGAGTTCGTGCCGCTACTCGTCGAACGCGGCGCGGGTCGAGAACTGTCCGAAACCTCGAGGTGACACGAGCCGACAGTGAACGACCACGCTGACAGGGCTCAGGCCGCAGTGTTTTTCAACCTACTGGTCGCGGAGGCAGACGAGTTGGCCTACTTCATCGAAGCGATGAAACGCGCAGGTCCATCGAGTCCTGCCGGACGCACCGCAGAGTTGCGTCGACTCCGGACCGAACTGCATGAGGTCCTCCGCTGCATCTCTCAGATCCGCCGAAGATTCCCCGCGGTCTCCGCAGGGGGATCGCTATCCGAGAGGGAATCGGCTGACCGACCCGAACCACGGAATGGAAAAGTACCGCTGCCGGCGCGCGGATGAGCCAGGCCACCGCGACTGAGCCAGGCCACCGCGACCGACATCGTCGCATCTACCCGACGTCATCCCAGCCCCTGACGGCTGTTGTCGAACTCATTCGCACGAGTGGTTCCCACGAAACCAGTCGTTCGCCACCGTTGAATTCGAGGATGACCCGTGCAAGGGATACGTCCTCTCGCGTCCATTTCCATTCGGATCCATATCGACCCGCACCACGCTGGGGTCATTCGGATGGTTCGATACCACGCAACGCGTGCGCGATCAACCGGATCGGCTCCGCGCAGGTGGGGTATCGGGCGAACGGATCCTTGGCCAACGACTTGTCCAGGATCGAGTCGACCGCGTGCGGGATCCAGCGCCGACGTGACGAGACGTCGGGCGGATGCTTATGCAACTGTGCCTCTGCGAGCGCGAACCGAGTCGACCGAAGAAACGGCGGGCGACCGGTGAGCAATTCGACCGCCGAGCACGCGAGCGAGTACTGATCCGTCGCCGGATACAGCTTCTCGCCCCGCAACAACTCCGGCGCCGCATACGGAATCGACCCCACCACGAAGCCACCAGGGACCACCGGCTCGACCTCCTCCCATCGGCGAGCCGTTCCGAAATCGGTGAGCATCACAGTCACCGGATCACCGCGGCCGACAAGGATGTTCGACGGCTTGACATCGAGGTGAACCACACCCCGAGTGTGCGCGTAGTCCAGCCCCTCCGCGATACCGGCGAGTACATCCAGCGCCAGCGCCAGATCCGGACTCTTGTGCGGCCCCGGGGCCAGCGCAGACGCGGTGACACCGTCGACATACTCGGCCGCGAGCCATAACAAGCCTTCGAACTCACCATGCGCATACACCTGAACGATGTTCGGGTGCTGCAACGCGTGCGCGATATCGAACTCGTCGCGAAACCGGCCCCTCGCCGGCTCCGATCGGCTGTCGGCGCCACTGAGGACCTTCAGCGCCACCGCGCTCGACCGTTCTGGATCCTCTGCGAGGTACACCTCGCTGCTGCCGCCACGCCCCAGAGGTGCCCGGACAACATACTTCGCGAACCGGGCTCCTGGCCTGAGTAGCACCGGCACAGCCTAGAGCCACCACCACAATCTCGCCGACCAGCCGAGGTCACCGAGCCGACCGGGTGGAGCCGGTGGTCATGCCTGTCGGAACGGCTCGCCGAAGCTGCCATGTGGCGGCGCGGTGGCTACGGCACCGCTTGCGTTCCTCCCGGTACCACCGGCAACCCGGCTGCCTTCCACGCCCGGAATCCACCGATGAGGTCGGTAACGTGACGCAAGCCGAGGCGGCGTGCGTCGGCCGCGGCGAGGCTGGACGCGTAGCCCTCGTTGCACATAATCACCACCGGAGTATCCGTGGTGATGCTCGGTAGCCGGTGTTCGCCGGTCGGATCGAGGCGCCACTCCAGCACGATCCGCTCGACCACCACCGCACCGGCAATCTCTCCCTCGGCAAGCCGGTTCGCGTACGGCCGAATATCCACCATGAGCGCTCCGTCGGTCTGCAACGCGGCCGCCTGCTCCGGGGTGACCCGATCCAGCTGTGCTCTGGCCAGGGCAACCATCTTCTCGGCGCCTGTGCTCATCGTCCGCTCCGCTCACTCATAACTCACCCTCGCGGGTACTCGACTCCATCATGACCGAGTGATGCTCGGCTGTACCCACCGATCGCTCGCTCATGCCTCCGCCTCGCTGGCGCTCGACTCCGTCATGACCGAGTGATGCTCGGCTGTGCCCACCGATCGCTCGCTGCGCTCGCTCATGCACCAGCGAAATCTGTGAGAGTGCGGTACTCGCGGACCGGCCGCAGTGGTGGCGAATACGCATGCACTGACGCGGCGGGGCGCGCGCTGTGGTTGCGGAGCTGGTGCGCCCGATCGGGTCCGAATGCGACCGTGTCGCCGGCTTGCCATTTCGCGGTCCGGACCGGCCCACCGGTGTGCAGGTATTCCTCGCTGAGTTCGCCGATGGAGACGGTGAACGCACCGGACGCGCCGCCGTGGTCATGCGGTTCGGTGCCTTGTCCCGGAGCCCACGACAGCAGCCACAGTTCGACGCCCATGGTCAGTGCCAGTCGGGTCCACCAGCGTTGCTGGGTGCCGAACCGCACGATATCCAGCAGCGGCGTCGCCAATGCATCGGCCACCTCGCTGGTCAGCTTGTGCAGCTCCGCGGGTGACCACAGCGCCCGGTCCGGATGAATGGCATCCCGAACCAGCGGCACGTCGATGTCGGGATGGATATCGCGGGTGTGTTTGAGATTCACCGCGAGGGAAGTGGTCACATGTGCTCCTGACGTGGTCGTGCGGACAATCCGGTGTAGCTAGCACCGTGGCGTACCCGGCGCGGAGGGCCGACGAGGGTGTCGTCTACCACGCCGCGCCGACCGCGCCCGGAACGAGTCCGTAGTGACATCTGGCGGACGCCGTTGGCTCCGTCGGCGCTGAATGGCCCTCTACGAGGTGCGGTCGTACCGCATGGATTATCCGCCATCACGGCGCGTGTGCCACCAAACACAATCAGCGTGAGCAAAATTTGACGGTCTGATGAGGATGCTATCGCCACTGCGCTGTCGGGCGGGGCGGTCAGCCGTCGATGCCGCAGGGGCGTCTGACACGCCGGACACTCTGTGGTCACATCCGATCTTTCCCCTACGATTCAGCGATGGTACTCGGGTTCGGAAAGAGCTGACTACCAGGAGATCCGGCTGAACGGGTGGCCGTTGGACGTGATCGTCGATACAACGCAGCCATTCGTCGATCACCATCCATCTGGTCAGGCCAGCTCTTCGACGTGGCCCGCATCGCCTACGAGCACGAATGCGAATCCGGCCTTCTCAGCGGGGGATTCAGGTGGAGTACATGCCGATGACCGGCTTCCTCGAAGGTTCGAGGGTGGTCAGGAGGGTACGCATGACTTCGTCGGCGACCGCGACGCAGCCTGCGGTTGGCTTACCGGCTTCGACGTGGACGAAAAAGGCCGAGCCCTTCTTCGGCACCACAGGGAAGCGGTTGTAGTCGATGACCAGCGCGTAGTTGTATTGCGGCTCGGTTCTCCCGAGGTTCTCGCTCAGCGCGGTGTCGAACGGGCAGTCGGCCTCGACGCACTGGTATTTCTGGTTGTACAGCGGGCTTTTCGTGTCGGATATCCACCACCAGGTGTTCGACGAGTCGACCGACAGGTAGGGAAGCTTCGCATCCACGTCGGACAACCGGCCGAAGCCTTCGGTCAACGCGAATGTTCCCTCCGGTGTGTAGCTGGAGCCTTCCTTGGCTTCCTTCGAAATCCCTTCCGTACCGACCCAAGCCGGCACCGTGAACGTGCGTTCCCAGTGCCGGAGCCTGTTTCGCTGCCACAGCTGCAATGTCCCGTGGTCGGCGCCGACCGGCGCGGTCACCCAAACAACCTGAGTGCCGGGAACGACGGCCGGGTCGAACGGCGGCCGGTCGCCGGTGACTCCGGGCAGCAGCACGATGCCGAGCACCGCGGCGACCACCATTGCGATCGCCAGGATGATCGTGATGGTCCACCGCCGCGCCGTTCCGGCTCGAACACTACTGTCCGCCGATTCCATTCAGGGCTCCTGCGATTCAGGCTTCGGTGGGCAACCATGCCCAGGTGATACTGCCGCGAGACAACTCGCACAGCAGGTTATAGGAGAGGGAACCGTCCGCCGGCCAGTTCCCGCCGGATCAGTAGCGGCTCGATCTCGGGTGCACGGGTTTCCTCCCCATCGACCCGCACTATCCTCGGGATCGGGCCAGAAACCAGTTCGACACCCGGCTGGCGGCCTACAACGTGCTGTTCGCGGCGGGGCTCACCGAAACCCTCGACGCGGACGCACTGCGTGCCGCCGTCGCGGACCTGATCGTCAGGCATGAGATCCTGTGCCCGGCCTACCGCGCACCGAGCAGGGTCGGCGCCGCTGATCCTCCCGTTCGAGCAGGCCGTCCTGCGGTTCGAGGAGCGGACGGTGACACCCGCGGAGGTCGTATCCGCCGTGGCCACCCTGCTTCCGACCACCTTCGACGTCACCACCGAGGTACTGCTCGGGGCGCGCTGTCCCGGATCGCAGGCGGGGACCGCGCTGCACCTACCGAGTATGTGCTGGCCATGGTGGTGCACCACTTCCCCGGTGCCGGTCCGCTGATCGGGGACCTGAAGCACTGGCATATGACGGAGGCTTCCGGGCTCGCCCGGATCACCGAAGTGCTGAGCAGCTGTGGCGACACGGCCAGGCGGGTGGGAGATCGAGTTCTCCGCCGGGCCGCGCCGACAGCCGGGTGGAATGGCTCACGAGATGTTCGGCACTGGGGGACGGTAGTCCGCGACGAGGGCGGTGGCGTTGTCGGTTCCTCCGGTACGGAGGGCGGTGTCCACCAAGGTGTTCGCGATGACCCCGGCTGTGTTTCCGTCCGCGAGTAGGGCTTTGATCGTGGCGATGCCGAGCGGCTTGTGCACGCCGTCGGTGCTCAGCAGTAGCCTACCCGTGCTCGATCCGGTCGCGGCGTAACCGATATCGGCCGGACGCACGGTGCGCGCCGAGGTGGTGACGAGGTGGTTCATCCGTGGCGGAGGAACGAGCCCACGGGCTCGCCATAACTCGGCGACGGTGTGGTCGGTGGTGATCTGGTGCAATACCCGCCCGTTCCACCGATACGCGCGACAATCCCCGACCCACGCCACCTCGCAGGGCCGATCCGGTCGACCCGCGGCGGGCAGCACCGCGACGACGAGCACACTATCGGCCGACGACTCCGGAAGCTCGTGCAGCAATTCCTGTTGCGCGACGATGATTCCCGCTCGGGCCCCGTCGCGCGCACCTACCCGCGCCGCGGTCGAGGCGACCATGCGCGCCGCTCTGGCGGCAAGCAGATGATCCCCGACACCGTCCGCGACGACGAACGCTGTCGCCCCGGTCACCGCGTCGGTCTCGACGGCCACCGCGTCAGCGTTGATCGACCGCAACCCACGTCGGCTCGCCGAATCCCCCGACGTCCCGGCACTCCCCGGCGTCTCGATCCGCGGCATGCTGGACGTAGTGGCAGTATGCATGGCTGACCTCCTCGGGGCCGGACTTTGCTCGGTGAGCACACTTCCAATACATCGCCCCACGCCGTGCGCTTCAGCAGAATCACCCGTGTAATTACTGTGAAGTCGCTCTCGATCAGGTCACGGCGCGCGTCCTGAGCAGTCCGCAGGATCTGGTCGGCGCGGGTCGACGCCACCCCGCCGCCTGTGCCCGGCATCAGATGGCGCACTGCGCCTGGGATGCGCGACTGCCCACCGGGCCCGGCCGTGCGCGGGCTCGACTGGTCGACGCGATCGCGGTCGTGTCCGCCTTCGACACTTTCGCGGGGCTTCTCACCTATAGTGCCGATGGCCGTCTAGTTCGGCACCCCGGATACCGCAGCGACATTACCGACAGGTGTCGACTGATCGATCAGATCCCAGACAACCGAGATGTGCAACATTCCGTGAATGGAGTAGAGCGTGTCGATCAACAGGCGTGGGTTCTTTGCCCGCGGTGCCGCGGCCGCAACGGCTGCCACCTCGATGTCGGGCGCGACAGGGGCCGGAAGGGCCCGCGCCGATGTCGACCCTGACAGGCCGAACATCCTCGTGGTGCTCGTGGACGAGATGCGCGCGCCGATGTGGTTCCCCGACCAGGAAGCGCTGGACGGAATACTGCCGAGTATCGCTCGAATCCGCCGAGCCGCTGTGTCATTCGAACAGCACTACACCGCGGCGAACGACTGCACACCGTCGCGCGGGGTGCTTCTGACCGGCTTGTACTCTCATCAGACCGGTTGCATGATGACGTCGCAGTCGACATTGTCACCGCTGTTCCCCACTTGGGGCTCGATGATCCGCGAACATGGATATGAGACGGTGTGGTGGGGGAAATGGCATCTCGGGCACGACTCGGACACTGATCCGGGGTCGCTGGCAAATTACGGATTCGCAGGCGGCACCTATCCATCACCCAACGGTGCGCCCGGACAGGGCTTGCAGATGGACCCTGCGATCGTCGACCAATTCCTCGTTTGGCTGGACGCGGAAGCAGGTCGAGGGCCGTGGTGCTGCACGGTGTCGTTGGTCAATCCGCACGACATCCAATGGTGGCCCCGATGGACCCGACGCCTTCAAGCGCAGCTCGACATTCCACGCTGGATGACCGACCTGCCCGCGAACTACGAAACTCTCGAACAGCTGGCCGAGAAGCCGCGCCTACAGATGGCGTTGGTAGAAGCCTCGGCGGTCGCGTTCGGGATGGCTCCCTACGGAACTCCTGGTGCCGAGCAACAGTGGATCGACATGCGCAACCTCTACCTGTGGTTGCAGCAGCAGGTCGACATCCAGATCGGCCGGGTGCTCGACGGGCTGTACCAGCGCCCGGATGTCGCCGCCAACACTGTCATCGTCTTCACCTCCGACCACGGGGACTACGCCGGCTCGCACGGGCTGCACGGTAAAGGCGGCGCGGCCTATGACGAGGCGATCAGGGTGCCGCTCTATGTGCACGATCCCCGCGGACTGCTGAGCCCCACGTCGTCGACCAGCACTCGCGGACAGCTCACTTCCAGCGCCGATATCACCCCGCTGCTGCTGACGATCGCTACCGGCGGGAGCGCATGGCGGGGGGACGCGAGGTACGCACACCTCGCCGATCGCCTCGACATCGCCGCCCTGTGCCGCGATAGGGGCACTGCCGGGCGCCCCTGGATCGTCCACGCCACCGACGAACCCACCATCGAAGAGGCAGCCGTCCTCTTCAACCAGAATGCGCCCGCACACGTCGCGGCGGTACGCACCGCCGACGCGAAATACGTGTCCTATTCACACTTCTTCAACGGACGTATAGAAATAGATCCCGCTCAGCAACAAGAATACGAGCTCTACAATTACGCCACGCAGGGCGGACAACTCGAAGTCGACAACCAAGCCGCACGCAACGGTGAGCTGCGCGCCCAGATGGAACCGATACTGCAACAGGCCATTGCCGAACTGAACCAGCCGCTGCCACCTTACCTGCGCCAAGCGCAGGAACAAGGTTGGGCCGATTACCTGGCGCAGGAACACAACATTCTCGCAATTGCTCAGCACGCGTTGGGCGAACTGCAAAACGTGCTCCCCAAATAATCCCGACCGATGTCCACCGTGCCGGCCGATCCCGACACCGCCGCCTCGGCCCGCCGGTCGCTGAAGCCGAACGGCACGAGTGAACACGAATGCCGTCACTCTTCACGGCTGCAACAGGACTCGGATGAGTGGGCGACCTCGGCCTCGGTCCGTGATAGTCGCGCTCCGTTACTCGCGGCGAACTAGCAGGCCTTCGTCGGTCAGCGGTTCTTGAACGCCGGTGTCGAAGGTGTAGTCCGCACGGCGGATTCGCGCAGTTTGGCGATCCTCGGCGGACTGAATCAGCCTCCCGTACACTGTCGCGATTGGAGACACCCGCTGCAATCGGATTGGGGAACGGTGTGGGACCTCGCGTACCGGCGAGCATCCGCAACGGAGGACTGTGGGTGCGACGCTTCGCCGGGACGACGCCCGGCGCGATCGGCGCGATCGTCGTCGTCTCGACCGTGCTGTGCCTGATCGCCGGACTTGCTTGCGCCAATCAGTTGAATGGCAAGCTGAATCGGCGTGATGCCGTGCTCGAACGCACCGAGCCGGTGGCCTATGCGGCGCAGAGTCTGTATGTCGCACTGTCAGCGGCCGACGCGCTGGCGGCCGCGGCGTTCCTGTCCGGCGGTATCGAATCACCGGAGGTGCGTACCGGATACCAGCAGGCACTGGCCGATGCGGCGGCCGCGCTGGCGGAGGCGACGACAGGCGCCTCGGATGACCTGACCCGCCGGATCGTCGCACAGATTTCCGCTGAGCTGCCCGCGTACACCGGGCTGGTCGAGTCGGCGCGTGCGAACAACCGCCAGGGCTTTCCGGTCGGCTCGGCATACCTGCGGGAGGCGTCGAGCCTGATGCAGCGGTCACTGCTGCCGAACGCCGAACGGCTCAGCAGTCAGCGCTTGACGGCGGTCCGTGCCGATCAGCGGGATATCGGCGCCCTGCCGCTGACCAGCGTCATGCTGCTGCTGTTGGTACTGGTCGCCTGCGGCGCGGGCTCCTTCGTGCTGTTGCGGCTGACCAATCGTCGCCTGAACGTGGGGTTGGGCGTTGCCGGTGGCGCGGCGGCCATCGCGCTGGTGTGGACGGTCGGGGCGAGTCTGATCGCCGCGACGTCCGTCGAGACCGGCCGATCCAGCGTGACCAGTCGGTTCGAGGCGCTGGCCCAGGCCAGGATTCTGGCCCAGCAGGCCAGGACCGATGAGACGCTGCAGTTGGTCACTCGCGGCGATATCTCGGCGGGCGAGCACGATTTCGTCACCCACACCGCAGCCCTGCGGGATTGCCTGACAAACGCGACGGGCTCGGATTCCGCTGCGTTGCAAGGGTTCTCGAGGTGGATTTCCGGGCATCGCAGGCAGCTCGCGGCATACGAGGCGGCGAACTATCCAGCGGCGGTGAGGCAGGCGATCGGTGCCGGTGCGGACAGTTCGGCCACGAGGTTCGCGGATCTGGACCGCGAGGTGCGCGACCAGCTCGCTGTCACGCGGGCCGAACTACGCGAGGGAGTCGACTCCGCGGGGGATGCGCTGGCCTGGAGTCCCGCGGGCACGCTGGTGCTGCTGCTGGTCGCCGGGGGCGCGGTCGTCGTCGGATTGTGGCCGCGACTGCAGGAGTTCTTGTGAGTGCGCGAAAGACGGAATGAGGCCACCCCGATGCAGATCCGCGGCTGGATACGAGACCGACCGAGAACCGGAGGTGATCGGAGGGTCGCGCGTAAGGCGGTTCTGGTTAGCAGGCGATTGTCGCCGTTCGTAGTGGCGGTTTTGGTCGGTGTGTCGGCGCTGGTGACCGCCTGCGGTTCCGGCACCTCCACTCGTGCGCCGATAGCGCTGGGCCGGGTGAATCCATTGCCGCCCGGCGCAGCCGAGATCACCAGCGCACCGCACCAGCGCGGTGACAAAACCTGCGATGCGACAGCGAGTTTGCGGCCCGGCCCGCTGCCGCCACCCGGCTCTATGCCACCCGGTTCGGCGATGGCGAAGATCGTCGCGAACGGCCGGGTCCGGGTTGGGGTGGAGCAGAACACCTACCTGTTCGGCTTCCGCAATCCGCAGACCGGTCAGGTGGAGGGTTTCGATATCGACCTCGCGCGGGAGATCGCCCGTGCCCTGTTCGGCGATCCGGAGCGAATCGAGCTGCGCACGGTCCCCTCGGCCGAACGTATCGACGCGTTGCGCGACAACGAGGTCGATTTGATCGTGAACACCTTTTCTGCCACCTGCGAACGTGCGAAGGATGTCGACTTCTCCAGCGTGTACTACGTTTCGGCGCAACGTATTCTGGTGGCCAATAACTCCGGCATTCGTACCCCGGACGATCTCGCGGGCAAACGTGTATGCGCCGCGCACGGCAGCACGTCGGCGGAGCCGCTGTTCGCCCTTCCGGCGCGGCCGACGGTCATCGGCACGACCAGCTGGACCGACTGCCTGGCGGCGATACAGCAGGGACACGCCGACGCGGTCAGCACCGACGAGACGATCCTGCACGGACTCGCGATGCAGGACGCCAATCTCGAAGTCGTCGGCGATCCGCTGGGACGGGACAACTATGCGATCGGTCTGCCGAAGGGAAACTCCGAACTCGTTCGCTTCGTCAACGGCGTGCTCGACCGGATCCGCTCCGACGGCACCTGGGATCGGATGTACCGCGCCCGGCTCAGCGTGCTCGGCCCGTCGCCCGGTCCACCAGCCCCGCGGTACCGGGAATGAGCTCGACCACCACGCAGGTTCCTGGACTCGGCGAGGATCGCGACGTTCCCACCTCGAATCCGATCGCGGAGGGCCGGCATTCGTGGAGACTATGGGAGCTGACGGCGGTCGCCCGCCCGGCCCTGGACTGTCGGCAATGCATGGCGGAGAAAGCGGGGAAGAGCGCATGACCTGCGGCGAGCCCGGGTGCGGCGGAACCGTCGAGGACGGCTACTGCGTGGTGTGTGGCACGGCGCCCTTCAAGGACAGCGTGGCATCGGCACAGCTTATGCCGCCGACGGGCGGTGCGTGCACCGAGCTGGGGTGTGTCGGAACGATTGTCGGCGGATACTGCGACGCTTGCGGCACCGTTCCCACCGCGGCGGCTGTCGTGGGCACCCGCCACGTCGGCAGATCGGTGCGGACCAGCCGGTCCTCGTCGTCCAGCGCCGCGGCGCGCGGCAGGCTCGGCGCGGGCATGGTGGATGTGCCGCGGGTGCCGCGGATCGATCCGTTGAGAGCGGTCATGGCGGCACCGCACGTTGCCGAGAGCAAGCGCTACTGCGGGAAGTGCGAGCAGCCCGTCGGCCGTACCCGTGACGGAAAGCCCGGCCGCACCGAGGGTTTCTGCGCCAACTGCGGCACCAGGTTTTCCTTCACTCCGAAGCTGGCCAAGGGTGATCTGATCGGCGGCCAGTACGAAGTGGCCGGATGCCTGGCGCACGGCGGCCTCGGATGGATCTACCTGGCGATCGACCACCGGGTCAGCGACCGCTGGGTGGTGCTGAAGGGCCTGTTGAACTCGGGCGATTCGGACGCACTGCGAGTCGCGGTGGCCGAGCGTCGCTTCCTCGCGGAGGTCGACCATCCGAATATCGTCAAGATCCACAACTTCACCGAGCACACCGGGCCCGACGGCACCGCGGTCGGCTACATCGTGATGGAGTACGTCGGTGGCACCTCGCTGAAGCAGATCCTGCGCGACCGGCGCGACGTGGACGGCTCCTATCTGCCGCCCGCACAGGCCATCGCCTACATCCTGGAGATGCTGCCCGCGCTCGGCTATCTGCATTCGCGCGGTCGTGCGTACTGCGATTTCAAACCGGACAATGTGATGCAGACCGATGAGCAGCTGAAGCTCATCGACCTGGGCGCGGTGATCGAGATGGACGACAACGACAGCCCCATCTACGGCACCATCGGCTATCAGGCTCCCGAGATCGCCGAGACCGGTCCTACGGTCGCCACCGAGGTCTACACCATCGGGCGCACACTCGCAGTGCTGATCATGGCCGTGCCGCAGCAGGCCGGGCAGATCGGCGCGCTGCCCGGCCCGGACACCGAGCCGTTGCTGGCCTCCTACGAGTCGCTGCACCGGTTCCTGCTGCGCGCTACCGATCCCGATCCACAGGCCCGGTTCTCCTCGACGGAGGAGATGTCCGATCAGCTCGTCGGCGTGCTGCGCGAGGTGCTGTCGACCGACGACGGTATTCCTCGCCCGGGAATGTCGAACTCCTTCGGCCCGCCGCGGGCGGTGTTCGGGCTCGGTGGTGTGCCGCTGACCCCGCGGGCAGTCATCGCCGCGCTGCCGGTGCCGCTGGTGGATGCCGCGGACAGCGGGGCCACTCTGTTGGCGACGACAAACGGCACCGATCCCAGCGAACTGGAGCTTGCGTTCGCCGCTGGGCTGCGGTCGGTCGTCACCGGCGGCGCCGAATCGGTGGAGATCCCGCTGCGCCTGGTGCGTGCGGGCCTGGAAGTGGGCGCGGTCGAGTACGCCCACCGGCGGCTGGACGAGCTCTCCTCGAGCCTGCCCGGCGATTGGCGGCTGGCCTGGTACCGCGGTCAGGTGCGGTTTCTGGAAGGCGATTTCTACCGGGCTTCAAAGGAATTCGACGCCGTATACGCTGCCCTGCCCGGCGAGCCCGCACCGAAGCTGGCCCTCGCCGCGGTCACGGAACTGTCCGGCAGCGATCCGGGACGGGCGGCGCGGCACTACGCGACGGTCTGGCACACCGATCACACGTTCGTCAGCGCCGTGTTCGGTCTCGCGCGACTGCGTACTGCCCGCGGTGACCATGCGGGCGCAGTGGCGGTGCTCGACCAAGTGGATCCGACCTCTGCACTGTTCACCGAGGCCAGAATCGCCGCTGTGGAAGCCCTGCTCGCTGATCGGGACCCGGCGCAGCTGACCGAATGGGTACTGCGCGAAGCGGGTAGTCGCGTGGAGCGACTGGCCCTGGACTCGAAACATCGCCTCGCTCAGATACGGATGCGGGTGCTGGCCGCCGCGCTCGGTTGGTTGCGTGCCGGCAAGATTCCCTCATATCAGGCTCCGCTGTTGGGCGCCGAGCTGCATCAGGACGGCGTGCGCACCGGCCTCGAGCAGTGCTACCGCGAGCTCGCCCGCGGAACCGACGACTTGTGGACGCGGATCGAGCTGGTCGACAAGGCGAACACGATCCGCCCGAGGACCACGCTGTGACAGCGGCCGTATGCCCGGACTGCGCCGCCGAAGTCGATGTCGCAGACAAGTACTGCGAAGCCTGCGGACGCGAGCTCGGCATTCGAAGGGTTGCTCTGCCGCGCAACGACCTTCCATCGACAGTGTGCGCCGGTTGCGGCGCGGCGGGGTACGACGCCGACCGTTACTGCGTCCGATGCGGCGAGCTGAACCGTGCGCCTGATCGCTTCGAGGCAGATCTGGGTGCGGTGTGTGTGCTGACCGATCGCGGCATCGCGCACGCGCGAAACGAGGACGCCGTGGCCGCCGCCGTGCTCGACGGCGATGTTCCCGGACGGCCCGCAGCCCTGGTGATCGTCGTCTCTGACGGGGTTTCCACCTCGGAGAACCCGCAGGCCGCCTCAGGCGCGGCGGCACGCGCCGGTGTCGACGCCGCAGTAGGCGCGCTGGCCCGGGAACGGTCCGCCGACGTAGCGGTGATGGCAGGGCTCGAGGCGGCGGCGCAGGCTGTCCGCGCCACATCAACGCACGAAATGTATTCTCCCTCTTGCACTTATGTTTCGGCTGTCGTGCTGGACCGTGGCGTCGCGGGCGTGGAGATCGCGGTTGCCAATGTGGGGGACAGCCGCGCGTATTGGCTGCGCACCGAGACGCCGCCGACCGCGCACCACGACGGCAACCCGCCCTCACAGCGCCTGACAGTGGACGACTCGTGGGCACAGGCCCTTGTTGACGCTGGTGCCATGGATGAGGAGTCCGCAATGAATGATCAACGGGCGCATACGCTGCTACGCTGGCTCGGCGCGGACGGCGGGTCGCAACCCTGGTCGGACAACTGCGTGCGGACGTTACGCACAACGGGTCCTGGGATATTGCTGTTGTGCACCGACGGACTGTGGAACTACCAGTCTGATGCCGCATCGCTTGCCTCCATGGCCACTGGCGCCGTCCCACTGTCCGCCGCGCGTGAACTGGCCGAGTTCGCCCTGCGTAGCGGAGGCAGCGACAACATCACCGTCGCGCTCGCCCCCGTTCGCCCGTGACCGGTCCGATCGAGCAGGAGACGTATGTTGGGTTCTACTGACAGCAAGGGGATTTCGGTTGCCGTCGACCAGAATGAGTACTTGGGCGCCGGGGCTGGCACAGTAGACGCCGTGGTTACCGTCGAGGCGAGTAGCGACCTGATGGTGACCACTCCGCCGCAGGAGCGGGTGGAGATCCTGATTATCGATTGCTCCGGCTCGATGGGTACGGGCCACAAGTTCGAGGGCGCGCGTAGCGCGACCCTGGCCGCGCTGGACGAAGTAGCCGATGGCACGCAGTTCGCCATCGTCGAGGGAACTCATGTGGCGCGCTCGGTGTTCCCGACCAAGTTTCCTTCGGTGCGCGCCGATCGCCGCTCCCGGGCAGCCGCCCGCCGCGCGCTGAATCAGCTGCGTCCGCACGGCGGTACGGCGATGGGCACCTGGCTCGGCCAGGCCAGACAGCTGGCGACGCAGCATCCCGGCGCGATGGTGCACGCCATCCTGCTGACCGACGGCAAGAACGAACATGAGGAGCCGGAGACGCTGGCTGGGGAGATCAAGCTGTCGGAGGGAATGTTCACCTGCGACTGCCGCGGTGTCGGGACCGATTGGCGGGTGGACGAAGTGCGCTCCATTTCCTCGGCTCTGCACGGGACGGTGGACATCGTGAAGGATCCGGCCAACCTCGCGGCCGACTTCGCGGCCATGATGCAGACGTCGATGGCGAAGGGGATTCGGGAGCTGACACTGCGGGTGTGGACACCACGGGGTGCCCGGGTGCAATTCGTCAAGCAGGTCGCGCCGACGATCGAAGACCTGACCGGACGCCGCGCTGAGTTCGGTCCGCAGGTGGGAGAGTACTCGCTGGGCGCGTGGGGAGTGGAAAGCCGCGACTATCACCTCCAGGTCTGGGTCGAGCCCGCGGCGCCGGGGCGGGAGAAGCTCGCGGCCCGGATCAGCGTCCTCGCGGGGGAGCAGATACTCGGCCAGGGGCTGGTCCGGGCGTTGTGGACCACCGACACCGCGCTGTCGGCCCGGATCAGCAGACGCGTCGCGCACTACACCGGGCAGGCCGAGCTGGCCCAGGCGGTGCGGGAGGGGCTGGCGGCGCGCAAGAACGGCGATGCCGCGATCGCGACCGCGAAGCTGCGCCGGGCGGTGCAGCTGGCCGCGGAGTCCGGCAACGAGGGCACGGCGAAGCTGCTGCGCGGCGTGGTCGAGGTCGACGAGCGCACGGGGACCGTGCGGCTGCGGTCGCACGTGGATGCAGCAGACGAGATGGCTTTGGATGCTCGGTCGACCAAGACGGCGCGGATACGGGAGGAGCTGCCCGTAGAGGCTGGCTCGACCAAGACCGCACGGGTATGGAAGGAAATGTAGATGAGCGACCTGTGTGCGGCCTTGCTCGCTGGGCCCGATCGGACTAGGGTGGTCGGGATCAGATGGCAGGAGGGGTGATGGACATCTGTCCGGACGGTCATCTATCCCTCGCACCCTTCTTCTGCGATGTCTGCGGAAAGCCGGTCGGTGCACAGACATCCGTCTCGGACGTGAAAGAGTCGACCGCGCTGTGTCCCTCCTGTGGGGCGGCGCGCACCGGACGATTCTGTGAAGTATGCGGGCGTGATTCGGCGCTTGCCCGGCCGCTGCAGCACCCTGCGGAACCGGCGCCGGCCGAACCGGCCGCCGCGGAACCGGTTGCACCCGAACCGGCCGTCGCGGAACCACCACGCCCGGTCGCCTGGATCGCCACGATCATCGCCGACCGGGAGTTCTACGACCGGGTCATCGCCCGCAAGGGTCCCGACGCCGAGCAGGTCGGCTTCCCGACCTACTATCCAGAGCGTCGAATCGTCTTGCACGGCAGCGAGATTTTGATCGGCAAGCGCAGCGTCTCCCAAGGTATCGCGCCCGGAATAGATCTCGGCATCGCTCCCGCCGATATCGGTGTTTCGCGTGCGCATGCCATGATTCACGTCGACGACCGCGGCCTGACCATTACCGACCTCGGCTCGACCAACGGCACCAGCCTGAACGGCAGTGAGGACCTACTACCACCCAAGGTTGCTGTTTCGCTGCGCAGCGGTGACCGGATCCACCTCGGCGGCTGGACCACCATCACGCTGTCCGTCGGGCCCGCCTGAAGGGCCACACGGGGGGTCGGGCAGGAAACCATCCGGTTTGATGTGACGATACGGACACCACATGCTTTTACGGTCCGGTGACTGCTCGATCGTGGGGGAGTTGCCTCCAGGCTGATCACGTTCCGCCTGGTTGCGGCAGGTGCCAGTGTCGCCGTGATCTCTTCGGTGGTCCCGCACGCCCTCGAGCTGAAGGCGCTGCGCGATCAAGTATCGCCTTCAGGGGCTTGGCGAGTCTGCACCGGCCGTCGCCGCCGTCTGGCCGCTGAGGGCGCTGTGGTGGTGCAGTGGACGGTAACGGCCTGGTCGTCGTGTCACCTACGGGCTTGGCTGGGGCACAGTGCAATCCGCGATTTTCGGATTCAGGCCCATGTAGTTCAGCGGACCGGCGAGCACTGTCAGCGCGGTGGTGCCGAAGCCCGCGCAGTTGATCGGACCGCTGTCGAAGTAGTCGCGCTGGCCTGCCGCGACCAAGCCGATGATCAACCAGGACAGGATCAGCAGACTTCCAAGACTCATATTCTTCACGTGCATTGTGCCGGTCCTTCCCGCGCCTACGAAACCGATTATCCGCCTTGGGGTGCGACGCGCCCGCAACTTCGACACCGATTGCGTGGCGCGCATTTCAGCAAGCCGTCCGCAGCGCACACCAGCCCGCAGGAGGCCGTCCCAGGGGCAGGTTCGTTATTGCGCTCGCTGCCGGTGACGGCGCGGCCGACGCCGACTGGAAATGCTCGCACCTACGCCGACAGATCGGCGGACTCGGCTCGCGCCATTTTCACCAACGCTCCGTGCAGGGCCTTCGCCAACTCTCCAGCTCGCTCCCCGTGCAGCATCACCTCGGTGAACCCCTCGACCAATGCCCGGCCCGGGTCCAGCAGGCTGTGATCGACACTTTTGCCGCCACGGAGCGACTCGGCGATCAGGGTTCGCCAAGCCTCTTGGCGCGCCCGGAAGCCGCCCGCGATGTCGAGTGCTCTGGCGAATTCGCGAACGATCACCGTGTATACCGGCCGCTCTGTGGGCCCGTGTCTGCGGGCTCCACTTCGGGTTTCCCCAGGTACCGACCCAACCGGCGGGATCGGGTTTGCCAAGGCGGCGCCGTCTAGGACGATCCATACCGCTGGTGCCTCCGATCGCACTGCGTCCGAGGGGCGATCCCGAACCGGACGAGAGGACGTGCCGTCGCGCCGTTCGGTGATCTCGATGCCGCCTAGCGGGATCGGGTACTTCGCGAGCATGTCATCAAGAGCCGAGGCGATCTCGCGAACAGCGTGTACATCGATACTCGCCGTCTCGAACCCGATGACTTCCAGGCTGTGCCGGGACGCCATTTCGCGTGCAAGTCCGAGGATTTCGGAATCGGCAGCGGTGTTGGCCTGCCGTCGAGCCAACTCGGATTCTGCGAGGTGAGGTGTGGTCGCCTGCCGTGCGGTCGACGAAAGCTCTGTGGTCGGTCTGACGCGGGGCACCGGCGTGTATGGCGCGCCAAGGCGCTTCGACCATGGTGTGGTCGGCGGTTTTCGGGACCATGGGGTAGGCATAGCTTTGCGGTCGGAGGCAGTGAGCTGTCCTGGTACGGGTTCCAGGTTGCGGGCCGTACTCGCTCGAACCGGGATCGGTGTCTCGGCGTGACGATCACTTTGGTTGCTGTTCGGCGGCGCCTCCGCGGAGGCGATGGCGGCTTTCAACTCGCTGACCGTTCGGGAGGCCTCGGCGATGAGGTGTTCCAGCGTCGATACCATTGCAAGCAGTTCGCTCGAATCGATCCGAGACGGCTGACTCACCGATATCTCCTGCTTGCTGTTACGGCGGTCAACTCTTGCCGGGTACGCTGGCCTATGCCAATATTCTGATTTTCGCGTGGGCGAATAGCCGTTTTTGGTGCGATCGATTTTCGCGCGGTTCCGTGCACCTCCCGCGGTTGGGAAGAGGGCCACCTTCGGCGCCGACGGCGCCACTATCCGCCCCCGCCGCGTGGCTGAAATACTACTTCCGCACCTGCGGAAAAGCATTGTGCAGCAACAACGACTGCGTTCACTCAGGTTGGCTACGATGGAAGGGTGCGGATCGGAGTCGGGCTCTCCACCGCGCCCGAGGCGCGGCAGGCGGGCATGGAAGCCGCAGCGCACGCGCGCGATCAGCTCGCGGGCGAGACGCCGTCGCTTGCCGTGCTGCTCACATCACGGGCACACACCGACGAGGCCTCGGCCGTACTCGCCGGTGTCCACCAGACTGTCCGGGTGCCCGCGCTCATCGGATGCGTGGCGCAGGCGGTCGTAGCAGGCCGCCGTGAGATAGAGGACGAGCCCGCGGTGGCGGTGTGGCTGGCATCCGGGTTGCCTGGCGCCGAGACCTTCCAGTTGGACTTCGTCCGCACGGCGACAGGGGGGCTGCTAGCCGGCTACCGCTTCGACAAGGCCGCACGCGACTTCCATCTGCTGCTGCCAGACCCGTATTCGTTCCCGGCCGACCTGCTGCTCGAGCACCTGAATGCCGATCTGCCCGGCACCATCGTGATGGGCGGGCTGGTGAGCGGCGCGCTGGGTACGACCGGCAGCAGGCTGTTTCGCGACCGTGACGTTTCGACGTCCGGCGCGGTCGGCGTGCGGCTTCCCGGCTTGTGCGGTGTCCCGATTGTGTCGCAGGGCTGCCGGCCGATCGGGTACCCCTATATCGTCACCGGCGCGCGCGGCGCGCTGATCACCGAACTAGGTGGTCAGCCGCCGATCGAACGGTTGCGGGAGGTCGTCGACATACTGCCACCCGATCAGCAGGAACTGTTGACGCACGGCCTGCAGATCGGAATCGTGGTGGACGAGCATTTGGCAGCGCCCGGGCAGGGCGATTTCCTGATCCGTGGACTCCTCGGTGCCGACCTGTCGAGCGGCGCGATCGAAATCGGCGAGGTCGTCGAGGTTGGCACGACCGTGCAGTTCCAAGTCCGCGACGCGGTCGGCGCGGACAGAGATCTGCGTGCGGCCCTCGAGCGTGCTAGCTCGGACCTGCCCGGGCGTCCGGCCGGCGCTTTGCTGTTCACATGCAACGGACGCGGCAGGCAGATGTTCGGTATCGCGAATCACGACGCCGCGACCATCGAGGACTTGCTCGGGGGCATTCCGCTGGCGGGCTTCTTCGCCGCCGGCGAGATCGGCCCCATTGCGGGCCGCAATGCGCTGCACGGATTCACGGCATCGATGGCGCTGTTCGTCGAATGAGCGTGGACATCCGGGTCTACGCCGAGCTGAACGACTTCCTGCGGCCCGGCGAGCGCTACACGGTGCTGCGCCGACTGTTCCGCCCGCACCAGACCGTGAAGGACGTCGTCGAGGCCGCCGGCATCCCGCACACCGAGGTCGACCTGGTTCTGGTCAACGGGCAACCGGTCGACTTCGACCATCACCCGCAGGTCGGCGACCGTATCACGGCGTATCCCGTGTTCGAGACGCTCGACATCGGCCGGGTTACCAGGGTGCGCCCACGCCCGCTGCGCCAGCCGCGCTTCGTCGCAGACGTCAATCTCGGCGGACTCGCCAAGCTGATGCGGCTGATGGGCCTCGACGTTGACTGCCGTTGGGACGCCGACGACGCCCAGCTCGCCGAGGTGTCGGCCGACGAGCACCGGATTTTGCTCACCCGCGACCGCGGACTGTTGAAGCGGCGCAACGTCACTCACGGCGTATATGTCCGGTCGGACCAGCCGATCGACCAAGTCGTCGAGGTGATCCGGCGGCTCGACCTCGTCGCGTGCTTGGCGCCGTTCACCCGCTGCCTGCGCTGCGGCGGCGCCATCGCCGCGGTCGCAAAAGCCGAGGTCGAAGATCGGCTGGAACCGCTCACTCGCCGCTATTACGACACGTTCCGGCAGTGTCGCGACTGCGGCCGGATCTACTGGCCGGGTTCGCACCAAGTCCGGCTCAACGCGACGGTGGAGGCGATCCGCGCTGGGTTGGACCAATTTTGACCAGCGTGCCGAGCGGGCTCCGGTGCGGACATCTCTCGACTCCCGCACCGCTGGGACCGCCTGGTCGGAGAGACTCGCTCCTTTGCCGGCATCGCCTGGAGTCGGTGAGCGCGCACAGGGGGATGATGCACGGTCTCGATCACTCGTTGGCCAGCCGCGGTCAGGTCTAGGGTGCGGCGACCGGTGAGGTGGAGCCGGTCTCGATCGACCGATCCGGATAACGGGCTGCGTCAGCTCATTTCCGGAACGTCGTGGTAGCCGCCGGTCGGACGGTGCGGTGAGACTCCGTGTCCCGCACGTCCGAGGCGCCGACGGTTGTTTCGGCGCAGGCGCGTCCGATCAGGTTTCTCATCTTCGTTGGCGTCCGCGGCGTCGGCGAGGCCGTTGGACGAGCTTCAGACCGAACAGCAGGTCGGTGTTGCGAACGGGTGATGGTTGCTCGGACATCCGGAGAAGCCCAGCTTGTCGAATCCAGCTGTGGTGCCAGTGGTACAGGTCCGGGATGGTCAGCCCGCAGGCCGCGGCGATCTTGCGCAGGCGGAAGCCTGCTCCGCCGATTGCTCCAGCGAACAGTTTGCTGTCGGGTGTGTCGTGCATTTCCCGGTACACGCGCGCGGAGTGGAGCAGCGGCCGTGCCAATGGCGGTATCACCCACACGTATAGGTCGGATGCGTGTGTGTAGCCGATCGGACCGTTGAAGATCAGCGCATCTGCGGTGAGCGCGACGCAAGGAACCGCGTTGAGCTCGATCGCGGTGGCGCCGGTGAACAGCACGGTGGCGATCGCGGCCGCGTCGGCCACATTGGCCGTCCCAGCATGGATACGGGAGATGATCTTGTGATCGATCGGGATGGTGGTCAGTCCCGGTCCGACCGAGTACGCCAGATCCGGCGGCAGGTCCAACCGCAGACCGTGAAGTAGAAACGCTGCTTGAGCACCGCGAAGGCGGGTGATGGTATGTCCGCGGCTGGGACTGTCAGCGACGAGACCGCCGAGGAACCGGTACAGGCCCAGGATGTCGTTCCATTCCTCGACCAAGCCGGCGCCGCGACCGCTACGCAGGTGATCTGCGACGGTGAGACGGGGTTGAAGAACCGTGAGCATGTACTGGGCGAGGTCGGTATGCGTGCCTAGGCCACTCCAATCGCCGTTTTGGTCCAGGTCGTGGTGGCATGGATGACCGCTGTTCTCAGTCAACCATCGGCAGGTCGCTCGGATTCCTTGGGTGTAGACGGCGTCGATGCGTGCGAATTCGGCGGGCGGCAAGCTCCGGTAGGCATCCGCGCGAAACGTCGTGACGTCACCATCGGAGATCTGCGGCAACGGCTCGTCTCCGGCCGTCTCCGGCAACGTGACAATGCGTGACTGTCGGACTCTGATTTGTCGGTAGCCGACCTGCCTGGTCGGTGCGTTGGTGAGTTCGTCGAGATCGGCCGGTATGGAACCCGCCCGGCGGGCCTCCAGCCACCGCCACAAGGTTTGCTCGGGCACACCCAGTTTCTGCGACGTCGATCGCACTTGATCGGCAGAGAGAATCTTGTGCTCGTCGAGCTGGCCCAGTCTGTCCAGCTCGGACAGACGCAGCGTAGGTACGCTTGCGTCGACCACAACTACAACCTCCTGGATCCATGGACCCGCAACGAATTCGAGGGTTTCGACATCAGTTGGAACGGGTTCCAGAGCATTCGATCACGTACCCAGCGGTAGTGACGCAATGTTTACCGAGTTTTGATGTTGCCTACCTCACCCCTTTACTCCGCTTCGACCGAAGTTTCGGTGAACTCTGGACAACCATCGGGCGTCTCATGCCCTGGCTGATCCGGCTCCAACTCGGCCCGGCAAACAATACCGGGGCAGCGGAGTTCGTCGCCCTCCGGCCAGGCGGAAATGGCTCACCTGCTCCGCGACGGCTCCAGCGCGAGAAGGACCGAGGGCCGAATGACCACTCTCCGCAACTGCCGGTATAGGCGGCAGCGTGAGCTACGCCCGCTCGCCCCTACAGGCACGCCAAGCCGAGGTTGTTGCCGGTGACAGTGTTCACCGTGGTCGAGCCTTCCGATTCCGGCGTGTAGTTGCCGCCGACGTACTTGGCACGTACGACGTGATTTCCGCTGGTAGTCGGTTTCCAATCAATGGTGGCGGTCAGGGAGGCCCCGGTCGTCGGCGTCGCGCGATTCACCGTGGGGGGTGACACTTCCGAGCGAATTCCAGTCGTCCCAGAACTCCACCGGCGGAATGTCGCTGCCCAGCCCGAGTGCGGAACTGCCCGCTACCGTGGCCGTCACCTGCACCGTGCAGCCGGTAGCCGCTCTACCCGACAGCGCCACCGTGGTGGTGACATCACCAGGAGCACCGACGGCCGCACCCGGCGCACTCGACGAAACGGCCCCCGCCGCGACAACTGCCACAAAAAGCGACGATCCAGCTCCACAACAACGGGCCACTGCCTCGAAACGTTTGACGGACAACATGTTCAGCGCCTGCACTCGCAAAACTGCGACCCGGATCAGTGTCAGCGTCGCGCCACCCCACCGCAAGTTTTCCGATTCAATGAGCAAGCCGAATCTGTACTCTGTTCCCATCCCTGCGCGGACACAGAGCAGTTCGCCGCCGCCGAGGTCAGCGTGAAAAGTGTCAATGCCCCTGACGGTCCACGCTTCCGAGTCGGTCGGAGGGAGATCTCGGCGACCAGCTGCGATCCGCGGGCGAGGTCGGGGTCGGCTTTGCCTGGAGGACAAGTGTGGGCCGACCGCAGCTTGCTCGGGTATAGCACCCACCTGCTGTCAGGGGGTGTGCGGCGGATGCCCCGGTTGCCCATGGTCGGACCTGCGGTGTGCCTCGAGGTGACGGACTCCGGGCAATCGCGCGGCGTCAGCTTTTCGGGGTGAGTGTGCGGAGGGGCTCGTCGAGTTCGCGGCGATAGAAGTCCAGGAAGCCGTCGGGGTCGGGTCCCGCGTTCTGCATGACGAGATGATCGAAGCCGGCATCGGTGTACTGCTTCGCGGCGTCCAGATAGCGGGCGGGGTCGGGGCCACAGGCGAAGTTGTCGTAGATGTCCTCCAGGCGGACCGTGGTGGTCGCCGCAGCGAAATTGGCGGGGTTCGGCAGTTCGCTCATCACCTTCCACCCGGTGACTGCCCAGCGCGTCGTGTCCAGTACTGCCTGTGCTGCCGTCTCCTCGTCCCGAGCCCAGGCAATGCCGACCTCGGCGTAGCGGGGGCCCGTGCCGCCGGCTGCGCGGTAACGGTCGACGAGGTCGGGCTTCGGTTCGGTGGCGAACAGGCCGTCACCGAGTTCGGCGGCGATCCGGGCCGCCTCCGGACCACCCCCGGCGACGGCGATCGGCGGAAGCGTGTCGGGCAGGTCGAATACCCGAGCCTCGGAGACGGTCAGAAACTCGCCATCGTAGGAGCGATAGCCGCCGCGCCAGAGCAGCCGGATGATCTCGAGCGCCTCGCGCAGCATCCGCTGTCGGACGCGTACGGGCGGAAACTCACGGCCGACAACATGCTCGTTGAGGCGTTCGCCCGAGCCGACACCAAGGGTGAATCGGCTATCGGAAACGATCGCGAGGGTGGCGGCGGCCTGAGCGATGATCGCGGGGTGATATCGCAGGATGGGGCAGGTCACGCCGGTGGCCAGACCGATCCGCTCGGTCTTCGCGGCGATCGCGCCGAGCACTGTCCAGGCGAACGGTGAATGCCCCTGGTTATCCAGCCACGGATGAAAGTGATCGCTGATCTCGACAAAGTCGAATCCGACCTCTTCCGCCCGAATCGCTTGGCGGACAAGTTCCTTCGGACCGAATGCCTCGGCCGCCAGTTTGTATCCGACGCGCATCGCCACCTCCTGGTTCGGCAGGGAGACGCCGGTCGCCTCGGGGGACCGGCTGTTGGCTGGCGTACCCGGCATCCGGTATGGAAAACCGACTCCGCGAATCCACGCCGCTCGGCGGAGCTCAGGTCGGTCGCGGACTCCACCACAATGACGGTATGGACGACGCGCTGCGTGCGCTCTTCGCCGTCGGCGGTGAGCCTTTCCCGAGAGGCGCGACTGTCTGACCGTCGCGATCACGACATTGCTGCAAGCCGGAGCGTCCACCAGGACGGCGTCGAGCTCGGACGATGTACTGGTCGGCCCGAGCGGCGTGTCGCTGGCCACCGACGGCCCGGACCGCCACGCTGAGGCGGGCCGTCTCCTCCCCCCTGCTCATCGGCGGGCCGCGTCCCAGCTGGGCGCGAGCGGCCCGCGACGGTCGGCACCGGGGCAGCTGGGATAATACGCGTTACGCCCTGTCACATTGAACTCCCAAGTAACGGCACGTTAAATAGTGAGCCAATGCACATGTAACAACAAATGTAACCGGTTCCAGGCTCGCGCGGGGTGATGACGGATGCGACTGCACGTGTCGAGCCTTGACCTGGACTCCTGGCGTTGCTGGTCCAGGACGTCGGACACGGCGTATAGGGGGCCGCGCGCCATGCTGGTGCGATGTCGAGACTGGGCCAACTCCCATCCCGCGCGGCGGATTGCCGTCCGGCTACTGGTCAGCGCGCACGTTCTGCTGATGGTCTGTACTGCCGCCGGCGGGGTAGCCCGTCGGCGGCACCGACACGGTCACCCGAGACGGAAATATGTCCACGAATCTGGACCGAACTTCGTTCGCAAGGTTCAAAATTTCACCGATGCGATGGGGATCAAGAACAGGGCGGTGATATTGACATGATCCTATCGAATACCCATGCAGTCCCGTGGACGAACTAGAATTCTTAGGAAAATGAGGTGATCGCAAGGTGTCGACAGCGCAAACAAAGGTAATTCGAAGTCTGGTCCCCGCCAGGATGGACAGGCTTCCGTGGACGAAGTTCCACTGGCTCATCGTCGTAGGTCTGGGCGTCTCCTGGATTCTGGACGGAATCGAGATCCAAATCGTCAGCAGCATGGCCGGACCGCTGCAGAATGCCGGAACTCTGCATCTGACGAGTGGTCAAGTCGGCGCGATGGCGTCGTGGTATCTGGCCGGCCAAGTCGTCGGCGCACTCGTCTTCGGTCGGCTCACCGACAGGCTCGGTCGCAAGAAACTGTTCATCCTGACCCTGGCGATCTATCTGATCGGCAGTGGATTGGCCGGATTCTCCTGGAATGCCTGGTCACTCTACTTCTTCCGCTTCATCGCCGGCACCGGAATCGGTGGGGAATACACGGCGATCAATTCGGCGATCGATGAAATCATGCCATCAAAGTATCGGGGCCGAGTCGACATCGCGATCAACGGCACCTATTGGGGCGGCGCGGCGTTGGGAGCGGCGGCAAGCCTGGTCCTGTTCAACGAAAGTCTCATCCCGACCGGCTGGGGATGGCGAATCGGCTTCTTCATCGGACCCGTTCTCGGGCTCGTTATCATCTTCTTGCGCAGGCACATCCCCGAAAGCCCACGCTGGCTGCTCACCCATGGGCGGGCCGAGGAAGCCGATCGGACCGTCGACGAGATCGAGGCGCAGGTTCGAAGTCAAGGAGTCGAACTTCCTCCGGTCGACGAGAGCAAAGCTCTGGATATCGTGGATACGGATCGACTCTCTTATGTGCAGATGGGTCGGATATTCTTCGGTCGGTATCCTTCTCGTTCCTTCCTCGGATTCACGATGATGGCCACGCAGGCCTTTCTGTACAACGCGATATTCTTCACCGTAGGATTGGTGCTGATCCACTTCTACAACGTGCCGGACCATCACACCGGCTACTATTTCTTCCCGTTTGCCGTCGGCAATCTGATCGGACCATTGGTACTCGGCCCGCTCTTCGACAGCATCGGCCGTCGGAAGATGATTTGCGCGACATATGTAGGATCCGGTGTCCTGCTTTTCGTTTCCGCATGGGCGTTCAACGCAGGTATCCTCAACGCCACCACTCAGACTTTGTTCTGGTGTGTCATCTTCTTCTTCGCCTCGGCCGGTGCGTCCTCCGCCTATCTCACGGTCAGCGAGATATTCCCGCTGGAACTGCGGGGTCAAGCCATCTCGTTCTTCTTCGCCATCTCGCAGGGCGTCGGTGGTGTCATCGCACCGTTCCTCTTCGGTCACCTGGTGGGCGGCGCCGAGAACCCGAACCCCGACCGGTTCCCGCTCACGGTGGGATACCTCATCGGCGCGGGGTTCATGATTTTCGGTGGCGTTGTCGCCTGGTTCTTCGGCGTGAACGCCGAAGGTCAATCCCTGGAGGACATCGCGGAACCACTGTCGAAGGCGGAATCACCGGAAGCCGGTCCCGTTTCGGCGGAATCGCCACAAGTAGTTTCCGTATCCGAACTCGTGGCGACCGAGCCGCTCGAAGAGGAAAATTCTGCCAGCCCACTATGAGTGGCCCGTCAGGCGGCAGGCTCCGAACTCTCGGATTCCTCCGCTGTGCGGGAGCGTCAAAACTCGTCGAGAACCGTCCGGGCCGCGGTATACCGCGGCCCGGACGGTTCGCTTCGGTACCGACTCGATAATGCCGGCCCCGGCCTCGGTCAGTAAATGGTTGTTCGACCGCCGAGTGATTTTGCGAATGACGGCGGCGGTCATCGTGGTGGCCTAACCGGTACCGACACCGGTCGCCGCCACTGGTCCGGGGCGATGCACCGGGTGGTCGTACACCGAACGAATGCCACGGCCGCGATTGCTGGATCGGTGTACAGCGATGACCCGGCTCGCTGGTCCCCGGGGGCGTAAGAGATGCTCGCCGATGGTCGCCGCGGACATGCCGCGGTTCACGGGTCGGGAGTGGTGGTTCTTGCCTCCACCGGTCGCGGCGGCAGATCGTTCAGAACTTGCCCATTTGATGGTCGATTCGGTGTCCCAGTCGCGCACCGAACTCGCTGATGAAACTCTCGGTGAGCGGTGGCCAGCCCCAAAAATCGAAGGCGAGCGCGCCGAGCGCGAACCCGGACGGCCAGCGCCACTCGGTGACCGGAACGGCTTCGCCACAGGAATTGCAGCCGGCAGCCCCGACACCGGTTTGCTTCCATGCGTCGATGCCGTCCCGGAATGGCTGCCAAGCCTCGGGATCGGCCTCCCACTGTTGCGGGTAGTCGATGATCAGAGTCTTCGCCTGGCAATGCGGGCACACGGCCGAGTCCGGCTCGATCGCGCCTTGTCCGCCGAAGTGATCGGCGCGCCCGACAATCACGGCTACCGGGCCAGGAATCCAGTCACCCCATTCCTGGGTGATCCGTGCCCAATGAGGTCCGGGCACATATCCTTTGTCCACGCTGAGGCTGTACATCGCCTCGTCGGACATCTCCCGCGAGAGCAGCCCTCGGGAAATCATCCAATCCAGCATTCGTGCCGCCAGCACGTCCGCATCCGCAGCGGTCACCTCGACGTCGACGATTCGTTCGAAGTAGTCACCCACGAGTGTCGAGCACCTCCTAGAGCAGTCGTGGACACTCTGCCAGCACTATCCGACAGCGTTGTCTGGTGACGGACCCGTACGGCGGTCAGGGGCGTTCATTCGAGCGGGTAATCGAACACCTGCTCTCAGACCCCGTTGGGTAGGAGGCGCACCGGTAACCGCTCCGTCGCCGCTCGGTGTATAGGGCCAGCCATTTTTCGACAGCCACGCATTATCGGGGGCCGACTTCGGTCTACACCCACTCCAGCGCCGTCTGTGGGACCGACCCGTGCCCCAAGTGCAGACGCATCTGTGCACTGGGGCCGCTCAGGGATTCTCCGGTACTTCCGGTATCGCGGCATCACTCCAGCGGGGAGGCGGAATCCCCTCTGGAGGTGATGATCTCGTAGATTCCGATCCCTAATATGGCGGTCGTGACTGTTGCCGTCCGCTGCCGCGCTCTGCTCGCCGCGGGGCTGTGCGCCCTGTTCCTGGCGGCCGGGATCGCTCCCGCGTTCGCCGACTCCCCGTTCTCCGGAGCGGATGTCTCGGTCGCACAGACCCTTGGTGATCGTGAACTCACGATCGTGCTGCGCCAGGTCACCAGCGTGCCTGGACCGCTGCGCGTGGACGTCGTCACCCATGCCGGTACCGCCGCCGGACAGCTCAGGCTCGCGGCGACACCGACGGGGGTGACGACGCAGTCGGCATTGCCCGCACCGGGGGAACCCACTGCCGAGGCCGTTGTCGAGCTCGGCGGCACACCCGGGATGTACTCGACTACCTTGACGATGGACCGGGCCGGGCCATGGGAACTGACCATTGGTGACGGCGTGCGGGTCGCGCGGCTTCCGTTCATCGTGTCGAAGCAGGTCACCTCTCCACCAGAGCGTCTGGTCTACGGCGGGTTTCTGGTGGCAGGCGTGCTGCTTCCGGTCTCGGTGCTGATGGCAATGCGCGCCCGACGGAGCGTGTGGGCGTTGCTTCCGGCGGGGGGAATGGTGGCAGGAATTGCCGTGTCGGTGACCGCCGCGTTGCTGTCGGCATCATTGCCGCTGCCCCCTCAGCCCGGTAGCCAGCTCGACCCCTCGATGGACAACGTCACAGATCCGTACACCCTGAACCAGCCGTTGATCTCGGACTTCTCGCGTCCACCTGTGCTGCTCACTGTCGAGGGTTCACCCGCAACCGCCGGGCAGCCAGGCGATCTCGACCTTGCCCTGATCGACGCGGCCACCGGCACACCCGTCGACGATCTCGTCGTCCACGACAGCGCCCTGATGCATCTGCTGGTGATCGGACCGACGGGCCGCTTGTCGCATCTGCACCCGATCCGGACCGGACCGGGTCGCTATCAGGTCCATCTGGCATCACCCGAGCAGGGACGCCATGCAGTGTCCGCCGAGTTGGCCCGGCGCGGCGGCGGGGTTCAAATGGTGCGCGTCGTAGCCGGTTTCACTGTGGCACCCGATCAAGCGTCTGGCGCGGCACCGCCACCACCGGATGTACCGCTGCATCTCGGCGCCGGCGACCGAACCGGGTCGACCGTCATCGAGGCAGTTCCCGTCACCATCAGAACGACGACCCCGTTGGCTGGAACACCCACCACCATCACCGCCGAAGTCGGTGACACCGCCGACCTGCAACCGTGGCTCGGCATGGTCGGGCATATGATCATGGCAGGCCCGCTGCCGGACAGTAGTGACGCGGATACCGCTGTGGCCGTGCAGAACTCGCCCATATGGGGGCACGCCCACTCGATGGGTTCGACAGCGACGCAGGGCATGTCCGACATGCCGGGGATGAGCATGCCGGAGATGAATGGCATGACCGACACCGCAGCGGGACGGGGAGTCATGCTCATGCCGCCGGTCAACGGTGACAGTGCGCCCGACGAGACTGTGGCCGCGTACGGACCCGATGTTCCTTTCACCTACACCTTCCCCATCGCGGGCCGGTACCGGCTCTGGATCCAGGTCGAACGGCATTACACCGTGCTCACCGTTCCCGTCGTTATCGACGTCGCGGCGGCCTCGGGGGTGCATCGATGAGCGCGTCGACCTCCGCTGAAGGGGTACCCGATCGCCGCTCTCGTCCCCATCGTGTTCTCCTCGTGGGCGGTGTAGTGATCGCCGCCATCGTGTGGCTGGTATGGCCGAACCTGCCCGGCCCACTCGTGCTGAACACCGGCACCTCCCACCACCTCGTCACCGTCACCATCGACAGCCTTCGGGTCGGCCACAGTGACATCGACATCGACATCACCGACCGTGCCGGTGCCCCGATAGGCCATGCGGCAGTGCGGATTCAGGCCGATCAGCCGCTCATGGGCTACGCCGGACAGCCCGTCGCGGCGGTACCCGCTGGAGGGCATCGCTTCCACGTCGCGGCGCTGCCTTTGATGATGACCGGCCCGTGGGAGCTTCGACTGTCGATCGAAGCGCACGACGGCGTCGACCAACTCACGCTGCCGATCTGGGTCGGTGGATGAGACCAGGCCCGGTACACATCAGCAAGAACAGTCGGAGCACGACCAGAGGAAGGACCGTCCGTCATGAGCACTCCAGCATCGTCCGACGCGACTGAAGGCCGCGCCGGACCTGCAGCGCCTATCGCCCAAGGCGTACCGGCGGCCGCGTCCGCCACCGAATCCGACAACGGCACAGCGGCCCGCGTCGGCGCCTGGGTCGTATTACTGGGCACCGCCGTCACATTGGTAGGTCTCAGTTGGGATATCCAGTGGCACAACGACGTCGGCCCAGACACCTTCTTCACCCTGCCGCACCTGTTCCTGTATTCCGGCAGCGCCATATCGGGGTTCGCCAGCCTCGCCATGGTGCTCATCACCACCTCCGCCCAACGTGCCGGGCGGCCCGTGCCTCGGATGGGCGGTACACCCATCCGAGTGTTCGGCAGTAACCTCACCGCCCCGATCGGCTACATGATCGCTGGAGCGGGCGCGGCGTTGTTCCTGCTCTACGGCCTGCTCGACCTGGAATGGCACTCGATCTACGGCTTCGACGCGGTGCTGAACACCCCTTCGCATGTGGCGCTGTTCTTGTCGATCACGCTCACTATGATCGGCAGTATCATCGTCTTCGCAGCCCACCGCGACCATTTCTGGGGCAGGAGCGGCATTGTCCTCGCGATCCCGATCCTGATCACCTTCGCGCCGATTCCCACCAACGCGTTGAACAACCTGCACTTGCCCGCCGACCCGACCATCCTCGGGATCGTCTTGTTCGGGCCGATGCTGCTCATCCTCGGTGGGGCGTTGCTGGCCCGCCTGGGCGCCACCATCGCCATCGCAGCAGCGCTCGGCGCCATGCAGGCCATCCTGTGGTGGTTCTCGCCGTGGGCCGCGGAAACCTACGCCTCGGCAATCGGGCTCCCGCTGCGTGACGGTCTCACGTCACGTCCGCCGGAACTGCCCGCCATCATGCCGATGTTTCTGATCGTGGCCGCGGTCGCCGTCGAGGGTTTGTTCTGGCTGGTTCGCGCCCGCGGTTTCGACGCGAAGAAGATCGTGTTGGTGGCAGGTGTAGTGACCGGTGTCATCGTCGGCGCGACGTTCCCACTGCAAATGAACCTCACTCATGCCATGCCGCACATTGCGTTCCGCGACATCATGACAATCACGATTCTCGGGGTGCCACTGGGGCTGCTCGCCGGATTCCTCGGTAGCCGATTCGCCACCATGCTCCCCGTGTTCGCACCCGCGACGACGGCCGTCCGATGACCATGCTGCGCAGGCTCGTCTTCACTGTGCTGGCGACGGTCACACTCTCCCTGGTGGCGATCGCCCCAGCGTCGGCATACGCGCCGGTCGACATCGTCCACACCGAGCGTGTCCAGGCCGGTCCCTACGGCATCACCATCGGGTTCTCCACTTGGCCCATCCGCGCGATGAAGTCGCTGGACTTCACGTTCATGCCCGACGGCGGCATCGCCGACAATTCCGGGACGCTGCGGTTGACCGGACCGGCAATCAAACCCGGCAGACGCGTCAGGCCGCTGGTGCGCCATCCCCGCAAGCGCGACTCCTGGGGCCTGGATGTCAAGGCTTTCGATTCTCCGGGCATCTACACCTTCACCTTCGCGATCGACGGCCCGCTCGGACACGGGGAAGGGACCCTGGGCAGCGTGGAGGTACTCGACCAGCCAGGACCGCCACTGCCGCTGAGTTGGACGATCGGCACCCTGCCGCTGCTCGGCCTTGTCCTATTCCTCGCTGTGGCATGGCGCCGGACCCGGCCCGGTCGACAACCACTGATTCTTTGACGTGTCACGGCGATTTTGTCGTCGCACGGCCTGAAGTAGTGCTGACACGATCGCCCGGGTGGGCTCCTGCCGTACTCCGGGCCCGGGTCGCAGGGAGGCGGAAGATCATGCAGGGGTCGCTGAGGGTCTATCGGAGGTTGGTCGATCGTTCGCGGGCGGCGTGGGCGTTCCGCAACGACTTGCCTGTCCAAGGGTTCACCGCCCCAGCCGCCGGATCGCCTGGTCGACAGCGTTGCCGCTGAGGAGCCAGCCCATTGCCACGGTGAGTGTGATGTAGCGCACGCCGCGATGATGGCGCGCCGGGTGAACCGGTGGTCGCGGCAGTTCGTAGTACGAGTGACGAGATGCAGTGTGCGCCTCATCGAACAGCGACGGAAGGTTCGAAACATGAGCTCAGCCCAACGATTCCAGCGTGCCGCAGTGCCGGTCGCGGCGACCGCGGTCGTTCTCGCGGGCCTGCTGAGCGCCTGTGGTGGCGACAAAGGCGGCCAGCCCGAGCCGGCGGCCGCGCCGGCGTCGCAGGTGGCATCCTCGACCACGGCCACCGCTGCGCTGGCGCCCGCCGCGGGGCAGGCCCCCGCAGTGGCGAAGACACAGGGCTGGCTGAAGATCTACGGCGGAGCAGCCCCGGCCGGGACCGCGAATACGGTGCAGCTCAATGTGACCAGCAATCCGAGTGTCGGACAGTACGTGTCGGACGGGTCGGGCCGGTCGCTGTACCGGTTCGACAAGGACACCGCGAAGCCGTCGGTATCCAACTGTGCCGGGCAGTGTGCGGTGACCTGGCCGCCACTGACCGTGGCCCGTGACCAATCGGTCTACGCGTCGAGCGTCGACCCCCAGCTCGTCGGATTCATCGAACGGGCGGACGGTACATGCCAGATCACCATCGGCGGTTGGCCGGTGTACTACTTCTCGAAGGACCAGAAGCCGGGGGATCTGCTTGGACAGGGTGTCGGCGGGACGTGGTTCGCGGTGGCTCCGAATGGCGGCAAGGCGCTGACGAAGTGATCCGTATGCCGCTGGATCAGCCACCGGCCGTTCGGTCGGTGGGGCGACGTGTTCGGCGATGACATCGTCGCCGCCGCTGATCGACCGGCTGGTCCACCACACGGAAGTTATCTCCCTCTAAGGCGACGGCTTTGCCTAGGCCCGCGAGTCTCGGCCGAGCCCGGCGGCCGAGACCAACGACTGACCGTCCGCGTCATACGCGGCATCCGAGCGTGTTGTCCCAAGGTATGATCGCCGGCAGATCCTTTGTCGGACAAGTCATCAGCGGTAGTTCGTGACGGCAGCCGAATAGCGTCTCTCGCCGCACTCCGTTGTATCGAGCTCCGATGTCCACACGAGGCTGGTAGCTGCCGCAGATCGCCGGCGCCGACCAGCGGGCATGCCGTTCGAACTCCGCTAGACCGCGACGTTTTGCGCCTGGGTTCCCGCGGGCGGCGGCTTTACGACACCGACGAGGCTCGAGGTGCCCACACGATAGTTGTTGCGCCTTATGGCGTCGCTGGAGTTACCTTCGATGGTGGTGATCGAATTGCCGTTGACGGATTCCACGATTCCGACATGGTCGGGGTTCCCGTCACCCTGCCAGTCGAAGATGATCATATCGCCGGGTTGGGCGTTTGCCGCGTTTGCCGCCAATCCCATCTTCTTGGCGTCCGACCAGATGCTGGGCACATAATTCTTGTTGGTCCAGTTGACCTTGTAACCGGCTTTTTCCCACAACCAGCTGGCGAAGGAGGCACACCAGGCGTCGGATATGTTGTACGGCCTCTTCTCCACGAGCCGGCCGTATTTGTCGTATATCCCGGCGACGTTGTTGCCGCCGCTTTCACGGACACCGAGATCCAGCTCGTGCCGTGCTCTGCTGAGGATATCGTCGACAGTGCCATTCCTGGTCGGGTCATAGCTGGCCTTGCTCGCGGTCCACGGTGTCGAAAGAGTTGGCGGCGAGTAAGAACCATTACCGCGCGGTGCGCTCGCGAAGGACGGGCGCGAGCCATCGATGTCGGCCGCTTGATTCCGGATGTGGTCGGATGCACCTTCGACAGCGTCGTGCACATCCTCGACGGCTTGCAGTACGTAGCGCATCGCACGTGTTTCTTCCGCAAAAGTCAGGGGCAGATAAGCTCCGCCCTCGTCCGTGCGCTGGTTGATATCACGAAGATCTTTGTCGAGTTTGCCGACCCTTTCCTTGATCGACATGTACGTATCGTTCGAGAGACTGAAGGTCTTGAACGCTGAGTCCTTGACTTTGCGACTCTGCTGATCCATTTCGTCTTTTTTTGTGTTGACTTCGGACTGGCGCGAGCTGTAATTGTCGGCCATCACAGACTCACCCGGTGGCTCGTCGAGTCCGTCGTCGCTGAGCAGGTTCCGCTTGTCCAGCCAACCCACCAGATCCGGTTGTTCGCCACCTTCGCCGGAGGCGAACAGCAGGATCGACGCCTCCATGGCCTCTTGCGCTGCGTGGATCACGGACTCGAGGCCATACCTGGCGATCTTGGGAATGTACAGGTCCTCGACGAACCCGATCAGCTCATCGCGGGTAGTAGCCATTCGTGCCCCCTTCCTGCGACCGCCCTGGCATCCCAGTCAGCGGGCTTACGAGCACCATTCGTAACCTCACTCCAAGACCGCCGGATACCAAGGCGGCATTCCTCTCTACCGCCGTAGTATCGGGCATTCCCGACATTGGTAACTCGCCCGCACTCTGCCACGTCGTTCGAGCACCACTCGCGGCGGCACAGGGCGACATTGTCCACCCGCTGCCGAAATAGCCGGCGCGCCCGTGTATTTCACGCGAAGCCAGTGAGTCCTTCGGTTGTCGGCAACGGCGGCCGGGATGGAGTTGGATCGAGTCAGCGACGTCCCGCTGAGCCGGAAGTCGAATCTCTGGTGGAACGGGCGAGCGGATATCTGGTTCGAAACGGGCTGCGGGGTCAGGGAGCGGTGTCGAGATCGACCTCGAGTTCATCGGTTTCGGTCCAGAACCGATCATCCGCATCCTGGAGTCGGGCGGCGGCATGCTTCATATGGCGGCGCGCGGCCGCTCGTGCAGCCCCGGTGTCTCCGGCCTCGATGGCGGCCAGGATGGCGTGATGCTCCTGCCGGACGGCAGCGATGAAATCGGCACGCCGCGCCTCGTTCGCGCGTGTCACGCGGATACCGCCGTGCATCAGGTCGCCCAAGTACCGCACCGTCGAGGCCATCACCGAGTTCCCGGTCGACTCGGCAATAGTGCGGTGGAAGGCGAGATCCTCGTCCACGCCGTCACCGCCGGCCCTGACCGCGGCGTCGATCGCGTCCAACGCCTGACGGATCCGGGCAACGGTATCCGGCGTGACTCGGGTGGCCGCGAGACCGGCGGCCTCGGCCTCCAACGCGCGGCGAACCTCGACGATCTGCAAAACCTTCGACTTTGTGTCGGCGGCCTCGGCCGCCAAGTCGAGCGGACGGGTGCGCCGCGACGTGACGAACACGCCGAGACCTTGCCGCGGCTCGACAAGCCCCGCGTTACGCAGTCGCGACACAGCCTCGCGCACCACCGTACGACTGACCCCTAACTGCTTGACCAGCTCCACCTCGGTCGGTAACCGGTCGCCCTCGGCGAGCTGGCCCGAATCGATCTCCTCCGAGAGCATCGCGGCAACCCGATCCGCGAGCCGGACCGGGCCGCGCACCTTGGAAAGCATGGTTGTCAGTCTATCGGCGCCGCGTCGCCCGCTGCCGCAAGGCGATACGTGATCGCATCGGCATTGTCGGCGAGGTAATCCCGTACCACCGCCTCGAAGTCCGGGTCGGCCTCCAGCCCGAGGGCGGCGGCGCGCGCGTTGTCGAAGACCGCGGGCCACGAACCCACGAGTGCCTCCACCTCGGGATCAGGCGCGATCGTCACCAGTTCGGCGACGGTATCGCCGGCCACCCTCCGCAGCGTGGCCAGCATGTCGGCGACCGAGACCGTGAGCGCCGGAAGGTTGACCGGCCCTGCGCCTTCGAGCCGGCCCGGCCCGGTGCCGCGTTCGACTTCCGCGACGCGCAGGATTCCCTCGACCGTCCGCCGGGGGGAGGCCAAGGCCACACGCAGACCCGGATCGACGGGGCAGATCGCCTGCAGGCCCGCGAGCGGCTCCCGGACGATGCCGGACAGAAAGCCGGAAGCCGCCGCATTCGGCTTGCCCGGCCGCACGGATACGGTCATCAGCCGGGCGACGCGTCCGTCGATGTAGCCACGCCGGGTGTAGTCCGCGATCAACAGCTCGCAGACAAACTTCTGCGTTCCGTAACTCGACCGCGGCGCGGGCAAGGTCGCTTCACTGACTACCGGCGGTAGCGGCGACATCGGGTCGGACCCGTAGACGGCGACACTGCTGGAGAACACGACCCTCGGCGTCCGCCCTCCGGCATCCGACTGTGTCCGAGCGGCCTCGAGCAGCGCGCGCGTCGTATCCACGTTGGCGCGCATGCCGAGGTCGAAGTCGGCCTCGCACTCGGCCGAGACGGCAGAGGCCAGGTGGATCACCGCATCCACCGGCTCGGCGAACAGCTCCCCGAGGCCATCGATCAGATCGCCCTTGACGATGTCCACGAGGGGATCGGTCGCCACGGACGAGTCGGGCGGCACGAATCGGTCGGCGAGCACTAGGTGCTCGATCGGGGCACCGCGGAATGTCCGGCTGTCGAGCAGCGCCGCGGCGACTTCTCGGCCAAGGAAGCCGAAGCCGCCCGTGATGACGATCCTCACGCGTGTGCTCCTCGGTATGCGTCCAGCCAGCCGAGCCCCTCGCTCGTTCCGGCCATGGGGCGGTACTCGCAGCCGATCCACCCGTCGAAGCCCAGATCGTCGATGACGCGAAAGAGGTGGTGGATGTCGAGCTCACCGTGGTCCGGCTCGTGGCGCTCGGGTACGCCCGCGACTTGCAGATGACCGACTCGGCCGGTCGGTATGTCTCGGCGCAGAGTCGCGGTGAGGTCGCCCTCGACGATCTGGCAGTGGTACAGGTCGAGCTGCACCTTCAGATTCGCTGCTCCCACGTCCCGCAACAGTGCGTGGGCCTCGGCCTGCGTGGTCAGGAAGTAGCCCGGCATATCGCGGTGGTTGATCGGTTCGATCAGGATGTCGACGCCCGCGGAGGCTGCCCGCTCCGCCGCCCAGGTGAGGTTGGCCAGGTAGGTGTCACGGTGCCCGGTCAGCTGCGCCGGAGTGGCGTTCGACCGGACCAGCCCGGCCATCATGTGTACCCGCGGGCAGCCCAGCGCCGTGGCGTACTCCAGCGCCCGGTCGATCCCGGAGCGCACTTGCCCCTCGCGCCCGGGTAGAGCCGCGATCCCGCGGTCTCCGGCTTGCCATGCCCCGGCAGGCGCGTTGAAGAGCACCTGTCGCAGTCCGTGGTCGTCGAGTCGGCGGCGCAGCTCGGCGGCATCGTAGTCGTAGGGAAAGAGGTACTCGACGGCCTCGAAGCCGTCCGCGGCCGCTGCGGCGAAGCGATCTGGAAAGTCGTGTTCGGCGTACATCGTGGACAGGTTCGCGGCGAACCTCGGCATGGTGGCTCCTGTGCTCGGATGCTGACCGTAGGGTCAGCGGTTGACGGCTTGCTTCTTGGTGGTGAGCACCGCCCCGGCGCCGATGAGCAGGGCGAACGCCAGGACGTACATCGGGATCGACGTCGAGCCGGTGGCGTCTTTGAGTGCGCCGATCATGTAGGGGCTGACAAAGCCGGCCAGGTTGCCGACCGAATTGATCGCGGCGATGCCGGCCGCGGCCGCCGCGCCGCCCAGGAATCCGGTGGGCAGCGACCAGAACAGCGGCGCGCAGGTGAGCACCCCGGCGGCGGCGACGGCCAGCGCCACGAGCGACAGCGCGGTCGACCCGGTCCAGCTTGCCGCGAGCGTGAAACCTACGGCCCCCATGAGGGACGGGATGACCAGGTGCCAGCGGCGCTCGCGGCGCTTGTCGGCCGAACGGCCGAACAGGTTCATCGCGACGAGTGCGGCCAGAAACGGCACGGCGCTGAGCAACCCGACCGCGAAGCCACCCTTGATACCGGTGGATTCGACGAAGGTGGGCATCCAGAAAGTCAGGGCGTACTGACCCATGACGAAGCAGAAATAGATGACGCTCATCAGCCATACCTTGGGTTCGCGGAATGCGTCCCACACCCGGCCGTGCACCGTCTGGTGCGCGGCATCGGTGGCGACCGCCCGCTCGACGATCGACTTCTCCTCGTCGGTGAGCCACTTCGCACTCCGCACACTGTTGTCGAGGTACACCAGCGTGATCACGCCGACGACCACCGCGGGCAGCGCCTCGAACAGGAACATCCACTGCCAGCCCTGCCACCCGTGCACGCCCTGGAACCGATCCATGATCCAGCCGGAGAGCGGGTTGCCGAAGATGCCGGCTACCGGGATGGCGGACATGAACATCGCGATCACTCTGGCCCGACGGTGGGACGGGAACCAGTAGGTGCAGTAGAGGATCACCCCCGGATAAAACCCCGCCTCCGCGGCGCCGAGGAGGAACCTGAGCGCGTAGAACATCGTCTCGTTGGTGACGAACACGAACAATGCCGAGACCAGGCCCCAGCTGATCATGATCCGGGCTATCCAGACGCGGGCGCCGATGCGTTGCAGCAGCAGATTTGAGGGGACCTCGAAGAGGAAATACCCGATGAAGAACAGGCCTGCACCGAGACCGAACGCCGCTTCACTGAACCCGAGGTCGTCGGACATCTGCAGTTTCGCGAAGCCGACATTGACCCGGTCCAGGTAGGACACGACGTAGCAGAGGATGAGAAACGGAACGATGCGGCGCACGACCTTGCGGAAGACGGCGTCCTCGCGGGCGAGGTCGGGCGTCTCGGTCGTCGTGATGGGCATGGACATGATGGAACTTTCTCGGCGTTGAGGAAGGGTACCGGGCGTGGCCGGCAAGGTGATGTCAGGACTCTGTCGGCGCCGGTCACCAGGCGGCGTCGAAGGTGGACCTCAGCTCGTCGAGGGCCGAGGCGTGCAGTGGCTGAGGGCGACGGTCGGTCAGCATCCATAGGCGTGCGGTCTCCTCGAGTTCTTCGAGGACGGCGGTGGCGGTAGCCGCGTCGGGCCCCCAGACCACAGGCCCGAGCCGGTCCAGTAGGACGGCTCTGATCGGCGTGCCGCGTGCTGCACGGTCGGCGATCCGAGCGGTCACCAGGTCGGCCACGCGCGGGTCGCCGGGCCGGTGGTAGGGGATGAGCGGGACGTGTCCGACTTTCATTACGTAGTAGGGGGTGAGGGGTGGGAGCACGTCGTCGGGGTTCCACACGCCGGAGAGGGTGAGCGCGACCAGGTGTGTGGAATGGGTGTGGACGACGAAGCGGGCCGCGGGGTCGGCGGCGTAGATACGTTGGTGCAGGGCCAGCGTCTTGCTGGCGCGGTCCCCGGCGATCTGCTCGCCATCCGCGTCGACCAGCGCGAGCTGGTCGGAGTCGAGGAAGCCGAGAGCGGCGTCGGTGGGTGTGATCAGGTAGTCGTCGCCGATTCTCGCGCTGAGGTTGCCAGCGCCGGCGTGGACGTAGCCGCGGGCGAACAGGCTCGTGCCCACCCGGACGATCTCCGCGCGCGCTTCGTCTATCGCGGTGCTGAGCAGCTTTGTCATGTGGCAGCCTCCCGGGCCAGCAAGGCGAACGCGGCGGTGAAGAACTCGGCACCGCCGAAATTTCCGGATTTGAGCGCGATGTGGAGGGTTTCCCCCTCGGGGAGGGTTGCCGCGCACCACGGCACACCCGGGTCTATCTGTGGTCCGACTCGAAGCCCGGTAATGCCGAGGGCCTGCACCACCGCTCCCGAGGTTTCGCCACCTGCGACGACGAGCTGGCGAACGCCCTGCCCGACAAGCCCCTGCGCGACGCGGGCAAGGGTCCGCTCCACGAGTTCACCGGCCTCGGCGGCGCCGAGGCGGCCCTGAACATCGCGGACCACCTGCGGTGACTCGGTGGAGTAGACGAGGACGGGCCGGTCCGCCAGGTGCGCCTCGGCGAAGGCCAATGCCTGGCCGACGACGTCCGTGCCGGCCGCGACGCGCAACGGGTCCACGCTGAACGCGGGGAGCCCGCTGCGCAGGTGCTCGTAAACTTGGCGGTTCGTCGCCGCGGAGACCGAACCGGAGACGATGGCCTGGTGACCGTCGGGGGGTGGCAGCTGTGCGGCGGCCCGGGACGGTGCGAACCCCCAGTTCGCGGGCAGACCGATCGCCAGACCCGAGCCGGCGGTCACCAGCGGCATTCCCCGCACCGCGGCGGCCAAGTGCACAAGGTCGTCGTTGGAGAGGGCGTCGACGACCGCCACCGCGACACCTTCCCGGCGTAGGGCGTCGATGCGCGACCGGATCGCCTTCGCGCCGTCCGCGACGACCGCGTAGTCGATGAGGCCGACCGCTCGCGTCGTCTGCGCGCCGAGGACCGAGACCAGGTTCGAGTCGGTCATCGGTGTGAGCGGATGCTGGCGCATGCTGCTCGCGCTGAGCAACACATTGCCGACGAATAGGTGGCCTTTGAAGACCGTTCGCCTGTTGTCGGGGAACGCCGGGGTAGCGATGGTGAAGTCGGCGCCCATCGCCTCCATCAGGGCCTCGGTCACCGGACCGATGTTCCCTTCGGGCGTCGAGTCGAAAGTGGAGCAGTACTTGAAGTAGATCTGGTCGGCACCCGCGGACCGCAACCAGGCGAGCGCCCGGAGCGAGGCGGCGACGGCCTCGGCGGCCGGGATCGTGCGCGATTTGAGTGCGATGACCACGGCGTCGGCGTCGATTTCTCGGCCCGTATCGGCGGGTGGCACCCCGATCAGCTGGACCACGCGCATGCCTGCGCGCACCAGGTTGTTGGCCAGGTCCGTAGCGCCGGTGTGGTCGTCGGCGATGCAGCCGAGTCGGATTCCCATGTCAGACCTCGGCCGGCTCGGGCAGCTCGATGCCTGGGAAAATCTTGATGACCGCGCTGTCGTCCTCAGCTCCCAGACCGGAGGCCGATGCCTGGCGGAACATCGCATGCGCCGTTTCGGCGAGCGGGAGCGGGAACTGCTGCGGCCGTGCGGACTCGAGCACGATACCCAGGTCTTTGACGAAGATGTCGACCGCGGACAGTGGAGTGAAGTCGCCGGCCAACACATGCGCCATGCGATTCTCGAACATCCACGAGTTGCCGGCGCTGTGCGTGATGACCTCGTAGAGTGCCTCGGCCGGTACGCCTGCCTGGATGCCCAGGGCCATCGCCTCGGCCGCCGCGGCGATGTGCACGCCTGCCAGCAGCTGGTTCACGATCTTGACCTGCGAGCCCGGTCCGGCATGGTCGCCCAGGCGGTAGACCCTGCTGCTCATGGCCTCGAGCACTGGGTCGGCGACCGCGTATGCCGCGGCGGAGCCCGACGTCATCATGGTGAGCTCGCCGGCCGCGGCGCGCGCGGCACCACCAGAGATGGGTGCGTCCAGGTAGAGCACACCTCTTTCGGCCAGGCGCCCTTCGAGTTGGGCGGACCAGTCTGGGGGGACGGTGGAGCACATCACGAAGACAGCGCCCGGTGCGAGCTGGTCTGCCACCCCGTCAACGAACAGGACCGATTCGACCTGAGCCGCGTTGACTACCACACCGACCAGGACATCCACTGTGGCCGCCAGGTCCCGGGCGGAAGCGAATGCCGTCCCACCGTCCTGGGCGAACGTCTCGGCCACCTCCGACCTCATGTCGTGGACGCCGACGTCGTACCCGGCGTTACGCAGGCTGCGGGCCATGCCGAGTCCCATAGCTCCGAGGCCGACCACGCCCACTCGCGGCCGGGCCGAGCTGTCCTCTGCTGGTCTGTGCTGGTCGTCCATCGCTCATCCTCGTTGTGTGCCGGTGCAATGCCGCGCCAGGCGCAGCCTCTCCTAATGTGATCAGGTCATATGATGACCTGATTTGTGATGGGAGACACTGTGATGTTTGTCACATCATTTGAGGATCGGCTTCCTAGGGGCCGGTCACCCGGAATCCGTCACTCTTCCAAAAGAGTGACGCCTGGCCCAACGCCTGCCGGTCAACGCACTTTCGACTCTCGGCCCCGTGGTGCCCGCGATGCTAGGCGGCTCGTTTGCGGCGCTGGGTGGCACGCTTGAAAAGCCAGGTGGAGAGGCCGGTGACGGCCAGGGCCAGTGGGGTGAGGCCGAAGAGAAGCCAGATCAGGCGCCACCAGCTGTTGACCAGCCAGCCGAAATGGGCAGGTTGGAAGACCTGGTCGTAGAAGCTGTTGGCGAGCGGGCGCGCCTGGCTGGAGTCGACGGTCTTTGTATCAGTGGGGTCGTTGGCATTGATGTAGACGAAGACGTCGCCACTGTAGAAGGCTCGGTTTTCGTAGGGGGAGTAGGCGTCAGCGGCTGCGATGGCGGCGCGGTAGTAGTTCGCGGCTTCAGTGGGAAGCATCAGGTAGGCGAGTCTGCCGGGGACTTGATGGAGGGCGAGGTCGGAGGCTTCGGTGATGGAAATCGTCGGGGCCCCGGGGGGCGCTTGCCTGGGGGTGAAGCTGTCTTGTGGCAATGCGGTGACGGGTTCTCCGCCCGTCATAGCCAGCCAAGCTCGCTCCACCGCGGGAAATTCGAAAGCGGCGCCGGTGATTCCCCACATGAGCAGGAAAGGGACGCTGACGATCCCGATGACGTTGTGCAGGTCGCGGTCGCGAGCGAAGCGGCCCTTTCTGGTTCGTACCCGGAAGCCGTGGCGCAAACGCTTCACAGACGGCCACCAAATGACGGCGCCCGACACTGCGAGCAACACCAGAAGTAGGCCCACAGTGCTGAGAATCAGCGCCGCCCAGGAGAAGTCGAGAATCGGTGCGTGTCCGTTGACCGCGGGCACGGCACCCGCGTAGCGGACGCAGCCGAACGCGCAGTTGTGCAGGTTTTGCAATAAGCCGAGTGCGCCGTCGGTGATGCTTGCGTGTTCGTTGATTCGTCCGGTGCCGGGGTCCACCGAGTAGGCCGCGGTGCGGTCGCGGTTGCCGACGGCGATCACACCGCCATCCGAGCCGACCCAGCCGACATCGAAGTTCGGGTCGACTGTTCGCACCAGGTCCACCGCCTGCTCGGTGCTCACCACCGGTGGAGTGTCGGTGTGCTGGTAGAACGAGCGGTGGCTCACGCGGAACAGTTCCGCGTGATAAAGCAGGACTGCTCCGGACGTCGACTGGATCACCAGCAGGAGCCCGAGAATCAGCGACGACCAGCGGTGGGTCGTGATCAGTGCCCCGCGCACCGGCTTTCGTTTGCGGAAACGAGTCACGGACCTGCTGCCGCGATCTGCGGCCCCGTCTGCCGATCGACGGCTGGATACGGTGTTGTCGACACCATCCGCCCGTACCCTGACTCCAGTCATAGAGGGAAGGCTAACCTAATTGAAGATGTCCGCGCTCGGTCGCATAGGCATTTCGGGCTTTCCTCGGATCTGGACGGCCGGCCCACTACAGCCAGGGCACCCCCGCTCGCAGCAACACATTCGCGTAGGGCTGGGCCTCTCCGGTGCGTACCACGAAGCGGCAGTGCCCGATGTGCCGCTTGAAGTCGTCGTGGTCGATGAGTTCGGCCCGCAGACGATCCGTGAGCAGCGCTGCCGCTTCAGGGTTCTGGTCGGCGACGTCACGGCTGCCCCAGGCGGCCTCGACGGTGACCTCCTGCAGGATGAGGTCGAGCACCGGCTCGAATCGAGGGAATCCGTAGCTGATTCCCAGATCGATGACCGGCACACCGACGGGCACCGGAAGCCCGGAGTCGCTGACGGCGAACAGGTCGGTGTGGCGCAGGGCAGTGAGCGCCGAAAGTAGTTCGGCATGAATGAGTCCGCTGGTCCGCAAGTTCGTTCCTTTTCGAAGAGAGGATTCAGACGAGTCGCTGGGCCGGGGGAAGGGCCGCGAGCGCGATGACAACCTGATCTCGGGTGGGGTAGGAGGCGTGGGTCCCGGGCGACTGCACCGCGACGGCTGCGGCCGCGGTGGCAAAGGCCACGCAGGCGCCGAGGTCCGATCCGTCGGCGAGTGCGGTGGCCAAGGCGCCGACGAAGGCATCGCCGGCTCCGGTGGAATCCACTGCATTCACCTGTGGTGCGGGTTGATACGTCCCGACAACGGTCGCTGGATCATCGACGCGGCGGGCCCAGACCGAGCCGGCGGCGCCCAGCGTGGCAACCACGGAGGGTATCCCGCGCAGGCATAGGGCACGGGCCTGGTCGAATGCCTCCGCAGATGTCTCCGCCGTCGCCCCGCTGAACGTCGACAGCTCGGATTCGTTGACGATCAGCGGGTCGCAACGGCGCAGTAGTTCATCCGCCAGCGGCGCGGCCGGCGCGGCGTTGAGCACGAACCGGCGGGCGCGGCGCGCCGCCCAAGCGACCACCGGCACCGGCACTTCCAGTTGGGCGACAACGACATCCGCTGAACCGAGCAGCCCGTCCTCGGCCAGCGTGCCGAGTTCGGTCTCCAACTCCCAGTGGAAGTTGGCGCCAGGATCTACGACGATCTGGTTCTCGCCGTCGGCGACGGTGATGTAGGCCCTCCCGGTTCGTGCGCCAGGGACCTCGCGCATCGCGGTGAGTCCGATGCCGTGTTCGCGCAACGATTTCCGCAGCTCCGGATCCGCATCCTGGCCGACCCTGGCCACGAATTCGACCTGTCCGCCGGCGCGGGCCGCCGCGACGGCCTGATTGGATCCCTTGCCGCCCAAGTTGGTTCGCGACCGGAGTGAAAGCACCGTTTCTCCTGGCCCGGGCAGTCGCTCCACTTCGCACACCACGTCCTGGTTGACCGACCCCAGGACGACGACCTTCACGAGACTCCCTCGGCCGCGGCGACCTCGAGGTTGCCGGGCGCGGCGCCGGTGATCAGCGCGACCAGCCGGTCGCCGTCGACCTCGTCGATTCGATGTGCCGCAACGGATCTGCCGCGGCGCAGCACCACCACGTTGTCGCAGACGCGCATCACCTGCGCCAGGTCGTGGCTGATGATGAGTACCGTGACGCCGCGGTCCCGCAGGCCACGCACGAGCTTCTCCACCGCAGCGGTCTCGCGCACACCCAGTGCGGCTGTCGGCTCGTCCATGATCACCATCGATTTGCCCCAGGCCACGGCCCTGGCGATGGCGATGCTCTGGCGCTGGCCGCCGCTCATCCGGCGCACGGTGGTGCGGACCGAGGGCACGTCGACGTCGAGTTCGCGCAGGATCTCCCCGCTGCGGGTAATCATCGCCTTGCGGTTGACGATGCCGAGCGGATACACCAGTTCCCGGTTGAGGAACAGGTTCTGCCATACGGCCAGGTCATCGATGAGCGCGAGGTCCTGGTAGACGGTCTCGATGCCCATCTTGCGCGCGTCCTCGGGAGAGCGCAGGCGCACCGATTCCCCGTGGAACAGAATCTGCCCCGAATCCGGCGGCTGCACCCCGGTGAGGCAGCGCACCAGCGTGGACTTGCCGGCGCCGTTGTCGCCGACCAGTGCGGTCACCTCGCCTTCCGGGATCGTCATCGTGACTCCGGCCAGCGCGCGGACCGAGTCGAACGACTTGGTGAGGTCACGGGCCTCGAGCAATGGAATCGACATGGCGTCGGCCTACTTTCGGAATCGGGAGATCCCGGCGGCCAGCAACAGCACGGCGCCGACGGCGACCGGCTGGTAGTACTGCGAGATGCCGAGAATGGTGAACCCGTTGATCAGCGAGGTGAACAGCACCGCACCGCACACAGTGCCGAGCACCGATGCCTTGCCGCCGCTGAGCGACGAGCCGCCCAGCACGACCGCCGCGATCGAGCTCAACAGGTAGGTGGTCTGCACGGACGGATCGGCGCCGCCGTTGCGGGCGACAAGCATGACGCCTGCGACGCCGCACAGCAGCCCGGCCATCGCGTAGGCGAACAGCCGGATGCGGTCCACCGAGATTCCGGTGTCGCGCGCGGCTTCCAGCCGCCCGCCGGTGGCGAGCAGATGGGTGCCGATCCGGGTGTGGAAGATGATGCCGGCTACGATGAGCGCCGCCACCAGCGCCAGCAGCCAGAACCAGCGCACCGGGCCGATTCCGTCTAGCGCGAGCCGTTGCAGGAAGCGGGAATTCACCGCGACCGTGTTCCCGTGCGTCAGCAGCAGGGTGCAGCCGCTGAGGACGCTCAGCATGCCGAGCGTGACCACGAAATCGGTCATGTGCAGCCGCCCCACCAGCAGGCCGTTGATCACGCCGACCGCAAGTCCACCGAGAATCGCCACGACCATGCCGACCGTCACCGAATGCCCGTGGCTGGTCATGTAGCCGAGCAGGGCGGCCGACCAGGGCAGGTTGGCGCCGACCGACAGATCGATGCCGCCGACGGTAATCGCGAACTGCTGGCCCAGTGCCAGCACGGTCAGGATCGTCGAGGCGACCAGCAGATCGCCGATGTTGTCGAGAGTCAGGAAGTTGGGGGTGGCGATGAAGAACGCCACCCACAGCATGACCAGGGCGAGCGGAGCCGCGAATTCGGCGACCTTGGCGAGGAGCCCCGTGCGCCCCTCACGCGCACGGGGGTCTGCCGATTCGATGTTTGCCCCGGCCGTCACTTGTTCAGCAGTCCTTCCAGCGGGCTGTCGAACGCGACGATCGGGCGCGGGAACGCGGAGATCTGTTGATCGACGTTGTCCTTGCCGATGAACGCGATCGGCGAGACCACTCGCTCGGGCAGCTTTTTGCCATGGTGCTGGGCCAGACAGCCCTGGACCGCGAGTTGGCCTTCGGCATAAGGGTATTGGGTCACTGTGCCATAGAGGCTGCCTGCCTTGACCGCGTTGAGAGCCGCCTGGATGCCGTCTACGGAGATCACCTTGATCCGGTCGGTCATACCGGCGTTCTTGATCGCCTGCGCGGCGCCGAGGCCCATGGTGTCGTTGGCGGCGAAGATGCCGGTGATGTCAGGGTGAGCCTTCAGGATCGCCTCGGTGACCTGCAGTCCCTTGTCCTGTTCATAGTCGGCGGGCGCCTTCTGCACGACGTCCAGCTTGCCCGCGACGGTGTCGCTGAAGCCCTGGTCGCGATTGATCCCGTTCTGCTCGCCGGCGATACCCTGCAGGATGGCCACCTTGCCGGTGCCGCCGAGCGCTTCCAGCATCTTCTGGCCTGCGATCCGGCCGGCGTCGAGATTGTCCGAACCGATGAAGCCGGCGTAGGACACCCCGGCCTGCTCCGAGGCTTTCGGGTCGATCTGGGTGTCGAGGTTGAGGATCGGGATGTTCTTGCGGGCCACCGCCGTGAGTGGGGTGATCACATTGGTGCTGTTGACGGGGACCACTCCGAAGCAGTCGTAGCCCTGCGCGGCCATGGTGGAGATTTGGGCGTTTTCGCCATCGGCGTCCGTCTCGGACTGACCGGCCTGCACTGTCACCTTGACCCCGAGCTCGGCCCCCTCAGCGAGGGCGCCGTCCCGCAGCGCCGCCCAGTAGGGGTTGGTGAAGTTGCGGGTGACGATAGCGATCTTGAAATCCTCCGAGCTCCCGTCATCGCCACCGCGACCGCAGGCAGCCGCGGCGAGCGCGCCGACGAGGACAAGCGGCGCCATTGCACGCCTGAATCCAGCATTCATGGTGTGTTCGACCTATCCGTATCCGATCATCAACTCGTGTTGATCAACTCGAGTTGATGAGTAGTCTGTGACCCGAGTCACCAACTGTCAAGAGGCGTGTGCGAAATGCTCGCCCGGGCGGTCGAACAAGGAGAGATCTCGATGGCAGTCACACGAGCCGACGTGGCCCGCTTGGCCGGCACATCCCCTGCCCTGGTGAGCTATGTGCTCAACGGCGGACCGCGGCAGGTCGCGCCCGCGACCAGGGCCCGCATCGAGGCCGCTATCGCCGAACTCGGCTACCGTCCCAATATGTCCGCGCGCAGTCTGCGCATGAACCGCGGGCACGCGCTCGGCATGGTGATCCCCGACGGGGCGAACCCGTTCTTCGCCGAACTGTCGGCGGTCATCGAGGCGGCCGCGTTCGCCAAGGGGTATCCGCTGTTCGTCGGCAATGCCGCCGGGGACGAGGCGCGCGAACGCGCCTACGTGCGCACGTTCATCGATCGCCGCGTCGAAGGAATGCTGGCCATCTCCTCGTCGTGGGGGACCGGCATCGCCGACGCGTGTGAGGAGGCCGGCATGGTACTGGTTGCCTTGGACCGGATCATCGATCCAGCGCGCTGCGCCCACGTCATGTGCGATTCGGTGACCGGCGCACAAGAGGCCGTCGCGCATCTCATCGGGCACGGCCACCGCGACATCGCCTGCCTGAGCGGTCCGCATGTCTCCACCGCGGAGGATCGCGTGCAGGGCTACCGGGACGCGCTGGCTGCCGCCGACTTGCCCGAAGGTCCCATCGTACGAACCGATTTCGGCGGTGCGGCCGGGTATCGGGGCCTCACCGAGCTCATGGCAGGTCCACGCAAACCGACCGCCGTGTTCGTCACCAGCGATCTGCAGGCTATGGGCATGCTTCGTGCGGCCTACGACGCCGGAGTGCGGGTGCCCGACGAGCTTGCGGTGATCGGGTTCGACGGCATCGAGTACTCCCGCTACACCCGGCCGGGACTGACCACGATGGTGCAGCCCGCGCGGCGCATCGCCGAAGTGGCGGTGGACCTGCTGCTGGAACAGATCGAGAACCGCTCGCCCCGGCCCGGTGTGGTGAATCTCGCTGCGGAACTGAAGACCCGTGGCTCATGCGGCTGTCCCGACGAGTTCTGAAAGCCCGGGGTCGCAGGCTATGACCGGCAGCGGGTCACGAACGCGGGGCTGACCAGGAAACTGATTCGCTGTGTGCGTTCAACGGCGCAGAGGGCGGGAATGTGACCGGCAGTGCCGTCAAGGCTCGGTGGAAGGGGCCCGGGCGCCAAGTCGGCGTGCCGTTTGCTGGATCCAGCCGCATCTCGGGTAGCGCATCGAGAAGCTGATCGATGGCGTCCTGCGCGATCAGGTAGGCCAAGGATTGCGCAGGGCAGGCGTGTGGGCCGAGGCCCCATGCCAGGTGGGAGCGATTGCCCGTCTGGTCCTCTGCCCGGATCGTGGGGTCGTTGTTGCACGCGGCCATGCTGATGACGACCGGTTGATGAGCGGGTAGCCAGACGCCGTCGACGAGAATCGGCTGACGAGGATAGGTGATCAGGAGGTTTGCCAGGGGCGGGTCGTTGAACAAGACCTCGTCCAGTGCGTCGCGGGAGGACAGGTTTCCGCCCAGGACACTGTCGCCGAACCGATCGTCGGTGAGGATCAGCAGCAAGGTGTTGACGATCAAGTTCAGCAGAAACTCGATCCCCGTGCCGTAGACCTGTGCCACATGGTTGACCAGCTCCATTTCATCCAGTTCGGCTGGATGCTGGAGCAGGTGTGAGGTGATGTCGCTTCGGGGTTCTGCCCGTTTGAGCGTTACCAGTTCCAGCAGCGCCTCGTACATCATGCGATTGCCGTTCTCGGCATCGACACCCTCGACGATCGCGGCCGTAGCGGCAGCCACCCGCTGCCCTATCTCCGGCGGGCAGCCGAGCAAGTCATTGACTGCTCCGAACACCAGCGGGAACACGTACTGACGGATCAAATCGGCACCGCCATTTTGGCAGAAGGAGTTGATCAGCGGGATGGCGATCTGCTCCACGGTGCCGTGCAGCGCATACAGATCTACCGCGTCGATGCTCGCGGTGATGGCCTGTCGGTAGCGCGTGAAGTCGGCCCCGGCGCTTCTACTCGCGGTGGGCCGCCACTCCAAAAGCGGAAGGATGGGGCAGTCGGCGGGGACGTTCTTCTGCCAGGCGCGTGGATCGGCAGGAAAGTGCACTGGATCGTTGAGGATCCGCACCGCGGTACTGTAGCCGATCACCAAGGTGGCCGGCACACCCGCGGCCAGCTCTACCGGCACCAAAGAACCGTATTGCCTTCGCATTTGCCGGTAGGTGCTGTGCGGATCCGCAGCGAATTCCGGCAAATGCAGGGGCACCCGCGGGTCGTCGGAATCGATCGGTGAGCCGTGGAATACCGGGCAGGTTTGGGCCTGTGTTCGGGACAGCGGCGTACTCAAGGATGGAACTCCATACTGTTCGTGGGCACTGCGGTGGTAGGGCGCGGATTCCGTGCCGATTCGCTGCTCCGGAGAGCGCGTTACCTGAGTTCCGGCCGGAACCGGTCGATGGTACAGCGCCGACGACGGTGGCGAACGACCACTGCGCGACAAGGTGTTTCGACTGTCATAGTCGACATCAGCGCCGACCGGTGCGCGGTGATCGGGCTTTGGCCGCCCGGGCGCCTGCGCAGCGCGTATTCACTTCATATTATTTGCCGCGCGACGTTTGACACCCCGATGCGTTTCACCTAGATTTCAAACTGACATCAGTTCAGTTTGGGCGAGTGGATGCGCTGCTCTTCTTATTGGCGGTTCCTGGTGGCGCTCGCGTACCTGGTGGTACTGCCGATGATCCGCGTGCCCCGGGTCGGCACAATCCCGACAAGGAAAGGCCGCACTATGGCATCGGTCCTGTCCAGACTTCAAGGCAAGGTCGTGCTGGTGACCGGCTCGACCGGCGGGATCGGCGTAGAGATCGTGCGCAGGCTCGCGGAGGAAGGGGCGTCGGTGGTCGTGACCGATCTCGACGCGACCGCATGCGCTCGACTGGTAACAGCGTCGGCCCATCCCGAACGGCATCTCGCGCTGGGCCTGGACATCACTCAGGAGAATCAGTGGCGCGATGTCGTCGCCGGTGTCCGCGAGCGTTTCGCCGGTCTGGACGGCCTCGTCAACAACGGCGCCATCGGCAGCCTGGCCTCGGTCGTGGACGAGGATCTCGACCGGTACAACCGGGTCATCCAGGTGAGTCAAGCCGGCACCTGGTTGGGGATGAAACACGCGGGAGCGCTGATCGAGCAGAGCGGAGGAGGTGCCGTAGTCAATCTCTGTTCGATCCTCGGCACCGTCGGCGGGCTCGGCAACAGCCTTGCGTACGCCGCGGCCAAGGGTGCGGTCCGCACCATGACCAAGAACGCCGCCCTGCATTGGGCGACTAAAGGCGTTCGGGTCAACTCCATCCATCCCGGATTCATCGAGACCGAGCAGCTGCTGGAGCGGTACGGCGGCAGCGAACGACACAAGGCGATGCTCACAAAGACACCGATGGGCCGGCTCGGCCGCGGCGAGGAGGTCGCGGCGGCGGTCGCGTTCCTGGCGGGGGACGACTCGACCTTCGTCACCGGCACCGAACTCTATGTGGACGGCGGTTGGACTTGCGCCTGAGACAGTCCGTCGACGACAGGAAGCGACGTCTTCTTCAGTGCGCGATGGAGAAGACGTCCACGCTGTCGTTGTCCTTTACCGTCAGCATGTTCCGTACGACCAAGACGTCGAGATGTGCCATGGTTTCGCAGGTGGCCACCATCTGATTGAAGGTGTCCAGCGTCGTGAACCGGCGTTCGCGCCGGGTCCAGGTCAGCGCCGCGGCGACCGCGAGTCCGGTGCATGGCTCCAGATCCGCGACTACGGCGCGGATCTGGGCGAATCGGTGGTCGTGATGGGCGAGCAGATCACGCGCTCGCCGCCCGACGCTGCCGCCGACCGGTCCGTGTGCGGGCAGCATCGTCTGGTCGTCGTCATCGCGCAGCATCGTCAGCGACCGCAGAAAGTTGTCCAGCGGCAGGTCCCACGAGCCCAGTTCGAATCCGATCGACGGGGTGATCGTGGGCAGCAGGTGATCGCCGGTGAAGATCAACCGTCGTCGACGATCACGGAAGACCATATGGCCCTTGGTGTGTCCGGGTGTCGCGAGAACTCGCAAATCGTATCCGGCGAGCGAAACCGAACCCGGGCGCAACCAGTGATCGGGCTTCTCCCAGTCTCGCGGGTCGAAGGGCTCGGCGACGCTCTCGGCGTAGGCGCGCGCGGCGATATCGGCCGCGTCGGCGCGTCGCAGTTCACGCAGCGAACTCTCCGGCACGCTACTGGCCAGCAGTCGGATCGCGTCGAGGCCCGGCGATTCGTCGACGCCGAGATGGATGCGACAGCCATGCCTGCGGCGCAGCTCGACGGCGAAGGTGTAGTGGTCACGGTGGATATGGGTGACGAACACGTCGTGGATCTCGTCGGGGGAGCGGCCGATCCGCGCGAGTGCGGCGGAGAGTTCGCGGTAGGTGTCCGGGCGGTGCCATCCCCCATCGACGAGCGCGAGACCGTCGTCGGTCTCCAGAACGTAGACGTTGACCGCGCGCAGGCCGTCCTGCGGTAGTCGCAGCGGGATGCGATGGATGCCTTCGGCGATCGGAAAGCAGCCGGGTTCGGCCCAGTGAGCGCTCATTCGGTGGAACCGGCGAGTGGCACCATAGTCTGCTCCTCCCCGAACCAGATCATGCGCCGCCCGCCCATCGCGCCGACATTCCGCACCGCGGCCTTCCATTCCGGGCTGGCCAGGGCGGCGTCGAGCGCGGCACGGGATTCGAAACTCAATATCGACAGCCCGTCCCAGCCTGCGGACTTCTCGTCGGCCGAATCGAGCAGTTCGGTGTGTTGCCAGCGCAGTAGTCCCGGCAGTGGGTAGGTCACTTCGGCGTGTTCACCGCGCCACCAATCGATGAACTGGTCGTGCGACCAATCGCTGGGGCGGGATGCCAGAACGAGGAGGTTGTACATCACTACTCCTAACTGAATTCTGTTCGGTTTACGGGTCGACGCGGGCTCCTGATCCGCGCCCAGACGGCGCTACTTCCGAACCATCCGAACAGCCGCGTCGGTGACGGTTTCGGTGATCTGAGCCAGGGTGAGGTCACCGTCGGGCCGGTACCAACGCCATACGCTGATGACCACGCCGAGCACCAGCCGCCCAAGAATGCGTGGGTCCCCGCCGGCGAAGGCCCCGGTGTCGATTCCCCGTGCGATCAGCTCGGTCCAATTCTGCTCGATCTTCTGTACCAGCTCCCGGGACCGCAGGCGCTCGGCCTCTTCCTTCACCGACTGGCGTGGCGCCGCCAGCAGATCCATATGGTTCTGCAGAATTCGTCGCTGGAGGGCATCGGTCGGTGTGGCGCGCAAGGCGGCGGCCACCGCGGCCCGCAGAGCTTGTTCGGGCTCCGTTTCGTCCTCGATCGCGGTGATGAAACGGTCGACGGAATCGGCCAATTCGAGTCGCATGATCGTCAGGAGACAGTGCGCCTTCGACTCGAAATAGTGGTACAGGGCGGTCTGGCCGATTCCGACCTCGTCGGCGATCGACGCCCATTTGGTGTGCTCGTAACCGACTCGTCCGAATTGTGCGATGGCCGCGGCGAGGATATTGCCGCGCTTCGAGCGCGAACTTTCCCGGCGTACTCCGGCGTCAACGGTCATGAGCGCAATACCCCCGGTCGAGTGTGTGGATGCTTCAACACTACCGCACCTGAGGTGAACTCGGGTCAGCTGCGGCGAGCTCAGATGCCAGGCGGACTGCCTCCGGCCGGGACAATTTGCCGACGCGGTTCTGCGGCAGATCCGCGACGGTGAACAAATACTCGGGCCATTTGAACTTGGGAAAGTCCGCCGCCGCGAGCTGTTCGGTCACGTAATCCAGTGCCAGCGGTGCACCGTCGGTGACCACCAGCGCGGCCGCGCGCTCACCGAGCAGATCGTCGGGCACCGGGACGACGCACACCTGCACCACACCGGGCAGGCCCGCGATAGCCGCCTCCACTTCGTTGATATCTATATTGCGTCCGCCGCGGATGATGATCTGCTTCTGCCGCCCCATCACCCGGATCGAGCCGTCGACCGCGACCTCGACCAAGTCACCCGTGGCAAGAAAGCCGTCCGCCGTGAGCTCCGGCGGCACCGGGGCGCCGCCACGCGCGTAGCCGACGAACAGCGACGGTCCCTTGACCTGGGCATCGCCGATCTCGTCGGCAGGCAGCGCATTGCCCGCGGCGTCGACCGCACGCACCACCGTTCCCGCGAACGGGCGCCCGTCCCTGCCGAGCCGGATCGCCGGTGGATCGTCCAGCCGCGGGGTGGTGTGGCCGAGACATTCCGACATGCCGAACACCCGTAGGAAGGTGGTACCGAGCTTGTGCTCGGCCTCGGCCAATGACCGTTGGTTCATCGGGCCACCACCCACGGTCATCGCGCGCAGCGTCGACAATCCGCCCGCACTGTCCTCGACGACCGACAGTTGCAGAGCCATGGTCGGAACCAGCATCGTCCAGGCCACCTCGTCGGCCGCCATAGCGGCCAACGCGCCCCCGGGTGACCATTTGCCGATCGCGACCATCCTGCCGCCCAAATATGTCGGCAAATACATGCCGAAACAGAACGCGGCCACCGACGACAGGGGTACGAACGCTCCCACCGCGTCACCCGGTCGCAGACCGACGGCCTCGATCGTGCTGCGGCAGGCGTAGCGGATGGCTTCCTCGGACTGCACCACGCATTTCGGCCGACCGGTGGAACCGGAGGTCATGGCGATGGTGGTACCACCACGCCAGCGATCCACCGGACCGAACCGCCCCGACCGGGCACGCAACAGATGGTCGCCGAACGCGGGCTCGCTGAGCGGGAAGTCGCCGTCCGGAACCTCCCAGCGGCATAGGGCCTCGGGCTCGGCGACCACCAGATCGGGATCGATATCCTCGACGACCAGCCGGAACTCGGACTCGGTGGCGTGCGGGCCGAACACCGCGACCACGCCACCGCGCAGACCGACCGCGACAGCGGCCGCGAGGGTGCGCCAGGTGTTGTCCGCTTGCACCAGCACCGTGGGGCCGTGCCGATCGAGGCCGGCTATGCGTTCGGCCAGCATGCGCGCCGCCGCCATTATCTCGTCCACGGTGTGCTTGCCGAGTTCGTCGACGACCGCGATCTCCTCCGGGGACCGCCGCGCCCGTTCGAGCATTTCCTTCGCCAGTGCCTTCATCATCTGTTCCTTGTGCCGCCGTGCTCTCTGGTTTACTCGCCGCTGATTTCGGCGGGCACTCAGCCGGTCAAAAGTGGGGGAACCAGTACCGCACGACCCGTGATGTCGCCGGCCCGAAGTCTGCGGTAAACCTCGATGGCGTCGGTGAGCGGGTATGTCGTCGCCGTCATGTGCAGCGCGCCACGTCGCGCCAGGTCGACCACGGCCATCAGATCGGAGCGCGGCCCCCAGAACGGTGCCGTGACACGCCAGCCGGCGGCGAGACCGACATCCTTGCCGACTTCGAGGCGGCCGCCCGCGCTCCCCACCACCGCCAACCGGCCGCCTGGTGCGAGAACGGCTGCCGCCGATGCGGTGGTCTCGGGTGAACCGACGAAATCGAAAACCAGATCGGCGCCGTCCTCCAGAGCCGAGCGTGCGGAGCCGAGGTCCGCGAGCGCCGTGTCGGCGCCGAGCCGCCGTGCCATGTCCAGGGCATCCGAGCGAGTGTCGACGGCGACGATTCGGCCGACACCCAGATCACGCAGTACCTGTATCGCGAGATGGCCGAGGCCGCCGATGCCGATCATGAGGCAGATCGCGCTTTCATCGATCAGGTCGAGGTGCTCGCGCACGGCGTAGTAGGCGGTCAAACCCGCGGCGGCGAGCGGAGCACACGCGACGGGGTTGACGCCATCGGCTGGGACTACGAACCGCGACGAGGGAACGATCATCGCTTGGGCCAAGCCGCCGTGGTGTCCCAGGCCGTTGCCGATCGGCGCCAACCGTCCGTCGGGCCTCGGCCGCAGCCGCAGGCAGTAGTTCTCGCGGCCGCGGGCACAGCTGCGGCAGGAGCCGCATCCCCAGACGCCGTGCACCACGACCGCTTCGCCGAGCAAGGCGCTGTCCGCGTCGGGACCGACATCGACGACGGTCCCGGCGACCTCGTGGCCGAGAGTGAGCGGCAGCGGGTAGTCGAAGCTCCCGGCTGGGGCATCCATGACGTGCAGATCGGAACGGCACAATCCCGCGGCAGTGACCTGCAACAGGAGCTCCTCGCCGCGTGGCAGGGGAACGGGGATGTCCCGTAGCACCGGCTCGGCGCCCCACGTGGTCAGCTGGACGGCCAACATCAGCGCGCGGTCCAGCCACCGTCGACGACGAGCGTCTGCCCGGTCATATACGACGACGCGTCCGAGGCCAGGAACAGCACAGCGCCGTCGATCTCCCCGGTCACGCCGCCGCGACCGAGCATCGTGTTACGGCGCACCCACCCGGCCGACTTCTCGTTGCTGAACAGGCCGTCGGTCATCTCGGTATCGAACCAGCCCGGTACGACGGCGTTCACGCGGATGCCGCGCCGGCCCCACTGTCCGGCGAGTTCTCGGGTGAGGCCGAGCGTTCCCGCCTTGGACGCGGCGTAACTCGCGCCGCCGATCGGCGCTGTCGACACCAGGCCGATGACGGACGAGATATTGATATAGGACGCCCGTTCCCCGTCCGGCAGCCGGGCCGCCGCATAGGTGGCCAGGTGGAAGCCGGCGAGCAGATTCACCTCGAGAATGGAGGCGAACCCGTCGGCCGTTTCCTCCTCGGCGTTCGGCGGCCCGGGCTTACCCGCATTGTTCACCAGGACATCCAGGCGACCGGACTGCTCGTAGCACCGATCGACCAGCGCCCGCCGGTCCTCGTCGCTGGTTACGTCGCAGCGCACCGGAACGATCCGCGGCTGGTTGTCGGCTAGTGCCTCCAACCGGTCCAGCCTGCGCGCCGCGGCGTAGACCGTGGCGCCCGCGCCGGCGAGCATGGTGGCGAAGCCGAGCCCGAGGCCCGAAGACGCGCCTGTGACGACGGCGACTCGTCCCCCCATCCCGAACAGCCTGCTCAGTGTTTTGGTATCCGATCCAGTCATCGCGACAGCCACCTCAATACACCGCGGTCCGGCCGCCGTCGACGGGGATGATCGCGCCCGTGGTGTACCCGGCGGCGTCGCTCGCCAGGTGCGTGACAAGTCCTGCGATCTCGGCGGGCCTGCCCAGCCTTCCCGCGGGCAGGCGATCAACGATCTTGCCGACGAACTCGTCGTCCCAGTGCTCGGACATATCCGTTGCGAATCCGCCGGGCATGACACAGTTCACCCGGACCGTCGGCGCGTATTCCTGCGCGAAGGCCATGGTCAACGCGTTGAGTCCGTTCTTGGCGGCCGCGTACATCGCCTCGGGCGGACTCGGACGGACCGCGCCGATGCTGGAGATGTTGATGATCGATCCCCCGCCCGCGGCGGCCATCCGCGCGCCGGCGACCGCCATCAGCCGGAACGGGCCCTTCAGGTTGACCTCTATGGTCTTGTCCCATAACCCCTCGGTGACCGACGCGAGATTCTCCGCGAGCGGCGCGATGCCAGCATTGTTCACCACCACGTCGAGGCGTCCGAACTCCGCGATGACGCGGTCGACGGCGGGCTCGATGGAGTCCCATTTGCCGACGTGTAGTTCCAGCGGATGGGCACTGCCCGGCCTGCAGTCGCCGAGCGATGTCACCGCTTGCTCGCAGGCCACCAGCTTGCGGCTGGAGACGATCACCGTGCTGCCCGCATCGCACAACCCGCGCGCGATCGCCAAGCCGAGTCCGCGGCTGGCACCGGTGACCAAAGCGACCTTCCCGGTCAGATCCGTTGTGCTCATCGGTATTTCTTCACCTCGAGACGTGCGATGGTGCGCAGGTGTACTTCGTTGGGGCCGTCCGCGATCTGCAATGCCCGGGTGATGGCATGCATGCGCGCCAGCACGGTGTCGTCGCTCACACCAGCGGCGCCGAAGGTCTGTACGGCCCGATCCACCACGGTGTGTGCCACCTCCATGGCCGCCACCTTGATGGCCGCGACCTCCGAACGGGCCGCGGCATTCCCCTTGGTGTCCATCAGCCAGGACGCCCGCAGGACCGACAGCCGGATCTGATCGATTGCTATGCGGCCGCGCGCGATCCATTCGCGTACCACGCCGCGATCGGCGAGGGGACCGCCGAACGCGGTGCGTTCCAGCGATCGGCGGCACATCAGCTCCAGGGCTCTTTCGGCCATGCCGATGGCGCGCATCGCGTAGTGCACTCGGCCCGGCCCCAGCCTGCCCTGGGCGATGGCGAAGCCGTCGCCCTCGGCGCCGAGCATGTTCTCGGCGGGTACCCGGACATCGGTGAACTGGACCTCGCCGTGGCCGAGGCGGTCACGAAAGCCGAACATGGGCAGGTCGCGCAGCACTTCGATACCGGGCGCGTCGGTGGGTACCAAGATCATGCTCTGCTGGCGATAGGTCTTGGCCTCGGGATCGGACTTCCCCATGAAAATGATGAGCTCGCAATCCGGGTCGAGTATGCCGGAGATGTACCACTTGCGGCCATTGAGAATGTACTCGTCGCCGTCACGGCGGATGGTGGAGGCGATGTTGGTCGCATCGGAGCTGGCGACTGCTGGTTCGGTCATCGCGAAGGCGGAGCGAATACTGCAGTCCAGCAACGGTTTCAGCCAATGCCGCTTTTGCTGTTCGGTCCCGTACATGGCGAGGATCTCCATATTGCCGGTGTCGGGGGCCGAACAGTTGATCGCCTCGTTGCCGATGACGGACCGGCCGACCACTTCGGCCAGCGGTGCGTACTCGACGTTGGTGAGTCCGGCGCCGAGGTCGTCGTGCGTCATGAACAGATTCCACAGCCCCATCTCCCTGGCTTCAGCCTGCAGTTCCCGCATGATCTGCGGTTGCTCGTGAGGATTGTCGTTGGCGGCGACCTGCTCGTCGTATATCCGCTCGGCGGGGTAGACGTAGCTGTCCATGAAGTATTCGAGCTTGTCGAGCAGGTCCTCCGTGCGGGCGGAGTAGGAGAAATCCACGGTGCGGCTCCTGGGCTGGGGGAGTGGACGTCAACCGGCGAGTAACGCGGTTCCGGTCTCGATGAGGCGGTTGATGGTGGCGGGCAGCTTCTCCTGGTCCGGGTCGTAGTGCCTGCCTTCCCGGTGCCGCCGCAGGTTGTGGCCCATGATCGCGGCCATCTTGAGTCGGCCCAGCGCGTCGAACCAGGACAGCTCCGTCAGAGCCGGCCCGCCGTTGCGGTACAGGTCCACCAGTTCCGGCGCACCGGGCAAACCTGGGACTTCCCGGCCGACGCCGGGAAAGTTGCCACCGTCGGCGAAGACGAGGAACCACCCCAGCTCGACCCGCGGATCGCCCGCGCTCCAGATCTCCCAGTCGATCAGCGCGACCGGTTCGATGCCGTCGGAGATGATGTTGCCGAGCCGGTAGTCGCCGTGCACCAGCGTCGGTGTCACCGGTTCGGGGATGCGTCGTCCGAGCAGACCGAGCAGCCCGTCGCCGCCGGCGACCAAGTCGGCGGGAACCGCGTCGAGCGTGCGTGCCCAGCGGGCTAGTTCGTCGGCCGGGGTGAGAGGTGTCTCGACGCCGGGGACGGTGGCCGGGTCGACGGCGTGCAGCCGGGGCAGCACCGCGGCGGCGCGTCGCATCCGCGCCGCCGCCAGCCCGGGCTCGACGGCAGGATCGTCCAGCACCGGCTCGAGCGATTCGCCGGCCACGAATTCCATAGCGAACCAAGCAGGTTCACGATCATCGACCGCGATGATGCGCGGCACCGGGACCGAGCTTCCGGCCAACACCTGCATGACGCGGGCTTGGCGCAGCATATCGTGACGGCCGATGGGCTTACGCCCCTCGGGCACCGCCTTGATCACGTAAGATCCGCAGGTCGCGGCAACCCGATAGGTCAGCCCGGAGTGGCCGCCGGACAACGGTTCGAACGTCGTGACCGCGACGTCGAGGTCGGCGCGCAGCCGGTCCCGGACTCGTTCTTCCACCGTCGTGCTCATCGGCGCGGCTCCTTGGGCAGGCCGAGCACTCGTTCGGCGATGATGTTGTGCTGGATCTCGTCGGTGCCGCCGGCGATCCGGTAGCCGGGCGCCCCGAGGACGTGCTCGGTCCACGCGAAGGTGCCCCACCTACCGGAATCCGTAGTCAGGTCGCGTCCGAGCAACAGCCGCGCCACCTCCGAAGTCCGGGCCATGGTGTCGGTGGCCAGCAGCTTCCCGACCGACGCCTCGGGCCCAGGGGCTTGGCCCGCGAGCATGGCCGCGGCGACCCGCATAGCGGCGACCCGTTGCAGATAGCTGCGGGTGACCAGATCGGCGACCCGGTCTCGCTCGAGCTCAGTCAGGTCACGCCCCAGATGCCGCGCCAAGACGACTGCGTGATCGGCGTTCGCGAGGCCGAGGTTCGCGCTGTCGAGGCGTTCGGCGGCCAGCACCGTGAGCGCGACCGGCCAGCCCTTGCCGACCGGTCCGAGGCGATGGTCGTCGTCGACCTGGACTCCGTCGAGATAGACCTCGTTGAACGAACTTCCGCCGGTCATCTGCCGGATCGGCCGGATCGTGACCCCCGGTGCGTCCATCGGAACCAGGAACACGGTCAGGCCCGCGTGTTTGGCCGCGGACGGGTCGGTGCGGCATACCGCGACACCGATATCGGCGACTCGTGCCCCCGAGGTCCACACCTTGTGACCGTCGATCGTCCAGGTTCCGTCGGTGTTCTGGATCGCGCGGGTGCGGACCGCCGCCAGATCGGATCCGGCCTCGGTTTCGGAGAAGAGCTGGCAGGCGATGATATCGGTCCGCAGCATGGCGCGGACATAGCGTGCCTTCTGCTCGCCGGTACCCCACTGCTCGATGGTGGGAGCGACCAATTGCTGTGTCACCGAGAACATCTCGGTGCGCCTCGGCACCTCGAACTCGTCTTCTGCCCGGCGGAAGGCGAGGACATACGACAGGGGCAGCTCGCGGCCGCCGTAATTCGTCGGCCAGTCCAGGGGCCCCCACCCGGCGTCGAACTTGGACCGTTCGTACGCGCGGATCCGGTCGGTGTGGACGCGTTCTTCCTCAGCGGTCCAGTTCTCGAAGACAGCGACCGAATCCGGTCCGTCGCCCCAGGCGGATGCGGTGCGTGGCGCGGCCACGCCACGCAGCCATGCGCGGGCTTCCCCGGTGAACCGGGCGAGGTCGAGAAGAGTGCGTGCGGTCACTGTGTCACCTCGGATAGACATGCTCGGCTCATACCGAAAGGACGGTGCAGGCACTGATACCGGGCGCCCCGTACACATGGGTGAACCCGACCTTCGGAGCTCCGGGCACCTGCCGCGCGCCTGCTTCACCACGTAACTGGGTGACTATCTCGTGCACCTGACGCAGCCCCGAGGCGCCGATGGGCTCGCCGTTGGCGATGCAGCCGCCGTCGGTATTGACCGGTAGCCGCCCGCCGATTTCGGTGGCACCCACGGCGATCATGGCCTCCTGCTCTCCGTGCGCGCAGAAACCGCACTCGGCCATATGCATGATCTCCGCACCACTCTCGGTGTCCTGTAGTTGGGCGACATCGATGTCGCCCGGTCCGATCCCGGCCTGTTCGAACGCCGCTGCGGCCGCGTCCGCGCTCACGCTGGTCGGCTCGCCCGAACCCTGGATCGCGGGACTGAAGACCTCGAATGAGCCGAACCGACGCGTGCGATGACTGATCGCACGCAAGTGAACCGGTCGCCCGCCGAGTCGTCGCACCACCGACGCACCGGCGACGATTACCGCCGCGCCCCCTTCGCCCGGAGAACAGAACATGTACTTGGTCAGCGGATCGTTCACCATCTGCGCGGCGGCGATCTGTTCCGCCGATATCGGCTCTTGTCGCCAGGCGTTGGGGTTGCGGCTGCCGTTGCGGTAGGCCTTCTCGGCGACCTTTGCCAGCGTGGCGGAGGAGATCCTGTGTTCGCGCATGTAGCGGCCGATCTTGGCGCCGAAGAATTGAGTGGTGACCATCAGCCCGGCCGCGCCGTAGCCCTCGGGCAGGCCCCAGTCGGCCGGCCTGGGGTCGAACGCTCCGCGGGGGTGCTTGTCGAAGCCGACGGCCAGCGCCAATTCGGCGGCACCGGAGCGCACCGCGTTGACCGCCGAGGACAGGGCGCTACCACCGGTAGCGCAGCCGTTTTTGACGTTGGTGAACGGTATCCCGGTGAAACCCAGTTCGGCGACGAGGGTGTCGGCAAGCCCCGAGCCATCGCTGCCGCCGAAGGCCACCTCGATATCAGGCCATGTCAGACCCGCGTCGTCGAGCGCGGTGTCGATCGCGGTCACCGCCATCTGCCGACCGGTGACGCCGGGTTGTCTGCCGAACCGGGACAGTCCGCAACCGATGATCGAAACTGGCTGTGTCATCGGGCCTCGCTCCGCTGGGTGGATGATGTGGTGAACCGGGGAACCGGGGCGACCGCGACGAGTCGCACCGGCGCCCCGTCGAGATCGGCGAAGTCTTGGCAGTCGAGTACCGCTTCGACCTTGATCCCCTCGGGAAGTTCGACGTATCCGACCGCGAATGGCGAAAAACCTTCGGCGGGAACGGCATACGGTGGCGATTTCGGTGGGAACCGCTGCACGGTGTAGGCCCAGACCACACCCTCGCCACTCAACGCGAGCGGGATGGCCGTCGGCTTGGCGCAGCGTGCGCATACCGCACTGTCCGGATAGCCGACGGTGCCGCACACGGTGCATTTGCTCCCTACCAGCACCGGAGTCACCGGCTCACCCATGTCTTCATCCTTTCGGCGTCGCCCGAGAGACCGAGAATCAGCGACCGACCCACTTGGGTTCGCGCTTCTCCAGGAAGGCGTTCACACCCTCGCGCGCGTCCTCGGACTGCAGCGCGTTGCCGACGGCCAGGTGCTCCATCACCATCAGCGACTGGATATCGGCGTCCAGGCCGCGGTCGATAGTCATCTTGGTGAGCCTCATCGCGAACGGGCTCTTGTCGACTATGGGTGCGATGAAATCGGCGACCAACTGGTCGAGTTCGTCCGCCGGGACCGAGGCGTTGATGAGATCGAAATCGACGGCCTCCTTGCCGGACAGCAGCTTTCCGGTCAGCATCAATTCCTTGGTCTTGCGAATACCGATCATTCGAGGCAAGCGGTAGATCGGGCCCGCGCCACCGAACAGTGCTCGCCGGATATGGAAGTCGCCGATCTTCGCGTCGTCGGCGGCGACCGCGAAATCGCAGGAGATCATCAACTCGAACCCGCCGGCGGTGACATATCCCTCCAACACCGCCACGGAGGGGGTGTTCATCGAGTAGAGGCGATCGCACACTTTGGCCGAGAGCACCGCGACGTCCATCGCATTGGTCTTGCCGACGTAGTTGTCGCGCAATTCGTCGAGGTCGAAGCCCGAGCAGAAGGTGTTCGCGCGGCCCCTCAGGACGAGGACCTTCAGATCTGGGTCGTTATCGACCTCCACGATGATCTCGTCGAGCCGGTGCAGCAGTTCCACGGTGACGGCGTTCTTCTTGCGCGGGCGATTGAGCCACACGCGGGCGACATCGCCGTCTTTCTCGAGCACGATGTGGTCGGTGTCAACCATCTTGACCTCTTCCAAGAAATTGAACTGGATTCAATTCAGTTGTACTCGGTCGGAGCGGCAGCCGTCAATACGGGAGTGGCTGCCCGTTCACCGCTTGTCGATCTGTCCTGCTCACAGGCCGATCAGGGTGGCGATCCTGGCCCGATGGATACGGGCGTCGCCCTGCGCCGCTTCGTTTCCCAACGCCCTGCGGAAGTAGGAGTGTGCAGGGTGCTCCCAGGTGAAGCCGACACCGCCGTGTAACTGGACGGCCTCCGTCGCGGCATGCACAGCAGCATCGGTGCATACCGCGCCCGCCACGGCGACGGCCAAGCGTGCCGAGTCGGGATCCTCGGCGTAGACGGCGGCGGCGTACCGGGACGCCGATCGGGCGCGTTCGAGCAGGACCAGTAGATCGGCCAACCGGTGTTTCACGGCCTGAAAGGACCCGATGGGACGACCGAACTGGTGACGAGTTCGCGTGTACTCCACCGTCAGCTCGAGCAGTCGCTCCACGATGCCGGTGTTCTCACAGGCCAGAGCGAGTGTCGCCAGGTCGCGCATCCGCGATGTCACCGCCTCGGTCGCATCCGGCTCCGTGAGAACGATGGCCGGACAGCGGCGCACCGTCACATCCGCTTGTCTCCGGGTCGGATCGAGCACCTGTCGTTCTGTTCGCACCGCGTCCACGTCGGGGCGCAGGGCAAACAACCGGCGTCCATCAAGGCTCGAGGCGGATGCCACGATCACGTCGGCGGTGCCACCGCCCGCCAGATGGGTGACCGTGCCGTCGACCGACCATCCCCTCGGGGAGCGTTGCGCCCGCAGATCGTCGGTGCTGGGGTCGAGTGCACTGACTGTCGCCAAGGAGCGCCCTATGAGCACGTCCGGAAGTGGATTGTTGTCAGCAGGATCGGCCCGCAGGAGTGCCTGCGCGCCGAGGACGGCCGAGCTGAATACGGGCTCGCATACCAGCGCTCGCCCGCATTCTTCGAGAACGATCGCGAGCGCGGTCGTGCTGTAGCCGAGGCCACCGCGTTCCTCGGGGATCGCCAAGGCGGCCACCGACATCTCGTCGACGAGTAGCTGCCACAGCCTCGGCGAATAGCCGAGATCGGACGAGGCCGCTGCGCGGACCTGCGCCATCCCGCTGTGTTTCCCGAGCAAGGCTCGGAGTGAGTCGCGCAGTGCCGTGTCTTCGGGGGTGGGTGACAACGCGGCCGGTTCAGAACGAGGCCAGGGAGCTTCGGCGGCGGCTACTGATGTCGAAGGCATGATCCTCCGGTCGAGTTGAGTTCAGTTCAATAACCTTGAGGATAACCGTTCCGGCCCTCGACAAGAAGAGGTTTATTGAACTAAATTCATTTCGTGAGCTACGTAATCGAGGACTATTACGCGACGGTCGACAGCGGCCGACTGCGTGCCGCGGTGTCCTTGTTGGCCGCAGATGTCGAATTCGCGATGATCCTGCCCACCGGCGTGAACCGTGGCCGTGGTCGCTCAGCCATGCTCGACTACCTGAGCGGCAGGCCTGAGGTGACCCGCAGACACCGGCTGCTGCGGGTGGCCGCCGACGGTGATGTGCAGTTCGCGCACGGGGCGGTCACTGAGCACGACGCCGTCACCACCGGATACTTCGTCGGCGTGATGCACATCGGCCCCGACGGCCGAATCGATCGCTACCAAGTCTCGTTCAGTGCGGACTTCGCGCTACTGCCGACGCAGTCCACGAGCAAAGGTGCGCAGCAATGATGGCGACGACAGTGCCGGTGCTTGCTCGGTGGTTCGAATACATGGATTCCGACGACCCGGACCGCGTGCTGGACATGATCTCCGACGATTTCGCGATGTCGGTGCAGTTCTCGCAGGGGGGCGGGAAAAGCGCCGAGTTCATGGGGGACCGGAGCGGGCTGATCGGATACCTTGCGCAACGGGAGAAGAGCACCCTCGTGCATCACATCGACGTCGGTGCGATGGTGGGCCGGCATGAGCTGGCGCTGGGCCGGACCACCAGGGCGGGGGCGTTCGAGGCGTCGTTCAACGCATCGGCGCAACTGAACGCCGACGGCAACGTGCGGCGGCTGCTCATCGCGCGCACTCCGGAAGTGGCTTTCGCCCACTGATCCGCTCGAGGTCGGACGACGGCGAGATCACATGCTGCGAGCCGGACCGCGTTTGGGCGCGGCCCGGCAGCACCGAGGATGAGCGGACCGATTTCCGCTGCTGGGGGCGCTCCGGAAGTGTGCCGGATCGCGGCCACATCAAGCGCCTGACCGCTGGTCGACCACTGCATGCCACACCGACTCGCCAACCCCGCTCCCGGATCCGGCAGCGGCTCACCGCCTGGCCGTGCTTGCACCGCGACCGCCGAATAGCCTGCGGTACAGGCAGGGCCTGAGGGCGCGCCGACCGTCGAATGCGACGGGTTACCGCGGCCGGCAGCTCGGGCAGTACAGCGCTGCGCCGATCACCTGCCAGTCCTGTCTGTTGAGCCAACGACGGACGGTGTCGGGCAGCTCACCGGATTCGGTGGCCACGGCCAGGTCCCCGGAGAGCAGTGGACCGTCTCCGCAGATGACGCAGTCGAGCCCGACCGGGCACCGAGTGGGCTGGCATCGCGCGCAATGCTGGTGGGTGCGCAGCTCCTCGGGCCCGCTGGGGTCGGGGTAGAGCCAGGTAACCATGAGGTCTTGGCGTTGCCTGGCTCGTTGCCGTTCATCGTCGGGCAGCCATCCGCAGCTGGGACAACGGGTGCGGCTGCTGGTCGCGGCCAAGCTGTCCATGCGCCGCAGTGAACCGGAATTGTCTCGCGTCGCCGCGAGTTCGGCGCCCGAGGATGCTTCCTCGGGCTGGCCCGCTGCGGGCGGATACGGGTCGAGCAACGCCATGGCTCGCTCCTTCGCGCAGGCAATGCGTCGCCGTGTCGCAGATCTCTTTTTCTTCCCGCCGTCCCATGACGCCATTCAGTAAAGGCGGGATCTACTCGGCGCAAACTGACGGTAACCTGCCCAACCGCGATTCCGACGAGGCCGCGCCGAGACATCTGGAACCGCATCCAGGGCTTGCGGTCGGTGCGGTCGAGTGGAACGAAGCACCGTCGCGGCGGAGTCGCGCGGATGAAGCGGAGAAAGCCTCGAACGATTGACCAATACCCTTCACTGTGGTCTGAATTGCCTGATTTGCCGGAAAGTGCTGGTAGTGACGAGGTTTAGTTCCCAGAAGTGGCAAGCCGAAAGCTTGTGATGTGACGCACCATACTCAAGACTGCTGTGCAGGGCGACAATGAAACCCGTTATCCATTGCACGCTACTGACCGGTAGCATCATGGGTGAGTTGATGTAGTCTACTGGTCGGTAGCTTCGCATATGGGCCGCTGGCTAAGTCGGGTAATCGAGATCACGTGAGGACAAGCAACTTTGGAGCAGCCGAATAGGCTGGTCGTGCGGCCGGCCACGCGCGACGATGTGACCGACATGGTGCGTGTGCTCAGCGCCGCCTTCGCCCATGACGATCCGATCGAGGACTTCGTCTTCCCGGATGAGGGATCGCGTCATCGTCGTGCTCCGCGGATGTTGCGGCTGTTGATCGAGCACCGTTTCCTGCCCGCGGGCGGTGCTGAGGTGGCCCTCGTCGACGACACGTTGGCCGGTGTGTTGCTCTGGTATCCGGCCGGATACCGGACGAACCCCTGGCGCGAGCTCGTCTTGGGCCCACAGCTACTTCTCGCGATGGGTACCGCGGTGCGACGCGGTATTGCCGTGGACACCGCTCTCGAGCGAACGGCGCCAGCGGAGCCTCATTTGTGCTGTGTCTATCTCGGCTGCGACCCCGGGCTGCAGCGCAGCGGTGTCGGGCGCGCGTTGTTCGGATCGTTCGTAAAAAAGTCCGACGCGCAATCGGTTCCGTTGTATGGACTGTGTAAGGACGCGAATGTCGACTACTACCGTGCCTTCGGCGTCGAGCCGGTGGCGAAGACGGTCTTGGGCCGCACTGGTCCCGTGATGAACGTGGTGGCTCGTCAGCCACTACGCAGCGCTGACCCGTAGCGGGGCCGGCAGCGCGTCTCGCATTCCCTCGGGGGGAGAATTTTTCCGAGTTCGACCGAGGAAGTTGTTGTGTCCGATATTGCAATCATCGGTATCGGCTGCCGGTACGCCGGCGGCATCGATTCCCCCGAATCCTTCTGGGAATTCATCGTCGGTAAGGGCGACGGCGTAATGGAAATTCCCGCGAGCCGTTGGGATTACCGCCGTTTCTACGACCCTGATCGGCGTACACCCGGCCGGATGTACACCAAGCGTGCGGCTTTCATGACCGGTGATCCGTGGGCGTTCGACCCGGACTTCTTCGGCATCTCGCCGCGTGAGGCGGCGGCGATGGATCCACAGCAGCGCCTCGTCCTGGAGGTCACCTGGGAGGCATTCGACGACGCGGGGATCGCCGGGCGGGTCAACGGCGCACCGCTGGGCGTCTACGTGGGCGCGTTCACCATGGACCAGCTGGGCGTTTCGGTCGGCGGCCCCGCGCTGCCGTTCGTCGACATGCATACCGCCGTCGGTGCCTCGTACACGATGATCTCGAACCGGATCGCCTATGCGCTCAACCTCGTCGGCCCTGCGATCACCGTCGACACCGCATGCTCGTCCTCGCTGGTCGCGGTGCACCTGGCCTGCCAGGCCCTGGACAGCGGCGACTGCGAGGTCGCCATCGCAGGTGGTGTGACCGTACTGGCCGAGCCCGAGCCGTTCGTCTCCATGTGCAAGGGCGGCTTCCTTGCCGCCGACGGCCGCAGCAAGCCCTTCGACGCCGCCGCCGACGGTTACGGCCGCGGTGAGGGCGCCGGCATGGTGGTGCTCAAGAAGCTGGCCGATGCCGAACGCGCTGGTGACCGAGTCTATGCGGTGATCAAGGCGACCGGATCCAACCAGGATGGCCGCACCACGGCGATCACGGTGCCCAATGCCGATTCGCAGGAGGCCTTGGCGAAGCGGGTGACCCACCGCGCCGGCATCCGGCCGCACGAGATCACCTATGTGGAGGCGCACGGCACCGGCACCCCGGTCGGAGACCCGTTGGAGCTGCGGGCAATCGGCCGTGCCTATGGTGCCGTCGAGGGCCGCACCACACCGCTGGGCGTCGGCTCGGTCAAGGCTCAGCTCGGCCACACCGAGGCCGCGTCCGGCATCGCGAGTGTCATCAAGTCGGCGCTGGCTGTGTCCAAACGGACCATCGCACCGCAGGGTTGGCTGGACACACCGAACCCGGAAATCCCCTTCGACGAACTCGGCATCCGGCTGCAGCTGGAGGTCGAGGAGGTCGATCCCGAGGTCGAGCGGATGACCATCGCGGTGAACGGATTCGGCTATGGTGGCACGAACGCACACGCGATCCTGCAGGAGTACCGCGCGCAGGAGGAGCGCGATCAGCAGCCGAAACACTATGGAGTGCTACCGATTTCGGCCCGTAGCGAACAGGCCGTGCGAGATCTCGCCCGCGGTTTCGCCGAGCGAATCGCCGACGGCGCCGACCCGGGGCGCCTCGCGGAGGCGGCGTGGACCCGGCGCAGTCACCATCTGTTCCGGGCGGGGATCACCTTCGGTGACGACATCGAATTGGTGCGCGGGCTGGTCGAATTCGCGGGCGGCGCGGGCCGGGTGAGCCGGACCGTCGCCCGCAAGGTGCCCGAGCCGGTGTTCGTGTTCACTGGCATGGGTCCGCAGTGGTGGGCGATGGGCCGCGATCTCCTGCAGGCAGGCGGCACTTTCGCCGCGGAGGCGAAGCGCATCGATGCAGTGTTCCGGGAGGTGGCCGGCTGGTCGATCGTTGAGGAACTGATGCGGCCTGAGGAGGAGTCGTGCGTTACCACCACCGCGGTGGCACAGCCCGCGAATTTTCTCGTGCAGGTATCGCTTTACGCCATGCTGGAGGAATTCGGCATCAAGCCTGCTGCGATCGTCGGCCACAGCGTCGGTGAGGTGTCGGCCGCCTATGTGACAGGCATGCTGTCATTGCGCGATGCCCTGCTGGTCAGCTATCACCGCGCCCGGTTGCAGGCCACGACCGCCGGATCCGGCGGCATGCTCGCGGTGGGACTGACCCCGGCCAAGGCGCAGGAACTCATCGAGGGTGACGCCCGGGTCGATATTGCGGCCATCAACAGTCCGTCGGCGGTCACCATCGCCGGTGAGGTGTCCCGCCTGGACGAGATCGCGGCGTCAGTCGCGGAACAAGGCGTCTTTGCCCGTCGATTACAAGTCGAGGTGCCGTACCACAGTTATCTGATGGATCCCATCCTGGACGAGCTGCGCTCCGTTTTGGCGGATCTGCGGTTGTCGCAGCCTCGAATCCCGGTGTATTCCACCGTCACCGGTGCGCGCGTCAACGAGGCGGATTGGGATGCCGAGTACTGGTGTGGGAACGTCCGGCAAGCGGTGCGCTTCGCCGACGCGATCACCGAACTCGTGCATGCGGGTAGTCGCGTGTTCCTCGAGGTCGGCCCGCATCCCGTGCTGGGCGCAAACATCCGCGAGACCCTCATCGCCGCAGGCGAAGCCGGAACGACCGTCGCCACACTCCGCCGCAAGCAGTCCGATGCCGACAGCATCCGCCAGACCATCGGCGGCCTGTACACCGCCGGAGTGCTCGATATCGATGCGCTGTTCGTCGATCTGCCGTCCCCGACACGGCATATCGATCTGCCGGTGTACCCGTGGCAGCGAACCCATCTGCGCAGCGACATTCCGGCGTACCAACTCAAGCGGCACGGCACGCCGAACGCGTATCCGATGCTGGGCGACCAGGATCCGGACGACACCTCGATGTGGCGGCTCGAGCTGGGCATCGAATCGCTGCCGTGGCTGGCCGACCATGTGGTCGGCGGATCGCGGATCCTGCCCGGAGCAGCATATCTGGACGCGGCACTCAGCGCAGCGGTGCTGCGAACCGAGTCCGCGTGCGTGGCGGTCGAAGACGTGCGCTTCGTCGCACCGCTGGTCATCGATGAGGGCGAGACGCCGATCATGGAGTTCGACCTGGAAGAGTCGACCCGGCGCTTCACCATTCGGTCGCGCGATGTGGCGGGTTCGGTCTGGACGATCAATGCCGTCGGACGGCTCGTGGAGGGCGTTTACGAACCGGCCAAGATCGATGTGCCCGACGACGAGTCGATGCTGGAGATCGATCCCGTCGATTTCTACGCAAGCCTTGCGGCGCATGGGCTCGACTACGGGCCGACTTTCCGCCGCGCGACCTCGATCCGCCTCTCCGGCTCGACGGCCATCAGCACCGTGGACGGCACCATCGCCCGTCACGCCCGGCATCCAGCGCACCCAGCCGTTGTCGACGCCGCGCTGCAGAGCGTGGCCGCGCTGCTCTCGGGCGGCAGTAAACAGGACGGTGCGATGGTTCCGGTCGCGGTCGGTGCGGTGCGGTTGTTCGCATCGCTCCCCGAGAGGGTCACCGTGGTGGCCCGCCTCGACACGACGGATGAGCCGACGGCGGATATCGAGCTGCTCGACGCCGACCACAACCCGTGCGTGCAGATCGTCGGGATGAAGTTCGGATCGATCGCACCGCGACCAGGTCCGATGCAGCGCATGATCGACTTCTTCTATGAGGATCGCTGGGAGATGCGCGAGCCTATCGATCACGCCGCGCTCCCGACGACGGACGGTCTGTGCACCGTGGTCGTCGCGATGGACTCCGCAGCTACCGCGCGTGCCGAGCAGATCGCTCGGATCACCCGTCCGGACATCGATGCCGAGGTTCCTGCGCTGATCGTCACGGGTGATCCATCCCGCGCGGATCTGGAATCGGTAGTGTCCGAAAGCCTGCGGGCGGCAATGGCGCTCCGGGGTGTCGATCGTCTGCATCTTGTGGTAGTCGCCGGCTCGAGCTATGACGATATGGACAACCTCTGGACCCTGCGCCGGATTGCGCTGGCAGCGGAACATTTCCTCGACTCGACCGCGGAGAATTTCCTCGACGCCTGGCTGATGGAGCAGGGTTCCGAAGGGAATGTTCTGGGCGACGGTACCTTCTATGCCTCTGTGGTGACTGAGCACGCGTACACGCACCCGGAGGGTGATGTCGCACCGAATCCGAGCCATGCCGCGCTGGCGGGCGCCCGGCGTGCGTTGCTCAATGAGCAGACGCGGTTGCGGTGGCGACTGATCGACGTCGAAGCAGACGTCGCGGATGCGGATCTCCGGGCGGAACTGACCATTCCGGGAGCCTTCAGTTTCGACCATGCCGATGAGGTGTTCCTGCGCCACGGTTTGCGCTGGACCACCGTGGTGAGCCGGACGCTGCAGAATCGTCTGAACGTGCTGGACGAGACCGAGGCGCTGCTCGACTCGGAAGCCGATTTCCGGCTGGAAATCCCCAAGACCAAGACCTTCTCGCGGCTGGGCTGGCGGCGCAGCGATCGGCGCGAGCCCGGCCCGGGCGAGGTGGAAGTGCGGATGGCGGCCGTCGGTCTCAACTACAAGGACTCGCTGCGAGTCATCGGCTTGCTCGGCGAGCGTGAACTCGGCGACACCTTCTTCGGCACTGCGCCGGGTATGGAGGGTGACGGCACCGTCGTCCGCCTCGGCCCGGGTGTCACCGGATTCGAGATCGGTGACAAGGTCAGCTTGGCGTGCAAGGGGATGATCGGCCGATTCAACACTCTCAGTGTGGATCTGGTCTGGCGCGTCGGTGACGGTTTCGAACCCGGTCGATGCAGCAGCTCCACCTCGTTCGTCGCCGCCGAGCACGCGCTGCTGGAACTGGCCCGGCTCCAGCCGGGGGAGACGGTGCTGGTGCACGGCGCGGCCGGCGGTGTCGGCTCGGCGGCGGTGCAGATTGCGAAACTGCATGGCGCACGGGTGATCGGCACCGCAAGCACACCCGAGCGTCGCACCTACGTGTTGGATCAAGGCGCCGACCATGCGCTGCAGTCACGGTCGCTGAACTTCGTCGACGATGTTCTCGAACTCACCGACGGTCGAGGCGCCGATGTGGTGATCAGCTCGGCGCCCGGCGAGATCGTGGTCCAGAACTTCGCCGCGGTCGCGGAATTCGGGCGCATCATCGAGGTCGGCAAGGCAGACATCTATTTCGGCGGCGTCCTGGAGCTGCGGCACTTCGACAAGAACGTGGCGTACTTCTCGTTCGACCTCGACCGGATGATGAAGCTGCGGCAGCACAAGGTCTTCGATTTCGTCAAAGCGGTCAACGGCAGGCTTTACGACGGCACCTACCGGCCGCTGCCCTTCGACACGTTCGGCACCGCCGATGTCGCCCAGGCGTTCGAGGAGGTGGCGCGATCCACCCGGATCGGCCGCGTCGTGTTGCGGATGGACGAGGAGGCGCCGCATGTGCGCCCGCAGATTCCCGATGTCGTCATAGACCCAGACGCTCAATACCTGATCACCGGCGGTTTCGGTGGGTTCGGGTTGGCGATCGGGCGCTGGCTGGTCAGTAAGGGCGCGCATCGCCTGACGCTGCTGGGACGAGCAGGCGCCGCCACGGAGGAGGCCCGGCAGCAGCTGGCCATCTGGGAGCAGCAGGGAGTCGGGGTGACCACGGAGCTGGTCGATGTGACCGATGCGGTGGCCGTGAGTGAGGCGATCGCGCGGGCGCACCGGCCTGAGCATCCGCTGAAGGGCATCTTCCACACGGCGGGCGCGGTAGACGACAAGCGGATCGGCGCGATGGATCGCAACAGCTTGGCCAAGGTGTTCCGGCCTAAGCTCGACGGCGCGCGTGCCTTGCACGCCGGTGTCGTGGCGGCCGGTGCACAGCTCGAGCAGTTCGTCCTGTTCTCTTCGGGCAGCGCCATATTTGGTGGTATCGGCCACTACTCCTATACCGCAGCCAATATCGCGGTGAACGCGTATGCCGAAGCCCTCGCCCGCGAGGGGGGCAACGCGCTGGCCGTCGGCTGGGGCCATATGACCGGGGCCGGTATGGCTGCGGCCGACGAGAATCTTGCTCGGTACCTGGTCAACACGGGATTCGACACGATCGAGATGGACGATGGTCCGCGATATCTAGAGGAGGCATTGCGACTCGGCGTCACCCGGGTCGACATTTTCCCGATCAACTGGCCCCGGGTCGCGGCCACGGGACCTCAGCTGGCACTGACCGGCCGGATCGAGGCCATGATCGCGGCGGCGGCGCAGAACGATTCCGCCGCGGCACGGTTGCGGTCCGAGCTCGCCGCCCTCGACGAGGCCAAACGCGACGAAGTGGTCACGCACATGCTCGCTGAGCAGTTGGCCTCGGTGATGGGTGTGGCCGCCGAATCGATCGACCTGACCGTGCCCCTGCCCGAACTGGGCCTGGATTCGCTCATGGCGGTGGAATTCGGTTCGCTGGTCACGCAAACCCTTGGTGTCGAACTGATTTCACTGAAGCTCGGGCGTTCGTTCAGCCTGGGGCAAGCCGGCGCGAAGGCCGCCGAGGTAATCGTCGAGGGCGCCGGATCGCAAGGAATTCGACACACATCGGTCGGCGCTCCGACGGTGACCGAGGTGCCGGCATGACCGAGTCGGCGCGCGACTTGGCGCGAAAGTTACTGGCAGGCAGCGGCTCCGGAAATCCAGCGGCTTCGACGCTGACACAGCAGGTTCGGCCGGTGGCGCAGTCCCGTTCGCGTCGCGGGCCGGGACGCCAGTTCGCCGATCATCCGGACGTGGTGGCGGCCGTGCGGAAGCGGGCGATGATCGCGTCACTGTATGAGCAGACTCGGCTGGTGAACCCACTGTTCCTGCCACGAACGGGGCCGAATGACACGGTGATCCGCGTCGCGGAGCCGAGACTGGCGGACGTCGATCTCGTGAACTTCAGCGCTTACAACTACCTGGGATTGGCCAACCATCCCCGGGTAGTCGCGGGCGCTAAGCGGGCCCTGGATCAGTTCGGCGCGTCGGCGTCGGCCAGTCGCATCGTCGCCGGGGAGATCCCCCTCTACCAAGAGCTGGAACGCCGCCTTGCCGACATCTACGGTGTCGGCGACGCCATGGTGACCACCAGCGGTTACCTCACCAACGCTGGTGTGATCGGATTCCTGCTCAGGCAGGGCGACGTCGCGATCTGCGACACGCTTATCCATGGCAGCGTCATCTCCGGCACCCAATGGTCCGGTGCGCGGCGAATCAGCTTTCGCCACAACGACCCGGAGTCGCTGCAGTCGGTGCTGCGCACCTCCCGCACCGGGTTCGACCGTGCGCTGGTGGTGCTCGAAGGCCACTACAGCATGGACGGCACCGTCGGCCGCATCGACGAATTGGCCGCCATCGCAAGAGAATACGACTGTGCGGTGATGGTCGACGAGGCCCACTCGTTCGCCGTCTTCGGTGACAAAGGCCATGGCATGCGCGAGTATTACGGTCTTCCCGGTGATGCCGTGGACATTTGGATGGCCACGCTGTCCAAGGCAGTGGGCAGCACCGGCGGATTCGTCGCAGCGGATGCTGATCTCATCGGTGCGATGAAGTCGTCCGCCCCGGGCGTCGCAATGCTCACCGGTGCGCCCGCACCGGCGGCCATCGGCGCCGCCCTGGCGGCACTCGATGTGCTGGAGAAGGAGCCAGAGCGCCTGACCCGCCTGTGGGCGAATGCCCGCTTGTTCCATGGTGCGCTGTCCGAACGCGGCCTGAATCTCGGTGTTTCCCAAGGCACCCCGATCGTGCCCGTCGTCGTTCCTGGCGAGATTCGTGCCGGCTACGTCTCCTCCACGCTGCTGGAGAACGGCGTTTACGCCGGCCTGATCTCCTCGCCCGCCGTTCCCGCTGGACAGGAACGCCTTCGCTTCTTCGTCACCTCGGAACACACGGAGGAGCAGCTGGCGACAACGGTGGATCTGCTGACGGAGACGATCGGCCAAGCCGAGAAGATCCCGGACATCACGGCCGACGGATAACCTCCGCCGGCCATGCCCTTCGCGGCCCGTGGACTGCCCGCAGTCGGCGGGCCGCGAGCTTTTTCCTACTCCGGGGGTCGGATTTCGTGCTGGAGTGCGCGGGCATGGTGCCGCACGCTATTTCGTCGTGGCGGATCAGACCTACGCCCAGATCCGCGATAATACCGATCGAGAGAAAGTCTGTTCCGGCGTCACCGTGATCAGATCACACACCTCGACCAATTCATCGGGTATCGCATCGTCGAAGTGATGCAGACTCGGGGAGATCACCGCATCGACGTCACAGTGCCGGGCGACGTCGATAAGTCGGCCCACCGGCCCCTCGGTGGTGGCGCCGAAGGTCAGGGTCTTGGTCAACTCGTAGCCCAGCCGTTTCGCCAAGCTTCGCATCTGCGCCTCGTCCCAATCCTGGGACACACCTGACACGTCTTTGCGGAGATATCCCAGCGCGGATGGTTTCGCTCTCATCGGGACTCCTTTGCCACGTTCGTTGCTGAATCGGTGAAAGTGCCTGTGTGCCCGAAGCTCTCGCGGTTTGTCTGCGTCGAGTGATCAGGCTGAACATCTGTTGACATCATATGTTGTCAACAGCAGTTGATGTCAACATCTGGGGCGGTCACGGCCAAAACGCGCGACTCCTGCCTCGCGTGCTGCGCTTGGCCGTAAAGTTCGGCGAATTGTCCAGCTCGACAACCTATTACGCGGCCCGGATGACCGACCACGCACGCGTGCACGTGGACACCGCCGCGCCGCGCACCGTCGTGCCGCCTCGTGTGCGGAGCGAATCCTGGTGCTCGCCGTCGTACGTGTCGTTCTCGGCCGGCCGACCAGCCGGCACTGGTCAATTGGCGGCGGTGTCGAGGAGCACGGGCAAAGTGAGGGGCCCGCAGGTGATGAACTGCGGGCTGTGGGGGATCAGTCCGGGGTCGCACGCCAGGCTCAGGCGAGGAAATGTATTGAACAACGTGGACAACGCAATTCGGCTTTCCAGCCGAGCCAGAGGTGCGCCGAGACAGAAGTGCGGTCCGCGACCGAAAGCCAGTTGGTCCCGGTGATCGTGATCGATGTCGAAGATATCGGCGTCCGGATGACGTCGCAGATCCCGTCCGACACCGGCGTACCACCCCACGATGGCACCAGCGGGAATATCGACACCTGCGATGGTGACGTCCTGCAGCGCGTACCTGTTGAACATGACGCAGGCAGACGTACGGAAACGCAGTACCTCCTCGACGACATCTGCCCACCGGTCCTCGGCCTGCGCTTTGGCAAGTTGCTCGGGATGGGAGCACAACGCGATAACCGCGTTTCCCAGCAGGTGCACTGTCGTCTCGTGTCCAGCGATGATTACCAGCCACAACGTTTCGACCAGCTTGTCGTCGGCCAAGCCGTTCTCGCCGTTGGCGCGCAGCAGCGCGGAAGTCAGATCGTCACCGGGTGCGCGCCGCTTGCGGTCCAGCAGTTCAGTGAGATAAGCGATCATCTCCGTCACCGCGGTCTGCGTTTCCTCGCCTGTGCTGGTGTGCGACACGACCGTCGTGGCCCAGCGCCGGATTTGTGCGTGTTCGCCCGCCGGCACGCCGAACAGCTCACAGATCACCCGAACCGGTAGCGGCGTCGTGAAATGGGAAACCAGATCGATTTCGGTGTTGTGATCGCGAAGATCATCGATGAGTTCGGTGGTGATCTGCCGGATTCGGGGTTCGAGCGCGGCGACCCGGGCGGGGGTGAATGCCTGGCTGATCCCTTTGCGTGCCCGCCGGTGATCGTCACCATCCTTGTTGAGCATGTGATCGATGTCGGTCAGTGCACGCAGTGGCCAGTCCGCCGGAATGGTTCCATCGTGTAGTGCGGGGCAGTTGCGGGCGTTCTTGCTGAACAGTGTGCCGTCGCCGGCGAGGATTTCGCTCACCGCCTGGTGACTGACCGCGAGCCAGGCCGCGACTTCGCCCGGCAGCTCGATCGGAACGACCGTGCCCTGCTGGCGGATTCGCTCATAGGTGTCGAAGACTGATTCTCCAGCGGTCGGCAGATGGACAACGGACTCGGTCATGTTCTCTCCCACAGTGCGAACAGTTGGTCCGCACGCAGACGGACCGGCGGTACCAAGTGAGTGTGGATCACCACTGCCAGCCGTGTCGCTGAAACCGAGAGCCTCTGCCCCGGAACAGAACTCCGCGTCGGAAACCGATGGAAGCCTGTCCCGAATACGGATGGTGGTGTCGGCGGCGATCACTCGCTCAGCGGCCAACGGCCGGTAGTCGGCGTGGGTGGTGGTCACCGTGCTCATCCAGAAACGCAGCGTGGTGACGGCCTGTAGCCGGCGAGCGAGATACCCTGGGTCAGGGCAGCTTCCGCGCAGCGAGTTCGATGACAGCGTGCGCTGCCGGTTCAGGTCGGGGTACTCGACCGACCGGGTGGTGGTCACGCCTTGGCGGTGACGGGTGTTCCAGCGATCCGGGCTCAGATCAGGGCAGGCGTCGCAGCGGACTTCGCCGCGACGGTGCGCACAGATGATGGCGCGAACTCGTTATCGCATGGGGAGCTGTGAGGACGGTGCATCGGCCGTTTCGGCGACCCAGCCAGCGGCGACCGCCAGTCCGGTCGGGCGGTGGACGGCGAGGAAGCCGAACGGGCGGTCGAAGGTCACTTCCAGCACGGTGGTGTGGCGCTGCGCACGGATCGCCGGCGCCGCACCCGGTGCCGCCATCAGCGCGGTGACGGCTGCGGCCTCGAACCCATCGCGCGTGAACCTGGCGAGCACATCCTGCGCGCCCTGCTCGATCGACAGCGGGACCGGCGAGATTCGAGGGAAGTGGCCCCGGCCGGCATCGGTGGCCGCCCGCAGTCCGAATAGTTCGGCACGCGCGACGAGGTCGTGCTTCGATCGAATCGCGAACGGTGGCAGGCGAACATGCAGCGTGTCGCGCTGTGTGTAACCGAACACCCGCCGCATCGTCAGCCCCGGCGCGCCAGGCCCTGCGTCGAGCCCGGTGCGGTAGGGCACCAACCCGCCGAGTGCGGCCAATCCGCTGGCCAGCACATCGCCGGGGCTGTCCGACCCCACCAGCAGATGCACATCGACGTCGCCCCGCCCCGTGACGAGCACTCGGGTCACCGGCCGCGGTCCGTCCAAGACGGCGACATCGGTCGGTTCGGTGTCGACGCGGGTGAGCGCGGCGAGTCGGCGTCCTTGCCACGGGCCGGCTTCCGGCACCATGACGGTGTCATGGAACGGAGCCCGCCAGCTCGTCTTGGCGGCCAGCGCTGTGGCCAGGACCAGCAGCGTGTCGGAGGTGACGGAAAGGGGAAACCGTTCGATCAGCCCGTCGGTGCACCGCCGCGTCCACTCGTCCAGTGCAACCTGGCTGGTCAGCAGATCGACCGTGCCGGTGGGCAGTGCGTGCAGCCAATCGTCGTGGAGGGGAAGATTTCCGCGGATCCAGATGCCGAGCGCAGCCGACACGTCGACGGCATCGGCGAGAATGTCCAGCGTCCGCAGCGCCGCCGCGTGCGCCGCGTGCGCGGACACCCCGACCGCGGCCTCCAGTTCCGACCGCGCGGGTCCGTCGGCCGCGGCGGCGAGCAGGGCCAGTAGCGGCCACACCCCGGCTCCCGAGACGACGAAGTCGTCGTCGCCCGCGGCGGCGCACCACCGCGCGGTCAACTCGTTGACGGCGCCGACGTGCGGCGTCAAAAAAGTCTGCACCGCATAACGGTACGGACCGCCTCCAGGTGGGAGGGGAGTCAGCGCTGGCCCGGCGGTTCTCGCCGCGGCCACTCGCGGCCGCTTCGGGGCAGATCGGCGGGAGCGGTTGTCAGCGTGGCGGATCTGCGCTGGGTGGACCCGAACCGGGCAGATCGAAGCTGGGCGGATTCGGGCTGTACTGATCCGGGCTGGGCAGGTTCGGGCTGGGCAGGCGCGGGGAGTGGATCGGTATTGCCGAGCTCGTCGAGCTCGGCAAGGCCGACCATGATGATCAGCATGATGGTGACCGCAGTGACGGTCATGATCAGCGGTGTGAGCAGCTGCATGGGGTCGGCACCGTCGGGCACGACATGCTGACCGGCGTGCTCGGCACGCATCGATGCCATTCCGGTGTAATGCATGCCGCACACCGCGAGGCCCATGATCAGCGCCGCGCCGATGGTCGCGCGGATGCCTTTCACGTGCAGCATGAACCACAGCGCCGCGGTCGCCGCGACCACGGCGATCACGAGTGACAGCACAACAGTTCCGAGCTTGTAGCCGACGATCGCATCGGTGTTCATCGCATGCATGCCCAGGTAGTGCATAGCGGCCACGCCGAGCCCGGTGATGGCACCGCCGATCGGCAGCGCCAGGACTTCCCGTCGCCAGCGCACGACGACAGACAGCCCGATCCATACCACCACCATCGCCACGGCCGCGCTGAGCAGTGTCATCGGCACGTTGTATCGAATGGTTCCACCATGGATGGAGAAGCCGAGCATCGCGGTGAAATGCATCACCCAGATCCCGGCCCCACCGAGGGAAACGGCCGCGGCGATGAGCCAACCTGTGGGCCAGTGCGACGATCGGGCGTGCACCGCACACCGAAGGCCGAGCAGCGATCCGACGACGGACATGATGTAAGCCAGGACGGGGGTCACCCACCCGTAGCTGAAGTGATCGAGTTCCAGCACGCACACGCTCCGTAGCTAGTGACTGGCTTCTTGCCAGCAAATCGAACTGCGACGATAGCGCAACTCGCCGAAAGTTGCATAATGCACAGTTCGCATCGTGTGATTGCGCTGCCTGCACCCTGGTCGAGTCGCACTCGGTTTGCGGCAACAGAGGCAAGTTTCCTGGTAGATCACTCCGATCTCGTGGCCGTACCGGTGCAGAGATCGCAGTGAGGCGGACCGCCCGGTTGGTCATCGGCTGGTACATTACCGCGCGATCCGCGTCGGCCGTACTGATGGACAACCACATCGGAGCAATACGGAAGAGGCGCACGCTAAGTACCGGCAAAGCCACGCGCAAGACAGCAGCGAATCCGAAGTCAGCCCATGCACGTGATCGGGAAGCCCCGCGGTTCTTCACCTTCGACGGGTCGACAACGGGCAACCGAAGTTGCCCAGTAGTAGACGACGGGATCGACATCGGGTCATCGATCGGTTGCACACCCGCTCCGGTTCTGGTTGGACGAACGAACTGCCAGCGGGTGTCTGTGATCGGCTTGTAGGTCGGCGACTCGGCGGCCACCGAAGCGCTGAGCCTGCCGTTTGAAGGAGGCCGGCGTCGACGCCACGACCGGAACCTGCGCTGCTCATCTCGGCGGACGGCCGATGCCATCGCGCACCGCACGAGGACGAGCCATTTCGTCCGGTCACGTTCGCTGTTGGGACTACCGCGACACCACGCACGCCCGCGAGATGTTCTGCCCGCGGCCGCGGTAGTTCGGCCGCATCACTCGTCAGCGACGACGACCTACCGTGGACGACCGACTTCTTGCACGTCGGTGCCACGGCATGGAGGGATGCACATCGTGGACTCGACAACCATCGAGCAGACGACAGGGCGGGCGTTCCCGCTGTCCCCACTCGAGCACGGTGAACTCGGCCGGGCAGGCGGCGGCTTGGAAATGGGCGGACGACGCGGCGCGCTCGAACTGACGCACACAACAATGATTCAGGCATCCCGAGGATGCTCGGAATTTTGACATGACTCAGCCGATGCGGAGCTGTCCTGATATTGGCAGGCGTATGGGCAGGCCGCGGTATGGAATCCACGGACTGCGGCAGTTCGGGAGCCCTTGGAGACGTCTGCTCGAGAGCAGCTTTCGTCGCTGGACCTAGAGCACCAATCAATACCGAGACCGGACCGACCGCGACGGTAGAGGAAATCGGGCATTTACGGCATCTATCGCACCGAAGTCGACAGACTTCAGGCAACATGTCGGCTGGATCAGGACAAGATAGGAATCATGTGACTCAAGGTATCAATGCCACACCGATCGTCGTCTTCTATCCGAGCGCGATACCGGCCTTGCGCGGCCACGGGAATGGTGGCCCACGCTGGAGAACTCTGGGGTGAGGTACGTCACGACTTCTGGATGGCATTCATCCCAACGGTGACTCCTACCCGGCACAGGTGACTGCAGCTGCCGCCGGCTGCGGATAATTTGATTCTTTCGGCAGTCTGCACAGGCGTCGAACTCTCCATAGTGCCGAATGCGTCGAGTCGGTCGCGACGAAATCGCACCCGGAGTACCTGAGCCGCGGTGTGGGATGCGATGTCAGGAACTGCGGTGTAGTTGGTAGCGCTGAAGGTTGCTGCCGGCCGGCCAACCACGCGGTGCGCCGGGCAGGCCAGTGGCTGTAGCGGATAGTCAGTGATTCGAGAGTCGGTCCGTGCAGTTGCCTGGTCCCTCCGAGCCACCGGACAATGCGCACTGCCCCCCGTTTCGTTTCACTGGCGGGCGTGCAGTTTCAGGCCGCGAGTGGGGCCCGATCGGGGGCCTCGTATTCGATTGCGGTCAGGTGTCCGATGCGGCGTCGTGGTCGGTCCGTTCGATCCAGGTGACGGCGGCAGGCGCAGTTCTCAGCAGGTGCGCCAGTATGCCGTCGGGGACGCTGCGTTGCGGCAGCGCGGAGAACGATTCCATCGCGGCGTTGGTACCGGCTCGGCCCATTGATCCGTGTAATCCATTGATGGGCAACACATATGCGAACTATCGTGACCGGAACCCGCTGCCCGGGGCAGAGTGCACGATGTGCCGATCGGTGCACGCAGCCCCACGCGTTCCGCAACGCTGACACCGCCGACGTGACGGTCTTGCGGTCGTCGATGGAGTAGTCGACAATCCGGTGCGAATAGCGGTCCGTGATCGCGCATGGATTGCCCTCGCCGGTGCGGGACTCGGTTATATCGGTCAGCCACACCCGGTTCGGCGAGGTTTGGTGACGTCACGCTCGACGAGATCATCGTGTACCGGCAGGCCCGGAGACCTCTAAAGGCTGCGTCGGCGGACGCAGACCGACCACATGCGTTGCTGTGAGCATGATCGGTGCGCCGAATTCTCCCCGGGCGCAGATCCCGTGGGTCATCCAATTCGTCAGCGACGAACCGGTAGGTGAACGCGGGATCGCCGTGGTGGATATCGCCGGTCGCGTCGATAAGGTGTCATGCTCTCGATCACGCGGATTGAACCCGTGCGTGGTGAAGCCCGAAACCGGGGAGGCCACCGCCACGGGGATGCCGTCGGCGGTCGGATCGAGGACCAGCGCGTAAGTCATTTGGGCGCAGTTGCAGGGGCAAAGAACCCGCGGCCCGGCGCAGGATTTCGTTCTCCTTCTCCAACTGATTGTCAGGCCCGCAAAGTTCACGCGGCTCTGCCGCCTCCGTGGCAGAGAACCGGGCTGTGCACGTCTTCGTTGCGGGCGGCTCGAGCCGGTTAGGCAGAGAACCCTTGGAGATCCGAAATCCTTCGCTACCTGACGCAAAATAGACTTGCGCGTGCGAGCGGCAGGCTCGACGTCGCTACTGGAACTCCTGCGGATAGGGCTTCGGCAGGGCCAACATCCTTTCAGTGAGGATGAATCGTCACGGATCGGTAGTCGATCAAGCGGTGGGCACTCCCTTTCGACTCCCTGTCAATGGCTGTGCACCTCTCATGGTCTTATAGATCGAGGGTTCTCGATATAGGAAGGGACTTGAAGAGAATACTGCGGTGATAGAAATGGTCGCCATCTTCTGTGACCAACGTATTCCGCTCGCAATCAATGTCCTTTCCGGCCACGACGCGCTGTCGGTGTCGGTGGGGCGTGCCGGCCCGTCGGCACCTCCGATGCCGCCGCCCAGGCCTCCGATACGAACGCTACGTCCACTCGCTTCTGCGCTTCCGCACACTTGTGGCAACATTCATCCTCTGCATGAGACTCGTGGAGAATGGCACGTGGGACAGGTGCTGAACGGACTGGACGGTCTACGGCCATCTTCGTCGCAAAGATGCCTTCTCGGCGGCCGCGATGAGCTCCGGTCGGTGCCTCCTGTCGGCCCCAACTGAGACAAGGTGGCCGGTCGGTTTTGTTAAGTTGAGTTCAGAGAGATCACCTATTCCGAGCGTACCGTCGAGTGTGGCTGATCTGCTGGCCGGGGACGGTGTCGAGCAGTAGGGAAGCGGAGCAGGGAAGGGGAATGGGAGGGCTCGGGCGCAGCGGCCGAAGCGTCGTTGGTTCATGATGGCACGGTGGTCGTGATCCGGGCTGAACGCGGCAAGGTCTGGGTCGCCGTCTACACCCACCGACGCGGTCTGATTCGGCGCCCACCACGTCAACCTGAGCTGCCGATCACCGCCTGGATCAACGAGCCACCATAGGACGGTACATCGGTTGCGAGAAACCGATGCGGCTGGCAGGCTACTCCTCAGCAGGAAACTTGGGCGGCCGCCCAGCACGCACGCTGTCGCGTGAGTGCATTTCTTGTGGCTTGCTTGGCGAAGAGAGATATCGAATGAGCGCTGATTTCGTCTTCTGGACGAGGGAAGTCGGACACCGGCAGCGGGTGTCCAGTCGGGCAATGCCTATGACGTTGCCGGCACTCCTTTCACCGCAGTGAAAGGAAACGTTCACATGGACTGCGTCTCCCCAGCTGTCGAGCAGCATGTTCCTGTCGAAATGCGCGGTCGAGCCGCTATTCGTCAAGGACTGCTATCAGAGATTGCGGAGGTCGCGGTCGAGCGAATTTGTGTATCGGATACCGTCCGAGTCGGCGGTGGGACCCCTCGACACATCGGTCCGTGGGCGCAGCTGCCCGGGCCAGTGGCGCCGATTTTCGTCCATCGCCCGACGATCGGGGTGATCGACGGCGTCCACCGTCTGGTGGTCGCCGGTCGGCGGAAGGCGGCGTCGATCAATGCCATCTTCTTCGACGGCGAACCGCGGGGAGCGTTTGTGCCCGCTGTCGAGCTCAACAGGGCCCGCGGACTCCCGTTGTCGTTGGCGGACCACAAAGTGGCGGCCGCGCGGACGCTCGCGGATTTCCCCGGATGGTCGAACAGACGGCTTGGTGAGGTAGCCGGACTGTCCGACAAGATCATCGCCGCGCTGAGACGGCGGATATCGCCGACTACCGCGAAGGGCGTGCGGCGACGTGTGCGGGCGGAAAGCCGTGCCATGCCGGAACTTCGACAGGATGGTGACGCGACCCCGGCCAGAGCTTGCCGCGGTGATCTCGTGGGGCGGGGTTCAAGACCGGAGCCCCCGGCGTTCGCGGAGTCGTCCGAACTCGCAATAGGGGAGCGTCGGCTGCGTGCCGATCCTTCGCAGCGCTTCACCGAGGTCGGCCGAAAGTTGTTGCGATTGTTCGAGTTTTACGGAAATGAGCCGGTGGAATGGCAATCGATGGCCGATTGTCTGCCGATACACTGCGCGCCCACGGTAGCCGAGGCGAGACATTATGCGGCGAACCGGCTTTCGCTGGCCGACTCATTGAGTCGCCGCGTCGTAACCGACACCTGACCAGACGATACCGATAGCTCCCGGGCTCCTGTTGCCACTCGCGCCACCGGGCTCTTCGACAAACCTTTGATACCTCTGGATGTGAAACGTGAACACAAGCACTGGCGATTCGTCCGACCGCATGTTGGAGTACCTGAAAAAGGTCACTGTCGAGCTCATGACGACTCGCGACGATCTGACACAGCTGCGGGAACGGATCGACGAGCCGATTGCGATCGTCGGTATGAGCTGCCGCTACCCGGGTGGCGTCGAATCGCCGGGACAGTTGTGGGATCTGGTCGCGTCCGGTTCGGATGCCGTGAGCGAGTTTCCGGTGGATCGGGGTTGGGATGTGGAGGGATTGTTCGATCCCGATCCGGACCGGTTCGGGAAGGTGTACACGCGGGAGGGTGGCTTTCTGCGCGGTGTCGGTGATTTCGACGCGGGGTTCTTCGGGATCGGTCCGCGTGAGGCGGCGGCGATGGATCCGCAGCAGCGGTTGTTGTTGGAGGCTTCGTGGGAAGCCTTGGAGGACGCGGGTATCGATCCATCGTCGTTGCGAGGCAGCGACACAGGCGTATTCGCGGGGGTGATGTACGAAGACTACGAGCACACGGCCAGGGCGGCGGGTCCGGTCGCCGAGGGGTACGCGGGTACTGGTTCGGCGGGCAGTGTGGTGTCGGGGCGGGTGGCGTACACGTTGGGTTTGGAGGGCCCGGCGGTGTCGGTGGACACGGCGTGCTCGTCGTCGCTGGTGGCGATCCATTTGGCGTGCCAGGCACTGCGGCGGGGAGAGGCGTCGATGGTGTTGGCGGGTGGTGTGACGGTGATGTCGACGCCGTTTTTGTTCGTGGAGTTTTCGCGGCAGCGGGGTTTGTCGCGGGATGGTCGGTGCAAGTCGTTCTCCGCCGGCGCGGACGGGGTGGGTTGGTCCGAGGGTGTGGGTGTACTGGTCCTCGAGCGTTTGTCGGATGCGCGGCGGTTGGGGCACAACGTTCTCGCTGTGGTTCGGGGTTCGGCGGTGAATCAGGATGGCGCGAGCAATGGTTTGACCGCGCCGAATGGTCCGTCGCAGGAGCGGGTGATCGCGTCGGCGTTGGCGGCGGCGGGGCTGGATTCGTCTGATGTGGATGCGGTGGAGGCGCATGGGACGGGGACGCCGTTGGGTGATCCGATCGAGGCGCAGGCGTTGATCGCTGCTTATGGGCGGGGTCGCGGCGAGCCGTTGCGGATCGGGTCGTTGAAATCGAACATCGGGCATCCGCAGGCGGCCGCGGGTGTGGGTGGGGTGATCAAGATGGTGCAGGCGCTGCGGCACGGGGTGTTGCCGAAGACGTTGCACGTGGATGCGCCGTCACCGCATGTGGATTGGTCGGCCGGGTCGGTGCGGTTGCTGACCGAGGCGGAGCCCTGGCCTGCCGGTGAGCGGGTGCGTCGGGCGGGGGTGTCGTCGTTCGGGATCAGTGGGACCAATGCGCACGTGATTCTCGAGGAAGCACCTGCATCTGTTGTCGCGCCGGCTGAGGGGACTGCCGCGGACGGCGCGGGCCCCGCTTCCGCGGCGGATGTGGTGCCGTTGCTGCTGTCGGCCAAGTCCGGCGAGGCGCTGCGCGCACAAGCGAATCGGTTGCGGCAGTGGCTGCTCGACCATCCGGACGCGGATGTCTGGAGTGTGGGGTCGTCGTTGATCGACACCAGGGCCAGCTGGGACTGGCGCGGCATGGTGGTGGGTCGCGATCGAGAGCAGTTGATGACGGGGTTGGCCGATCTGGCGTCGGGGTCGTCGTCGGTGATCTCCGGTGTGCCTGTCGAGGGTCGGACGGCGTTCCTGTTCACGGGTCAGGGTGCGCAGCGGGTGGGTATGGGTGCGGGTTTGTACCAGGCGTTTCCGGTGTTTGCGGCGGCGTTGGACGAGGTGTGTGGGGAGTTCGATCGTCATCTGGGTGGGTCGTTGCGGGAGGTGATGTTCACCGATTCGGGGGGCGTGTTGGATCGGACGGAGTGGACGCAGCCTGCGTTGTTCGCGTTCGAGGTGGCGTTGTTCCGGTTGGTGGAGTCGTTCGGTGTGACACCGGATGTGGTGATCGGGCATTCGATCGGTGAGCTTGTCGCCGCGTATGTGGCGGGGGTGTGGTCGCTCGAGGATGCGTGTGTGTTGGTGGCGGCGCGTGGTCGGTTGATGGGGGCGTTGCCGGAGGGCGGCGCGATGCTCGCGGCGGCCGTGACCGAGGAACGGGCCGTCGAGATCGTGGCGGCGTACGGGGATCGGTTGTCGGTGGCGGCGGTGAATGGTCCGTCGTCGGTGGTGCTGTCCGGTGACACGGATGCCGTCGACGAGGCGGAGCGCAGTTTGTCCGACGAGGGCATCAAGACGTCGCGATTGCGGGTGAGTCATGCGTTCCACTCGGCGCGGCTGGACCCCATGCTGGCCGAATTCCGCGCCGTGGCTGGAAGTCTGACGTATCGAGTGCCGAATGTTCCGATGGTGTCGAATGTCTCCGGTGCTGTTGTCGGCGTCGAGGTGACCGATCCCGGGTATTGGGTCGAGCAGGTGCGCGGTTGTGTGCGGTTTGCGCCTGGCGTCGACGCTCTCGTCGCGGCAGGGGCGCTGCGATTCGTGGAGGTGGGCCCGGATGCGGTGTTGGCATCGATGACTCGCCAGTGCCTGGCCGAACACCCGGACATCGAGACGGATTCTGTGGTGGCCGCCGCGTCTCGACGCTCGGTTGACGAGGTGTCGCAATGTGTGACGTCGTTGGGCCAAATGCATACCGCCGGCGTCGACGTAGATTGGCGACCGTTGTTCGCTGGCCGGCGGCTGAGCCGAGTGTCGTTGCCCACCTATGCGTTCCAGCGCCAACGGTACTGGTTGGAGCCAATCCGGGGTGACGTAGCGGCGGGGTCATCGGATCATCCGATCTTGACCGGCGTCGTACCACTGGCAGGCAAGGACGAATGGCTGTTCACCGGACGGGTGTCGTTACGTACTCATCCGTGGCTCGCCGATCACGCGGTTTTCGGCTCTGTGTTGTTGCCCGGAACCGGCTTTGTGGAACTGGCGCTGACCGCGGGCGCGCGGACGGACGCCGAGTTCGTCGAGGAACTGCTGCTCGAAGCGCCGCTGCTGCTCGAGGGTGACACCGCGGTCGATATTCAAATCGGTGTCGATCCTGCCGACGGTGCGGGGCGACGTCGGTTCGTGATCCACTCCCGTGCTGTTATCGACGGGGATTCCGACGCGGGCGAGTGGGTATCGCACGCCAACGGCGTGCTGACTCCAGCCGCGGACGCCGTTCCCGGGTGGGTCCGGGACGGATCGGCGACAACCGAAGAATGGCCGCCCGCAGGGGCCGATCCGGTGCCGAACGACGGGCTTTACGACGAGTTGGCAGAACTCGGTTTCGGCTACGGCCCCGCATTCCAGGGGGTCACGTCGGTCTGGCGCGACGGCGACGATCTGCTCGCCGAGGTGTCTCTTTCGGCCGAAACCGATACTCAGGCAGCGGCGTTCGGGATTCATCCCGCGCTGTTGGACGCCGCATTTCACGCGGCGATCACCGAGCTGGCGCAAGATATTCCCTCGGGTCGGCTGCCGTTGCCGTTCTCCTTCGCGGGCGTGCGGTTGTACCGCGCCGGGGTGACGGCTGTCCGCGTTCGACTCATGCGGTCGGGAGCCGGGCGGATGCGGGCCGTCGTCCTTGACGACACCGGAGCGCCGGTGCTGAGCCTCGATGCGCTCGCTGCTCGCCCCGTTGATGCCAAGGCACTGAATTTCGGGGCCGGTCGTCGTGCGTCGCTGTCCGATGTCGAATGGGTATCGGTGTCCTCGGGATCTACCGGCACTGTGCCGTCCATGGCGGCGCTCGGCGCGGAGAGCATTTCGGGGATCGATCGTGCTCGTGCCGGGCTCGGAGAATTGTTCGACGACCAGGTGACGCCAGCGATCGTCGTATGGTCGCCGGGCGGGGAGGGTTCGACCGTCGGCGATGTGGCGGTGCGGACTCGTGCGTGGGTGCACTCGACGTTGGGACTGTTGCAGACGTGGCAGGCCGAGGAGCGGTTGAGCGGCTCGCGGCTGGTGGTGCTGACGCGGGGCGCTGTGGGCGTGTCGGGTGAGTCGCCGGATCCGGCAGGCGCGGCGGTATGGGGCCTGGTACGCAGTGCTCAGTTCGAATATCCGGGTCGGTTCGTTCTTCTCGACGTGGGCGTGGAGGAGAACGTGACGGTCGATGTGATCGCTGCGGCGCTGGGTTCGGACGAGCCGCAGCTGGCTGTGCGTAGGGGTGGGCTGCGGGTGCCGCGGTTGCGACGGCACGCGGGTTCTTCCGTGACGGGCGGGTCGGTGTTGGGTGCGGGTGCGGTGTTGATCACCGGTGGCACTGGTGGTTTGGGATCTGTGGTGGCTCGGCATGTCGTCGAAACACATGGTGTGCGGCGGTTGGTGTTGGTGTCGCGGCGGGGTGAAGAGGCCGACGGTGTGGCGGAATTGGTGGATGGGTTGACGGCCTTCGGCGCGCAGGTGCGGATAGCGGCGTGTGACGTGAGTGATCGTGCGGCGTTGGCGGCCCTGCTGGCGGAATTGCCCGATGAGTTCGCGCCGAGCGCGGTGATCCATTCGGCGGGTGTGCTCGATGACAGCACCATCGAGACCTTGACCACCGACCAGGTGGACCGAGTGTTGGCGTCGAAGGCGGATGCCGCGTGGCATCTGCACGAGTTGACCAGCGATCGGGATCTCTCTGCCTTCGTGCTGTTCTCATCGGTCGCGGGGGTGGTCGGTACGCCGGGTCAGGGCAACTATGCCGCGGCGAACGCGTTCCTGGATGCCCTCGCGTCGCGCCGGCGGGCAGCGGGTTTGCCCGCGGTGTCGATCGCGTGGGGGTCGTGGAACCAGGGCAGCGGCATGACCAGCGGTCTGGGAAGCGCCGCGATGGCGCGGATGGGGCGGCTCGGCGTGCGTCCGCTGGAGACAGCGGATGGCTTGGCGTTGTTCGATCGCGCGATCGGCGCGGCAGCACCGGTGGTGGTCGCCACCGAGTTCGATACCGAGGCGTTGTCGGTTCAGGCGCGTGAGGGATCTCTGCTTCGGATGCTGCATTCGATCGTCGCGGTGCCCGTGCGTCGGGCCGCGGACACGAGCGGGACGTTGGCGCGGCGGCTGGCCGTCGCCCCGGCGCAGGAACGCGAGGCGATCGTGCTGGACGTCGTTCGTGAGCAGGTCGCCGGAGTGCTGGGGCACATCTCCGGTGACGCCATCGACCCGACCGCACCGTTCACCGAGCTCGGGTTCGATTCGTTGGCCGGAGTGGAGTTCCGCAATCGGCTGGCCAAAGCGACCGGCGTGCAATTGCCGTCGACGCTGGTGTTCGACCACCCCACCGCGGCGGCGGTGGCGGTGTTCGTGCGATCTCGTGTCGGCGACGTGGAGGCGGACACCGGCCGTGCCGTCGCACGGGTGACGCGTCGGATCCGTACCGATGAGCCGATTGCGATTGTGGGGATGAGCTGCCGATATCCAGGCGGAATCACATCCCCGGAGGGATTGTGGGAGCTGGTGGCGTCCGGCACGGACGCGATCAGCGAGTTCCCGGCCGATCGCGGCTGGGATCTGGATCGATTGTTCGATCCCGATCCCGACCACTCCGGCACATCCTATCTACGACACGGGGGATTCCTCTCCGGCGTCGCCGATTTCGACGCGGGGTTCTTCGGGATCGGTCCGCGTGAGGCGGCGGCGATGGATCCGCAGCAGCGGTTGTTGTTGGAGGCTTCGTGGGAAGCCTTGGAGGACGCGGGTATCGATCCATCGTCGTTGCGGGGCAGCGACGCCGGTGTCTTCACCGGCGTCTCGTATCAGGATTACGAGGAGATCGCCAAGGCGGCGGGTGCGGCCGTCGAGGGGTACGTGGGCACCGGTTCGGCGAGCAGTGTGGTGTCGGGCCGGGTGGCGTACACGTTGGGTTTGGAGGGCCCGGCGGTGACGGTGGACACGGCGTGCTCGTCGTCGCTGGTGGCGATCCATCTGGCGTGCCAGGCACTGCGCCAAGGCGAATGCTCGATGGCGTTGGCCAGTGGAGCCCAAGTGATGTCGACGCCGTTCTTGTTCATCGAATTCTCGCGGCAGCGGGGTCTGTCACGTGATGGTCGGTGCAAGGCGTTCTCCGCCGGCGCGGACGGGGTGGGTTGGTCCGAGGGTGTGGGTGTACTGGTCCTCGAGCGTTTGTCGGATGCGCGGCGGTTGGGGCACAACGTTCTCGCTGTGGTTCGGGGTTCGGCGGTGAATCAGGATGGCGCGAGCAATGGTTTGACCGCGCCGAATGGTCCGTCGCAGGAGCGGGTGATCGCGTCGGCGTTGGCGGCGGCGGGGCTGGATTCGTCTGATGTGGACGTGGTGGAGGCGCATGGGACGGGGACGCCGTTGGGTGATCCGATCGAGGCCCAAGCGCTGATATCCGCGTATGGGCAGGGTCGCGGCGAGCCGTTGCGGATCGGGTCGTTGAAATCGAACATCGGGCACTCACAGGCCGCATCGGGCATCGGGGGCGTGATCAAGATCGTGCAGGCGCTGCGGCATGAGATGTTGCCGAAGACGTTGCACGTGGATGCGCCGTCGCCGCATGTGGATTGGTCGGCCGGGTCGGTGCGGTTGCTGACCGAAGCGGAGCCCTGGCCTGCCGGTGAGCGGATGCGTCGGGCGGGGGTGTCCTCGTTCGGGATCAGCGGCACCAACGCGCACCTCGTTCTCGAGGAAGCACCGGCCGGCCTGGAGCGCGCGGCGGAGCCGGTCGCGGCCCACACTCCGCCCGTGGTTTCAGGGATGGTGCCGTTGGTGATGTCTGCGAAATCTGAAGCGGGACTGCGTGCGCAGGCGGCTCGATTGCGTGAATGGTTGGTGGCGCATCCGGAAGCGGAACCGGTGGATGTGGCTTATTCGTTGCTGACGACGCGAGCACGGTTGGATCGGCGTGGGGCGGTCGTCGGGGGCGACCGGGATTCTGTGCTGGCCGGCCTGGCGGATCTGGCGTCGGGGTCGATGTCGTCGGGCGTGGGCGAGGGCACTCCGGTCAGGGGGAAGATCGCGTTCCTGTTCACGGGGCAGGGGTCGCAGCGTGTCGGCATGGGTGCCGGGTTGTATGCGGCGTTCCCGGTGTTCGCGTCGGCGTTCGACGAGCTGTGTGCGGAGTTCGATCGTTTGCTGGGGCCCTCGTTGGCGGGGGTCTCGTTCAAGGACATCGTTTTCGGCGACGCGGGTGCGGATCTGCTCCATCGAACGGAGTTCACGCAGCCTGCGTTGTTCGCGTTCGAGGCGGCGTTGTTCCGGCTTATCGAGTCGTTCGGGGTTGTCCCGGACGTGCTGATCGGACATTCGATCGGCGAGTTGGTCGCTGCGTACGCGGCCGGGGTGTGGTCGGTGGCCGACGCTTGCGCACTGGTCGTGGCGCGGGGCCAGTTGATGGGGGCGCTGCCGGCGGGCGGTGCGATGCTGGCCGCCACGATCACGGAAGACCGGGCGGTCGAGGTTATCGCCCGGTTCGATGGGCGGCTGTCGATCGCGGCGGTGAACGGCCCTTCCTCGATCGTAATTTCCGGTGACGAGGACGCCATCGCGGAATTGGAGCCGATGCTTGTCGCGGACGGGGTCAGGACTTCACGGTTGCGGGTCAGCCACGCTTTTCATTCCGAATTGATGGATCCCATGCTGCCGGAATTCGAGACCGTGGCGGCTGGGGTGACCTACGGTCGTCCGCTGTTGCCGGTGGTGTCCAACGTGTTCGGTGTCGTGGGAGGCGAGGCTTTCGCCGAACCGATGTACTGGGTCGGTCACGTGCGCGACACCGTCCGTTTCGCGCACGGTGTCGACGCCTTGGTGGACATGGGTGTCCGGCGGTTCCTGGAAGTGGGTCCCGACGCTGTGCTGACAGCGATGACCCGGCAGTGCCTGCCCGAGGACATCGAATCGCGGTCGATGGTGGCGGCGGCGGGCCGGCGCGGTGTCGACGAGGTGACGCAATTCCTGACGTTCCTCACACACGCCCACAACGCAGGCATCGACGTGGACTGGGTGCCGTTATTCGCCGGTCGTTCCCCGATCCGGGTTTCCTTGCCGACGTATGCGTTTCAGCGTCAGCGTTATTGGCTGGAGGCCGCTCGACCGGTCGTGCCGGGTGGTATCGAGCATCCGATCCTGATGGATGCGGTGCCGGTGGCAGGCAAGGACGAATGGCTGTTCACCGGAAAGCTGTCGGACGGCGGTCATCGGTGGATCGCTGATCATGTGGTGTTCGGGACGGCAGTTGTGCCCGCGACGACCTACCTCGAGTTGGCGTCGGCGATCGGTGCGCGGCTGGGCGCGCACATCGTCGAGGAACTGCTGCTGGACATTCCGCTGGCTTTCGGAGAACAACCGGTCGATCTGCAGGTCGGTGTCGGGGAGACCGAACCGGATGGCCGCCGGCGCTTCACAATCTATTCCAGGGCCGAGCGGATCGATGATGTCGACGCGTGGGTGCCGCATGCTCGCGGTGTGCTGACTCCGGTCTCGACGGCGGACACCGCCCCGAGCTGGGACGAGCCGGTGTGGCCGCCTGCGGGTGCGGAGCAGCTCGATGAGCAGGTGCTGTATCGGCGGATCGCGGGTCTGGGACTGGAGTACGGTCCGGTGTTCCGCGGTGTTCGCGCGGTGTGGCGGCGCGGGGAGGAGATATTCGCCGAGGTGTCGTTGGACGAGACCACGGCTGGACAGGCGTCGGGGTTCGGAATCCATCCGGCATTGTTCGACGCGTGCCTGCACCCCGCTCTCGACTTCGTCATGGAGGACATCCCCGCAGGTCGGGTTCCGTTGCCGGTGTCGTTCGGCGGCGTGCGGTTGGCGCGGACAGGTTCCGGGCCGGTCCGGCTTCGCGCGGTGCTGCAGGGCGGCTATCGGGTTCGGATGGACGTGGTGGACGAAGTCGGCGAACCGGTGGTGAGCGCGGACTCCATCGTGGTGCATCCCGTCGAGCGCCGCACGGTGGACCGCGTTCGGGCCGCCACGTCATCGCCGCTGTACGGCATGGAGTGGGTGCCGGTGTCAGCGCCCTCGCGTGCGGACGGTGGGTCCATGGCAGTGCTCGGCGACGGCAGCGTGCCGGGGATCGAGACCCGATTCGCTGAGGTACCCGAACTGGCAGACGCCGATCACGGGGCGGGAACGGTCGCCTGGCTGGTCGATGGCGACGAATCAGCGGGCGGGGATGCCGCCGAGGCGAGTCGGCGAACCGTGCAATCGGCCGTGGGTCTGTTGCGGTCGTGGCTGTCGGACTCGCGGCTCGCCGAGACGCGGCTGGTCGTGGTGACGAGGAATGCGGTTGGCCTGTCGGGAGAGTCGCCCGCTCCGGTGTACGCGGCGGTCGCGGGCTTGGTGCGCAGTGTGCAGGCGGAGCATCCGGGTCGGCTCGTGCTGCTCGATCGCGACGGTGAGATCGACGCCGGGGTGGTGTCGGCGGTCGTGGCGACGGGTGAGCCGCAGGTGGCGGTGCGGGACGGTCGATTGTCGGCGCCGCGGTTGCGCCGGGAATCCGCGTCGGGTGCGGCCGGAATGTCGTTCGGGACCGGGACGGTGTTGGTGACCGGGGGTACCAGTGGGCTGGGTGCGCTCGTGGCGCGGCATCTTGCGGCGGAGCACGGGGTGCGCCGGTTGTTGCTGGTATCGCGGCGTGGTCGCGCTGCCGAGGGTGTGCGGGGGTTGGTGGCGGAGCTGTCCGCGCTGGGCGCCGAGGTGGACGTGGCCGCGTGTGACGTGGCGGATCGGGGTGCCGTTGAGGCGGTGCTCGCGGAAATCCCGTCGGAGTTCCCGCTGTCCGGAGTCGTCCACGCGGCGGGTGTGGTGGATGACGGCACCGTCGAGACGTTGACCGCCGAGCAAGTGGATCGGGTGTTCCGTCCGAAGGTGGACGGGGCGTGGTTGTTGCACGAATTGACGCGCGGCTCGGATCTGTCGGCGTTTGTGGTGTTTTCGTCGGTCGCGGGGGTGGCGGGTTCACCGGGACAAGGCAATTACGCGGCGGCGAACGCGTTCGCGGACGCGGTGGTCCGGCTGCGGCGAGAGGCAGGCCTGCCGGGTGTGTCGGTGGCCTGGGGTCCATGGAACGCGGGCAGCGGGATGACCGGCGACCTGGGCGAAGCCGGATTGGCACGGTTACGGCGGTTGGGTTTCCGCGCGCTCGGCGACACGGCAGGGCTGGCATTGTTCGACGCAGCGATTGCTGCGGACGCTGCGCTGGTGGTGGGTGCCGAGTTCGATGCGGCGGGATTGGCGGAGCAGGCCGAGACGGGGTCGCTGCCGAAGGTGCTGAGTTCGCTGGTGTCGGTGCCCGCGCGGACACGCGTAGACGGCGGGTCGCCGGTCGGGCGGCTGGCGTCGGCGTCGGCCCGGGAGCGCGACGACGTGGCGTTGGCGGTAGTGCGTGAGCAGGCGGCGGCGGTGTTGGGGCACGCCTCGGTCGAGGCGATCGAGGTGGGGGTTCCGTTCACGGAGCTGGGTTTCGACTCGCTGGCCGGTGTGGAATTCCGCAATCGGCTCGCCAAGGCCACGGGATTGCAGCTGCCCTCCACCCTTGTCTTCGACCATCCCAGCGCCCAAGCGGTAGCGGCGTTCATCGTGTCCCGGCTCGGAGACGCGCCCGACGCCGCGCGACGGACGACGAGAACCCCCCGCCGCATGCGGACGGACGAGCCGATCGCCATCGTCGGGATGAGCTGCCGGTATCCCGGCGGCGTCGGGTCTCCGGAGCAGCTATGGGATCTGGTGGCGTCCGGCACGGACGCGATCACGCCTTTCCCCACAGACCGTGGCTGGGACCTCGATCGGCTGTGGGACTCAGACCCGGACAAACCGGGCACCACCTACGTCCGGGAAGGCGGATTCTTGACCGAACCGGGCGCTTTCGACGCCGGGTTCTTCGGTATCAGTCCGCGTGAGGCGACCGCGATGGATCCGCAGCAGCGGCTGATGCTGGAGGCTTCCTGGGAAGCCTTGGAGGACGCGGGTATCAACCCGTCGTCGCTGCGCGGCAGCGATACCGGTGTGTTCGTCGGTGCTACCCCGTCCGGTTATGCCGAGCGAGTGGTCGGAGAACACGAAGGTTTTCGGATGACCGGGAATTCGGACAGCGTCATCTCCGGCCGGGTCGCTTACGTGTTCGGTCTGCAGGGACCGGCGATGACGGTGGACACGGCGTGCTCGTCGTCGCTGGTGGCGCTGCACCTGGCATGCCAGGCGGTGCGGCAGGGGGAAGCGTCGCTGGCGCTGGCAGGCGGTGTCACGGTCTCGGGGAGCCCGGAGCTGTACGTGGACTTCGCCCGCCAGCGGGGTTTGTCGCGGGATGGTCGGTGCAAGTCGTTCTCCGCCGGCGCGGACGGGGTGGGTTGGTCCGAGGGGGTGGGTGTACTGGTCCTCGAGCGTTTGTCGGATGCGCGGCGGTTGGGGCACAACGTTCTCGCTGTGGTTCGGGGTTCGGCGGTGAATCAGGATGGCGCGAGCAATGGTTTGACCGCGCCGAATGGTCCGTCGCAGGAGCGGGTGATCGCGTCGGCGTTGGCGGCGGCGGGGCTGGAATCGTCTGATGTGGATGCGGTGGAGGCGCATGGGACGGGGACGCCGTTGGGTGATCCGATCGAGGCGCAGGCGTTGATCGCCGCGTATGGGCAGGGTCGCGGCGAGCCGTTGCGGATCGGGTCGTTGAAATCGAACATCGGGCACGCGGTCGCGGCGTCGGGTGTCGGAGGCGTGATCAAGATGGTGCAGGCATTGCGGCATGAGATGTTGCCGAAGACGTTGCACGTGGATGCGCCGTCACCGCATGTGGATTGGTCGGCCGGGTCGGTGCGGTTGCTGACCGAAGCGGAGCCCTGGCCTGCCGGTGAGCGGGTGCGTCGGGCGGGGGTGTCCTCGTTCGCCATCAGCGGCACAAACGCGCACGTGATCGTGGAGGAAGCCCCAACGCCAGCGATCGCGCGGGACGAGGGAGCGTCGACCAGGAACGTCGGGTCCGCGGCAGAGGACGCGGTGGCGTGGCTTGTGTCGGCGAAATCCGAGGCCGGCCTGCGGGCACAGGCGGACCGGTTGCGGGCGTGGTTGGTCGACCATCCGGATGCCGATGCGCGCAGCGTCGCGCGGTCGTTGGTCGAAGCGCGTGCGCAGTTGGAGTGGCGTGGTGCGGCCGTCGGTCGCGATCGGGAGCAGTTGCTGGCGGGGTTGGCGGATTTGGCGTCGGGGTCGTCGTCGGCCGTGTCCGGTGTGCCTGTCGGGGGTCGGACGGCGTTCGTGTTCACGGGTCAGGGTGCGCAGCGGGTGGGTATGGGTGCGGGTTTGTACCAGGCGTTTCCGGTGTTTGCGGCGGCGTTGGACGAGGTGTGTGGGGAGTTCGATCGTCATCTGGGTGGGTCGTTGCGGGAGGTGATGTTCGCCGATTCGGGGGGCGTGTTGGATCGGACGGAGTGGACGCAGCCTGCGTTGTTCGCGTTCGAGGTGGCGTTGTTCCGGTTGGTGGAGTCGTTCGGTGTGACACCGGATGTGGTGATCGGGCATTCGATCGGTGAGCTTGTCGCCGCGTATGTGGCGGGGGTGTGGTCGCTGGAGGATGCGTGTGTGTTGGTGGCTGCGCGGGGCCGATTGATGGGGGCGTTGCCGGAGGGCGGCGCGATGCTCGCGGCGGCGGTGTCGGAAGCCGAGGCAGCGGAGGTGCTGACCGGCTTTGAGAGTCGGGCGTCGATCGCCGCGGTGAACGGTCCGGACTCGGTGGTGATCTCCGGTGACGCCGACGCCGTCGACGAGGTGGAGCGCAGGTTGTCCGGGCAGGGCCGCAAGACGTCGCGATTGCGGGTCAGCCACGCGTTCCATTCGGCACGGATGGAACCGATGCTCGCGCAGTTCCGCACCATCGCTGAGGGTGTGACCTATCGGGAGCCGCTGCTGCCGATCGTGTCGAACGTGACCGGTGCGGTAGGCGATGGTTTCACCGATCCCGCGTACTGGGTCGGGCAGGTGCGCGCCGCGGTCCGGTTCGCACCTGGAATCCAGTCACTCGCCGACATGGGCGTGCGCCGGTTCCTGGAGATCGGACCCGACGCCGTGCTGACGGCCATGACCCGCCAATGCCTGAGCGACGATGGCGAGGCCGCGGCCGGATGGCTGGTGTCGGCGGCGGGTCGTCGTGGGGTTGATGAGGTGGTGTGGTTTGTGGGGTTTTTGGCGCGGGTGCATGTTGTTGGGGTGGGTGTGGATTGGGGGGTGTTGCTGGCGGGGGGTGTGGTTGGTCGGGTTGGGTTGCCGACGTATGCGTTTCAGCATCAGCGGTATTG
>NZ_JBFAAB010000015.1:0-52275 GCF_040639505.1 Nocardia sp. NPDC023852
CGGTGCCTGCGGTGACGCCGAGGGCGGCGATCATCAGGGCCGACGTCGCGGCGAATTTCCTCATCAGCATTTGTTTGGAACCTCGATGTGAAGCGAACTAGACGAGCGAAATCTAGACCAGCTAACGCGTAGTGACCAGATCGTGACCTTTTGAATTCGTTCGCGGTCGATCCTTGCGGCCCTGTCATACTGACGAAACGTCTACGCTGGCCGGGTTTTCCGCAACGAGGCGCAGCGCACAATTCCATCGCAATGTGACTCAGATCACTACGCATTGCGGAAGGTGGCCATCGACGTGATAGCCCGCGGTCGGCTCAGCGGCTCGGCGATTATCAGCGGACTGAGGTCGTCGGCGAGCCTGCCGAGCGGGCGATGAGCGAGGCGCTGGACTGATTCGACCACGGCACGGTGGCACGCTCGGATGCCGTGGCGGGTCAGCCCCAGACGACGGTGTAGTACTTCGCCGCGGCCGCGATCAGCGCCACGGTCGACGCCGCGATCACGGTGACGGCCGGGCCTACCGTCGGCGTCTTCCCGGCGGTATCGGTGAGGCGCAAAGGCATCCAGCGCAGCAGCACCGCGAGCCCGACGATCGCAAGGGGCACGAAGTAGCGGCCCTGCACGCCGTCGATGATGTAGTAACCGACCGGCGTGAACGACATATAGAGCGTCACATAGATCATCGCCACGCTCGCCGCAATGGTGAGCGCCACGATCAGGGTGCGCCGGAAAGTGGCGGCGTTCATCCGGTCGGCGACGCCGACGCTCACCGCGAACGCGAGCAGGCAGGCCAGCATCGCCACGGACGGAACGTCGACGTAGGCGAAGCCGAGCTCGCCGAAGAACTGGCTGAACCAGCGCTCGTCGCGCAGCGCGATGCTCTCGCCGAACACGTGGACGAAATCCAGCGGGTGACGGAGAATGCCGCTCAGCTGGTCACCAGGGCGAACCGAGTGCCACTGGTGCTGCGGCCGCATCAGCCCCATGCCGTCGCCGGTCGGCGCGGCGATCTTCATCCATACCGCGAAGGCGAGCGCGCCCGCCGCGGCGAAGACCCACGGGACACCGCGCCGCCAGCCGGTGAACCCGAACCGGTCGGCGGGCACCAGCACGACCAGTAGCGCGAGCAGCACGTAGGTCGGCTTGCTCACCGGAAGCAGGATCGTCGCCGTCAGCAGCGCGCCGATCTCCACCCGGCCGAGCCGATCGCCGAGGAACAGGGACTTCACCAGCAGCGCGGAGGCCAGGATGGCCAGGGCGTTGGTCATGGTGTCGGCGGTGACCGTACCCGCCTGGAACACCGCGATCGGCAGTACGGCGACGGTGAACGCGAGCCACTGCACCCGGTGGGCACGCAGCGCGAACAGGCCGAAGCCGACCACCGCGAGGTAGGCCGCCAGCCCGGCGAGCCGGGTGAGCAGGACGACGCCGCCTACGTCCAGCCCGAACAGCTCGGCGAGCCGGATGCCGATCGCGGCCGGCACATAGGGAACCGGGGAGTATGCGGCGGTGTTGGTGAACCAGACCGGTTCGGTGGCGTCCGAGACGGGGGCGTTCTTCAACTGCTCGTAGCCGCCGGGGTTCTCCACCATCGGGTCGGGCTCGTCCGGGTTGGTCGTGTAGTCCTTCATCGCGTAGCCCATCAGCTTGCTGATGCTGGATGGGACGTCGCCGCCGTAGGAAATACCGCGGTCGTCGTGAATCCGCTGCGGTCCGAACCCACCGTGCGCGACCTGGTAGGCGCGACCGAACTGGGTGATCTCGTCATGACCCCAGAACGACGGGGTGAGGACGCTGAACAGCGCGCCGAAGATCGCGACGAGCACGGTGAAGGCGACCGTCGCCGCGCCGAGGCGGGTCCCGATTCGGTGCGCGACGCCTGTGATGGCGCCCCTCGCCGGCCGGCCAGCGGTAGTCGTGCTGTCGATGTCAGCGGCGGGCAGCGGCGCGGTGTCCACCGTGGGAAGCGGTGCGGTGTCCGGGGTCTGTGCCGCGGTCCGATCCGCCGATGTGGTCAACGTCCGGCTCCACCGTCACGGGCATCAGCGCCGTTGTCGTCCGCGGGTGCGCCGTCCGCGCTCACCGCCGCATAGCGCAGGTAGGTCAGGCGGGCGGTCTCATGCCGTGAGCGCCGGATGCCGTCCAGGATCAGGCCCGCGGTCCACGCCAGACTGCCGAGCAGCAGCAGGGTGAAGCCGAGGAACAGCGTGGGGAAGCGCGGTACCTCGTGGGTGTTGTAGAACTCGACGACGATCGGGATGGTGAGGACGATCGAGACCAGCCAGCTCAGCGTGCCGAACAGGCCGTAGAACGCGACCGGCCGCTCGTGCCTGGCCAGCCCGACGATCAACGCGAGGATCTTGAATCCGTCGTGGTACGTGCGTAGTTTGCTCGCGCTACCCGCGGGACGGTCGCGAAAGCCGACCGGCACCGCCGTCCGCGGCACCCGCAGGTGCAGCGAGTGCACGGTCAGCTCGGTCTCGATCTCGAACTCGCGGGAGACCGCGGGGAAGCTCTTCACGAACCGGCGGGAGAACACCCGGTAGCCGGACAGCATGTCTTCGACGTTCTCGCCGAACACCTTGCCGACCACGCCGTTGAGCACTTTGTTACCGGTCTCGTGGCCCGCACGGTAGGCCGAGGCGCCCTCGTCCTGCCTGCGCACGCCGAGGACGTGGTCGTAGGGGCCGTCGAGCAGTGTCTTGATCATCAGCGGCGCGGCCGACGCCTCGTAGGTGTCGTCGCCGTCGATCATCAGGTAGACGTCGGCTTCGATATCGGCGAAGGCGCGGCGCACAACGTTGCCTTTGCCCTTGGTGTGCTCGTGTCGAACGATCGCTCCGGCGGCACGGGCCCGCTCGGCGGTTCTGTCCGTGCTCAGATTGTCGTAGACGTAGACGATGATTCCCGGCACGGCGGCCTGCAGGTCGGCGACGACCTTGGCGACCGAAGCCTCTTCGTTGTGGCAGGGAACCACGGCGGCAATACGAAGCTCGGTGGAGTCCACCCGGGTCAATCCTCGCGATCGGTGGTGAATTCGGGAACACCGGGAGGGTACAGGGGACTCACAGAGAACGCGTGGCCGACCTCACCGTGCTGACCGACGAATTCTCACTCGACGCCCGTTCGCCGTGGCCTGCGGTAGCGTCGGGCCGTGCCAACCAGTGAGTCCGCCGCACCCGCAGGCGAGTCCGTGACGCAGGAGTCGGGGTCGATCCTCCGGAAGGTGCTCACCGCGCTGCGGCAGGGCGGGGCCTTCCTGGTGGTCGGCGCGATCGGGTTCCTCGTCGACGCGGGCACCTACAACCTCTTGGTGTTCTGGGGTCGCGAGGGCGTCCTCTTCCACTACCCGCTGCCGGCGAAGATCATCGCGATCGTGGTGGCCACGGTGGTCACGTACTTCGGCAACAAGTGGTGGACCTTCGCACACAAGCAAACCGACAACCCCAAACGCGAATACCTTTTATACGCGGTGTTCAACGTCGTCGCGATCGCTCTGCAACTGGGTTGTCTCGGTTTCTCCCGCTACGTGCTCGACTTGTCGAGCCCGCTGTCGGACAATATCTCCGGCACCTTGATCGGGCAGATCGTGGCAGTTGTGTTCCGCTACTGGGCTTACGACACATTCGTCTTCACAGGGTCGGGCAAGGCTGGCGACAGCGTCGCGGTCAACGCCTCGGCGAACGACTAGCAATGGTGTGGCGATACGGCCGCCCGGTTCCGAAGCAGGCGCGTTACCGGGCCGGTTGATATCCTCACCCCCGCCGTGAACGGCAATCCAGGGGCGAATGTGTCCCGTCCGGCACAATGAGAATTTCGAGGATTTCATGGATCAGTCGGCTACCCAAGCCGTTACCGAAACAAACGATCGCTCGACGGCCGTTGACGCGCCTGCTTCGCTGCGCGCCGACCATCGGGCACCGGATCTGCTGGTGCTGCAGCGCGGCATCTTCACCGGTCCGTCGGCCAAGGTGAGCGACGAGCTCTACGCCGTCGTCAAGGGTGGCGCGCGTCGGGAACGCCAGACGCTGAGACTGGACAAGGGCGCGACCGCGCACACCAATACCTACTTCGGCCGGTTCGCCGCCAGCTACTGGCAGCGCTGGACCACGGTCACCGAGGTGCGGGCCACCATGGTGCTCGACGTGGCGAAGAAGGCCACGGTCCGGGTGGTCGCCTCCGACATCGCGGGGCACCGCAGGATCATCGACACCGCGCAGGTGAACGACGGTGGCACGCTGACGCTGACCGCGCCGCTCGATCAGTACGTCGACGGCGGCGCACTGTGGCTGGAGTTCGACGCTGTCGGTGGCGAGCTGGGCATCGCCGAGCTGACCTGGAGCACGGCGGCGCCGGAGCGCGTGCGGCCGGTCGCGATCGCCATTTGCACCTTCAACCGCGCCGAGGACTGCGCCGAGACAGTCGCCGCGCTCTCCTCCGACCCGACCGTGCTCGCGGCCATCGACGCGGTGTACGTCGTGGACCAGGGCACCGATCTGGTCGAGAACCGGCCACGCTACCAGGAGGTCGCACCGGTCTTCGGTGACAAGCTGCGCTACATCCGCCAGCCGAACCTCGGTGGCGCGGGCGGCTTCACCCGTGGTCTGTACGAGGTGTCCGCGGCCAACGAGCACGCCGACGTCATCCTGATGGACGACGACATTCTCTGCGAGCCGGAAACGGTGTTGCGGCTCAACGCCTTCGCCAACATGACGGTGGAGCCGACCCTGGTCGGCGCGCAGATGCTGTTTCTTCTCAACCCCGACTACCTCAACGTCGGCGCCGAGGAAGTGCACTTGCACCGGCTGCGGCACGGACAGAAGGTGCCGAAGGCGCTGCGCAACACCAGCATGCTGAAGAAGAACCAGGAGCGTCGCGTAGACGCGGGCTACAACGCCTGGTGGACTTGCCTCATCCCGGCCGAGGTGGTCGCGAAGATCGGTCTTCCGGTCCCGATCTTCTTCCAGTGGGACGATGTGGAATACGGCATCCGTGCGCGCGAGAACGGTTTCGTCACCGTCACGCTGCCCAATGCCGCGGTGTGGCACGCGGACTTCTACTGGAAGGATTACGACGACTGGGCGCGCTACTTCAGCACGCGCAACTCGTTGATCGTCGGTTCGCTGCACGCGGATCTGGACGCGAAGGCGATCAGCCGCAAGCTGTTTCGTGAGCTGGCCGAGCATCTGGTCGCCATGCAATACGGCCTGGTGCACACCACGCTGCAGGGTATCGAGGACTTTCTGCGGGGTCCGGAGGTGTTGCGCGACGGCGGTGTCGCGGCGCTGGCCTCCGCCCGCACCAGCCGGGGTGAGTACGGCGAGACGATCAAACACCCGGCCGCGACGCCGCCGGTGCGCTCGGCGGACATCCAATTGCGCCGCGCCGGTGGGGAGCCGAGCCGTGTGACAATGGTGCTGATCAAGCGCGCACTCAACCAGTGGTTCGGCCGAACCCAGCACGGCGTCGTCGGCGTCACCAGGGAAGACGCCTACTGGTGGCACGTCTCGCTGTTCGACCACGTCGTGGTCACCGATGCCTCGCAGTCCGGGGTACGGGTACGCAGGCGTGACAAGGCTCGCGCCCGTCAGCTGCTGCGCCGCACCCTGCGGGTACTGCGCCGCCTGCGCCGCGAACTGCCCACCGTGCAGGCGCAGTACCGCGCCGCGGTGCCGGAACTCACCAGCCGCGCCAACTGGGAGCGGCTGTACCGCTTGTCCGCCTCTCCGGGGCTTTAGGCTCTCCCGCCCCTCCGGGGCTTTAGGCCGTACTAGTCGGGTGGAGCCGGATTCGCGTTCAGGTTCTGCGTTGGGTGCCGCTCGTGTTCTGGGCGTACCCGGCGAGGTACCCATGTAGGTGCGAGATCAGTTGCTGGGTTGGGAATTGGCACCGCTGTCCTTCTGGTAGCCGCACACCTGGAAGGTGTGCGGCTGTCACTGGTCAGAGAAAGAGGTCGGTGGTGAGTTCGCTGGTGCCGGGGGTGGCGCGGTACTTGTCCAGGTCGGTGATGCCGTGGGCGGCGAGGACTTCGTCGTCGATGAAGAAGTTGCCGCTGGTCTTCTCGGCTGACGAGGTGAGCACCAGGTAGGCGGCGTCGGCGTAGATGTCGGGGGTGCGTGAGGTGGCGACCATTTCCTTGCCACCGAGCAGGTTCTCGACCGCGGCCGTCGCGATGGTGGTGCGCGGCCACAGCGAGTTGACGCCGATGCCTTCGCCCTTCAGCTCCTCGGCCAGGCCCAGCGTGGTCAGCGACATCCCGTATTTGGCGATGGTGTAGCCCAGCGCCATGCCCGCCCACTTCGGGTCCAGGTTCAGCGGCGGGGAGAGGGTGAGGATGTGCGGGTTGCGCCCGGCCTTCGCCGATTCTCGCAGGTGCGGAATGCCGAGCTTGGACAGCAAGAAGCTGCCTCGGCAGTTGATGTCCTGCATGAGGTCGTATTTCTTCATCGGAAGCGTGTCCGTCGGGGACAGGTCGATCGCGGAGGCGTTGTTCACCACGATGTCGATGCCGCCGAACCGCTCGACCGTCTGGCCCACGGCCTCGGCCACCGACTCGTCGATGCGGACGTCGCCGACGAATGGCAGCACCTGACCGCCCGCCGCCGCCAGTTCCGCGGCGGCCGTGTGGATGGTGCCGGGAAGCTTGGGGTGCGGCTGGTCGGTCTTGGCGATGAGGGTGATGTTCGCGCCGTCGGCCGCGGCCCGCTTGGCGATCTCCAGCCCGATGCCACGGCTGCCGCCGGACATGATCATTGTCCGGCCCGCGAGCGGCTTGGAACTCGGTTCTGTCATGTGACCTGCTCCTTCGTTTCTGCCGCAGTGAGATGCCCGCGGCTGTCGGCGCCTTGCACTAAGCGTAAACCCCACAATATGCAATCAGTTGCATAGGGGGTGGCAAGAAAGGGCACCGGGTTTCGGTGCCCTTTTGCGCTAGAGCGTCGCCAGCGTCAGGATGTTCAACAGGATGATCAGCGCGGCCAGCGCCCAGCTGATGTACAGGAAAACCATGCCGGGCGCCTTCTGCGGCACCGGGCCGATCGCGCCGTTGAGGAAGATCACCACGGGCGCCTTGTAATAGAACCGGGTGGCCTGACCCTCGGCGATCGGCACCGTCACAGTAGCGGGACCCATGTCGAACAGCCATGGCGTGGCGACCCGGACGTGGTACTGGCCCGGGCCGACCGGAATGTGGTTCGCGCCCCAGCGGGTGTTCGGCACCTGCTGCCCGTTGACCAGGATCTTCGGTTTGGTCAGCGTGAGCAGGAATGCCCAGCCCGAGTACGAGGCATCGATCGTGATGCCCGGCGGATCAGCGGGCTGACCATAGGGCTGCTGCGGCGCGAACTGCTGTGGCTGCCCGAACTGCTGTGGCTGCCCGAACTGCTGTGGCTGGCCGTATTGCGGTGCGGGCTGGCCGTATTGGGGCACGGGCTGCCCATACGGGGGCTGCCCGACCGCAGGCTGAACGAGATGCGGTTGGCTCGGATTCTGCCCCGCGGGCGGCGCGTACTGCGCGGGCGCCTGTGGGGGCGGGTACTGGCCGACGGGCGGCTGCTGACCGAACGCCGGCTGTCCAGGCCATTGCCCGGGTTGCTGGCCTTGAGGCGGGTACCCGCCGGGATGACTCATCTATCCCTCCCAAATAGCGAACAGTGCGAGCCGACCCTACCGTGCGCCGGCGCGATCAGTGCCGTGAGTTCCGCTCCCGGTTCAGCCTGCGCTGCTGCTTTGTGATGCCCCGCCAGGCCTTTTCGCGTTCGGCCTGCAGCCGCTTGTCGGCGCGTGCCTGGATCCACTCGTTTTCCCGCCCGAGTTTGTGATAGCTGACGAGTCGGCGCTGGGTCAGCGCACCGGTCTCGACGGCCTCCAGCACCGCGCACCCCGGTTCGCCGCGGTGTGGGCAATCGCCGAAACGGCATTGTGCGGCAAGGGATTCGATGTCGCTGAAGGTCTTCTCGATTCCTTCGGAAGCATCCCACAGCCCGACGCCGCGCAGCCCGGGCGTATCGATCAGCGTGCTGCCGCCGGGCAGCGGACGCAGCTTCCGATGCACCGTGGTGTGCCTGCCCTTCTTGTCCGCTGCACGGACTGCGTTGGTGGCGAACAGCTCCGCGCCGAGCAGCGCGTTGGCGAGGGTGGACTTCCCAGCACCGGAGGGTCCGATCGGGGCGACGACGCCCTCCGGTATCGCGACGAGCACATCGAGCCCGGTGCCGATACTCGCGCTGACAGCTGAACGACCGCGCCCGGCGCGACGGCGCGCATCTCGTCGAGCGGGGCTACCGCGGCCCTGGTGAGCGTCGTTGATCGGCTGCCTCCCGTGCGCACCTAGCCGAGACGATGACCAGCATCATCGAAGATCAGGACGAGGTGGTTATCACCCGTGCCGGGCAGGAGCCTGTCGTCATGCTTCCGCTCTCCGAATACGAGTCGATCAAGGAAACCGCCTACCTTCTCAGGTCTCCCGCCAATGCTCGACGGCTTCGTGAGGCTATCGCCCGCGTGGAAGCCGGGCAGGCCGAGCCGCATGAGCTGATCGAAGAATGATCATTGCCTGGGACGAAGACGCCTGGGACTCATACCTGTGGTGGCAGCCGCAAGACAAGGCCAAAGTCAAACGCATCAACACTCTGATCGTCGACGTCATACGCAACGGAAATGAGGGAATTGGTAAACCTGAACCACTTCGTCACGAGCTCTCGGGCTACTGGTCGCGGCGCATCAACGACGAACACCGTTTGGTCTACCGAATCGACAGGGACACCGTCACGATCATCGCGTGCCGATACTACCGTTGACGTGCGGCGACCTGTATCAGGTACCGGAAGCTCTGTCAGTCGGGCTTGCCGAATTGTTCGTGGCGGCCGAGGGAGCGTAGGCGGAACCATTCGCGCAGGCCGGCGGGGTCGCGGCGGGTGACGAGGAAGAACCAGGAAAAGCGGATCCATTCCTGGGGGAGGAGTTTGCGCATGCCGGGCTGGGACATCAGATAGCCGCGGTTGCGGTAGGTGAAGTAGCGCTTCACCGGATCGTCCGGGTACTGGGTGTGCATGCGGCCGCCGAGGATCGGCTTGAATTCGGCCGCGCCGTTGGGATGCAGGTACGCCGTCTGCAGACAGGTGCCGAAGGGGAGGCCGGAGCGGACCAGGCGGCGATGCACCTCGACCTCGTCGCCGCGAACGAACAGGCGCAGGTCCGGAACGCCGATCACGTCGACAGCCTGCGCGGAGATCAGCGCGCCGTTGAACAGGGAGGCGATTCCGGGCAGGAACTCCTCGTCGCCGAGTTCGGAGCGCAGCCGCCGCCAGACCACGCCCCGGCGCAGCGGGAAGGCGAGGTGGTCGGGTTCATCGATGTCGCAGACCACGGGCGACACCTCGACCAGCCCGTGCCGGTCCGCGCAGTCCAGCAGGGTGGACAACACGTCCGCGCCTTCGGGCCTGCCGTCGTCGTCGGCGAGCCACACCCAGTCCGCGCCGATGCTCAGCGCGTGCAGCATGCCGAGCGCGAACCCTCCCGCGCCGCCGAGGTTGTGCGCCGAGCCGAGGTAGGTGGATTCGACCGGTTGGTCGCGCACCAGATCGGCGACCTCCGGTTCGTTGCCGTTGTCGATCACGATCAGGTGGTCCACCGGCCGCGACTGGGACGCAACGACTTTCAGTGACTCGGCGAGCAGCTCGCGGCGCTTGTGCGTGACGACGACGGCCACGATGCGGGCGCCCGGCCCGGTATCGGACATCGCCGCACCAGCAGCCTGCGCGGTCGCACCGCCGTCCTCGCCCGCCACGGCGCCGGAGCCCTCCGGCACGGAGCCGAACCCGGCCTGCGCCCCTGCATCGATCGGGGTGTCCTGCCCGGTCGGCTCACTCATGCCTGATTTCGCTCCAGTTCTCGTTCGGTTCCGATCGCACGTTCGGCTTCCATTTCGCGCAGCACGGTCGCGACATGATTCCCCGCGTCCGGACCTTCATACGCTCGCACCACTTCTTCGATACCGCCACGCAATCGGATCTGCCCGTGATCGATCCACAGCGCGGAATCGCACAGTTGCGCGAGAAATTCATTGGAGTGGCTGGCGAAAACCAGGATGCCCGATCGCGCGACCAAGGACTGCAGGCGGATTCTGGCCTTCTTCATGAATTCGGCGTCCACTGCGCCGATACCCTCGTCGAGCAGAAGGATCTCCGGATCGATCGAGGTCACCACGCCCATCGCGAGGCGAACCCGCATGCCGGTGGAATAGGTGCGCAGCGGCATGGACAGATATTCTCCGAGTTCGGTGAAATCGGCGATCTCATCGATCTTCGACAGCATCTGCTTGCGTGTCTGCCCGAGGAACAGGCCGCGGATGATGATGTTCTCGTAACCGGAGATCTCCGGGTCCATGCCGACGCCGAGATCGAATACCGGCGCCACCCTGCCGCGGATGCGCGCGCTGCCGCGGGAGGGTTCGTAGATACCCGAGAGCAACCGCAGCAGCGTCGATTTGCCCGCGCCGTTGTGTCCGACCAGGCCGATCCGGTCGCCCTCTTTCAGCGAGAGGTTGATGTCGCGCAACGCCTCTACCACGACGACATCGGACTGGTTGCGCCCGATCGCGCCGCCCGCCTTGCCGAGGAACGCTTTCTTCAACGACCGCGATTTGGCGTCGAAGATCGGGAATTCGACCCACGCCTGCTGGGTTTCGATACTCACACGACTCATCGGGGCGCTCCTATACCCAGTACGGCACGCGCGAACGGTACTGCTTCATAGCGAAGATCGCCACGATCCACCCCACCAGTGTGATCGTGCCGACTACCACCCAGTGGCGCAGCTCCTGCGGTTCGCCGAGCAGTGGTGCCCGGACGATCTCGAGATAATGGAACGTCGGCACGAGTTCGGCCAGCCGGGCGCGGTCGCCAGTGCCCATCTGTGCTTGCAAGGTCTTGGTCGTCCACATCACCGGGGTCAGCACGAACAGCATCAGGGTGGTGCTGCCCAGTATGGGCGCGATATCGCGGTAGCGGGTGCTGAAAATACCGAACACGATCGACACCCACATGGAATTCAGGAACAGCAGCACGATGGCCGGAATCGCGAGGAGGCTCGACCAGCCCAGGTTCTTCCAGACGCCGAAGGCCGCCAGCATCACCAGATAGATGACCATGTTGTGCGCGAAGAACAGCAGCTGCCGCCACACCATCCGGTACACGTGCACGCTCAGCGCCGAGGGCAACTGTTTGATCAGGCCCTCGTTGGCGATGAAGACCTCCGAGCCTTCCAGAATGCTCGCGCTGACGACGTTCCAGATGATGAGCCCGACCGTCACGTACGGCAGGTACTCCCGCAGCGGCTGGCCGAGCAGCGCCGCGTACAGCACGCCCATCGCCGTGGCCTGCAGGCCGGTGGCGATGGTGATCCAGAACGGGCCGAGCACCGAGCGCCGGTAGCGCTGCTTGATGTCCTGCCAGCCGAGCGACAACCACAGCTCGCGCTGGGCGAAACCGCCCGCGAAGTCCTGGAATGCCCGCCGGAACGTCTGCGAGTCCGACACGATCTTCGCCGCGGTTGCCCCGGCGGTCGCGGGGCCCACCTCCGGTGTGGCCGCGCTCACCGGAGCCTCCCGCGCCGAGTCGTCGCCGGAGCGCGCCGTGTCCTCGGTCGATAGGGTCGGTGAGCTGTCATCTGAAAACGCTTGGTCATCGGAACCAACTGAGCTCTCTTCAGGACGCACCGCACTCGGTTCGGATACCGAGTCGGAGCGAGCGGCAGCGGCGGGCACGGTGCGACACTACCCTTGCGGCTTCCTATCGACCCGCGTGGCACACGCGGGTCGGGTGGTGTCAGAGGTACTGACCGGAACCGCCGGTGACATGATTGCCATGGGCGCCTCGCGGGTCGGCGGCGTGGAGGCCGGGCGGCAGCGCGCCTTGGCGCATCTGCTCGAGCTGTGCCCGTGCGGCCATCTGCTGTGCGAACAGCGCGGTCTGGATGCCGTGGAACAGGCCCTCCAGCCAGCCGACCAGCTGTGCCTGCGCAATTCGCAGCTCGGCGTCGGTCGGGACGGCGTCATCGGTGAACGGCAGCGTGAGCCGCTCGAGCTCCTCGCGCAGCTCGGGGGCAAGGCCCTGTTCCAGCTCGCGTACCGAGGACTTGTGGATCTCCTTGAGCCGACTACGGCTGGCGTCGTCGAGCGGAGCCGCGCGCACCTCCTCGAGCAGCTGCTTGATCATGGTGCCGATCCGCATGACCTTCGCGGGCTGCTCGACCATGTCGGCGAGCGATTCGCCGGGGTCGTCACTGCCGTTCGAGTCGTCTTTCTTGTCGTCATCGGACACCACCTGAGCGGTGAAGGGCGCCTCCGACCCGGCCTCCGCTGGGAGGACCAACGGTCTGCCGTCCGGTCCGACAACGACGATGTGGTCCGGTCCCTCATCCGAGTGCGTCATGACCCCTATCATGTCGCGTTCGCTCCGAACACGCTAAGCGGGTGCTCCCGGCACCGGTGGCCGGCCGGGTCGGCGGGGTTGCCCGGTCCGCCTCGCCGCGCGGCGATGGCGTTCTATCCTGTCCGGGTCGTGTGGTTCGGATTTGTCGAAAGTCGGTTGCCATGCTGAGTCCCAGGTCACTGTGCTCCCGCCGGAATGCGGAGGGGAACGCGGTTACACAGGCTCGCCCGCTGCCCTTAGAGTGGCCAACATGACATACGACGTCGCGAGGGTTCGGGGCCTGATACCGTCCCTGGGCGACGGTTGGATCCATCTCGACCCACAAGCGGGCATGCTTGTTCCGGATGCGGTATCTCGTGCTGTCTCAACAGGTTTCCGGACTTCGTCATTTTCGCATATCGGGCGCCACGGCGCCGCCGTGCGCAGCGCGGCGATTCTGGACGCGGCCCGCGAGGCGGTGGCAGACCTGGTCGGCGGTGATCCGGCAGGCGTCGTGCTCGGCCCCGACCGGGCGGTCTTGTTGGCCTGGCTCGCCGAATCGCTCAGCTCGCGGCTCGGGCTCGGCACCGGCATCGTGCTGTCCCGGTTGGACGACGAGGCCAACGTCGCGCCGTGGCTGCGCATCGCCAACCGCTACGGCGCGCACGTGCGCTGGGCCGAGGTGGAGATCGAGACCTGCGAGATGCCGTCCTGGCAGTTCGAGGAGCTGATCGGGCCGACCGCACGATTGGTGGCGCTCACCGCCGCCTCGCCGATCGTCGGCTCCGCACCCGCCGTCCGGGTGGCCGCGGACCGGGTGCACGAAGTGGGCGGCCTGCTGGTGGCCGACGCGTTCGGCGCGGCGCCCTACGCGCTGATCGACATCGAGGAACTGAACGCCGACGTGGTCGCGCTGAGCGCGCCGGCATGGGGCGGCCCGCAGATCGGCGCGCTGGTATTTCGTGACCCGGCATTTCTGGACCGGATTCCCTCGATGTCGTTGAACCCCTATGCCAAGGGCGCCGAGCGACTCGAGGTGGGCGGACACCAGTACGCGCTGCTCGCCGGGCTCACCACCTCGATCGACTTTCTCGCAGGGCTCGACGACCGCGCGCACGGTACCAGGCGCGAGCGCCTGGAAATGTCGATCACCTCGCTGCAGGACTACCACGACCAGCTGTTCGAGCACCTGATGGACGTGCTGGACAGGGTCCCGAACCTCACTGTGATCGGGCGCGCTTCCACCCGAATTCCCACCGTCAGTTTCACTCTCGCGGGCATGCAGGCCGAGAAGGTCGCGGCCAAGCTGGCAGACAACCGGATCGGCACGCTGAGCGGGGTGCACGGCGGCAGCAGGCTGCTCGACGCGCTGGGTGTCAACGACGAGGGCGGCGCGGTGACCATCGGCCTCGCGCCCTACACCACCAGGTTCGAGATCGATCAGCTCGGCAGGGCGCTCGCGACGCTGGAGTGATCGGCGGAACTCGCAGCCCTCAGAGCTCTTTCACCCGTAGCACCACTTTGCCGAACACTTCGCCGGAGTCCAGCAGCCGATGCGCCTCGGCCGCTTCGGCGATCGGCAGCTCGGCGTCGATGACCGGCACGATGGTGCCCTCGGTGACCAACGGCCATAGGTGCCGGTTCAGTTCCGCGACGATCGCCGCCTTGCCGCCTACACCGGTCGCGGGTCTCGCGCGCACGTTCGTTGCGTGGACGGTGCCCCACTTCCGCAGCAGCGCAGCGAGATTCAGCTCCGCGCTGACTCCGCCCTGCATACCGATCACGAGCAGCCGGCCGTGTGCGGCCAGCGCGTCGACATTGCGCGCCAGGTAGGCCGCGCCCATGTTGTCGAGGATGATGTCGGCGCCGGTGCCGCCCGCGCCCGACTCCTCCGCGCGCACTGCCGCGACGAAATCGTCCTCCCGGTAGTTGATCAGCACGCTCGCCCCGAGTTCCGCGCAGCGCGTCAGCTTTTCAGCCGAACCTGCGGTCACCGCGACGCGCGCGCCCAGCGCCCTGGCCACCTGGATTGCGTGCGTGCCCACTCCGCTGCCCCCGCCGTGGATCAACACCAGCTGGTTCGCGTGCAGCCCCGCGGTCATCACGAGGTTCGACCACACAGTGGCCGCGACCTCGGGCAGCCCGGCCGCCGCGCCCAGGTCGAGGCTGTCCGGAACCGGAAGCACCTGCGTCGCGGGGACCACGACCCGGTCGGCGTAGCCGCCGCCGGACAACAGCGCGCACACCCGGTCGCCGACCTGCCAGTCGCGCACGCCGTCGCCGAGTTCGGCGATAACGCCGGAACATTCGAGGCCGATGATCTCGCTGGCGCCTGGAGGGGGCGGGTAGTGGCCTTGGCGTTGCAGCAGGTCGGCGCGGTTGACGCCGGCGGCGGCCACCTCGATCAGCATCTCGCCGTTGCCGGGCGTAGGAGCCGAGGCCTCGGCCCACTGCATCACCTCTGGTCCGCCGAAACCGGTCAGGTTGATAGCACGCACCGTGCCATAGTGCTCCGACCGTCCGGACGGCTGCGCGCGGACCCCCTGCTTGGTGTGCGAACAGCGGTCGGCCGGGTTGCCCCGGGCGGGAACATCAGGTGAAACGCAATCTGGCGAGCAGGCTGCGGCTACCGCGGCCAGGGACTACCGTTCCGGTGGTGAGCGGTGGTTTCATCGATTTTCAGAACGAGATCTACCTCGGCGGCCTCGGTGGCGCGACGCCCGAATTACCCATGACCGCCGCGGGTTTGGAGCAACACGCGCGGGAGCGGCTGGATCCGGCGGCGTTCGCGTACGTGGCGGGCAGCGCGTCGGCGGAACGCACCGCAGCGGCCAACCGGTCCGCCTTCGACCGATACCGAATCCTGCCGCGGATGCTGCGCGGCACCACGGGGCCAGGCGCACGCGATTTGTCGGTGGAGGTGCTCGGGACGCGGCTGGCCGCTCCGGTGCTCACCGCGCCGATCGGGGTTTTGGAGCTGCTGCACGAGAGCGGCGAGGTGATCGCCGCGGAGGTGACCAAAGAACTCGGTATCGGCACGGTGCTGTCCACGGCAGCCTCATCGACCATCGAAGACGTCGGCGCGGCGGCCGGAGCGTGGTGGTATCAGCTGTACTGGCCCGCGGACAACGACCTGGCCCGTTCGTTCGTCCGGCGAGCCGAGCGCGCGGGCGCGAAGGCGATCGTGGTCACCGTCGACACTCCGAACCTCGGCTGGCGCCCGCGCGACCTGGAGCTGGCTCACCTGCCGTTCCTGCACGGCAAAGGTATCGCCAACTACCTGTCCGATCCGGTGTTCCGCGCCAAGCTGCCTTCCCCACCGGAGGAGAGCGAGGAGGCCATGCGGGTGGCGATCCTCACTTGGGTGGGATTGTTCGGCAACCACACGCTGCGGCATGCGGACCTGGCATATCTGCGCGAGTGGACCGATCTACCGATAGCGGTGAAGGGCATCTTGCACCCCGACGACGCGCGCCAGGCAGTGGACGCGGGCGCGGACGCGGTGGTGGTGAGCAACCACGGCGGCCGACAGGTGGACGGGTCGGTCGCCGCGCTGGACGCCTTGCCCGCGGTGGTCGCCGCCGTCGGCGACCGTGCCGACGTGCTGTTCGACTCGGGCGTGCGCACCGGCTCCGACGTGATCGTCGCGCTGGCGCTGGGCGCCAAGGCGGTGCTGTACGGACGGCCGTGGGCCTACGGGCTCGGCATCGCGGGCGCCGCGGGCATGCGACACGCGCTGCGGTCGCTGCTCGCCGATTTCGACTCGGTGCTCGGCCTCTCCGGATGTGCCGATATCGCCGCAGTGAGCCGCTCACTCGTCTCCACTGTGCGCTGACCTGCGTTACTCGCGATTCTCGCAGTTCGCCGGGCATAGAATAACGACCGTGCATCCCGAACCAAGCGTTCGTGTGGTGGTCGAACCGCGATGGCTCACGCCTGCGCAGCAGCGCGCATGGCGCGCGTACATGGACGGCCACATGCGACTGATGACGGCGTTGAACCGGCAGCTGCAGCGTGACAGCGACCTGAGCGTCGCCGAATACCGGATCCTGGTCCTGCTCTCGGAGGCCCCTGGCCACTCGCTCAGGATGAGCGAGCTGGCCGACGGCGTGTTGTCTTCGCGCAGCAGGCTGACCCATCAGATCCGGCGGCTCGAAGACCAGCACATGGTGCGCCGCAGCACCTGCATCGAGGACGGCCGTGGTGTCCTCGCCGAACTCACCGACGAGGGTATGCGCCGACTGGAAGCCGCCGCCCCCGGCCATGTCGACGCCGTTCGCCGTGACTTCATCGATTTGCTCAGTCCGGCCCAGCTCGAGGTGATAGCCGACGTCTTCGGACGCGTCGACAAGGAAATCGGAACGCGGCCCGGCTGAACCGTCCGCTACGATCAGGTGCCTGGAGACGTGGCAGAGCGGCCGAATGCACTCGCCTTGAAAGCGAGCGTCGCGAGAGCGACCGGGGGTTCAAATCCCTCCGTCTCCGCTGTTTCCCTTGCCTGCTGACCCAGGGAGAGGGATCGGTTTACGTATCAGGGTGATCGCGACGCGGATCGTTCGCTCGCGAGTTCTGGATGGTCGTTCGCGGCATGCTGAAGCGCGCCACTTCGACGTTTCGAGTGGGATCGATAGCCCAGACTGTCGACGTCACCTGGTCGGTCAGCGCCGGCCATAAGGCTGGGCCGACGAGACGAGGAGACGGCGCGGATGAGTTATCGACCTGCTGCAGGCCGTTCTAACCTTGAAATACCCCTCGCCGCACTCAAGGTTGTCTCGACTAGCTTGAAAATGTCGGCCTTAAATTCAAGCTTAACGCTATATCCTTAAGCCTTGTGGATGTCAACGCCATGCAAAGAAGTCCGATCGGACGGCTTGTCCCTACAGACGGCTTCGATCGACGGTTCGACGAGGAGTTCTCATGCTCGGCCTACGTGCCCGACCCGTTGCCGTCGTCGGTGCAGTTGACGATGCGGACGTGGTCGCTCGTTGTCGACGCAACGGCGGCAATGGCCCGTGCGGATGAGGCAGCGGCCAAGCTACCGAATCCGGCACTGCTCGTGCGACCGACGACGCGGCAAGAAGCTGTCAGCACGTCCGCGATAGAAGGAACCTACGCGCTGCTCACAGATGTGCTGGAAGCCGACTTCTTGGAGGCCAACCAAATGTCCGGCAGCGTCAGCGAAGTTCAGAACTATGTGCGCGCCGCCGAGAGTGCGTACCAATGGGTAGCGGAAGGGCGGCCGATCACGGTGCGCCTTCTCGAGGATCTGCAAGCGATCCTTGTGCGCGGAACACGGAGCGACGGACCGGACGCGGGAAGCGTTCGCAAGACTCAGGTCTTCATCGGAGTAGGGCGTGGGCGGGTCGACAATGCCCGGTTTGTGCCGCCCCCAGCTGGTGATCTGCTTCGAGACGGGCTCATCGAGTGGGAACGATGGGTACGGGAGCCGTCGGACATACCTTCGCTAGTGGGAGTGGCTCTTGCGCACTACCAGTTTGAGGCACTTCATCCGTTCACAGATGGCAACGGCCGCCTAGGGCGTCTGATCGCTCTGCTGCAACTCGTCGTGAGGGGCGAGTTGCGGTTCTCAATCCTCAACATCTCGTCCTGGTTGGAGACGAATCGAGAGGAGTATCAGAACGGACTGCTCAACGTATCGTTGACTGGTCGGTGGGATGACTGGGTCTCTTTCATCTCCGCTGCCGTACATGCAGAATCTCTCGAGACCGCGGCGCGTGCGCTGCGATTGGCGGAACTTCGTGAAGAGCTTCGGGCGAAAGTCGACCACCTCCGCCGAGGCAGCGTCGGGGTGGCCATCGCGCAGGACCTGATCGGTTATCCGATGCTGACCGCCACCCTCGCGGCAGAGCTTCACGGCGTGTCGTACCAGGCGGCGAATGAGGGCATCAAGAAGCTGGTCGAACTGGGCATCCTGCGTCAGCGCGTCGAGGGCCGGTACGACCGAATCTTCGTCTGTGACTCTGTACTACGGGCGCTGGAGACCTAGACTTGGCGGCGTTGACCGGCAAACATGTCCCCCGAGGAATATCGGCAGCGGTCAGGACGGATCGGCCTGTCGATGCTGCGCGCACGAGTGTTGTGCCTCGTCTGGGGCCGGCACGGCCTGCCTGCGCTGGCCCGGAAGGCCGGCTGCGATGCCGTTCAGCACATGGTCGAGCCCGTACCGGAAGCGCGCCTCCGGGGGCAGATGCGGGATCCGCGCCTGTCTGATCGAACGATTGAACATCGGGTACTGTCCGCAGGCGACGATCCGGGCGACATATGGTCCGACGTAACCACTCATCCACTCGGCCATATCCATGCCCGTGCGGCGGGCCTCTTCCAGCCATCCGATCTCGCGATGGACGGCACTGTGGGCGTAGTCGCTTACCATCCCCACCAGGCTGGCGATCTCGTCGATGTCCAGCCCGAAGCCATCGAGTGCGGACATTGCGAATTCCTGCACGCGCAAAGAGTTCGGCCCTAGGGTGGGGCGCCGATTGGCGAGGGCGATCTGCCAAGGATGGCGCAACCCGACCGCGCGGGTTTGCTCGGCGACGAGCGAGAGGTCGCAGCGCCAATCTCCGCTCGGCCGTGCGGGGAGTTCGATCTCGCCCAAGACGGCATCGATCATGAGGTCGACCAGGTCGTCGCGGCCGGTCACATACCGGTACAGCGACATGGCGCCGGTGCCGAGTTCGGCGGCGATCCGCCGCATCGTCGCGGCATCCATGCCCTCCTCGTCGGCGACCTTGACGGCAGCCTGGGTGATCTGGGCCCTGCTGTAGCCAGGTCGACGACCCGGCCCTGAGCGCTCCAGCTCCTCTGGGCGTATCCAAATTGTCGTGTTCTGCTGGCTGGACATCGACCTCCTCGTTCTTGCGTACATCGTACTTGAATTGTCCGCCCTAATTCGAGTACGTTGTACTCAAATTGATCGGCGGCCGACGTAAGGATGGAAAATGGATGCTCGACCTACTCTGAGTGATCCGGAGGCTGCTGCGAGGGCGCATGAGGTGGCGGCCGAGTTCGCCGCCGGATTGCAGCGGGCCGGTGCGGCCGGCGACGCCGACGGATACGACTCCGACTTCGCGGCAGACGTTTTGTGGGGCAGCCCTTTCGGGGCAAGTGTGGCCGGATATGCCGAACTGAACACGCTCCACCACCGACTGATGGCGGCGAACGTCGCACCGCGGTCACGATTCGAGGTGGTCGCCGTACGCACCCCCGCGCCCGGTGTGCTGGTAACGCAGATTCGCAGGGCGGCGAGCGATATCGACGGGTTCTCGGAGATGGCGATGTATGTGCTGGTCGAACGGGGCGGGCGGTGGTGGCTGGCGGCAGCGCAGAACACTCCCGTCGGGGTGTCACCGCTGCAGAGCGAAGCTGTGGTCGGCTCCTGATGACGGACGGACGAGTACAACCACAGCTATCCGGCGGCACTGAAGAATGCCATCGATTGGCATGGCCCGCAGTTTCACGCCAAGCCGGTTGCCTTTGTCTCCTACGGTGGCATGTCCGGTGGCCTTCGCGCGGTGGAACACCTGCGCCTGGTTTTTGCCGAATTGCACGCCGTAACTACCCGGGACACGGTCAGCTTCCACGGCGCGTGGCGACAGTTCGACGAAGAAGGAGAACTCCGAGAGCCCGAAGCTGCCGCCATTGCGGCCAAGACCTTGCTCGACCAGGTCATCTGGTGGGCTCACGCGCTGCGGGACGCCAAGGCCGCACGGCCATACGCCGCCTGAATACGAAGGAACGATCACCATGCCACTGACCGGCGAGTATGAACGCGGCACCATGGACTGGGCGGCGAATCAGGCCGAGCGAATAATGGAATCCGGTGGTACGGCGGGCATGACGATCACGGGCATGCCGGTCGTCCTGCTGACCACCATCGGCAACAAGACCGGCAAACTACGCAAGACCCCTTTGATGCGCGTCGAGTACAACGGTGAATATGCCGCAGTCGCCTCGTTGGCCGGAGCGCCCAAGCATCCGGTCTGGTACTACAACATAATCGCCCACCCCCACGTCGAGTTGCAGGACGGTACCGTCACCAACGACTACACCGCCCGCGTGGTTTTCGGCGAGGAGAAGGCACAGTGGTGGGAGCGCGCCGTCGCAGCGTATCCGCCGTACGCCGACTACCAGAGCAAGACCACCCGCCAGATCCCGGTCTTCGTTCTGACCCCACGCCATTGAACGCTCACTCACGTCTCGGCCGGCCGTGTTCATTTGCTCGGAGGCTGAGCCGTGAGTTCACCTGCCTCCGAGCACGACCCTGTTGCCGCGCCCACGCGGCCGAATTTGTCTGCGACGGCGTAATTCGAGCGCTGGATACCGAGTGAAGCGGTCGTCCTCTCTGTCGGGAGGGCTCTGTGCCTCAATCGCAGCGGATTCGACTGGACGAATGAAGCAACTGCGCGGGCGACAAGGCTCAAATCTCTTCGTCCCGTCGGACGAAGTTGGGACGGATGTCCAAGTCGGGCGGGTCGTAGTAGCGGTGGAAGGTCGGGGTCAGCCCGGAGGAGATGGGCGGGTTGATCCAGGTCCAGTCGGTGGGGCAGGTGCGGCCTGCCGCCTCCTCGCGCTCGACGTGATCGCAGAACTGTTTAGCCACGGTGTGGTGGTCGACGATGTACACGCCCGCCCTGCGGAAGCTGTAGAGCACTGCGCGATTGAGTTCGACCAGTGCCTGATCGCGCCATAGGTTCCGCTCGGATCGGGTGTCTAGGCACATCATTTCGGCAATCAGCGGGAGCATGTTGTAGCGGTTGGTGTCGCTGAGATTGCGGGCACCGATCTCCGCGCCCAAGTACCAGCCGTTGAACGGCGCGAATGGATAGGTCACCCCGCCGACCTCGAGGTTCATATTCGACACCGCGGGCAGCGCGTGCCAGCGCAGGCCGAGTTCGGCGAACCAGTCGAACTCCGGATGCTCCAAATGCACTTCGCGCGCGAGCTCCGGCGGGATGTCGAACCACTGTATCGGCTCGTCGGGGGTGCTGACCAGCAGCGGAAGGATATCGAACGGTGTTCCGGCGCCGCGCCATCCGAGTTCGGTGGCGAACTCGGTGAGCGCGATATTGGCGGCGTCGCCGATGACCGCGCCGTCTCCGTTGCGGTAACCCGCGTAGCGGATGAGCTGGGAATTGATGATGCGGAACTCGCGTCCGTCCGGCTGGCGCGGCGGGCCGACGGTGATCATCGACTGGATGGCGCCGCCGTTGGTGGCCATCTGCAGGTGCTGCCAGCAGACCTCGGCCAGGTCACGCGCGGACCGTACACGTCGGGCATCGAGCAATTTCAACGAGCGCCAATGCTTTCGGCCGACGCAGCGGGCGTGATTACGCCAAGCGAGCTTGGCTCCGATGAGGATCTCCTCGGCGGTCTGCAGATAGCCGCCGGTCTGTTCGAGCTGCTCCAGCGCAGCGCGGCGACGCCGGGGAACCAGATGCGCCAGCTCCGGAAGCAGGAAGAATTCGTCGCATTCCTGCATCCGGCGTTTCAGATCCATACTGAAATGTTTTGTGTCCGGCATCTTCTCGATTGATGACAGGGGTAACACGTAATTCACGTTTTTCTCCGGTCGGGCAGAGGTGCTGCGGTGAAACAGACGAGTTCGAGCAGAGAATTGGCGCGGTTGCGCACTGGGCACCGCCCTGTGCGCATGGCCCGCGCAGGCGTGCGCGACTAGGATGCCACAAAATAGCTTCTACCCGGGGATCGCCCGGGAAACAGTGGGTCTTCCGCGGCTCCGTACCGAGCGGCCGGTTCGCTTGCCGCGAGTGTGCGCAGTGAGATGGCCTCGGTGCCGATACGACATTATGCCCACCCTTTTTCATGCCCGGAAGCGGCCCGGCGTTCAGCGTAGGGCCGGTATTCTGGCCGTGTGCCAAGATTTGCTGGATTTGCTGGATCGGCCCAAGTGGGAGCCCGGATCACGCTGTGTCGAGTAGCGTCGACCTGATCTGCTTTTCGTGGGTGGAGGGTTTGCTCGTGCGCAGCGTCATCGGGATGGCGACTAGCGTTGTCGCCCTTCATATCGTCGGCTGGGGGGCACTGCCGCGGTTCGTGGCACCTGGCATACCTGTTCAGGGTCGGTGTTCGATGTCGGACTCGGCGTGACGGCATATACGTCGGGCATGCGGTACGCGTTCGACGGCGACCGCATCGCCGCGATCGACAACACCACGCGGAAAACTGGTGGCGGAAATGGGATCCGGCCTCGCTGGTGGGAAAGTGGCGGGTATTCCCGCAGATGCGCCGCGGCGAGTTAGCCGAACCTCGACCTGGGTGATTTCGGTTACATCATCGTGAGTCTTTTCGTGCTTACCTGGGCGGTCGCGATTGTCGTGTGGCGCTGGGCCGGAGTGGAACCGAGCTCGCAAGACGCCTCGCCGAGTCGTGAGCGCGAGGTTCGGCCCGACCCGCCCTTTCCCCGACATGGCGACGGTCTACGACCCACCACCGACGTCTCTGGCAGGATGGTCCCCATGCTGGCTCGATGCGGGATGCGGCGTTGGGTTTCCAGCGCCCTGACAGGCGCCGCACTCGTTTCCGGTGCGGTGGTGTTCGGTGCTCCCCAAGCGGTGGCCGTCCCCCCGGCCCCTCCGCCGGTGAGCACGGGATCCTCGGACGGCCCCGGTCCGGCCGAGCCGACCACGAAACAGCCCTCGACGCCGGTGATCAAGCGGATCGAGCCGATCGACGATCGGTGGCTGCGGGTCTTCGTCGCCTCGCCCGCGATGAGCCGTGAAGTCGAGGTGCAGGTGCTGCTGCCCCGCGATCAGTCGCACCCGCGTCCGACGGTGTACATGCTCGACGGTCGCAGTGCGGACGGCAATAGCAACAACTGGACCCGGCTCGGCCACGCCGACCGGTTCTACGCGGACAAAGACGTCAACGTAGTGCTCACCGTCGGCGGTCCGGCCAGCTTCTACGCCGACTGGCAGCGCCCCGACCCGGTGCTCGGCACAAACATGTGGGAGACGTTCCTGACCAAGGAGCTGCCCCCACTGATCGACGCGAAGTTCAACGGCAACGGGCGCAACGCGGTCATGGGCGTCTCGATGGGCGCCGAGGCCGCGATGATGCTCTCGTTCCGGCATCCGACGCTCTACACCGCGATCGGGGCGCACAGCGGCTGCTTCTCGACGGGCACCGACATCGGCCAGGCGCAGGCGCGTGCCGTGGTGGCCACCTACCAGGGTGAGCCGGACAACATGTTCGGCAAGCCGGACGACCCGGACTGGCTGGCCCACGATGTCACGCTGCACGCGGACGCGTTGCGCGGCAAGACGATCTACCTATCGGTCGGCAGCGGTGTGCCCGGCGTGCACGATGTGCCTGGCACTCCGGACCTGGACGTGGTCAGTGCGATCGGCTTCGGCGGGCCGCTGGAGGCCGCGACCAACGCCTGTACCCGCAGGCTCGCCGACCGGCTTCGCAGTCTCGGCATTCCGGTGACCGCGCATTTCAGGGCGACCGGAACGCACTCCTGGCCGTACTGGGAAGACGAGCTCGCCCTGTCCTGGCCGACCATCGCGGGCGCGCTCGGCGTCCGCTAACCCAAGAACCGCGTGAGCACCGCGGGATCGGTGGCGAAGCCGAGGAACAGCTCGTTCTCGTGCGGGTCGCCGATGGTGACCCGCACGCCGTCGGTGCCGTACGGACGCACCAGCACTCCCGCCTCCGCGCCTGCTTCGCCGTACTCCGCGCTGCGCTCGCCCAGCGGCAGCCAGACGAAGTTCGCCTCGCTCGGCGGCACCTGGTAGCCCGCGGCCACCAGTACGTCGCGTACCCGCTCGCGCTCGGTGACGAGAAGGTCGGTGCGGTCCAGCAATTCGTGCCGGGCCTCCAGCGACGCGATCGCTGCCGCCTGTGCTACCTGGTTCACGCTGAACGGAATATGCACCTTCAGCAGCGCCGTGATCACCGCGGGATCGCCTACCGCGTAGCCGACTCGCAGCCCGGCCAGCCCGTAGGCCTTGGAAAAGGTGCGCAGCACAACCACATTGGGCCGGGTCCTGCCGAGCTCGACGCCGTCCGGGCGGTCGTCGGGGGACAGTCGCAGGTACTCGTAGTAGGCCTCATCCAGCACGACGAGCACGTGCGGCGGAACCGCGTCCAGGAACCGGATCAGCGCCGCCTTCCCGACGGCGGTGCCGGTCGGGTTGTTCGGGTTGCAGACGAAGATCAGCTTGGTCCGCTCGGTCACCGCCGCGGCCAGTGCCTCCAGATCGTGCACCAGGTCCGCGGTGAGCGGCACCTGCACCGCGGTGGCGTTGCCTACCTTGGTCACGATCGGGTATGCCTCGAACGAGCGCCAAGCGAACAGCACCTCGTCGGTGGGTGCGGCGCAGGTGATCTGCACCAACTCTTGACACAGCGCCACACTGCCGCAGCCGACCGCGACATTGGCGAATCCCACACCGAGGAAGTCGGCCAACGCCGTGCGCAGTTCGGTGACCTGATTGTCAGGATACCGGTTGGCCAGCTCGGCCGCCTCGGCGATCGCCTTGGCGGCGGCGGGCAGCGGACCGACGGTGGTCTCGTTGCTGGCCAGCTTGACCGCGCCGGGACGGCTGCGGCCAGGGATGTACGCCGGGATCGCATCGAGGTCCGGCCGGATCTGCGGTGTCACAGTGCGACCCTAGTCCGCGCGCCGGAAAGCCCGATCGGGTGCACCGGAATTCTCTGGGCGGTAGCCACTGGCATGCAACTTCTACCGAATATCGGGAACTCGCCCTACGCTGGTTTCATGTCGGGCACCTACGACGATTTGGCCCCGCTGCGGGGCAGCGATGTGGAAGACGAGCGGTCAACTGCCCATGCGCAGGTGCCCATCACCGTGGCGGAGCCGGAGGGCAGCGCCCGCGGCGGGATCGTGCTGCTGCACGAGTCCCGTGAGATCACCGGCGCCGTGCGCGACCTGATGAACGCGCTGGCCAGTGAGGGTTGGACGGTCGTCGCACCCAACCTCTTCCACCGGGTGGACGGTGAATTGGGGGGCGCGGTCTTCGGGCACCAGCTGTTCGACGACTTCGACGCCTGCTTCGACTGGCTCACTCGGCGAGGAGTGTTTCCCGACACCATCGGTGTGCTCGGCTTCGACTCCGCGGGAACCGCCGCCTTCCTGGTCGCCACCAACCGTCCGATCGGGGCGGCGGTGAGCGTCGCGGCGCCCGGCATTGTGGTGCCGCTCGCCGACCAGGCCGACGCCTTGGTTCGTGCGGCCCCCAACCTGCAGGCACCATGGCTCGGCCTGTTCGGCGCCGACGACCCGGCCACCCCGCCCGCCCAGGTCGACCAGCTGCGCGACGCGACCGCCCGGGCTGCCGTCGCCAGCCTCGTCGTCAGCTACCCGGGTCTGCATCACCGCGTCGACAGCCCGGAGGCCGACGACGACATCAATGCCGTCGCTTCGCAGACCAGGATCTTCGACTGGTTCGACAGCAACCTGCGCTGACCAGCCGTTTTGTGAACTGGAGGGTGGCTCCTGTAACCTTGCTGCTCGGCGGTTCGAAAGGACCGGTGCCCTCGAAGAGAAGGCTCCAGGAGGCGTGCCAGAGCGGCCGAATGGGACTCACTGCTAATGAGTTGTCCCTTCACGGGGACCGGAGGTTCAAATCCTCTCGCCTCCGCCACACCCGGGAAACCGGGTACAACTGAATAAATGCATGCGCCCGTAGCTCAACGGATAGAGCATCTGACTACGGATCAGAAGGTTGGGAGTTCGAGTCTCTCCGGGCGCACAAAAAATGCCTCTGACCTGCAATGTAAGGTCAGAGGCATTTCATTTGGTCACATTCTCCTTTAGTCGAAGAAATCGGCGAAATTCCTTGCCCCGATGGCTGACGCTCTACCCGTGTACGGGTTTGGCTGCCGAGCAACCCTCGACCCGTTACCAGGGCGTCAGCGCCAGCACGTTCGATCCTGCGCTCTCACGCCTGCGTGCAGTTGTCTGCAAATGGGGGCCTACTCGGCCGTAGTTCACTGGGTCCGGGGGCTCACTTCCAGGCGGGGAGGGCCGGCACGGTTCCGGTCAGGTCGGTGCCTTCACTGCGGCCGAGCAGCCAGGCGACCAGGGAGGCGCCGGGGCCGGAGATGGCGTGGGCGGCCGGGCCGGTGCCGATGGTGGCGGTGAAATCGGTATCGGTGGCCTGGACGGTGAACGGCTCGAGCGAGGTGTCGGCGGTGAGACGGTTCAGGTCGGCGGTTGCCTGGGGGAGGATGCGGGTGACGAAGGCGGCGGGCCAGTCGGACGGGCGGTAGCCCGCGTCCAGGTCGACATGGTGGATCTCGACCTCCTGCAGGCGCATCCAGCGCACCTCGGTTGCCGGAACCGGGCGGCCCTGGCGAGTGCGGACCTCCGCCTGCCAGGCGTCGTCGGTGAGGGTGCGCGCCAGGCTGAGCCAGCGGTTCGCGGCGGCCTCGTTGTCGGCGAGCTGCTCGGCCAGCGGACGGGGCGCGCCGGCTTCTATGTCGCTGTCGCGGAGGAAAGTACTGGCGTACTGCGGGATTTCGACGCCGGTGTGCGCCCACAGCAGCAGGTTCACCACGCTGTCGGCATTGCGAGCCAGATGGGCGAGCACATGGCCTCGAGTCCAGCCGGGCAGCAGCGAGGGCTCGGTAACGGCCTGATCGCTGAGGCCACGGATGGTGTCGAGCAGCCGGTCGGTCGCCGCGGCGACGGTGTCGAGCGGCACGGGTGTCTGCGAAGCGGTGCTGGTCACGGCTCCGACCCTAGCGATCGAAACCCGGCTCGCCGCAGAGGACGGGCGGAACCAGATCGGACCGGTCTTCGCCGTAACGGCCGCAGGTGTTCGGATCGGCCGATGGTTCATCGGGCGACGAGAGCGTGGGGCGGTCCGGCAGGACCCGTCGTCAGCGACTCGGCTCAGTCGGCGACGATCGCGTCGGCTTCGATTTCCACCAGTAGAGCCGGGGTGATCAAGGCCTTGATCTCGTACATGGCCGCCGCGGGCCGGATCTCGCCGAACACCTCGGCGTGCGCCTCGGCGACCTCCGGCCAGCGTGCGATGTCGGTGACGAAAATTCGGGTGCGCACCACGTCGGCCAGGCTCGCGCCTGCTTCGTTCAGCGCGGAGCCGATGCGGCGCAGGATTTCCCTGGTCTGCTCGCCGATGTCGCCGCCGCCGACGGCCGTGCCGCCGGGCTCCGAGGCCGTGGTCCCGCTGACCGCGATGACATTGCCGAGCCGCACCGCGCGCGAGTAGCCGACGATATCTTCGAACTCCGAACCCGAGGAGATGTTCACACGATCGCTCATGGCCACAGCATGGCACGGGCCATCGACGCGCTGGAGTACGCCGAACCTTCACCCGGGTCTCGACCATTTTTCGGATCAACGCGATAGGCAGTGATGGTGAAAGCTCATTCTCGTCGGCGAATTACCGCCATGGCCGTCCTGTGCGTCGGCATGTTGGCCGCGGGCTGCTCGTCCGCGGACCCGGCCACCGACTTCACCGTGGCCAAGGACCAGCCGCTGGTGATCTCCCTGGACGACCTGCTGGCGAACACCGGAGGTAGCGCGGCGGTCGCGACCGCCGACCCAGCTCACGGCACGCTGAGCCGCCGCACCGACGGCGCGCTGGTCTATACGCCGAACGCGGGCTACACGGGTGCGGACAGCATCCAGGTGACCACTACCGACGCGGTGCGGTTGTACACCACCGACATCCCGCCCCTCGGCGAGCTCGGTGGAACTACTCTGCAGGGCAGCGGTTTCGGGTCGGCATGGACGCCGGTGCCCGGCAGCACGGACGAGTTCTACGGGCTCACCGACCGCGGTCCGAACGTGGACGGGCCGGGTAAGAACGAGAAGATCGCGCCGACCCCGACCTTCGTGCCGAAGATCGGCCGTTTCCAGCTGGTCGGCAACCGCGCCGTGCTGCGCGCGGCCATCGAGTTGCGTACCGCCGCAGGCGTTCCGTTCAACGGGCAGGTGGACGTCTCCGCGAGCACCGGGGAGGCCATCGAGGACCTAGCCGGAAACGTGTTGCCCCCCACCGATCACGGTCTCGACCCGGAGGGTCTCGTCGCGCTGCCGGACGGCACTTTCTGGGTGTCCGACGAATACGGGCCGTTTCTGGTGCATTTCGACGCCAAGGGTAACGAGCTCGAACGACTCGTCCCGGGACGCGGTCTGCCGAAGGAACTTTCGCTGCGCACACCGAACCAGGGCATGGAGGGCCTGACCATCACGCCGGACGGGGCTACCCTTGTCGGCCTGATGCAGAGCGGCCTGAACACCCCGGGTCTGGCGGGACCGGCCAAGGACGTACCCATGACCCGCATCGTCACCGTGGATCTGAAGACCAAAGCGGTCAAGGAGTTCGCGCTCCCGCTGGAGAACCCGAAAAGCACGAAGGTCGCCGACTCGGAGATCACCGCTCTGAGCGCCACCACCTTCCTTGTCGATGAACGGGACGGCAGTCCGGCGCCGAAGGCGGACAAGAAGCTGTGGACCGTAGACATCTCTGCCGCCACGGACATCGGCCCGGCCTCGAGGGTCGCCGGCGCGCAGTACGACCGGGAGCGCGGCCTCCAGGTCGACGGCAAGCCGGTGGAGACGTTGGTCGGCACGGTCCCGACGGCCGACGGCGTCGCGGCGCTGAGCAAGGCGGGCATCGCCCCGGCCGTCAAGTCCACGAACCTCGATCTCGGCGAGCTGGTCAGAACGCTGAATCCGGCCGGAACGTTCTTCGGCCACGACAAGATCGAGGGCGTCGCCACCCTGGACGGCGGTAAGACGCTCTACATCGCCAACGACAGCGATTTCGGTCTGGCCGCGAGCACAGGCGAGCAGCCGCCGTTCGGGCTGAAGCCGAAGACGCTGCCGGGCGGCGTGCAGGACACCGGCGAGATTCTGTTCGTCGACACCGCGAAACTGCCCGCGCGCACCGAACGCCACACTGTTCGACTGCAGGTCGGGTAGTAGGCGATCAGGTCGGGTCGGTCCAGTCCCTCCCCTCCAGGATCACGGCGGCGGCCAACGTGAGCAGCCACAGCGACATCGCCCCCACCTGGATGCGCTGGGCGATCCCGAGGGCGTAATTCCCGGTCAGATTGTCCGCGACCAGCATCCATACCGTCGCCGCCGACCCGACCACCAGCACGGCCAGACCGAATTCGCGCAGGATCCGCCATCGGTGGTATCGGAGCGCGGCCAGGCTGAATGCGAATGCGGCGACCGCGATCGAAGTCACCGCCAGCGTGCTCGACAGCGCGTGCGGCTGATGCAATTGGGGGAACAGCTCGCTCGGTCCGCCGCACGTGCTGTCGCCGGGAACGCAGTCGTGCAGTGGCAGCAGCACATCGGCGATGGTCGCCGCGCCGAAGCAGAACAACGCCATCCAGCCCGCCGTGGTGAACCGGCGGCGCGGGAACAGCAGCAGCCCAGCGACCGCCGCGGGCATCAGCACCGCTCCCACTATCGTGTCGGCGACAGCGAATACCTGTCGGTACGGTTTGCCTTCCGCGTCGAGTTCGCTGAGGAAGGAGTTGACTGGGTCGATGCCGATGTTCAGCACGAACTCGAGCACCCAGGACGAATAGCAGAGCCCCGCGATCGCGATCGCCGACGCGATTATCGCCGACGCCAGTCGCACGCGCCGCTCGGCGACTTTCGGGCTACCAGTCACCTCCCCATTGTCCTGCTCGCCCGCGCGTCCCGGCGGATCGCCTGATCACACGTCATTGTCACCCGGCCCACAGGGTCTTACCAGGCTCGCCGAGCACTCTGTGGGAACAGGTGAAATTCGAGGAGGTCCCCATGCTCGGCTTCGCGACAGCCACTTCCGGAATCGCGGTGATGGCGGTGATGGTGGTGTCCGGTTATCTGGCTGCCCATGCCCCGCGCTCACTCGTGCGGGTGCGGCGCCGTTAGCCCGGCGGCTGCAGTGCCGCCTGGACGCGATCGGCGGCCGCGACCGCGTCCTCGTGTTCCCATACGCGGACCACACGCCAGCCGGCGGCGATCAGAGCCGCGTCGGTGGCGCGATCCCTGGCCACATTGCCCGCTAGTTTGGCGGCCCACCATTCGGCGTTGTTCTTCGGATCGGTCGCGTGCACTGGGCAGCGGTGCCAGAAACAGCCGTCCACATAGACCGCGACGCGCCGTCGTGGAAAGACCAGGTCGGCGCGGCGGCGCTGCCCGCTGATCGGCGCCCGATCGACGAAATAGCGCATCCCCCGCCGGTGCAGCTCTCGACGCAGCGCGAGTTCCGGATCGGTCCCGGTGCGCCGCTGGCGTGCCATCCGCGCACTGGTGGCCGCATCCGTGCGCGGTCGCTCGCTCATGCTGCCCAGCCGCCCATTCGGTCGAGGTGACTTTCCACGTCGGCGAGGAAACCAGGCGGAAAACGCAGGCTGCCCATACCGGTTCGGCGCAGGAACCCGGCGGTCGCGCGGGCGGAGAGCAACCGCGCGTTGGTGAGGAAGTGGGTGAGGTCTTCGTACGGCTCGTGCACCGGCCAGGTGGACACCGGCACCCGATGGGCGACACCGCCGCGCCCCCACGCGGCGACCGGCCACGGTGTGCCCGTCGGCAGCGGCTGATCGCCTGGGATCGGGTCCAGCGGCGTGGCCAGCCGGGATCCCACCCAAGCCGCCATCCGTACGCTCACCGCGTTTCCGACCAGCTTCCAGCGATGGCCGTTGCGAATGCCCGCTACCTCGGTCGCGGCCGTGGTCCAGCCCGCGTCGAAGCCCTGGAGGCGTTCGGCGTCGGCGATGCCCGGCGTGACGATCTCGCCGGAGGGCAGTCGCACCGCGGGCGGACTGGCGATGCCCAGCGCCGAGCCGCCCTTCAGCGTGGGCACCGCGTTCACCGCCCAGCCCAGCCCGCGCACCCCTTCGGTCCAGTAGAAGCCGCACGGATCACGCTCGGGGTCGCCCACCATTCGGAGACCGGCGTCTTCGCCGAACAGCACCGGACGCGGGTCCTCGGTGCGGGAGGCCAGCATCAGCACCCGCTGACGGCGCTGTGGCAGGCCGAACGCGCGAGCGTCCACCACCCGGTAGGCCCAGGTGTAGCCGAGCTCCTCCAGCGCGCCGGTGATATGGCGCATCGCCGCACCGCGGCCGAGTTGCAGCATGAACGGGACGTTTTCGATGAGCAGCCAGCGTGGCCCGCGTTTGCGGCGCACCAGTCGGAACACCTCGTCGACCAGGCCGGACCGGGTGCCGGTGATGCCCGCGGTACGCCCGGCCTGGGAGAGGTCCTGGCACGGGAACCCCGCCGCGACCAGTTCGGTCCCCGACGGGATCGCGCGCAGCCGGGTGATGTCGGAATGCAATGGCACGTCCGGGAAGTGGGCCGCTAGCACACCCTGGGCGCCGGGCTCGATTTCGCACAACAGCTCGGTCTGCCATCCGTGCCTGCCGAGGCCGAGTTCGAGTCCACCGATTCCGGCGAACAGCCCGACCATCCGCGCGCCCGTCAACGGCCTTCCCTTCCTCAACATCCACGACGAGACGCCGCCGAACGCGCGACCCGTGCCCGGGAGCAGGTTACTCGAGTTATCCGAGGCGATAGACGAACGAGGCGACCAACGACCCGGCACCTGGTACCGTCCGCGTGTCACGCACTGCGATCGGCGTGCTTTTCTCAATAATGCACAGGGCCGATCACATGCACGGCCTTGATGAAAGGCGGGCCGGCTGACCCGCCTGCGCTTCGGTGCCGTCCGCGCGCGGGCTGCCCCACTGGTGGCGCGCGATCGCGAATTGCCATTGCTCGACAAAGTTTCCAGAGCGACGCTAGGGAAAGTGAGCGAGAATGCGGATTCCTTCCACCAGAAATGGGAACTTTCCTACGGTCGTGGTCACCGGGCTCGCGGCGACCACCTCCATCGCGGGCGATGTGGACTCCACCTGGAAGGGCCTGCTCGACGGCGAGAGCGGTATCGACGTTCTGGACGACGACTTCATCGACCAGTTCGAGCTGCCGGTGCGGATCGGCGGTCATCTGAAGGTCAAGCCCTCGGCCTGCCTCTCCACCGGCGAGACGCGTCGGCTTGCGTATGTCGAGCAGATGGCCACCGTGCTCGGTCGCGACGTCTGGCGAAACGCGGGCAGCCCGGAGGTGGACAAGAACCGCCTCGGGGTGTCGATCGGCACCGGGCTCGGCGGCGCCGAGGGGATCATCGACGCGCGCGACAAGCTGAGCAACGGGGGCTACCGCAAGGTTTCGCCGCTCACCGTACAAGCCGTCATGCCCAACGGCGCCGCCGCGTGCGTCGCGCTGGAACTCGGCGCGCGGGCCGGTGCGACGACGCCGGTCTCGGCCTGTTCGTCAGGGTCGGAGGCGATCGCCAACGCGTGGAAGATGATCGTCATGGGTGACGCCGACATGGTGGTCGCCGGCGGAGTCGAGGGCTCGATCCAGGCGCTCGCGATCGCGGCGTTCACCATGATGCGCGCCATGAGCACGCGCAACGACGCGCCGAAGTGCGCTTCCCGCCCGTTCGACGCCGATCGCGACGGGTTCGTGTTCGGCGAGGCCGGCGCGATGATGGTGGTCGAGACCGAGGAACATGCCAAAGCGCGCGGCGCGACCATCCACGCGCGGCTGCTCGGCGCCGGCATCACCTCGGACGGATTCCACCTGGTCGCACCCGACCCCGAAGGCACCGGCGCGGCGCGCGCGATGACGCGGGCATTACAGACCGCGGGGCTGTTCAAGAGCGACATCACGCACATCAACGCGCACGCGACCGCCACGCCGATCGGCGACACCGCCGAGGCGCGCGCGATCGCCGAGGCGGTCGGCAACCACGCGTCGGTCTACGCACCCAAGTCGGCCCTCGGCCACTCGATCGGCGCCGTCGGTGCCCTCGAATCGGTGATCACCGTGCTCAGCGTGCGCGACGGCATCGTGCCGCCCACGCTGAATCTGGACAACCAGGACCCGGACATCGATCTCGACATCGTGCGCGGCCGATCCCGGAGCGGGCGTATCGACTACGCCGTGAAGAACTCCTTCGGCTTCGGTGGGCACAACGTCGCACTCGCGTTCGGCCGCTATTGAGCGCCGGGAGGTCGCACACCTGCTAGCCTTCCCGACGCTTCGCTATCGACCTGTGTTCGGTGTCATTGCACGGCCTGAGTGCCGGTGCGCTGGAAAAGGATGAGGCGATGATCGACGAAAACTTCGACGACTATCTGGACGACCAGGGCAATATCAAGATCCGCGGTGACAAGACCCTGATCGACTTCGTCGACAAGCACACTGCGGAGAACGGCGACGACCTCGCCTACCGCTTCATCGACTACTCCCGCGAACGCGACGGTGAGTACTACGAATTGACCTGGCGGCAGTTCGGTGTGCGGTTGCGGGCGGTAGCGGCCAGGCTGCAGCAGGTGACGCGGCCGGGCGACCGGGTGGCGATCCTCGCTCCGCAGGGGCTCGACTACGTCGTCTCGATCTTCGCCGCGGTGTACGCCGGCAATATCGCGGTGCCGCTGTTCGATCCGGAGGAGCAGGGTCACACCGACCGGTTGCACGCGGTGCTCGGCGACTGCAGGCCCACGGCGATTCTGACGGTGGGGTCCGCGGCGGGCGGGGTGCGAAACCTCTTCCGGCATCTGCCGGCGCCGCAGCGGCCGCGCATCATCGCGGTGGAAGCGGTCCCGGACAGTGTCGGCGCGCTCTGGGTGCTCCCCGACATCAACATCGACAGCGTGGCCTACCTGCAGTACACCTCGGGTTCCACTCGGACGCCCGCGGGGGTGGAGATCACCCACCGTGCGGTGGGAACGAACCTGCTGCAGATGATCGACGCCATCGGTGTCACCGAGCATTCGCGCGGTGTCACCTGGCTGCCGCTGTTCCACGACATGGGCCTGCTGTGTGTGATCCTGCCGACCATCGGCGGCGGTTTCATCACGATCATGTCGCCGAGTGCGTTTGTGCGCCGCCCGTACCGCTGGATCAAGGAGTTAGCCGCGGCCTCCGACGGCGCGGGAACGTTTGCCGCCGCACCGAATTTCGCGTTCGAGCATGCCGCCGCGCGGGGCAAGCCGAAACCGGGCGAGGAGTTGGATCTGTCGAATGTGATCGGTCTGATCAACGGCAGCGAGCCGGTCTCGGTGTCGTCGATGAAGAAGTTCAACGAGGCGTTCGCGCCGTATGGGTTGTCGGAGACGGCGATCAAGCCCTGCTACGGCATGGCGGAGGCGACGCTGTTCGTGTCGGCGACCAGGGCCGAGGACAAGGCGAAGGTCGTCTACGTGGATCGCGCCGCGTTGAACGCCGGGCGCATGGTCGAGACCGCGCAGGACGCGGACAATGCGATCGCCCAAGTGTCGTGCGGCTACGTCGCGCTGACACAGTGGGCGGTGATCGTCGATCCGGAGCATGGCACCGAGCGGCGCGACGGCGAGGTCGGCGAGATCTGGCTGCACGGCGAGAATATGGGCATCGGGTACTGGGGCCGCCCGGAGGAGAGCCAGGCCACTTTCCGCGCCCAGCTGGCCGCGCGGCTGCCGGAGGGCAGCCATGCCGAAGGCACCGAGCCGGACGCCAACTGGATGCGCACCGGCGACTACGGCGCGTACCTGGACGGCGAGCTGTACATCACCGGACGGGTCAAGGACCTGGTGATCGTGGACGGACGTAATCACTACCCGCAGGACCTCGAGTTCTCCGCCCAGGAATCCAGCACGGCGCTACGTCCGGGCTTCGTCGCGGCGTTCTCGGTGCCCGCCAACGAGCTGCCCGCGCTGGTCTTCGATCAAGACAGTCACGCAGGCTTGACCTTCGACGCCGACGACACCTCCGAGCAGCTGGTGATCGTCGCGGAGCGCAACATCGGCGCGGGCAAGCTGGAACCCGAGCCGGTCGCCGACACCGTGCGTGCCGCCATTTCCCAGCGGCACGGTGTCACGGTACGCGACGTGCTGCTCGTGCCCGCCGGCTCGATTCCACGCACATCCAGCGGCAAGATCGCCCGCCGCGCCTGTCGTGCGGCGTACCTGGAGGGCACGCTGCGCGGTGGCCACCAACAGCAGGCGTTCCCGGACGGGCCGGCGGAGTGGGACTCGGAGAGCGTGACCGTCGGCTAGAGCCGAATGTCGGTGGCGTACTCGAATTCACGGACATCGGCGCCCACGATCTGGGCGTCGAGGTCCCCTGAGGTTCCTGTGCCGCGGAAGCGCTCCAGCGCGGCTCGGGTCGCCCAGCGTTCGAAGATGTTGACCCGGTCGAGTTCGACCAGGTCGGCGCCGAGAGTGAAGTCGAGGCACCCTTCGGTGGCACGGGCCAACTCGACTACTTCGCGGCAGTTCTCGAGGTAGCGGTCACGATCGGTGACCCGGAGATGTCCGGCGACGATCAGCATGAGCAGCGAGTCTATGCCCTTGACCTCGATGTTGCTCGAGGTTGTTGGCTGGGTGCATGAACGCCCTTCCCCCTTGCGAGCCGACCGTGTTGTCCACCGTGGACGCGGTATCAGGCCGGCCGGAAAATCGGTTGGCCGATCCGGGGCCCGGTGCGACCCTGGAATGTCGGACCTCGATGCGAACATCATCGAGAGTTCCGTCTTCCGACACCGCGATCCACGGAACTCGAGGGGGAGCTTTGTCAGTCGCACTGGACATTTCGGCCGAACCGGAGGCCGACAGACCGGAGCGGCCCGCTGCCGCACCGCACCGCCTGCATTCACTACGCCGGTTCTGGCCGTATCTGCGTCCGCACCGCACCGCGCTGCTCGCCGCCTGCGGCCTCGCACTCCTCGCCATGTGCACGGCCATCGTGATTCCGCTGCTGATCGCCAGAATCATCGACGGGCCGATCGCCGAGCGGGATTTCCGAGCAGCCCTCGGTCCGGTGGTCCTCGTGCTGGTACTCGGCCTGCTGGAGGCGGTCGGCGTGTGGGGACGTCGCTGGCTGGTCTCCAAACCGGCCACCCAGTTCGAGATCGCCATGCGCGCCAAGATCTTTCACAAGCTGCAGTCGCTGGCGATCGGCAGGCACGACGCGTGGGAGTCGGGTCAGCTGCTCTCGCGCGCCGTGGACGACTTGGCGACCATGCGGCGGTTCGTGGCGTTCGCCGGGCCGTTCCTTCTGGTCCACACTGCGGTCATCCCGGCCGGCCTGCTCGTGCTGTTCGCGCTGAACTGGCAGATCGGCCTGATGTTCGCGATCGTGTCGATCCCGTTGGTATACATCTGCATTCGCTTCGAACGGCAGTACTCGGTGGCCGCACGGCGTTCGCAGGACCAGTCCGGCGACCTGGCCACCACGGCTGAGGAATCGGCGCAGGGCGTGCGGGTGCTCAAGGCGTTCGGCCGCGGCGTGTTCTTCGGCGGCCGGTTCACCGCCCAGTCGCGCGAGCTGCAGAAGACGGAGCTGCTGAAGGTGCGACTGGACGCGACCCTGTGGTCGGCTATGCGGAGCCTTCCGCAGCTGGCCATCGCATTCGCGCTCGGCTACGGCGGCTACGCGGTCGTGCACGGCACGATGACGATCGGCACCCTGGTTGCGGGCATTACGCTGGCCACCTTCCTGCAGTGGCCGATCATCTGGACCGGCTTCCTACTCGCCGAGCTGAACGACGCGCGCACCGCGGCGGACCGGTACTGGGAGATCATCGACACCCGGGTCGACATCACCGACCCGGCCGATCCGGTGGATCTGCCGGAGCGGATCGTCGGCGAGTTGCGCTTGGAAGGGGTGAGTTTCGCTTTTCCTGATGCCGAAGCCCGAGTGCTGCGGGACGTTTCGCTGACAGTGCGGCCCGGTGAAACGGTGGCGCTGGTCGGTGCGACCGGCAGCGGGAAGACGGCGCTGCTCAACCTGATCCCGCGCCTGTACGACGTGACGGGTGGCGTCATCACCGTCGACGGCATCGACATCGCCGAGATGCGGGTGGCCGACCTGCGTTCGCTGGTGTCGGTCGCGTTCGAGGATCCGGTGCTGTTCTCGGCGAGCGTGCGGGAAAACGTCGCGCTCGGTGACCCGGACGCCACCGACACCGACGTGCGCCGCGCGCTGGACGTCGCCCAGGCCACCGAATTCGTGGACAACCTGCCCTGGGGTCTGGACACCAGGATCGGCGAACAGGGCCTGAGCCTGTCCGGCGGCCAGCGTCAGCGGCTCGCGCTGGCCCGCGCGGTGCTCAGCGGCGCGGGGAAGCGCGGCCGGATCATGGTGCTCGACGACCCGCTGTCAGCGCTCGACGTGGAGACCGAGGAGCGCGTCCAGGAAAGGCTGCGCACAGTGCTTGCCGATGCGACGACGCTGCTCGTCGCACACCGTCCGTCCACAGCGGCGCTGGCCGACCGGGTCGCGGTGCTGGCCGACGGCCGGATCGTCGCGGAGGGGCCACACGCCGACCTGCTGCGAACCAGCGGCATTTACCGAGAACTGATGGGAGGTGAGTAACAGTGAGTACGGACACGATCGTGTCGAAAGACGTGGTGACCCGAGATGACCCGGTTACCCGGGACGAAGTGGCCGACTGGCGCGGTATCGCGAGCGAAGACAAGGAGGTCACCGAGACAGGAAACCTGGTGCTGGCCGGCCGGTCCCGGCGGCTGCTGGTCGACCTGGTACGGCCCTACCGCAAGCTGGCGGCCTTCGCGCTGGTGCTCATCGTGGTCGACAACGCGGCGATGGTGTCGGCGCCGCTGTTCGTCGCGCACGGACTGGACACCGGCATCGCGCGGGGCGTGGAAGGCAACTGGCTCCCGCTCACCTGGACCGTGGCCGGTTACCTCGGCTCGGTCCTGCTCGGCGTGCTCACCACGTTCTTCTTCCTGCGGGTGTCCGGCAGGCTCAGCCAGAGCGTGCTGTTCGACCTGCGGGTGCGCTCGTTCACGCATATGCAGCGGCTCAGTGTCGCCTTCCACGAGAAGTACACCTCCGGCAAGGTGGTCGCCCGGCTCACCGGCGACATCGAGACGCTGCAGGAGCTGCTGGAGGGCGCGCTCGACCAGGCGCTGAGCGCGATCCTCTCGGTGCTGACCATAGCGGTGCTGCTGATCTATCTGGATCAGACTCTCGCCGCGATCGTGCTGGCCGGTTTCGTTCCGTTGGTGCTGGTCACCCGATGGGCCCAGCGCAGGCAGCGCGCAGGGTACCGCCGCACGCGCGGCGCGATCGCCAAGGTGGTCGTGCAGTTCGTCGAGTCGATGGGTGGCATGCGTGCGGTGCAGACCTTCCGGCGCGAGCAGCGCAACGAGGCAGTGCTCGCCGTCGAGGACGGCGAATACCGCCAGGCGACCACTGCGGCCATGCGCGGCATGGGCGATTACGCGGGCCTTACCAGGCTGCTCGGCAACCTGACGACGGTGATCGTCATCCTGGTCGGCGCGTGGCGGGTGATCGACGGCGACCTCGCGGTCGGGGTGCTCGCGGCCTACCTGCTGTACCTCAACGAGTTCTACGGTCCGCTGGACCAACTCGCGCAGGTGTTCAACTCCTACCAGTCCGCGGCGGCGGCGCTGGAGAAGATCTCGGGTGTGCTCGAGGAGGAGCCATCGGTGCCGGAGCCGACGCAGCCGGCAGCCCTGGGTAAGGCCTCCGGCGCGGTCCGGATGGAGAAGGTGTGGTTCGGCTATGGGGGCATGCCCGCCGACCTGCCCGACAGGCCCGGTGGGGAGGTGGACGGCGCGGCCGGCGCCGAGGTGGCGGACTCGGGCCGGTCCGAGGGCGAGCGGGACAGCCGCGGGAAACGACCGGTTCTGCCGGAGTTCACCTTGGACATCCCGGCCGGACAGGTGGTCGCGCTGGTCGGAGCGACCGGGGCGGGCAAGTCGACACTGGCCAAGCTGCTGACGCGGTTCTACGACCCGTCAGGCGGCTCGGTCACCCTGGACGGCGTCGACCTGCGTGACCTCTCGGACGCCGACCTGCGGCGCAACGTCGTGATGGTCACCCAGGAGTCCTACTTGTTCTCCGGGTCGGTTGCCGACAACATCCGGCTCGGCAGGCCGGCCGCCACCGACGCGGAGGTGTTCGCCGCGGCCCGTGCGGTCGGTCTGTACGACTTCGTGCGATCCCTGCCCGAGGGCTTCGCCACCGACGTGCGCAAGCGCGGCGGCAGGCTCTCGGCGGGCCAGCGGCAGCTGGTCGCGTTCGCCAGGGTGTTCCTGGCCGATCCCGCCGTGATCGTGCTCGACGAGGCCACCTCGAGCCTGGACATCCCGAGCGAGCGGCTCGTGCAGCATGCGCTCGAGACCGTGCTGCGCGGGCGCACCGCGGTGATCATCGCGCACCGGCTGTCCACAGTGGCGATCGCGGACCGGGTGCTCGTGCTCGATTCCGGACGGCTCGTCGAGGACGGTGCGCCGGACGAGCTGATCGTCGGTACCGGCAGATTCGCCGGTCTGCACGCGGCGTGGCGCGAGTCGTTGGTGTGATGAGCGTTGGTGTTGTGCGGGTTACGGCAGGATGTCGCTTACGGTAGATACGTGACGACCCCAGCCCCCGACCCCGAGATCCCCACCGAGAGCCCGCAGGCATCCCGGTGGCCGGCGGTTCTCACCTGGCGCGCGCCGGACGCGTCGCGGATGGAGTCGGTCCGGGTGACGCTCAATGGCAACCGCATCCGTGCCACCGGGCGCATGATCGGCGGCGCGGGCGCGGACCATCCCCCGTTCAGCGCCTCCTATGACCTGGTCACCGACGAGAACGGCAGGACGAAGCGGCTCTCGCTGCGCACCACGACGGCCGCAGGCGAGCGGCAAGCCTCGATCGCCAGGGACGAGGAGAACTATTGGCTCGTCGATGCGGGCGGCAACCATGTCCGCTCCACCTTCGCGGGCGCGCTCGACGTGGACGTGGTGCTCAGCCCGTTCTTCAACACTTTGCCGATCCGTCGCTACGACCTGCAGCACGCAGTGGAGGCCGTCCAGGTCCCGGTGGTCTACGTCCGCCTGCCCGACCTGCTCGTGCAGGAGGCCACGCTGATCTACAGCAGCGCGGCCGAGGGCATCAGCGTGCTGTCCCCGGTCTCGAGCGCGACCGTCACCGTCGACGCCGACGGCTTTCTCCTGGACTACCCGGGCCTGGCCGAGCGCATCTGACCTTCGGCTTTCGCCGACCGGTGCCCGCAGCGGGTCGAGGCTGTCCCCAGCAGCGGAGCGCGTTCAGTTCAGGCGGGTGATGACTCCGCCACGCTGTCCGGCCGTGCGCAGGTCTTCCAGCCAATTGTGATCCCCGGGCCGGACATCGGTGATTTCCCACCGCCGCGCCGATTCGTAGCGTTGCCTGGCGTCGTGTCCGGCTTCGACCAGATCGACGAGGGTCCTCTCCGCGCGCAGGCTGTCGCGTGCCGCACCGAGGACAGTGAGGGTTTCTTCCAGCACGTCCAGCAGCGCGTCGGAATTCGGTTCGCAGATCGCGCGGACCATGTCCGGCGCGGTGCCCGCGACGCGGGTGCCATCGCGGAATGACCCAGCGGCGAGCCCCAGCGCGAGATCACCGCCCGCGGCGCCGGACAGCGCCAGCGCCTCGGCGAGCACATGCGGCAGGTGGGAGATTCGGGCGACGGCGCGGTCGTGTTCCTCTGCCACCACCGGGACGACCACCGAGCCGCAGTCCAGTGCGAGCCGAGCCACCCGGGTCCACGGGTCGGCGTGGGTCCCCTCGTCCACCCCGACCGCCCACACGGCGTCGCGGAACAGGCCGGGATCGGTAGCGGCCCACCCGGATCGGGCGGTGCCCGCCATCGGATGGCCGCCGACGTATCGGGCCCCGAGCTCATGGTTGTGCACTGCGGCGGCGACGGGCGTCTTCACACTCACCACGTCGGTCAGCGCGCAGTGCGGCGCGAAGGTCGCGATCGAGGAAAGTATGTGGTCCACCGCGGGCATCGGCACCGCGACGACGATCAGCGCGTCGGCGTCCGCTGCGCGTCGTAGCGCGGCGGGCAGGTCCTCCGTGACGGTGAAACCGTCGGCCCGCGCTGCCCGCGCCCCCGCGGCTGATCGGTTGTATCCCCAGCCGTCATAACCCGCGCCGACGGCCGCGCGCAGCAGCGATCCACCGATCAAACCCGTCCCGAGGACGCACACGGGGGCCTTCTTCGCGGAAGTCACCGGAACAGATTGGCATACGACTTCAACATTTCAGCTCGAGCCGACTACCGTTGCGGCCATGGCAGCACAGCGCTCGGGCACGAACAGGGCGACGTCGGACGATTACGACGACGTGGAAGGGTTCGCAGTGGCGGTTGTCCGCGAAGACGGCAAGTGGCAATGCAGTCCGCTGACCCGGGCTGCGCTCACCGATTTGTCCGCGGCGGAAAACGAACTGAAGGCTTTGCGCAGCTCCGGAGCCGTGTTCGGACTACTCGACATCGATGACGAGTTCTTCATCGTGCTCCGGCCCGCGCCGAGCGGAACACGGATGCTGGTATCGGACGCGACGGCCGCGATCGATTACGACATCGCCGCGGACGTCCTCGATGCCTTGAATGTGGAAATTCCCGACATCGACCCGGATGAAATCGACGACATCGAGCCGTGGGAGGAAGGCGACCTCGGTGTACTCGCCGATCTCGGCCTGCCGGAACCGGTGCTGAGCGTCATCCTCGCCGAGACCGACCTCTATCCGGACGAACAGCTCGGCATGATCGCCCAGCGGCTCGGATTCGCCGACGAACTCTCCGCGGTCCTGGACAAACTGCCCCGCTGACGTGGGAGTTCCCTCGGTCCCCTCGGACGCCGACATGGTGCGTGTCGCCCTCGATGCGGCGGCTGCCGCGGGGAACCGTGACGTGCCTGTCGGCGCGGTCGTATTCGATTCGACAGGACGGGAACTCGCGCGTGCCGCGAATGCGCGCGAAGCACTCGGTGACCCGACCGCGCACGCGGAGATCCTCGCGCTGCGCCGTGCCGCCGAAGTTCTCGGCGACGGCTGGCGGCTGGAGGCAACGACCCTCGCTGTGACGCTGGAGCCGTGCACCATGTGCGCGGGAGCGCTGGTGCTCGCCAGGGTCGGTCGGTTGATATTCGGCGCATGGGAGCCGAAAACCGGCGCCGTCTGTTCGCTCTGGGACGTAGTTCGTGACCGCCGCCTCAACCACCGGCCACAGGTCCGCGGTGGAGTGCTCGAAGCGGAGTGCGCCGCACTGCTCGACGAGTTCTTCCGCACCCAGCGCTGACTTCCCAGGTGCCAAGACCTGCGCCGCACCGAGTCTCGACCTGGCTTAGAGCGCTCCGCCGTCGGCCGCCAGAACGGCACACCGAGCGGCCAGCCCAGCTCTCCAGCCGATTTAACGATCCGGCGACGGTCCGGTATGGTTGTCGGCGGTGGCGTGTCCGAGCGGCCTAAGGAGCACGCCTCGAAAGCGTGTGAGGGGTAACCCCCCTCCGAGGGTTCAAATCCCTCCGCCACCGCTTACGCCCCTCATCTGTTCACGCAGGTGAAGGGCGTTTTTCTTCTCCGCAGAACTCCAGACCGGGGTCTGGCTGCCTTCCGGTCCTCAGCTGTACGACTTCGGGCCCGAGGTGGAGCGGCTGCCGCCCGGTTGAAGGCGTTGGGTTCCTTGGCGGATATTGGATTCCTCGCGAGCATTGCAGCAGGTGTGGGACTGGCCGTCCCCACCCCGAAGTACGGGTCACCGCCTCCAGAACACTCTGTAGCACTCTGTACACCGTGTAGCACGGGTGGGTAGTCTGGGGGTGTGAAAACGATCCAGCAACGCGACCTCCGCAACGACAGCGGCAAAGTCCTCGCCGCAGTCGAAGCTGGCGAGAGCTTCACCATCACCCGCAATGGCAAACCTGTCGCCGAACTCAAGCCCCTGACACGGCGAACCTTCGTGCCCATCGCCGAACTCGCCCGCACCAGCGCCCACCTGCCATGTATCGACTACAACGAGTGGCGTGCCGATATGGATGCGATGATCGACCAGGAGATCCCGGGTCGTGAGTGAACCCACCATCCCCCGGCACGTGCTGCTCGACACATCGGTCCTCATCGGTTACCTCGAGGTGCAAACATCGCTGCCCGATGAAGCGGAGGCCGCCATCAGTGCGATAAGTCTTGCCGAACTCGCCGCGGGACTGCATTCCACCAAAGATCCGCTGAAACAAGCCCAACGCCAACTCCAGTTCCACTGGGTCACGAAATCGTTCAACCCACTCGCGTTCGACGCCGAGACGGCCAACGTGTACGGGTCGTTGGCTTTTCTGCTCGAACAGATCGGCCGTAAACCCCGAGGACGAGTGGCCGACCTCCAGATAGCAGCTACAGCAGTCCAGTACAGCTTGCCGCTGTACACCCGCAACCCAGACGACTTCAAGGGGCTCGGACCGCTCCTGAACATCGTCGCGGTGTAGAAAACAGTTATCCGCCCGGTTCTGACTCCCGACGAGGAGTTGATTCGCTGCCGGGGAGAAGAAGTGACCGGTGGTGGCGTGCGGTAGCCGGCGAACCGGCGCAACTCCTGCTGGAGATCGAAACCCGGCTTTCCCGGAAATTCGCTAGCGGTGTTCGTCCTTGCGCAGCACGACGGTATGGCGGTCCAGGTCGACGCCGAGCAGCGGTGGCGCACCTTGGTCCTGCTCGTCGCGCAGCATGGAGATTGATTCGCGGTGGTCGAGTTCCATGCGCTTGGTGCTGTAGAACAGCGCGGTAAACTCGTCGGTGAAGGTGCCCGAGATCGGGGTGCGGCGCCGCCTGCGGCGCTTGTTGACTGCCACCTCGTAGCCAGCGACCAGCACGAGGAGGATTACCCAACCCGGAATCGACCACTGCAATACCGACGCCATGTCACCCGAAAGTACCAGGAACGGGAGCGAACAGTCGCGCCCCTGACATCCGAACCGGTTGGTCGGCGAGCCGAAAAATCCCCCCGTGTACGGCGGATATTCGGCGAAATCGGGGGTATACGCCGGGTACGGAAGTGCGGAAAGGACGCGATGTCATCATGCGCCGTCGAACAGTCCGCGCGGGAGCGATGCGCGAGAGAAACATGAGAATCGGAAGTGTAATCGTCTTGGTCTGGCTGCTGATCGGCGTGGTCGCCGCCGCACAGCGGCATTACTTCGACAGCGGCCCGGTCAACTGCGCGGGTGTCGGCACTATCGCTGTCACTGTTATCGCGGGCCCGCTCAACTACATGGGCGTGAACCCGAAGGTCGCGGATTGTAATGTGCCGGAACCGAGTCCGTAGTTCGGCAGAGTGAACTCGGCGGCCGAGCGGAATCCGCTCGGTCGTCGATGCACTACACGGGCAACCCGTCGTCCGACGCGGGTTTGCGCCACTACTTAGGCAGCGGCCCCGGTCAACTGCGCCGGTGTCGGCACCGTCGTGCTGACCGTGCTCGCGGTGCCGTTCGACCACACGTCGGTGCGCATCCGAAGGCTGCCAACTGCCTGCCACCTGCCGCGGCAGGCCATTAGCGGCGGGGTAACTGGCGCACATCCGGGTATCCCGCTTATGGGGAGCAGCACGGAAGGGAGCGATGGGATGCGCGACCACGAAACTCGCAGGCGAGCCGTGCGCGGAACGGGTACTCGACTGTTCGGGTTCCTGCTGATGATGTGGCTGGCGGTCGGGCTGCTGGCTGCCGGTCAGCGCCACTATTTCGACAGCGGTCCGATCAACTGTGCAGGATGGGGCACGATCGCCGTGACGGCGCTGACAGGCCCGCTCAATTATCTGGGCATGAATCCGAAGGTCGGCGACTGCGAGCTTCCGCAGCCCAGCCAGTGAGGGGTCGCCGTAGTATCAGCCGAAAACGGGCGGATACAGCGTAAGTCTCTGGTCAGGAGCGGTTTTGTATTCAAGCTGCGGTGCCGGGTCGTTGCCGCGAGTCGGTCGCGGCGGTGACGGTGGTCTCGTAATCGTTCAGTGCGGCAAGTTGGCTGGTCAGTTTGGCGCGAATTGCGGTGACCGCGTCGATGCCCAGCGGCAGCCGCAGCGGCGGTGTGGCGGATTCGACAGCGGCGATGATCTGCTGTGCTGCCTGGTCGGGGTCGCCGGATGCGCTCGGGTCGAGCTGGGTCAGGCGCTCACGCGCTGCCTCTACACTGGCGGCGTAATCAGGGTGTCGCACAGGGGTGATGCCCAATGCCGCAACGAAATTCGTGCCGAACATGCCCGGCTCGACGATGGTGACACCGATGCCGAGGTGGGCAACCTCTCGGGACAGGGCTTCGCTCATGCCCTCGACTGTGAACTTGGTAGCCGCGTAGACGCCCAATCCCGGTGCGGAGGGCGCGACACCGGTCACCGAGGAGATCTGCACGATGTGCCCGCGCTTTTGCTCGCGCAACACCGGCAGAGCTGCGCGAATCACGTTCAGCGATCCGAACACGTTCGTCTCGAAGATCGCCCGCACCTCGCTGTCGGGAGTCTCCTCCAGTGCGCCGAATATCCCGTAGCCCGCGTTGTTCACCACGACATCCAGCCGGCCGAACATCGCCACCGCCTGCGACATCGCCCGTCTGGCCTGCTCCTCGTCGATGACATCCAAGGGTGTGACGAGGACACGACCGGGATGGTCCGCCGCCAACTCCTGCAGGGACTGCGCTCGTGATGGATTCCGAGCCGTCGCAACGACCCGACCGCCCGCGGCCGCCACCGCTCGGCTGACTGCGTACCCGAATCCCGAGGAAGCGCCGGTCACCAGCCATACCCGATCAACGTCCATCACAAGCTCCTCATTACGCCATTTTACGATACTGACCGTATCGTATCTGAAAGATTAGACTGGTGCCATGGTGGAGTCGAAGGATGTACGCGGGCCGGGGCGACCGCGCAGCGAGCGATCGCGCCGTGCGGTGCTCACCGCGGCACGAGAACTGCTGACCGACCGCGGTCTACCCGGTTTGAGCGTGGATGACATCGCCGCGCACGCCGGGGTCAGCAAGAACACGATCTACCGGTGGTGGCCGACGAAGGCGGCCGTGTTGATGGATGCCTTCACCGACGCCGTGGCAGACAAGATCGAGGCTCCTGCCAATGGCGATGCCCTGGCACGGCTGCGGACCCAAGTCCGGCGCGTGGCGCAATTGATGAGCGAACCCGACGCCCGACGCCCGTTCGTCGCCCTCGTCGCCGCCGCCCAGCACGACCCCGAAATCGCCGCTGCGTTACGCGAACGGTTCATCGCCGGCCGCCGAGCCGAGGCGAGCGCCCTGATCGCCACCGCGATCCAACACGGCCAACTACGCGGCGACCTCGACCCCGATCTCATCATCGACTTGGTCTATGGCGCCCTCTACTACCGGCTTCTCGTCAGCGGTGCACCGGTCGACCCCCTGTACGCCGACCGGCTCATCGACGCGTTCGCCCGGGAACTCGAGAACGGGAAAACGCGCTCGGCCCCGCACCCGAGGTAGGGATGCGGGGCCGAGTGACGGTTTTCGGATCAGCTGACGCCGACCGGCACCTGCACGGTGTCCGTCGAACGCTGCCGCAGCTCACGCAGTTTCGCGCCCTCGACATCGATGTCGGGCAGGATCCGGTCGAGCCACTCGGGCATCCACCACGACCACTTGCCCATCAGTACCAGCAGCGACGGAATCAGCACCATCCGGACGATGAACGCGTCCAGCAGCACGCCTGCCGCCAGCGCGAAGCCGAACGACTTCGCCGTCACGTCCGTCTCGAGCAGGAAGGAGCCGAACACCGAGATCATGATGATCGCGGCCGCGGTCACCACGCGGGCGCCGTGGTGGTAACCGGCGACCACCGCGTCCTTGGGCGACCTGCCCTTGACGAACTCCTCACGCATCCGGGTCACCAGGAACACCTGGTAGTCCATCGCGAGCCCGAAAACCAGGCCGATCAGCATGATCGGCAGGAAGCTGACCAGCGGATGCGGGTCCTCGATCAGCCCGAGCTTGCCCTGCTGGAAGATCAGCACGGTCGCGCCGAAGGTCGCGGCCATCGACAGGAGGAACCCGAGTGCCGCGGTGAGCGGCACGAGGATGGATCGGAACACCAGAATCAGCAAAACGAATGCCGCACCCGCCACGATCGCCAGGTAGGGCACGATCTTGCTGAGCAGCACGTGGTCCACGTCGGCGTAGATCGCCGTGGTTCCCGTGATGCCGTACTCGATGCCGTACTGGGCCTTCAGCTGCCCTTCGGCGTCGCGGGCATCCTGCACCAGATCCTTGGTGGCCTGGTTGTTCGGGCCCGACTTCGGCACGCCGTCCAGCAGTACGCCCTGCTCGTCCTTGCTCCATTGCGGCTCGGTGACGTAATCCATGCCCGGGTAGGAGGTGAGCTTGTCGCGCAGCGCCCCAATCGCGGCCTGCCGGTTCTCGGCGGGCACACCGGTCAGGTCGGCGACCACGTTCAGCACGCCGTTGCTGCCCTCGCCGAAGCCTTCGGTGCGCAACTCGTAGGCCTTGCGGACGGTAGACGTCTTCGGCATGCTGTCGTCGCCGGGCAGGCCGAGGTTCAGGCCCGCGGCGGGCGCGGCGAGCGCGCCGAGTACCACGACGCTGAGGATCAGCGCGACCCACGGCGCCTTGCCGATCAGTCGGCCGAAGCGCATGCCGTTGGTGACCGAGTGCTCGTCCTCGGGGTCGTGCTGGGCCACCACCGGCAGCTTCGGCTTGAACAGGACACGGCCGAACGCGCCGAGCAACGCTGGCATCAGGGTGATCGCGGTGAGCACCGCGAAGCCGGCGGCGATCGCGCCACCCAGTCCCATGAACGTCATGAACTGGACGCCGACGATGCTGAGGCCCGCCAGCGCGATGATGACGGTGAGGCCGGCGAACACCACCGCGGAACCGGCTGTGCCGAGTGCGGTGCCCGCCGCCTCCTCGGGCGAATCCTGCACCGCGAGTTCGTGTTTGTACCTGGACACGATGAACAGCGCGTAGTCGATGGACAGCGCGATGCCGATCATCGATGCGAGGAACGTGGTGAAGCTGGGGACATCGATCACCGAGGTGCCGAGCATGATCAGCGAGGTGGCCGCGCCGAGTCCGACGATCGCGGTGACGATCGGCACGAACGCGGCGACGATGGCGCCGAACGCCACGATCATGACGACCAATGCGACAGCCATGCCGATCATCTCGGACTTGCCGCTCGGGGCCTCCTGCTTCGTCGCGATGGAGCCGCTCATCTCGACCGTGAGCCCGGCATTGCGCGCGTCGGCGGCCACCTGGTATGCCGCGTCACGGTCCTTGTCGGTCACATCGGTGAACTTCGCGATGGTGAACGGGACGTTCATCACCGCCACGGTGTCGGGCGCGGTCTTGCTGAGCACGTTCAGCGGCGCGCCGCTGCACTGTGCGGGGTCGGGGTTGGCCAGGCAGCCCATCTTCTCGGCCGCTTCGACCGGGTTCGTGACCGGCTTGCCGTGGTCGACGATGTCGAGTTGGCCGAGCTTGGCGATGAACGCTTCGACCGCGGCACGGTTCGCCGGGTCGGTCAGTTTCTGCCCTTCGGGCGCGCTGATGACGTAGGTGCCGGTGACCGCGTCGAACTTGAACGCGTCGGAGGCGCCGGGGAAGTGCTTGTCGAGGATGTCGTTGGCCCGGGCGGATGGCAGGTCAGGCATGCTGAAGTCGTTGGTCATCGGCTTGCTGAGCTGTGCGCCCAAACCGCCGAGGAGCACGAACAAGACGAGCCAGACGGGAAGGACGATCCATTTCCTGCGGAAAGCGAACTTTCCCCATCTATACAGATAAACGGACACGAGGGGTTACTCCTAGCGATGACTGGGACGTGCTGGTTCCGCGTGTAGACAGCACTCTCGCGGGGAGCCCTGCCTGCCCCGCCTCCACACTGACGCTTTCTGCCTACCGTGCGGTAGGTAGACTACCCAGACGTTAAGCGGAGGTACAACCTCTATTTTGCTGGTGTCATTAGCCCAGCGCAGAAGTGATGAGAGGATCATCCCATGGCTGTCCGGGATACACCCGACACTGTTGTCGCAGGTGGAGGCACTAAAGTCGCAATCCGAGACGCTGCGGTCAAGCTGTTCGGAGCCAAAGGATTCGAACAGACGAGCCTGCGCGAGGTCGCGGATGCGGTAGGAATCACAAAGGCTTCGCTCTACTATCACTACGCCTCGAAGCTCGATCTGCTGCTCGCGATCATCGATCCGATCGTCGATCACATGCGATCGGTGGTCGACGATCTCGACCGGGTGCCGCACGATGCCGAAGGCATTCGCCAGGTCCTGCGGACCTACCTGCGCGGGCTGATCCATCACCGCGACGCCGGGGCGCTGGTCGTACGCGACACGGTCGCGATCATCAACGTGATGGCCGACCGCCATCCGGAGCTGATGGACATGAGCCGGGTGCTACGCGAATGGCTGGCCGGGCCGAACGCTACCGAGGAGGCCAAGCTCCGGGCCTGCGCGGCGCTCGACGTGATCCGCGTCGCGCTGGTATCCAAGGAATTGGTCCCCGGCGCCGACGACTCGCTGGTGGAGACGTCCCTCCTGGACGCGGCGACTTGTGTGCTCACCGCGTGTCGAACCGCGTAGATTCGGTTCACCGCCGCCAACGCCAGGGAGTTGCCGCTGTGCACATCAGCGCGAAGGTCGATTACGCGGTGCGGACGCTGCTCGAGATCGCCCGCGCATCGCGGCTGAACCAGGCCACCGTCGGGCTCGGCGCATCCGTCACGCAGGCCGCCCCGGTGGTCAAGGCCGAGGCCATCGCCACCGCGCAGCGCATTCCGCCCAAGGTGCTCGAGTCGGTGCTCGGCGAGCTGCGCAGGGCCGATCTGGTGATCAGCAGGCGCGGTCCGGAAGGCGGCTACTGGCTGGCCAGGCTCGCGTCCGAGATCTCCATCGCCGACGTGATCCGCGCGGTCGAGGGCCCGCTCGCGTCGGTGCGCGGCGAACGACCCGAGGACGTGCGCTATCCCGGCGCGGCCGAGTCGCTGCAGCGGGTGTGGATCGCACTGCGGGTGAATCTGCGCGCCGTCCTGGAGAACGTGTCCATCGACGACATCGCGCGGAACCAACTGCCGGGATTCGTCGAGGCGCTCACCCAGGATCCGGGAGCGTGGTCGCGCAGATAGCGCCGCGTACTCCTCGGGTATTCGTGCTGGTCAGGTATCTCTACGACGGAGTACGTCGTTTGCCGGTAACCTGCGACTCATCATGCTGATCAGACTGCTCCGCACACATCTTTACCCCTACCGCGCCCAATTGGCGGGGGTCATTGTGCTTCAGCTGATTTCCGTCATCGCGATGCTGTACCTGCCGAGTCTGAACGCGGATCTGATCGACGGCGGCGTCACCAAGGGTGATATCGGCTACATCTGGACCACCGGCCTGTGGATGCTCGCGGTCACCGGTGTGCAGATCCTCGCGTCGGCTTCGTCGGTCTATCTCGGTGCGCAGGCGGCCATGGGCGCGGGACGAGATCTGCGCGGTGCGGTGCTGCACCAGGTCGGCACGTTCTCCGCGCGAGAAGTGGGGATGTTCGGCGCGCCGTCGCTGATCACCCGCAACACCAACGACATTCAGCAGGTTCAGCTGCTCATCGTGATGTCGGCGACCATCCTGGTGATGGCGCCGATCATGTGCGTCGGTGGCATCATCATGGCGCTGCGCGAGAATCTCGGTCTGTCCTGGCTGCTGCTGATCGCGGTGCCCGCGCTCGGGTTGTCCATGGGTTTCATCATCTTCCGGATGGTGCCCGGCTTCCGCGAAATGCAGGGCAGGATCGACGAGGTCAACCGGGTGCTGCGCGAGCAGATCACCGGCATCCGCGTGGTCCGGGCGTTCGTGCGGGAGCGGCAGGAGACCTGGCGCTTCGGTGTGGCCAACACCGAACTCACCGAGACCGCGCTGCGGGTCGGCCGGTTGACGGCGCTGATGTTTCCGATGGTCATGCTGATCAGCAACGTCACCGCTGTCGCGGTGATCTGGTTCGGCGGGCAGGCGATCGACGCGGGGCACATGCAGATCGGCTCGCTCACCGCGATGCTGTCCTACATCATGCAGATACTGATGGCCGTGATGATGGCCTCGTTCCTGGCCATGATGGCGCCGCGTGCCGCGGTCTCCGCGGACCGCATCGCCGAGGTACTGGACACCGAATCCTCGGTCCACCCACCGCGATTGCCGCAGCCGTTCAAGGACGACCCTGCCGCCGTGGACTTCCAGTTCGCTGAATTCGCCTATCCCGGGGCAGAGAAGCCGGTGCTGAAGGCAATCCGGTTCCAGGTGCGCCCCGGCACCACCACCGCGATCGTCGGGTCCACCGGTGCGGGCAAGACGACGCTGGTCAACCTCGTTCCGCGGCTGATGGACGTCACCGACGGCGCTGTCTACGTCGGCGGAACCGACGTCCGCCACATCGACCTGGAGCTGCTGCGCTCGCAGATCGGCCTCGTACCGCAGAAGGCGTATCTGTTCTCCGGGACGATCGCGAGCAATCTGCGCTACGGCGATCCGGACGCCACCGACGAGGATCTCTGGCACGCACTGGAGATCGCGCAAGCCGCCGATTTCGTCCGAGACATGCCGCACGGCCTCGATACACCGGTCGCGCAGGGCGGCACGACAGTCTCCGGCGGTCAGCGCCAGCGGCTGGCGATCGCGCGGGCATTGGTGAGAAAGCCGAGGGTGTACCTGTTCGACGACTCGTTCTCCGCGCTCGACGTCGCGACCGACGCCAGGTTGCGAGAGGCGCTGAAGCCGGAGACCGCGAACGCCTCGGTGGTCATCGTCGCCCAGCGCATCACGACCATCCGCGACGCCGATCAGATCGTGGTACTCGAGGACGGCGCGATGGCGGGCGTCGGCACGCATGATCAGCTGATGCGGGAATGCTCCGAGTACCGGGAGATCGTCGAATCGCAGTTGAGTGCCGAGGAGGCGCGGTGAGGCACAATCGCGCAGCGCTTATCGGGCCGACGGGGTGCGGGAACTCCCGCAG
>NZ_JBFAAB010000015.1:52372-176631 GCF_040639505.1 Nocardia sp. NPDC023852
CAGGACACAGGAGGCGCGGTGAGGCACAATCGCGCAGCGCTTATCGGGCCGACGGGGTGCGGGAACTCCCGCAGGACACAGGAGGCGCGGTGAGGCACAATCGCGCAGCGCTTATCGGGCCGACGGGGTGCGGGAACTCCCGCAGGACACAGGAGGCGCGGTGAGGCCAGGAATGCCGAGTCCCGGTGCACCGGACGCCAAGGCGAAGTCGTTCGGTCCTTCGCTGCGGCGCTTGCTGCGCAGGCTCGCTCCCGAACGGTTCAACGTCGGGCTGATCATCCTGCTCGTCGTCGTATCGGTGGTACTGAACACGCTGGGCCCGTACATTCTCGGAAAGGCGACCAACCTCGTCTTCGACGGCGTGGTCGGCAAGCAACTACCGTCCGGCGTCACCAAGGATCAGGCGATCGAGGCGCTGCGGTCCAAGGGCGACAACACTCTTGCCGACATGCTCGGCGCGATGAACGTGATCCCGGGCGTAGGAGTGGATTTCGCCGCGGTCGCCAAGGTTCTCATCCTCGTGCTCGTCCTCTACCTCGGCGCCGCGCTGTTCGGCTGGTTGCAGGGCTATCTGCTCAACATCGTCATCAATCGGACAGTGAAGCGGCTGCGCAGCGACATCGAGGACAAGATCCACCGGCTTCCGTTGCGCTACTTCGATTCCGCGCCACGCGGTGACGTGCTCAGCCGCGTCACCAACGACGTGGACAACATCTCCCAGAGCCTGCAGCAGACCATGAGCCAACTGCTGACTTCGGTGTTCTCGGTGCTCGGCATCCTGATCATGATGTTCTGGATCTCGCCGCTGCTGGCGGTGATCGCACTGCTCACCGTGCCCGCCGCCGTCGTGATCACCGCGCAGATCGCGAAACGTTCCAAGCCGCACTTCGTCAACCAGTGGAAGTACACCGGCCTGGTCAACGCTCAGGTCGAGGAGGCGTACACCGGGCATGAGGTGGTCACCGCATTCGGCCGCAACCGCGAGGTCGGCAAGGAGTTCGACGAGCGCAACCAGGAGCTCTACCAGGCCAGCTTCGCGGCGCAGTACATCTCCGGTCTGATCATGCCCGCGATCATGTTCCTCGGGAACGTGAATTTCGTGCTGGTCGCGCTGGTCGGCGGCTTGCGGGTGGCGACAGGCAACCTGTCGCTCGGCGAGGTGCAGGCGTTCATCCAGTACTCCCGCCAGTTCAGCCAGCCGCTGACCCAGATCGGCGCAATGGCCAACCTGTTGCAGTCCGGCGTCGCCTCGGCCGAGCGGATCTTCGAGATTCTCGACGCCGAGGAGCAGAGCCCGGACCCGGCGATGGCCGACACCCGCCCGGTGGATCGCGGCCGGGTGGAATTCGAGGCCGTCTCATTCCGCTACGAACCGGACAAGCCGGTGATCGAGCGGCTCTCGCTGCTGGTCGAGCCAGGTCATGTGGTCGCCATCGTCGGCCCGACCGGCGCGGGCAAGACCACACTGGTGAATTTGGTCATGCGGTTCTACGAGCTCGACGCGGGCACCATCACCGTCGACGGCGTCGACATCACCGAGATCACCCGCGACCACCTGCGCTCCCGCATCGGCATGGTGTTGCAGGACACCTGGCTGTTCCGCGGCACCATCCGGGAGAACATCGCCTACGGCAACCCGAACGCGAGCGAACAGGAGATCATCGCGGCCGCGCGCGCCGCGTACGTGGACCGTTTCGTGCACGCGCTGCCCGACGGTTACGACACGATCATCGACGAGGAGGGCTCCGGCGTCAGCGCGGGCGAAAAGCAGCTGATCACCATCGCGCGAGCGTTCCTGGCCAAGCCGTCCATCCTCATCCTCGACGAGGCGACCAGCTCGGTAGACACCCGTACCGAGCTGCTGGTGCAACACGCCACCGCCGCGCTGCGCCGGGACCGGACCAGTTTCGTCATCGCCCACCGCCTCTCCACCATCCGTGACGCCGATTTGATCGTCGTCATGGAGGCGGGCCGGATCGTGGAACACGGCACGCACGAACGCCTGCTCGGGGAGCGCGGGGCGTACTACCGTCTGTACAACGCCCAGTTCGCCGCGGCTCTGTGATGTTGGCAATGCTCGGTCTCGCTTCGCTCGGAAGTGGGGGTCGGGCGAGTGGTTGGGTTGGGAGGCGATCGCTGTGGGGATTTCTGGCCTGCGACGTGGCGGTGTTCGCGGCGGGCCGGGCCGTGAACGGGCAATGCTCGGTCTCACTCCGCTCGAAAGCCGCGAGGTTCGTGTGGTGCGCCGGGTGGTAACCGGGGAATCGACCGACGATGTCGGCACTGCGCAGACGGCGCGGGCAATGCCGGCCGAGGGATCGGTGGCCTGCTGCGGTCGGCGTGCGCTGGACTGGGAGGATGGCTGGGTGTCCGGTCCTGAATCCTTCTCTTTTACCGTCGGTACTCGCCTGGACGGGCGGCACGGCCGGTCCGGCATGGTCTGCACGCCGCACGGCCCTATCGCCACGCCGGCGTTCATCCCGGTGGGCACAAAGGCGACAGTGAAGGCGGTGCTGCCGGAGACCATGAAGGATATCGGCGCGCAGGCGCTGCTGGCCAACGCCTACCACCTGTACCTGCAGCCCGGCGCCGATATCGTGGACGAGGCGGGCGGACTCGGCATATTCATGAACTGGCCCGGGCCCACCTTCACCGACAGCGGCGGGTTCCAGGTGATGTCGCTGGGCGTCGGATTCAAGAAGGTGCTGGCGATGGAGGCGGTCGACGTCCGCAGCGACGACGTGATCGCTGCGGGCAAGGAACGGCTCGCCACCGTAGACGACGACGGCGTCACCTTCCGCTCACACCTGGACGGCTCCGAGCACCGGTTCACCCCCGAGGTCTCGATGGGCATCCAGCACGAGTTGGGCGCCGACATCATGTTCGCCTTCGACGAGCTCACCACGTTGCTCAACACCCGCGCCTACCAGGAGAAGTCGTTGCAGCGCACGCACGAGTGGGCGCAGCGCTGCATCGATGCGCACGAACGGCTGACCGCCGCGCGCACACACCGCCCGTACCAGGCACTGTTCGCCGTCATCCAGGGCGCGCAGTATGAGGACTTGCGGCGCAAGGCATGTCGAGGACTCGAATCGATCCGGGGAAGTGCGGGAACATCGTTCGACGGCTACGGTATCGGCGGTGCGCTGGAGAAACACAACCTGGGCGCTATCGTCGGCTGGTGCTCGGACGAGCTGCCCGAGGACAAGCCGCGTCACATGCTCGGCATCAGCGAGCCGGAGGACATTTTCACCGCCGTCGAGAACGGTGCGGACACCTTCGATTGCGTGAACCCGTCACGGGTCGCCCGCAACGCCGCGATCTACGTCGACGAAGGCCGGTTCAATATCAACACCAGCCGCTTCCGCCGCGACTTCACCCCGATCGACGAGACCTGCGACTGCTACACCTGCGCCAACTACAGCCGCGCCTATATCCACCACCTGTTCAAGGCCAAAGAGATGCTCGCGGCCATGCTGTGCACGATCCACAACGAGCGGTTCACGGTGCGGCTCGTCGACCGCATCCGGCACAGTATCGACGGCGGCTACTTCGACGAGCACAAAGCCGAGGTCCTGGGTCGCTGGCGGGGCCGGATCCGGACGCCATAGAGCCTGCTGGACCACATCGTGGATTCCGCTGACCCACGACATCTTTCATCGGAGCAGAGCGGGAACCTCGCTCGGTGCGTAGCTGGGTTCGTGCTTCTTGAGCCACGTGATCACCCGATAGGTGATCGGCAGCACGATGACTTCCGCCAGTGTCTTCCAGAGGAAGCCGACGATCACGAAATTGATGAACTGTCCCCAGGAGTCGATGCCGATCGCGGTGGCCGCGATCGAACAGAAGATCAGCGTGTCGCCGAACTCGCCGACCACGGTCGATCCGATCAGGCGCGCCCACAGGTGCTTCTCTTTGGTCCGCTCCTTGATCAGCACCAGTGTCGCCGAATTCAGCATTTCGCCGACGAAATAACCGGCCAGACCGGCGGCGACGAGCTGCGGGGTTGTTCCGATGACGGTACGGAAGGCGTCCTGGTTCTCGTAGAAGGTCGCGGCGGGTAGTTCGACGGCGATCTTGAAGCACACCACGGTCAGCAGCAGCATGGCGAAGCCGTAGTAAATTGCCCGGCGCGCGGCGCGGAAGCCATAGATCTCACTCAACACGTCGCCGACGATGTAGGCGAGGGGAAAGAGGAACCAGGCGCCGTCGGTGGTGATCGGCAGAATCTCCAGCGGCCCCAGCTTCACCGAATGGTCGGTGAAGAACTGCACGCCCTTGGTCGCGCAGATGTTGGAGATGATCAGCGTCGCGGTGAACACCGCCACGATCGGTGTGTAATACCCCCGCGCTACCTGGGCGAATGCCGCATGCTCTGGCGCGGGGTGTCCAGGTCCGTGTTCTTCGGTTGTCTTCGGCTCACTCACCTGCATCATCCAACCAGGTTGTGGAATACGCTGTAGCAATGACGAATCCCGGCGATTCCGACGAGTGGTGGAAGCAGTATGGCGGCCAAGGTGTGTCGCCGGAGTCCGGTGGGCAGAGTTCGGTCCCGCAGTACCCGAACGCCGAGGCGCCTTCGGGTTATCCGTCGGCGCCGCAGCACCCGGTGCAACCGCCGTCGCAGCCGATGACGCCGCCTCCGCAGCCGCAGTACCCGTCCTACCAGCAGCCCGCGCAGCCCTATCCGCAGCCGAACTACGCCTACCAGAGCCCCTACCAGCCCTATGGTGCTCCGGTGCAGGGCACCAACGGCATGGCGATCGGCGCGCTGATCTCGTCGCTGGTCGGGTTCGTCACCTGCGGAATCGGCTCGCTCGTCGGCATCATCCTCGGCGCGGTCGCGTTGAACCAGATCAAGCAGTCCGGGCAGGAGGGGCGCGGCATGGCGCTCGCCGGCATCTGGATCGGTGTCGGCGCGATCGTGCTCGTCATCTTGTGGTTCGTCGTCGTGATCATCGTGGGCTCGACGAGTTCGTAGCGGCAAGGGCCGGGAAAGCAGCAGGGGCGCACCCGAATCGGGTGCGCCCCTTGTGCTTCGTACCGCTGTCGCGTGTCAGGCCTTGACGACCTGGGTGCCGCCGGCGAACTTGTCGTGCCAGCCCTGCTTGTTCGGGTCCTGCGAGATGGTGACCATGATGTAGATCGCCAGCCCCAGTGCGACGAGGCCGCCGACGCACGGGATGATGTTCGCCGCGAGGAAGAGATTGCGCTTCAGCGAGGTGCCCGGGTCGATCTTGGCGGCGCCGCCGGGGGCGAGCACCTTCAGGCCGAGAATCTTCTTGCCCAGCGTGGTGCCCTGCGTGGTTTCCATTCCGACGAAGTAGCCGACCTCCACAAGGGTCCAGACCAGGCCGAGGCCGATGGTCAGGCCGAGTGAGTTGTTGACCAGGATGTACAAGATGAAATACGGGATCATCAAGATGAGCCCGTCGATGACGCGGGCCCCGATGCGGGTGCCGAGGTCACCCGGCTGACCGCCGTAGCCGAAGTTGCCCGGCTGCTGCGGGTACGGCTGCTGACCGTAGGGGTCCTGCCCGTACTGCGGCTGCTGGCCGTACTGGGGCTGCTGCTGCCCGTACTGGGGGGGCTGCTGGCCGTACTGCTGCTGCCCGTACTGCGGCTGCTGCTGGCCGTACTGGGGAGGCTGCTGCTGGCCGTACTGGTCGCCGCCTTGCGGGTACGGCTGCCCGTACGGCTGCCCGCCCTGCGGATACTGGTTGGGGTCGTACCCACCGCTTGTCATAGTTGTTTGTCCTCGTCGCGTGATCGGTAGTTCGGACGTTGCGTACGTTACGGACATCGACTGCGTTGCAACAACCCACTCACGTCGAGTATCCAAGGTTCCCAGGGCAGAAGCCCGGCGTCGAAATGTGCGAGTAGCTCGGATGACGATGTCGCGGAGCGGGCGAGTGAGGCGGCGAGGGGCGCCACGACCTGTTCGACCGTGTTGCCGAACGCCCGTTGGTCGGCCAGAGTCACCGCGCCGTCTCGCTTCGCCAGCCGATTCCCGTTCGCATCGAGCACAAGCGGGACATGGGCATAGCGGGGGACCGGGAGACCGAGCAGCGTCGCGAGATAGGCCTGTCGCGGTGTCGAGGGCAACAGGTCGTCGCCGCGCACTACCTGGTCGATGCCCTGCGCCGCGTCGTCCACGACGACCGCGAGGTTGTAGGCCGGAACACCGTCGCCGCGGCGCAGCACCAGATCATCGACCGGTCCGCGGTAAAGCCCGTGCAGTTCGTCGACCACCTCGAAATCGGTCGCCTTCGCGCGCAAGCGCAGAGCGGCCGGGCGGCCACTGGTACGCAGCCTGTCGCGCGCCTGTGCGGTCAGTGTGCGGCAGGTGCCGGGATAGGCGCCCATCGGTCCGTGCGGCGCAGTCGCGGCCTGCTGAATTTCCCTTCGGGTGCAATAGCATTCGTAAGTCAGTCCGGCGGCGGTGAGGCGTTCGATCGCGGCCTCGTAATGTGGCAGCCGCTCGGATTGCCGCACCACCGGTCCGTCCCAGTCCAGGCCGATCGCGGCGAGGTCGTCCAACTGCCGCTGCTCCGCGCCGGGTCGAACCCGGTCCAGATCCTCGATCCTGAGGAGGAAGCGCCGACCCGTGGAGCGGGCGAACGCCCAAGCGAGCAGGGCGGTGCGGAGGTTGCCTAGGTGCAGGTCCCCGGACGGTGTCGGCGCATACCGGCCCGCGCCGACCTCAGACACGAGACCGGCTGGAGAACGATGAGGTGCGCACGGTGGCCATGGTAGGGGTGTGCGATCAGCCGCGGAGGCGGGGCTTGAGGTTGTCGGCGGCCGGTTCGACCCCTGCGTCGAGTGCGGCGAGCAGCGATTCGGCGTGGGCGATCAGTCCGACACGGTCGATGCCGTAGGGCACTTGGCCGGCTTCCGGCCGATACGCGGTCAGCCGGGTCACGGCCCGGTCGAGCAGTGTACGCGCCCCTTTGGGATTTCCGCGTTGTATGTGGGTAAGGCCGACAGCGAACTGCGCAAGCGCCTGCCACAGCATCCGCTCAGCGAACGGACCGTTCTTCCATGCCGCCTCTAATACCTCATGTGCATTGAATGCGAAACCTTCGTCCAGCAGTTGCTGGGCGAAGGTGAGGGTTTGCTGCGGCGGCAGGTTCAGATCGTCCGGAATTCGGGCAACTCCGGCGCTTCCCGGCGGCAGCGGGCGCCCGAGGCGATCGCGCGGACGGGAGCTACGGGCACGACCTGCATCGTCGCGATCGCGTTCCACCATAGGTTCCATGATGCACGGCTGTGGTGGCGGCGTCGACGGGGCACTGCTCGTCGGCGAATTGTCCGAGTGATAACGGAGTAATTACATCCGTTTAAAAGATTGTGGCACGCCGGTGTTTGGAATGAATGTCTCGGGCTGGCAATGCTCCCGCAACTCTCCTCCTTCGCAAACCTGCGTGGTTGCGACGATTGAATAGGCAAGAGACGGGCAAACTTTCGATGGACCTGCTAGTGTTTACCGCACGGGGACAACCCCGCACGAGGTGAATTCCTCTCGAACTCGATGTGCGATATCGACGCACCGGGAAAGTGCGCTCTCCCGAAGAGCGTTCTACGGGATTCGGCGGCTCCGCCGGGTGCCGATGCTAGCTAGAACGATGTCAGGAGAAATCTCGTTCTCGACGCAGCAAAGGAGCTAGTGCCGTGAAGGTTGATCTGACGGACGCTGTGTGGCGCAAGAGCAGTTACAGCGGTCCGGATGGGAACTGCGTGGAAGTTGCCTTTCTCACCGACGGCAATGTAGCGGTTCGTGATACCAAGGACAGACGTGGACCGGCCTTGGCCTTCGCGCCGGGCGAGTGGGATACATTCCTAACGGAGCTCTCGGCGGGAGGGTTCCGGCGCAGTTGAACTGTTCTGGAAACGCCTGAATAAGGCAAGCGGGCCCCGGGGCGGGATGGACTCGGGGCCTTCGCGGTACTCGGGTACATGCGATGCGATCCCGAATCATCAACCGGAGGAGCCGTTTCCGCGGCCGTTCGTCCGCTCCTGATATCTGCGCAGCACGGCAAGCTGCTTGCGTTCTTCTTCGTGCTCCAGTGATCGGTTCCGCTCCGACTCCTGCCGCGGGTCCGCGCGCAGGAAGCTACCCGTGCCCGGCTTGCCCGCCGCACCCAACTTGCTCATCTTCTTCGGCACCGGGGCACCCTGATACTCCAGCGGAATCGGATGGCCGTGCTCGTCGACCGGGCCGAGCGGCTGGTGCACCTCGATGTACTCGCCGTGCGGAAGACGCTTGACCACACCGGTTTCCACGCCGTGCTCGAGCACCGCACGATCACTGCGCTGCAGGCCGATGCAGAACCGGTAGGCGAGGAAGTACGCGATCGGCGGCGCAAGGAGGAGCCCGATCCGGCCGACCCACGTGGTGGCGTTCAATGAGATGTCGAATTTGTAGGCGATGATGTCGTTGACGCATGAGAGCGTGAGTACCACGTAGAACGCGATGGACATGGCGCCGATGGCGGTGCGCACCGGCACGTCGCGGGGACGCTGCAGCAGGTTGTGGTGCGCGCTGGTGTCGCCGGTGAGCCGTTTCTCGATCCATGGGTAGGCGATCAACACGGTGAACACCAACCCCATGATCAACGCGACCCAGAACGCCGCGGGCACCGTGTAGCGACCCAGATACAGCTCCCATGGCGGCATCAGACGCGCCAGACCGTCGGTCCACATCATGTAGAAGTCCGGCTGCGATCCCGCCGACACCTGCGACGGGTTGTACGGGCCGAGGTTCCAGATCGGATTGATCTGCAACACCCCGCCCATGATGCCGACGATTCCGAGGGTGAAGGCGAAGAACGCACCCTGATCCGCGGCGAACACCGGCACGATACGGGCGCCGACCACATTGTTCTCGGTGCGTCCCGGCCCGGGGAACTGGGTGTGCTTCTGGTACCAGACCAGCGCCACATGCGCGGCGATCAACGCCAGGATGATGCCAGGGAACAGCAGCACATGCGCGATGTAGAGGCGCGGGATGATGATCTCGCCCGGGAAGTCACCGTCGAAGATCAGCCAATGCATCCATGTGCCGATGATCGGAATACTCATCGTGATGCCCGAGAACGCCGCACGCAGACCGGTGCCGGACAGCAGATCATCCGGCAGCGAGTAGCCGAAGAACCCCTCGAACATCGCCAAGATCAACAACAGCGATCCGAGTACCCAGTTCGCCTCCCGCGGCTTGCGGAACGCGCCGGTGAAGAAGATGCGGAACAGATGCACGATGATCGACGCCGCGAACAGCAGCGCGGCCCAATGGTGGACCTGGCGGACGAACAGACCACCACGCACCTCGAAGGAGAGGTCCAACGCGGTCTCGTACGCGCGCGACATGGTCACCCCACGCAGCGGCTGGTAGGCCCCGTTGTAGACCACCTCGGCCATCGACGGATCGAAGAACAAGGTGAGATACACACCCGACAGCAACAAGATGATGAAGCTGTAGAGCGCGATCTCACCCAGCAGGAACGACCAATGGGTCGGGAAGACCTTGTTGATCGACCGCTTCAGAAACGCGGCGGCGCGATAGCGTTCGTCCGCCTCGTTGGCTTGCGCGCCTATTGTGCGAACCAGTTGTGTAGCCATGGCCGACACCCCGCCCTTGGTGAGAGTGGTATCTGTTCCTACTACGGACGGTAGCAGACAGGATGCGCGGAATCGAGGGGGGTTTCTGTCTCGATTGTGGAACAAGATCATTCACATTTGTTCGACGTCACCGATGCCGTCGCAATCAGAGCCGATATCGTTCCATCTGTGAGCGCGATGGCACCGCAGGACGCGACGATGTATTGGTTGTCGAAGCGCACGCGCAACGACTTGTTTCTCTTGTATTGCTTCCATGACGAAGGGCGCTCGACCGAGGAACTGCGTGCCTCGGTCGCCGAACGCAGTGCGCGAATCGACGATCTGCGGGTCCGCCTGCGCGAACTGCCCGCGGACATCGATTACCCATCCTGGATGCCCTGCGAATTCGCTGCCGAGCAATTCGTCGTGCATCGACTGGTGGAGCCGAATTGGATGAATCTGCTGGACGCTCTCGGGGAGGTGCTCGGGACTGGCGTGGATGCCGCCGTACGTCCCTGGCGGGTGCACGTGTTCCGGGGGATCGTCGATGCGCCAGGGCCGGCAGAGGGGCCCGCACTGGTGGCTGTGTTGCAGATGTCGCATGCGCTGGCGGATGGGCGGCGGGCGGCGGCCATCGCGCGTTCGCTGTTCATCGAGTCCGATGCACGGAACGGGGATGTTCCGTCTCCGAGCTGTCACCGAGCGGGTCCGGTGGCGCTGAGCGGCCGCGGTGCCGGCGGTACCGGAGTGGTGGATGGGTTCGCCGATGCGGGGGTGAGCGGTGTCGGCCGCAGTGAGATTGCGGGTGGCGGGCCACGGGCGTTGTCCACCCTGCTCGCTCGGGGGCGTGAGGTCGGATGGGCGGTGGCCACCGGGGGGCTGTCGATCGGTTCTGCGGTGGCGGCCCGCGGGCAGATGGTCGCGGGCCGGCGGATACTCACCGGGACACTGGTCGATTCGGCGCTTGGTCTGCTGTGCCTTCCGGTTCGGCTGGCTTCGACCGCGCTGCGCGGTTATCGAGCCTTTCAGGCGCAGCAGCAGCTGGCGCACTTGACCGATACCGGTCAAGTGCCGCCGCCCGGCGTCGGTTTTCTGCCAAGCCAGGTGAATCGAACTGTCGCAGAGGGCGTCTCGCTACACCAAGTGCGTATGCTCGTGTGCGCTGGCGAACGTCTTCGGGCCCCTGGTGACACCGTGACCGTAGTGGTCCTGACCGCGGTGTCACTGGCGCTCGCACGGTATCTGGCCGACCGGGGTGAATCCGTCGAGCGTCTCGGCGCACAGGTTCCGATGGCGCTGCCCGAGCTGTCCGCCGGAAGCGAGAGCGATCCGCGCAACAACTACCGCAGCGTTGGCGTCGACCTGTTCGCCGACGAACCGGACCTGCGCCTGCGCGCCGACAAGATCGCCGCGGCACTCGCCGACCGCCGTCTCCGGGCGCGGCACCCTTTGCTGTCGGCCCAGGACCGGGTCACCGCGACCGTCCCTGCCCCGCTCCTACGCCGCGACGTCGACCGCTATCCCCTCGACACCGTCCCCGACTCGATCGCGGGCCACACCATTGTCTCCAGCGTCGATCGCGGGCCCGCCGACCTCACCTTCGGTGGCGGCCGTGTCCGCTTCACCGCCGGCTTTCCCGCCCTCGGCTCGGTCATGCACCTGACCCACGGCGTACACGGCCTCGGTGACACCATCACCCTCTCGCTGCACGCCGATCCCGCGGTTCTCCCTGACCTCGACACCTACGCGTCCCTACTCCGCTCCGCGATAGACGAGGTCATCGCTGCCCTCTGAACCTGCGAGCCACCGGGTACATCCGGCAAACGCTGACTCTCCACACCGGAGGCGCGCTTCGCACGGCTCACACACAACCTGCGTGCGGAGCGTCCTGTGGTGGCGAAGAGGAACCGGTGGATCAGGTTCGGTTGAGAGCCAGTTCGGGCGAAGCCGAGTGGAGGTCGGTGGAGATTTTGATCTCGAGCTCGACGCGGGTGGCGTTGATGACCGAGCGTTCTTCCTCGACGGTGTTCTCGATCGCCCTCGACCACAGCGCTCGAATTTCGGAGATCTCCTCACCGGTCGCCTCGGGGTCCATTTCGATCCTGCGCCGCTGCAAAGAAATGTTCAGCGCCGCGGTGAGGGTCCGCGCCAGGTCCTCGCAGCGATTCGGGATCTTCCGATGCGCCAGGACGCGCAGGTTGCTGATGTATTCCCTTGTCCCAGAGATGTTTTGGATCACGTCCTCGCCGATCTCGTCCAGCTCGTCGGCCTCCCAGCGGTCACAGTACAACAACTGCTGACGGACATCGGTGGAGATCGCCAGCACGGAAGCCACTGCGGCCAGCACGGATTCACGCCGCCACTTATCGTGCTCGCGGCGTTCCGCGGCCGCGTTCGTCAACTCCACATTCCGCTGCGCCGCGTCGAGCGTGACCCGGTTGCGCTCGTCCGCAGCGGTCACCGCCGCGCGATTAGTGCGGTTGTTGAGAAGAACGCCGACCACCGCCGCAATGGCGACGACGAGGGAACCGAGGAGTGGAAGCCACTGAGTCACCGGGAAATCATCGCATCGCGATCGTGGCTCGCACAGCCGACGAAGTGCGAATCCTTCTGGATTCCGCTGGATGCTTCCATGGCGTGCAAGCGGGGCAGATGCGCTACTCGGTCGGCTTGTTCGCTGAGTCGGGTCGTGTGGGACTGGGCTCATGGGGCTACTACGCCCATTTTCGCAGGTGAACTCTTTGTCCAGTGGATCGACAATGGTGGTATGGCCACGGTCCTGCTCGGTGGCGACGTCATGCTGGGCCGCGGTGTGGACCAGATCCTGCCGCATCCCGGCGATCCAACGCTGCGCGAACGCTATGTCGAGGATGCGCGGACATATGTCGAGTTGGCCGAACGCGTGCATGGCGAATTTGCCCGTCCGGTGGATTTCCGCCGACCATGGGGTGATGTCCTGTCGATCCTCGGGCAGGTCCACCCCGAGGTGCGATTGATCAACCTGGAGACCGCCATCACCGCCGACGGTGCGTTCGCCCCTGCGAAGGGCATCCACTACCGGATGAACCCCGACAACCTGCCGGTGTTGACCGCGATCGCACCGGTCGTTTGTGCGCTGGCCAACAACCACATCCTCGATTTCGGTATCCACGGGCTGGCGGACACCCTCGAAGCACTCGATACCGCGGGCGTCTGCGGCGCCGGAGCGGGCGTGGATCTCGACGCCGCCCAGGCACCGGCGATATCGGAACTCGACGACGGACGCCGGGTGGTGATCGTCTCGGTAGCCGCGGGCTCGAGCGGGGTTCCGGAATTCTGGGCAGCGCGTCGCGATCGGCCCGGGTTGTGGCGGGTCGGCGATGCACCGACGGTTCGTGCCGCCGACGAGGTGGCGGCAGAAGTGCTGGCCCACAAACGCGACAACGATATCGCGATCGTCTCCGTACATTGGGGGCCCAACTGGGGTTACGGGGTGACACGGAGCGAAACACAGTTCGCTCATCGGTTGGTCGATGCCGGCGTCGACCTGGTGCATGGTCATTCCGCGCATCATCCGCGGCCGATCGAGATCTACCGGGGCAAACCGATTCTGTACGGGTGTGGCGACGTTATCGACGACTACGAGGGCATCCGCGGTTACGAGCGGTACCGCCCCGATCTTCATCTGCTGTATCTCGTGTCCATCGATCCCGGTGCGGTGGAGGTACGAATGATTCCGCTACGGGTACGGCGCATGCGCCTCGAATCGGCGGCGCAGAGCGAATCCCGATGGCTGTGCGAGACGATCGAGCAGGTCAGCCGCCGCTTCGGTACCCGAGTCGCATCCCGGCCCGACGACCTACCAGTGGTGTTCAACGCCACACAACGCTGAGATGGCGGCGGAACCAGTCGCTGGCCAGATCCGCCACTTGCTCGAGTGCGCCGGGTTCCTCGAACAGGTGGGTCGCACCAGGGACGACGTCGATCTCGCTCGGACACGGCATCCGCAGCCGTGCCTCCCGATTGAGCTCGAGCACCTGTTGGTCGTTCCCACCGACGATGAGCAGCGTCGGTGCGTGGACCAGCGCCAGCCGGGGACCGGCCAGGTCGGGGCGGCCGCCGCGAGAGACGACGGCCGCGATCTCGGTTCCGGGTTCGGTGGCCGCCCATAGCGCGGCACCGGCACCGGTGCTCGCGCCGAAATATCCGGTAGGAAGGCCGTTCAGATCCGATCGGGTGCGCAGCCAGCGGGTCACTTCGACGAGACGATGGGCAAGCAGCTCGATATCGAAGACGCGCCTACGGTCGCCCTCCTCGTCCGCGACCAGCAGATCGACCAGCATTGTCGCGAGTCCCGCCCGATTGAGTACGTCGGCGACAAACCGATTCCTCGGACTGTGCCGGCCACTTCCGCTCCCGTGCGCGAAGACGATCAGGGCGGTGGAGTTCTCCGGGACGGCCAGTACCCCCGCCAGCCGGATCGACTCCGACGGCACGATGACCTCGTCTGTCCGCGTCATGGGATCGGGTGTGGAGGACGGCATCGAACACCTCCTGATATCCGGCATACCCGATCGTTTCGGTCATATGCAAGAGGCCCGGAGCCTCCGTAGGTACGGCCGATGACGATCTACAACTACGTCAACGGGCGAGGGGACTCGAGCAGCTGGTCACCGGGCCCGTGATGCCGCGTGGACGGTCGAACCAGCCGGCCACTGGACCGAGGAGATCCTCGCGGTGGCCGAAGGCATGTAGTGCGCCATTCGGGCCCACCCTTGCACGCCATACCCTCCTTACGCACGCGCCGCAGCCTCGACCTGCCCACCTTCGTCGATCGCGGAGACGGGCTGAAACGGGCGCGCAATCATCGAGGGGTAGTCATTCGATCTGAGTCAGCGGTGGCAGATACCCTGCGGTACGCATGCCAAATGCGGCGCCTGACAGCGGTTTCGACGCCATGCCTCGAGTGCCGTCTGCTCCAGTCCGGATACGACCTCCTCGCTCTGTGCGCCGATCAGCCGCGCACGATCCGCCAATGGGCCAACCGGGCATGCCTGGCTGCCGGCCTGCCCTGGGTGGTTCCCCAGCGCCGGTATCAGATGACTCGGGTCGATCAGCGATGACAAGCTCTTCCGCGGATTGCCTTGTCGGTCTGCTGAACGCGGCTGGCGTCGACCGTCAACAGACGGCGGCAGGCCATGACAAAACCCTGCGACCAGCCGGTTGGAAACTCGTGTTCGATGACAAACGCATTTCGTGGCTCGGGCTGATCACCAGACGATCAGGGTTGGATGGATTACCGCGGTGCTTTGTGCGCGAGATGTCGGCTCAGCAGGCGAGTAGCGGTCGCCGCCACGGGGTGAAATGCCTCGAGCTCGAATCTATACGCCAAGGCCTGCTTTCAGGGTAGGCCAGGATTTGGGCAGGGCTGCCTTCCAATACGGCCACGAGTGGACGCCGATGGCGGCCCAGTCGGTTGAGACATCGGCACCGGCGAGTCCCATGGCGGTCCCGGTGACGCCGGTGCAGTCATGGGAGACATGTTCGATCTCGCTCGCCCGAAGCGGGTCCTCGGGCCATGACCAGTTTCCGTCGAACAGGGCATCATCGGGGCCGGGCACGCCGGTGCCGACGTACAGGTGGACTGGTTTGCCGCGCAGCGCGTCGAGGTGTTTCATCGGGTCGTGCGCGTCCCACTCCGGATTGCCTGCGGTACCCCACATATTGTCCGGGTTTCCGCCTTTCGCTTCGACCACGGGGCGTACCGAGAGTTGCCCGATACCGTCGGCAGAGTAGCAACCGCTGAAGGCTGCCAGGGCCCGGAACATGCCGGGGTGTCGTGCGGCCAGAATGGCCGCCGCTCCCGCTCCCATCGACAGCCCGCCAACAGCGTAGGTCCCGTTGCCTTTCAACTCGCGGTCGATCAACGGCGGCAGCTCCTCGGTGAGGAAGGTCTCCCACTTCTGGTGTCCGAGTACGGGGTCGTCTTTCAACCAGTCGGTGTAGTACGTTCCTCCACCGCCGACTGGCATCACCACATTGACCGGCTTGTCGGCGAAGAACTCCTTGGCGCCTCCGCGTAGCGTCCAGGTGCTTTTGGGCTGGGATTCCTTCGCCCCGTTTCCGTCCAGCAGCAGCACCGTCGGCCGGGATTTCGACTGATTCGCCGGCACCAGCACGTCGAGGTGAATGGTCCGCTTCATCGCCGGGGAGCGGATGTACATCTGCCATTGCTGCCCATCGCGGTCGATCCGCTCGACGACGGCCGCCGCGTTCGCCTGCGGAGTCGCGATGAACATCGGTGCGACAGCGACCACTGCGGCTGCTGCGACAGATCCCATCAGTCGGTACCCCCGGCGTCCTCGCAACACCGACATGCGCAAAACCATGATACGAACCTCATCGACGTTTGACCTCCACCGGAGGTCGTGACTGTTTCCCGTCGACAATGCCATGAAACTCGTTGACCGTCGCGCCAAGGCAACGCAATGCCATAGTGACTAGCTGGTAGAGGACTTGGAATTAGGAACCGCCGCGGGCTTGGTGTGTTCGCGAATGCTCGACACTCGTCACCTCGAGGGGTAGCGCCAAACATGGTGCGCCGTAACCCTCAGATCCCGCGGTTTGTCGACCGCTAGTCGGAGGCGGTGCAAAAACCGCCCCCGACCCGCAGGCTCTCTGCGGAGGATAGGGGACTGGAGATGCGCATCACCTACTGGCTGGCGCCGGGGCGGCGGGTGGTGCTGCTGACGGTCTTTCGCAAGACGCGAATGCGGGAAACTTTGGAAGTCGATCGTGCGAAAGTGCTGCGCAAGGTGTGCGAAGTGGAGCATGAGCACGCCAGAATCAGCTTTGTCGCCCGGTTCGAGAAGCCTGACGCAGCATGAACAGCGCGGTGCACACCTGCGGAGATCATCGCCGCCAACCTTGAAAACCTGAATGCGTGATCGCGGCTTTTCGCACCCGTCTGGCAGCGCTACCCCGTCCGAATTCAGCGTCGCGGCCAACTTCCGCGCACTGTCTGGAAGCCCGAAGCGGGTCACCGCTCGCCAGTACAGATTGTCCTCCGCCTGGGTGAGCGCCAGTGACTGGGCTCCGAGCCCCTTCGACGCTGGCGATGCAAACGTTAGGCTCAGGTGTTGACTCGGTCAACACCTGGCAGATGATGTTGCCGTCGGACTGCACGCTGCCGTCGGCTCAGCTCAGCCTGCTGGAGCGGAAGGCCGAGTAGATGGAATGTCCTGCGGCGGAGGCTTTCCACCGTTCGCACACACAGTTCGGCCAGCAGTGTCATGTTCGTCCGGTAGGCACCCGGCAGCGCGGCCATCGGGACGCGCACTATCGACTCGGTGGCCATCGTCGGATCGTGTCCACAGGCGGTCAGCACTCATCGGCCGCCTCGAGCGCGGTACTCGGTGGCGTCGTACAACAGCCTGAGTGACTGGATCTTCCCGCCGTCGAGTTGGAAGAACTCGGCGAATCGGACGGTACCATCGGGCATCTCGGCGTCGTAGAGTGTGGCCGCCGTGCTCTCGGCACGCAGCTGATGCAGCATCGTCAGGCTCCGCATTGTGTCGATGAATCCGAAGACTCCTTTGATGAACGGTTCCGCTCCGACGACGTGGCCGGCGATCGGACCCTCGAAAACGAGGTCATCGGCCAGTATTGCGCGCAGCCGCCCCTCGTCGAATTCCGTCGGGCCTGCGGTCAGAATGTTGTAGTAGGCCTGCACAGGCTGGCTGACGGTGTCATTGGTGTCGATCATGGGACCCTCCTCTAGCAGTTGCTAGTAGTTAAGACACCAACTGGCTGGCGAACGGAACGGTCGTGGTCGGGTAAACGAGGACAGTGGCATGATCGGACGCCATGAGTTCCTCGGTGCTTCAGCTCGCACGATCGGGTGACGAACAAGCCTTCGCCGAGCTGATGGAACCGCATCGTCGCGAGCTTCACCTGCACTGCTACCGGATGCTGGGGTCGATCACCGACGCCGATGAACTCCTGCAAGAGACGATGATCGCCGCATGGCGGGGCCTCGGCGGCTTTACGGGCCGCTCGTCGCTGCGGACATGGTTGTACCGGATTGCCACCAACCGCTGCCTCAACTACATCCGTGACGGCAAGCGCCGTCCCCCACCCGTGCCAGTTCCGCCGTTCGCGGTGCCCGAACCCTCCCGCCGAGAGGAGGTCACTTGGCTGCAGCCCTATCCCGACGCGTGGCTCGACCCGGCGCCGGGCCCCTCGGCCCGTTACGAGGCCCGGGAGGCCGTCCGGCTGGCGTTCGTCGGCGCGTTGCAGCGGCTTCCGCCCCGGCAGACAGCAGTACTGGTCCTCTGCGACGTACTCGACTTCTCCCTCGCGGAGGTGGCGACGATGCTGGAGGCGACTCCTGCGGCGATCAAGGGCTTGCTGCAACGGGCCCGGACATCGCTCGCGCGAGGGCATTTCACCCGCGCGGACCGCGAGTCCGGTTCTCACACCGAGGCGGACCTGGCGCAACGTTTTGCCGACGCCTTTTGCGTCGACAACGTCGACGCAGTGGTCGCACTACTTACCGACGACGCCTGGCTGGCCATGCCGCCCGCCCCGCACGAGTACCGTGGAGCGGAGGCCATCGCCGAGTTCCTCCGGGCGACCGCGGCTGGACGAGCTGAGCGGCGCTTCAGGCTTTTGCCCACCCGGGCCAACGCCCAACCCGCCTTCGCGTGCTATCTCGGACAACCGAACGATCCTGCGGCTCAACCATCCGGTCTGATCGTCCTCACCCTCTCGGGAGACCAGATCGCAGGTATCACCCATTTCCTAAATCCCGAACTGCCCTCGATCTTCGGCTTCAGGAACTCCCCGGCTGGCTCTGTCAACTGAAAACGTGACCAGGAAACGCCTGTCGTCCCACACCCTCGGAACATCTGAGACCGATCAGGCTGCATGTCGGCTGCCCGGTAGCAATAATGCGACAGTCGTGGCGCTGCCTACGGGCGCCGACTGCGCCTTTTGTGGCGGACGCCGCAGAGGATAGAGGAGCGAACCCCTATCCCGAGGCATGTTGACGCGGTCAACACGGCCTCTACCTGCGGAAATAACTGTAAGCGGCCCTGAACAGGCCTTATGGTCATCAACACTGGGCGTTTGCCAGAATAGATGGGATATTACGAAAAACGCCCCTGACTAGCCATTGAGATCCAGTCAGAGGCGTTTGCCGTGGCGGAGGATAGGGGATTTGAACCCCTGAGGGCGTTAACCCAACCCGCGTTCCAGGCGAGCGCCATAGGCCACTAGGCGAATCCTCCGTGCAGCAGCATACCGGTAGCCCCCGGTGAGTCGCCAAATGGCCCCGGTCGATCGGGCGAAGTGCCTGGTGGGCCACGGTTGGTCGACCCGAAGATCGGCTTTCGCGCGGGAGCCGCTACACTGGCCTACGGATCCCGCGCGGCGCGCATCCTGTGAACCCCCCCAGGGCCGGAAGGCAGCAAGGGTCAACGGGCTCTGCCGGGTGCGCGGGGTCCCCTTTCAGAGGGATCGCGCGGACGGATGTCCGGCTGTCGAATAACGCCTCCAATTCCGAGCAACGCACGGGTAACGTGAACAGCGTCCGCGGACGCGCGTGCGTCCGCACGGACAAATGATCGGTCGCGGCCACACATCGGCCCGGCCTTCCACGTCCCTTGCTGCTTCGAAAGGCTGTCCAGGATGCCCCGGCAAACGCAGATCGGTTTGATGAGCCACGAGGAGCTCGTGTCCGAACACGAGACCCAGTCCGCGAACTACGCGACGCTCCGGACCGAGAAGCTCACGCTGGATTTGACACGGGGAAAACCTTCACCGGAACAACTCGACCTGTCCGCCGAACTGCTGACCCTGCCCGGCGAGGGCGATTTCCGCGATGGCACCGGCACCGACTGCCGCAATTACGGTGGTCTGCATGGTCTCCCGGAGCTCCGCGCGATCTTCGGTGAACTGCTCGGTATTCCGGTGGACAATCTGCTCGCCGGCAACAATGCGAGCCTCGAGCTGATGCACGACGTGATCGCCTACGCGATGCTCTACGGCACTAACGACTCCGAGCGCCGCTGGGCCGCCGAGGACACACTGAAGTTCCTGTGTCCCGCCCCCGGCTACGACCGGCATTTCTCGATCACCGAGGCGCTCGGCTTCGAGATGATCCCCGTCCCGATGCGCCACGACGGCCCGGACACCCACGCCATCGCCGAACTGCTGGCGAACGATCCGCAGATCAAGGGTCTGTGGGCGGTGCCGAACTACTCCAACCCGACCGGTGTCGTCTTCTCCGAAGATGTTGTCCGGGAGCTGGTTTCGATGCCCACCGCTGCGCCCGACTTCCGGCTGTTCTGGGACAACGCCTACGCGGTGCATCCGCTGACCGACACGGCGGCGCCGGTGCTCGACGTGCTCGGCCTGGCCGCCGCGGCTGGAAACCCGAACCGCCCCTTGGTGTTCGCTTCCACCTCGAAAATCACCTTCGCGGGCTCGGGTGTCAGCTTCATCGGCGGCTCCACGGCGAATCTGGACTGGTACCTGAGCCACGCGTCGAAGAAGAGCATCGGCCCGGACAAGATCAACCAGCTGCGTCACCTGCGTTTCTTCAAGAATGCCGACGGCGTGCGCGCGCACATGCAGAAGCATCGCGCCATCCTGGAGCCCAAGTTCGCCCTGGTGCTGAAGATCCTGGAAGACCGGCTCAGCGCGTCCAAGGTGGCGTCCTGGACCGAGCCGAAGGGCGGCTACTTCATCAGCCTGGACGTGCTCGAGGGCACCGCGGCACGCGTGATCGCGTTGGCCGAGGAGGCGGGCATCGCGCTGACCGCGGCGGGCTCGGCCTTTCCGTACCGAAACGACCCGGAGGACAAAAACATTCGGATCGCACCGAGCTTCCCGAAGCTGCCCGAGCTGGAGAAGGCGATGGACGGCCTGGCCACCTGCGTCCTCCTCGCGGCCACCGAGAAGCTGCTCGGCAAGTAACGAGAAGCTGCTCGGCAAGCAATTGGACACAACGCGAGCGCCCGGCACGAATTTCATGCCGGGCGCTCGGCTACGCGGCTGCCTCGCCGTCGCTCGGCCCGGCGCATAAGCGGCTGCCTCGAGCCGTCGCTCGGCCCGGCGCATAAGCGGCTGCCTCGAGCCGTCGCTCGGCCCGGCGCAGTCGGAGGGCGGACTGGGTTCCGGCTGTGCCGGCTACCGCGTCTCCAATAGCGTCTTCAGCCGTGCGAGGTCGGCGTGATTGGCCCGTCGGATCGCGGCTTCCAGTATGGGTGCGGCGATTTTGCCGAATCCGCTCGGTTCGCCGCGGTTGCGCAGTGTCATGCGTGTGCCGCCCTCCGGGGTATCCACCCAGGTGTACGTCGTCTCCATCGGAAAAGGACCCGCAGGGGTTCGCATCACCAGCCGCTCGCCGGGTGCGTAGTCGATCACCTCGTAGGTGTAGGCCAGCCGCCTGCCGAGGAAATGCGCGACGAAGTCCATCTGCGAGCCCACTCGCAGCGGTGGTGCCGTGCGCCAGTCGACGCCGCGGATTCTGGCGTACCAGGCGGGAGCGTTCGTCGGGTCGCCCGCGAACGCCGCGACCAACTCGCGCGACCGGTCGATCACCACCTCCGTCAGCACGTCGACGGACACCGGCAGCCTCAGCGCGGCTTGTGCGCGAGAATCGCGAACATGGTGACCGAGAGGTGGATGTCGCCGCTGTCGGCGCCCGCCTGCAGGTCGGCGATCAGCTGATCCCGCTGTGCCTCGCTGATCACGCCGCGCGCGACCGCCATCGCCGATATCCTGTTGACCAGCGAGCCTGCGCCCACACTGCGCTCCTGCACCAGGGCTTGCGAGCCGATATCGTCGATCACCAGACCGGCCTTGGTGAGCAGGCCGGGGATGCGGCGCCCGGCGAGCGGATTCGTGGTCGCCGACACCAACGTGTCGATTACCTCGCGCACAACCTGCCGGTTGCCGGGGTGCACGATCGCGGTGCCCCAGTCGCTGTCCACCACAACGACGCGGCCGCCGGGGCGCAGCACGCGCGCGATCTCGTTCGCGGCGCGGGCAGGGGCGGTCAGGTGCTGGAACACCCGCTCGCACAGGGCAGCATCGAAGCTGTCCGCGCCGAATGGCAGGCCGTAGGCGTCGCCGGAGTGGAATTTAGCGGTGGAGCCGGCCTGGGTCGCGCGGCGTTCGGCGGCGGCGAGCAGGTGCGGGTCGGGCTCGACACCGACCGCGCTGCCGTCCGGGCCGACCGCTTCGGCGAAGGCCATGACCTCGGAGCCGGTGCCGGAACCGATATCCACCGCGTTCTCGCCCGGTTGCAGCGCGAGGGCTTCGTGTGCCCAGGTTCGCAGTCGGCGGATGCCGGGGAGCGCGGCCTGGAGGTCGCGCACGTCGACGAGCTGATCCTGGCCTGCTCGGTCGAACCGATCGGGGCGCAAAGTGTAGGTGTGCATGGGCCCGTGTCCATCCGTGGCCGTTGTGGGTGTCGCCGTCGTCTGAGGCATAGCCAGGAGCCTACGCGGGGCGCCATCTACCCGCGCGTAAGATCTGTGACTCGAGTCACTGTGTGGAGCGCTGGCGGGTGCCCATGTCGTCGGCGCCGATGAGATGATCGAACCCGGCAGGAGCACACACCGTGGGAGCAGGAGGTAGGCGATGAGTCGCAAGCTTTGCCTCGCACAGGACGTCGAGGCGGACGAACTACTGACCGAGGACCACTTCGCCACCCTGCTCGGGATGCTTCTGGACCAGCAGTATCCGATGGAGCACGCGTTCCGCGGCCCGAAGAAGATCGCCGACCGGATGGGTGGCTTCGACATCCACCGCATCGCCGAGGCTGATCCGCAGGAGTTCGAGGATCTCGCCGCGACCCCACCCGCCATTCACCGCTACGGCCGCTCGATGGCCCGGCGGGCCCAAGAGTTGGCGCGCTACGTCATCGAGAACTACGACGGCGAGACCGAGAACATCTGGATCAAGGGCGACCCGGATGGCGCCGAGGTGCTGCGCCGACTGAAGGACCTGCCCGGCTACGGCGAACAGAAGGCCAAGATCTTCCTCGCCCTGCTCGGCAAGCAGCGCGGCGTGCGGCCGGAGGGTTGGCGCGCGGCGGCGGGCGCGTACGGCGAGGAGGGGTCACAGCGGTCCGTTGCCGACGTCACCGACGCCGAATCCCTGACTCGAGTACGGGAATTCAAGAAGCAAGCGAAAGCCGCTGCGAAAGCGAAATAGCGAGCGGCTGACGCCCAGTGAAATCTACCAGCGTTTTCCCTCGTTTCCGGTCGCGATCGGGGCTACTTCACGACGATCAATCGGCCGTTCGTCGCGCCGAAGTAATCCTTCGCAGCGAAAAGACCTCGCCCAGTCGGCTTGTCCACCGGGCGAGATTCTTGTGCCTGTCACCTGGGGAAACTATGTGCGCATGCACACAACGGCGCGTCGGGGCTTGGTGCGTCGCGGAAATCGGTGTTAACTTTATCGACATGTCTGCTGGCCGATCGAACTCGCTGCGGGTCACTTATGTGACTGCCGCACTGGGTCTGCGGCTGCCATTGACACGGGAACTGTGTTGTACCTCTTGCTGCGGCTGAGCCGGTTTTCCAGCTCGTTTGCTGCTTCGTCGCCCATGTAGGCACGTCCCGTTCGGTTGCGGGACTTCGGCAAGGATCTGCACAATGTCCCTCCCTACCCTCGAACGATCCGTCCCCAGGGTTGCCGCCGGTCGTACTCGTGTTCAGCGTCCGGTGGTCGCTCCCGAACTACGGATCGCCGACAACCCGGCGGCAGCGGTTATCCGCGCCGCGACCGGTGGTCCCGTTTCGCGTGACAATGCCGCGCGCACAACGGGTTTGAGCATCGCGACGGTCAACCGTCAGGTGTCCGCACTACTCGCCGCCGGTTTGCTGCGTGAGCGCCCGGACCTGACGGCCTCGGGTGCGGTCGGACGTCCCCGGGTGCCGTTCGAACTCGACCACGAGGCCTACCTGACCATCGGTATCCACATCGGTGCCGCGGTCACCAAGATCGTCGCGGCCGACCTGCGCGGCCGCATCCTAGGTGGCCTCGCCATCGCTACCCCGCAGACCGGACAGGAGTTCGCCACCACCACCGTCGCCCGCAGCGCCAAGGCGTTCCTGCAGCGCTGGCATCGGCGCAAGGCGCTATGGGCAGGCGTCGCGATCGGCGGCCGGGTCGATCCGCTCACCGGCGTCGTCGACCACCCCAAGCTGGATTGGCGTGGTGCGCAAGTCGGTTCGGTGCTCGGCGAGGTGCTCGAGCTGCCCGTCTCGGTGGCGCCGCACGTCGAGGCGATGGCCGGCTCGGAGCTGTTGCTGCGCACCGTCGAACCGCGCGACCAAGCTCGCGTGGAGCGTGGCAGCAGCCTGTACTTCTACGTCCGCGAAACCGCCGGTGTAGCTGTGACTTTGGATGGCCGCGTGCACACGCCGAGCAACGGCCCCGGCTCGATCGCGCATCTTCCCACCGGCTCGGACGTCGAATGCGCCTGCGGACGGCGCGGCTGCCTGGAGGTAACCGTGGGTGATCGGTCACTGCACTCCAGGGCCGTCGGTCGCGGAATCATCCCAGCGCACAACGGAACCGCGGGATCGACCATCGCGGACCTGTACCGGGCTGCGGAGTCGGGCTCGGAGCCCGCGCGTGAACTGCTCGCCGAGCGCGCCACCATCCTCGGCCACACCGTGGCGATGGTGCGCGACATGCTCAACCCTGATCGCGTGATTCTGGGTGGCCAAGCCTTCACCGGCTACCGGCCCGCGGTCGGGCATGTAGCGCGTGCGTTCAACCAGGGTTCGACCCTGCCTCCGACCGATATCCGAATCAGCGGATTCGGCGGCAAGGTGCAGGAATTCGCCGCCGTGGTCACCTCGCTGAGCGTGCTGTACGCCGATCCGCTCGCCGCGATCCGGCGCACCACACTGGGCGACTGAGAGATCGAGAGAGGGCGACCGGCCGCTGTCGCTGGTCGCCCTCTCCTCATCGGCGTGCGGCACTACCGATGTGGATGTCCGGTGGCGAACAGACCTTCCAGCGCGGTGATGAAGAATGGGAAGTGTCCCGCGAAGCGCTGCAGGTTGCGGTCGTGTTCGAAGCCACCGAACCAGTAGAGGCCGGGCTGCGAGTCGGCCGACGGGTCGAGGTCGCGGAAGGCACGAATCCAGTTGTCGGCGCGTCCGCCGATCACCATGAACGGCAGGGCACGGGAGAACACCGTCTCTTGGTCGAGCGGTGGGATCTGGTCGCGTCGAGTCGCTTCCAGGCCGCGCTGCAGCGCGCGGATCTGCCTGGTGAGCTCCACTCCGCGCGCGGTCCTGACCGGCAGGTACTTCGGAAGCAGGACGGTCGCGACACCGGCGAGCGCGATGGCGACGCCGACCAGGGCATGCCCGGAGGTGAGCGCGAGCGCGACGGTCGCGGCGATGCCCGCGACGATCAGCGCACCGCCCAGCCATACCGCGAGGCCGGGGCGGCGGCGGTCGGTGAAGCTACCGCGGGTGACGGCGTCGGCCAGCAAGGCGGTGCGCACCGGACCGGATTGCACGCGGCCCGGGTTGCGTAGGTCGGTGACGGTCACCGTGTCGGTGCCGTCGGGCAGCAACGCCCGGTAGACCGCCTTCTCGTAATCCCGCAGCTGGTCGTCGGGGGCGTTCACCCGGTTGATCCGCCAGTCGGTGTCGCCGAGCGGGGTGATCCAGATATACCGGCGCACTGCGAGATCCACCACTGTCGCGGCGATATCGACCGGATCGACGTGCCCGTCCAGCAGCAGGCCCGCCTCCCCGGGCAGCGCTCCGTCGGGCGAGATGAACTGCACACGGTCACCCTCGCGCAGCAGCGGATCGATCGTGTCCGAACCACCGCCTGCTGCGACGTCGCGGCGCCGGGCCCGCAGCGCGAAGGCGATCACGCCCGCCAGTGCGAGCAGCAGCACACCGAACGCGACCAGCGCAGGCATGGTGATCGTGAACGGGCCCGCGTCGCCGCTGCCGCGCACGTCGGCGTTGCTCGGCACGGTGCCAGGCGGCAGTTGCAGGGTCAGATCGATGACGTCGCCCTTGTGCAGATCGGTCTGCTCGAGGAAGAGCACACCGTCGGTCTCGATCTTGACGTCCGCGCATGGCCGGGCGTTGCCGGGCGGGCCGAGTTTGCAGTCGACGATGCCCATCTCGAAGCTCGGGCTGATCAACGAAGCGCTGATCGAGGCGATGTCGGTGTTCAGTACGCCGAGCCAATGGAAAACCTGGGTACCCGGCGCTTCGCTGACGGTGTTGCGCACCGAGTACTTGAAGGTGGATTCGCCGGGTCGCGCCTCGATGGTGAACTGGTCGCCGGCCACCGTCGCCGTGCCCGTGCCCTCGGTGTTCACGTCGGTGACCTGGAAAACCCGCTCGACGTCGTCGCTCACCTGCAGCCGCAGTGGAAGTGACATCCGGAAGGCGCCGTCCGGTGGCACCGCCACCTGCTCTACTACCTCGAGGACGCCTTCGCGGCTGAGTTTCAGGTCGGCGGTGATGGTCACACCGCTCGGTGCGGGCTCCGTGTGGGCGACCGGGGCGGTCGCGAGCATCCCCGCGGTGGCGAGAAGAAGCGCGCCCACGGCGCCCCCCCGAAAAGTCAGCATGGCTGCCTACTCTAGACAGCTTGCTATCCTGCGTCAGCGGCTGTCGGCGATCATGAGATGAGGGGGTACGGGGGCGTGACACAACCACCGTACGGATACGGACCGGTTCCGCATGGCGGGCGCCCGATTCCTCCCCAGCCAGGCTACGGTCCGCCGCCTGCTTATGGTTCACCACCGGCGTACGGTCCGCCGCCGGGTTATGGTCCGCCGCCCGGTTATTCGCCTCCCGCTTACGGTCCACCACCGGGTTATCGCCCGCAGATGCCGCCGCCGATGCCGTACGGTCCGCCCGGTCGACCGCCGTATCCGCCGCCACGCAAACGAGGTAGCGGTGGATGGGTGGCGCTGTTGATCGTCGTCGTGTTCCTCGTCGCCGGAGGGCTGGTGCGCAACGCGATCTCGGTCGGACGGAACAACAGCGGCCCGTCCGGTCCGCAGCCCACCTTCACTTTCGCTCCTCGACCAGACGGCTCGGCGGGTCCGGCCGAGACGGGCAGCAACCCGCTGCTCACAGACCCGAACGCGACGCTGCTCCCGGCGCGGTGCGCCTACTCCCCGTGGGGCACGCAGGTCGACGCCGCGCGCAAGTTCTTCGAAAGCGCCGCGTCATGCCTGGAGGTGGCGTGGAAACCGGTGTTGCGAAAGGCGAATCTGCCGTTCCAGCCGCCCGCGCTGAATGTCAGCGCGACCACGACGGGCATCACGACGCCGTGTACCGGGTCGACGAGCAATTTCGCCGCATTCTACTGCCCGGCGAACAAAACCATCTATATGCCGATCAGCCAGCTGCAGACCGACTACTTCAAGGACAACTGGGTGGTTTACCTGTCGGTCTTCGCACACGAGTACGGACACCACGTGCAGGCGATGTCCGGCATTCTGCGCAAGGCCAACAGTGATCGGGCCGACGTGGGCCCGCGCAGCCCCAAGGGGCTGGAGTTGTCCCGCCGAGTCGAATTGCAGGCCAACTGCTTCGACGGCATGTACCTCGCGTCCTCGGCCAGAGGTGGCTCGCTGACCAACCCGCAACTCACCTTGGCGCGTAAGGACGCGTACGGTCGTGGTGACCAGGCAGGTGACATGCGCGACCACGGCACGTCTGAGAACGGCGGCCAGTGGTTCGAGACAGGGTTGGACAAAAACCTTGCGGCCCAGTGCAATACGTTCACCGCATCCCCGGGCGAGGTGAACTGAGATGATGGCGCCACCCGTCCGCGCCGAGCGCAATCACGGCCTTCCGGCAACCACATAAACCGCCGCTCCGCGGTGATCAACGCTCCTGGATCGTCCTCGGCGTGGTGTGGACGGTCGGTGGGTAGGCGGCCGAAGTGACCCCCACGCCGATCCGGCGCGGCCCGAACGGTCACCTACGGCCGTCCCGTCGAGCGGCGGCTGGTCAGGTGGGGGAACCGTGGTGCCGTAGACGGCCGAGCCAGGCGGTAACCGTTTCCGGTGTCGGCAGGTCCTCGCCGATCAGGTCGAGCACGCTGTATCCGATGCACGCGGCGCCCATCACGCGCGACGCGGCCGCTTCCGCGTCGCCCCAGGGCAGGTAGGGCTTGGCGATCAGCAAGGAAGCGATGCCGTGGGCGACGGACCAGAGTTCCAGCACGACGGGCAGCGGATCGCGCGGTGCCATCGTCCCCTCGTCCATGCACTTGTGCACAGTTGCCGCGAAATGCTGGAACGCTCCACTGGTGAGCACTTGATCGACCGCGCCTCCGCTCTTCGTGGCCGCGGTCGCCAGCCGGTACTGCTCGGGATGCGCGAGGGCGAACCGTACGTAGGCCATACCCTGGTCACGCAGCTGGGTCATCGGCGGGCTCGCCGGATCGGTGGCCGTCCGCAACGCCTCGGCGAGGTCCTCGAAGACCTGGGCAACGACGGCTTCGATGAGCTCGTCCTTGTCCGCGAAGTGCCTATATATCGACGGCGCGCTCACCCCGACCAGCTCGCTCACCGCGCGGATCGACACCGCCTCGGCGGCACCGGTGCGTGCGAGCAGGTCGGCTGTGGCGCGCAGGATCTCCTCGCGTAGCCGGGCTCCGGAGCCGCGCGGCGACCGCGGCCGGTGCGAGCCGATCACGGGCGATCCGCGGTTTCGAACTCGGGTGTCGCGGACGTGTGGTCGCTCTCGGTCAGCCCGATCTTGGCGTGCAGGCGGGCAAGCGGTTGCGGCGCCCACCAATTCGCCGGGCCGAGCAGCCGCATGAGCGCCGGTGCGAGCAGGCCGCGAATGATTGTCGCGTCAGCGAGCACGGTCAGTGTGAGGCCGAGCCCCATCAGCTGCATGAACGACACCTTGGAGGTGATAAGGGCACCCAGCACGATGGCCATCAGCACGGCGGCCGCAGTGAAGATGCGGCCGGTGCGGGCGACGCCGATCGCGACCGCGCGGGTGTTGTCGTGCCCGGCCAACCACTCCTCACGCACGCGCGAGAGCAGGAACACCTCGTAGTCCATCGACAGGCCGAAGGCCAAGCAGAACATCAGGATCGGCATGGTCGGCACCAGATAGCCGACCGGGGTGAAGCCCAGTAGCCCGGACAGGTGGCCATCCTGGAACACCCATACCATCGCACCGAACGCGGCGGCGAGCGAAAGAGTATTCAACACAAGCGCTTTGAGTGGAAGCACGACGCTTCCAGTGAACAGGAACAGCACGACGAAGGTGGTCAGCGCGATCAGCGCGCCCGCGAGCGGCAGCCGGGCGGCCAGTGCGTCCAGCGAGTCGGCGTTGATCGCCGCGGCGCCGCCGTAGAGCGCGGGGCCAGGCGCGGGTACCGCCCTGATCGCTTGCAGCTGCCGCTCACCCGCGGGGGAGAATGGGTCGAGCTCGGTGGCGACGTTGAGGTAGGTCCCCGTGTCATTGGCCATACCGGGCGTGGCCGTCGCGAGACGCAATCCAGAGACGTAGATCCCGGCGCTGGACTGCACCGCGGGCACGCCGTCCACCTCGGATAGCTCGGCGGCGTACGCGCCGATCGCCGCGGTATCGCCGCGGTAGCCGTCCAACACGATCGTTGTAGTGGCAGCCGGGTCCGCCTGTGGGAACTGGCTGCGCAATGCGTCACCGACCTGACGGCTGGCCGCGCTGACCGGGAGCACCCGGTCGTCGGGGTAGCCGAACTTCACCGAGAGGAACGGTGCGCCGAGCGCGAGCAACACCACGATGAGCACGACCGCGACCGGCGCCGCATGCCGCATCACCGCGGTGACCGTTCGGTACCAGCGGGTCTCCTCCGGCGCAGGCGTGGCCGGCGCCGGAGTGCCGGGACGGAACAGCCGACGCAGGGGAACTCGCAGATCGAGGGCGTTGACCCGATGGCCGAGCAGCACGAGCGCGGCGGGCAGGATCAGGATCGAGGCGGCCGCGGCCGCGACGACCACGGCGACGCCCGAATAGGCGAAAGACTTGAGGAAGTACAGGTCGAACACGCTCAGCACGGCCATCGAGAGGGCGACGGTGAGCGCGGAGAACAGCACGGTTCGTCCCGCGGTTTGTACGGCGCGGATGGTGGCCGCGGTCGGGTCGAGACCGTTGCCCAGTTCCTCCCGGTAGCGGCTCACAATGAACAAGCTGTAGTCGATGGCCAGCGCGAGCCCCATGGCAGTCGTCATGTTCAGCGCGTAGATCGAGACATCGGTGAACTGCGTGCACAAGCGCAGAATGGCCAGCGTCGCCGCGATCGCGAACAAGCCGATCGCCAGCGGTAGCGCGGCGGCGATCACGCTGCCGAACACGAGGATCAGCACGATCATCACCAGCGGCAACGCCACGCCTTCGGCAAGGGCGAGGTCTTGTGTGGTCTGCTTGGTCACATCGTGGTAGATCGCGGCGATGCCGCCTTGGCGGACCGTGACGCCGTCGGAGGTTCCGGCGAGCTGATCGGTCAGCTCGCCCGCGGTCTGTTGGACGTGGGATTCGTCTCCGGTGAGGAAGGCGACCACCAGGGCGCTCTTGCCGTCGCCGCTGCGCAAAGCGGTGGACAGCGGCGGCGCGGCGGTCCAGTAGGACTGGACGCCCTGCACGTCAGCGCGCGCTTTCAGGGTGTCGGTCAGCCCGATTCCCGCTGCCTTGGTAGCGGGATCGTTCGCGCCGGCGTCGGAGCTGACCAGCAGCACGAAATTGGGCGCGGCGCCGCCGAAGTTGTCGGCGATCAGCTGGACCACCCGTACGGACTCGGCGTCCTCAGAGGTGAATCCGCCGGACTTCAGATGCGCGGCCGCGGTTGCGCCGAAGATGCCGCACAGCACGGCGAGAGCGAACGCGGCTGCGAGCACGGCACGGGGGAATCGGGTGGTGAATCGGGCTATCCGGGTCAGCATCGGGGCGCGCTCCGCTCGATAGGTTAACGGCGTTAGACTAACGCCGTTAACCTATGGGTGTCGAGAGATCGGGATGCGCCGCAGGTCAGCTGCGGGACTTGCGGATTGCCCGAATTCCCCTGCGACCGGGGACGGGGGAGTCGTCGTGCATCGTGACCCACTCCGCCGTGGTCAACCAGAGTTGCTGAGCGCGGGCGTCGGCGGTGTTGTGGAAGATCCGGCGGCCTCGGTCGTCGCGCAATTCCTGCGTGACCACCGACCAGCGTGGCGGGTGTCCGTGCTCGGCCAGGTAGTCGTTGAGATAGGCCGCGACCGCGGTGCCGATGGTGTTGACCGGGCGCAGCGATACTCGGTTGCCGTACTGCGCGGCATGGAAACGCCTTGCGGCACAGAGGGATCCGGGATTTGCATTGGAAGCGATCCAGCCTGCGCGCTGCGCCCGCTCGATCAGCCAGAGGTGCTTCACGGCCGATGGTGCGATATCGCCGATGCGGGTGCGGATCAGGGTCATGATCTGCTCGGAGCACAGCACGTCGCGGCGCGTCGGCCCGATGCCGTGCGAGGTCCAGTGCGCGTCCGCCAGTCTGGCGAGTACCCGGCCGAAGTCGTCGATGCTGCGCTGGGCGCGCCGCCCGAGCCGCTCGATGCGCTCGGCCTCGCGGCGCATCTCGTTCTGGGTGGTCAGGGTGCGGATCGCGGCGATGGTGGGCACCTGACCGCGTTCCAGGAGTTCGAGAATGGCGGCGGCGGTGGCCGGGTCGGCCGCGGCGGTCACCGGCAGTGAATCGCGCCTGATCGCGAAGTCCTGCGGGCTGATCGCCCGGCTCAACAAGGCGACGGCGGAGTGATCGCCTGCGAAATCGGTACTGGACAGCCAGGCGGCGGCGATGTCGTCACACGACGGCACGGTGGAATTTCCTCCGGTGGAAGTGTGGGAATTGGTTCTGGTCACCGTGGGCCGAACTCGGTGGTTGTGCCCCGGTCGGGATGAGGGACCGGCCGGGGTCACCAACCTGATGAAGGTTTGGCTACCGAAGTTGCCGACTGCCACGTTAGCCAGACGATTGCGCTTATGTCACCAACGGTGACTTTTTCGTTATGTCCACAAACTTGCGGCGTAGCGGGGTGTGAGTACATGTTTTCGCGCTAGGAGGGAGGGCGTGATGATAAACGCCCCGGTTCGGTTAGCGGCGATGGGTGATTGCTGACACATTGCCGTCTATATCGCCGGAGAGTGGGGTAGAAGAAGTCACGACGTATTCTGTGATCTATATCACATATGCTGTGGGCAATGTACCCATGCCGGGCCGCTCCGGGCGCGAATGTTCTTTGTCGGCGCTCGCCGGTAACCTCTGGCCGTGGCTCTGTACCGAAAGTACCGACCGGCAACATTCGCTGAGGTGGTGGGTCAGGAGCACGTTACCGACCCGCTGAGTATCGCGCTCGACACGGGACGAATCAGTCATGCCTACCTGTTCTCTGGTCCGCGGGGCTGTGGCAAGACCTCTTCGGCGCGCATTCTCGCCCGGTCGCTGAACTGTGTGCAGGGTCCCACCTCGACGCCATGCGGTGTCTGCCCGTCCTGCGTGGCGCTCGGTCCCGGTGGTCCGGGCAACCTGGATGTGATCGAGCTCGACGCCGCGAGCCACGGCGGTGTCGACGACACCCGCGAACTGCGCGACCGCGCCTTCTATGCCCCCGCCGAGTCCCGGTACCGGGTGTTCATCGTGGACGAGGCACACATGGTCACCACCGCGGGCTTCAACGCGCTGCTGAAGATCGTCGAGGAGCCGCCCGCCCACCTGATCTTCATCTTCGCGACCACCGAGCCGGACAAGGTGCTGCCCACCATCCGCTCGCGCACGCACCACTATCCGTTCCGGCTGTTGCCACCGGCGACCATGCGCGGGCTGCTGGGCCGGATCTGCGAGCAGGAGCACGTGCCGGTCGAAGAAGCGGTATATCCCTTGGTGATTCGCGCGGGCGGTGGTTCGCCGCGCGACAGCCTGAGTGTGCTCGACCAGCTCGTGGCCGGCGCGGGCCCGGAGGGCGTCACCTACTCCCGCGCGGTGTCTCTGCTCGGCGTCACCGACGTGGTGCTGATCGACGACGCCGTCGAGGCGTTGGCCACCGACGACGGGGCGGCGCTGTTCGGCACGGTGGATCGGGTGATGGAGGCGGGACACGACCCGCGCCGTTTCGCCGTCGACCTGCTCGACCGCTTCCGTGACCTGATCCTGCTGCGCGCGGTGCCCGATGCCACCGATCGCGGTTTGGTCACCGGCCCCGGCGACGTGCTCGACCGCATGCGCGATCAGGCCGAGCGTCTCGGTTCGGCCACCTTGACCCGCTACGCCGAGCTGTTGCACGAAGGGCTCGGTGAGATGCGCGGTGCCACCGCGCCCCGACTTCTGCTCGAGGTCGTCTGCGCTCGCATGCTGCTGCCCTCGGTCTCCGACGCCGAATCCGCCACGCTGCAGCGCCTGGAACGATTGGAGCGGGGGGTCGCGAGCGGCGCCCTCGCGGCCGCGTCTCCGGCACCTGCCCGGCCCGCGCCTGCGAGCGCATCGCCGTCCGATCCGACGCGGCGCCGCGGCGCGGAGGCACTGGCTGCTATTCGCCGGGAGAACCAAGGCGGCAGCTCGCCTGCCGGTACGGCCTCGGCTGCCGGGTCCGCCGCATCTGCGGATGCTACTGGAACCGATGGTGCCGCGTCGGTTGGCGATAGCCCGCCCATCGGTGCTGCGGTGCCTACGAGCGGTACGGCACAGTCCGAGGGTCCTGGTGGTGCGGCGTCTGTCGATACCGGACCTGTCGATCGCGCAGTGCATATCGCCGGCGAGGATTCCGCAGAGGGTGGGACGCATCTCGGATCCGCCGGTCGTGGTGCGTCCGGCGTGTCCTCGGCTGGTGGCGAGTCCGCCACCGGGGAGCCGGCCGGCAGCGCGTCTGACGTTCGAAGTGATGGTCCCGAGCAGGAAGACGGTCGATCCGCACAGGTCGGTGTATCCCCGTCGTCGGTCGTAGGAGCGGAGGGTGGTCGGAATGCCGCCGCTACCACCGGACCGGGTTCGTCGGGTGCCGCGCCGGACGCATCGGATGGCTCATTCGGAAGTAGCGCGGCGCTTTCGTCGCCAGGCGGACCCGCCATGTCCACCGAGTCGAGACCTGTAGCCGCCCACCCGGGCTCGGTGGCCGACTCCGCGAACGCTCCAGGTGGTTCCGCGGCAGCAGCCGAACGATCCGGTTCGGCACCCGCCGGCGCCGAATCGGGCGCGAGTCGCCGTCCTCCCGCTGTACAGAACCCGGACTCCGCGGCGGTGCAGCCTATTTCCGCAGGCGATGCGGCTGAGGGTCCTTCGTCCGCCGCGAACGCCCAGCCGACGGGTACGTCCGCTGCGCAGGCCTCGGAGGCGAATACCGCATCGGCGGATCGGGCCACGCCGTCGACTGCCGGGTCCGCGTATACCGCACCTGCGGAAGCTCGCTCGACGCACGAACCCGGACAACCGGAACCCGGCGCGCAGAGCGGTGACCTGCTGCGCGAGGTGGAAGCCGCCTGGGCGGAGATCCGCACCACGGTGCGCGAGTTCGGCGCGGCCGTGCAGGCGATGCTGGCAGGCGCGTCGGTGTCGCGCGTCGAGGGCGATGTCATCGTGCTCACACATCAGCACGCCCCACTGGCGCAGCGATTGTCTGATCCGCGGAATGTGGAAGCGGTGCGGTCGGCGGTGCGTGCTGTGCTCGGTCGCGACCATGAGGTGCGCTGGGAAGCGGGCGGTGCGGCGCCGCGTCCCGCCGCGGCGCCCCGGTCCGGCGGTGGGGGGAACCGGCAGCGCGGATCGGCGGGCAACCAAGCCTCTGGACGTGAATCGGGCAATGTGTCGGGACGTGGTTCGGATGCCGCCGCGCCGCCACGTTATTCGCGCCCGAGTCAGGCCAGGAACGCAGGCGGGGACCAGCCGGCCGGTGCCGGCAGGTCGCGCCCCGGTCGCTCCGACTCGCGTCCGTTCGGCGGAGATGACGATATTCCACCGCCCGACTACCCCGATCTGCCGGACGATCCCGGCCCCGCGGACTCCGCGCCATTCGATGCCGCTGCGAGCGGAAACGAAGTCCGGGCCAGCAGCGGATGGGACAACGACGGGGTCGTTCCCGCCTCGACGCCGGAGGAGGAGCAAGAGATGCTGGCCGCCGCGGCGGATCCGGTGGCTCCCGGCGACCGGCGTGATCCGGACGAGGTCGCTCTCGAATTGCTGAAGAGTGAGCTCGGTGCCACACGGTTGGATGGTTGACAACCACCGCTCAGACGACGTTAAGTTAACCGCAGTTCGCACATCGCCGGTAGTATGAACGGGTGGCCGTGAGCTTCGGTATGACGAGGTTCTATGGTGGGCGCAGGCGTACGGGCGACCGGGAGCATGCGTTCGCTATTGCTTGCCCTGTTTTGTACAGCGTCAGGACGGTCGGTCGCACGACCGGTCGATGAGGTCAGCCGCAGCCATGCCGCAGCACGCGGTGTTGCCGCACAGAGCGCCCGGACGGACGAGGGTCCGGCCGCGCACCTTTAAGGAAGGAACACTCCGATATGACCACAGAGGCCTACATTTACGAGGCCATCCGCACTCCGCGCGGCCGCGGCAAGAAGAACGGCTCGCTGCACTCGGTCAAGCCGATCGACTTGACTGTTGGTCTGATCCAGGAGCTGCGCGGCCGCTTCCCGAACCTCGACGAGGATCGGATCTCCGACTTGATTCTCGGCGTGGTCGCGCCGGTCGGTGACCAGGGCGCCGACATCGCCCGCACGGCGGTGACCGTGGCCGGACTGCCCGACACCGTCGGCGGCTTCCAGCTCAACCGCTTCTGCGCCTCCGGGCTCGAGGCGGTCAACCTGGCCGCGCAGAAGGTGCGCTCCGGCTTCGACGATCTGGTCCTGGCCGGCGGCGTCGAGTCCATGTCCCGCGTGCCCATGGGTTCGGATGGCGGCGCGTGGGCGCTCGACCCGGCCACCAACTACGACACCTACTTCGTTCCACAGGGTGTGTCCGCCGACCTGATCGCCACCATCGAAGGCTTCGACCGCGACGACGTCGACGCCTACGCGGTGCGCTCGCAGGAACTGGCCGCCAAGGCCACCACCGGCGGCTACTTCGCCAAGTCGATCGTTCCGGTCAAGGACCAGAACGGCATCATCGTGCTGGACAAGGACGAGCACATGCGTCCCGGTACCACGGCCGAGGACCTGGCAAAGCTACAGCCGTCCTTCGCCGTGATCGGTGAGATGGGTGGCTTCGACGCGGTGGCGCTGCAGAAGTACTACTTCGTCGAGAAGATCAACCACGTGCACCACGGCGGTAACAGCTCCGGCATCGTCGACGGTGCCGCGCTCGTGCTCGTCGGTAGCAAGGAAGCGGGAGAGGCGTCCGGTCTCACCCCGCGCGCGCGTGTTGTCGCGACCGCCACCAGCGGCGCCGACTCGACCATCATGCTGACCGGTCCGACCCCGGCCGCCAAGAAGGCGCTGGCAAAGGCCGGCCTGACGCTAGATGACATCGACCTGGTCGAGATCAACGAGGCGTTCGCGTCCGTGGTGCTGAAATTCCAGAAGGACCTGAAGGTCCCGGACGAGAAGCTGAACGTGAACGGCGGCGCGATCGCGATGGGCCACCCGCTCGGTGCGACCGGCGCGATGATCACCGGCACCATGGTCGACGAGCTGGAGCGCCGCAACGGCCGCTACGCGCTGATCACCCTGTGCATCGGCGGCGGCATGGGCGTGGCCACCATCATCGAGCGGGTCTGATCCCCAACCGGCAGCTGAGATTCACAGCGGCGTGAGCGATGGGGCCCGGAGGCGGCAGCCTGCGTAACCACGGAGGGCTCGCGAAGGCCGCTAATCGACACGCGGCGTGAGCGATGGGCCCGGAGGCGGCAGCCTGCGTAACCACGGAGGGCTCGCGAAGGCCGCTAATCAACACGCGGCGTGAGCGATGGGCCGGAGGCGGCAGCCTGCGTAACCACGGAGGGCTCGCGAAGGCCGCTAATCAACAAGGAGACATAGAGCTGTGAGTGAAACCAACATGATCGGTTGGGAGCAGGATTCGGACGGCATCGTGACGCTGACGATGGACGACCCGAACCAGAGCGCCAACACGATGAACGAGCTGTACAAGAAGTCGATGGCCGCCACCGTCGACCGGCTCGAGGCGGAGAAGGACACCATCACCGGTGTCGTCGTGACCTCCGCGAAGAAGACCTTCTTCGCCGGCGGCGATCTGAAGAACATGATGAAGGTCGGCCCGGACGACGCACAGGCCCTGATGGCGGAGCTCAGCGAGATCAAGGGACCGCTGCGGCGCCTGGAGCAGCTGGGTAAGCCGGTCGTCGCCGCCATCAACGGCGCCGCGCTGGGCGGTGGCCTGGAGATCGCGCTGGCCACGCACCACCGCATCGCCGCCGACGTGCCGGGTTCGCAGATCGGTCTGCCGGAGGCCACCCTCGGCCTGCTGCCCGCCGGTGGCGGTGTCATCCGCACCGTGCGCATGCTGGGTCTGCAGAACGCCCTGATGCAGGTGCTGCTGCAGGGCCAGCGCAACAAGCCGGCCAAGGCCAAGGAGATCGGCTTGGTCGACGAGCTCGTCGGTTCCGTCGATGAGCTGGTGCCTGCCGCCAAGGCGTGGATCAAGGCCAACCCGGACAAGGGTGTGCAGCCCTGGGACGTCAAGGGCTTCAAGATCCCCGGCGGCACCCCGTCCTCGCCCGCGTTCGCGGCGAATCTGCCGGCCTTCCCGGCCAACTTGCGCAAGCAGATCAAGGGCGCGAACATGCCCGCCCCGCGTGCCATCATGTCGGCCGCGGTCGAGGGCGCGCAGGTCGACATCGACAACGCCTCGCTGATCGAGTCCCGCTACTTCGTGCACCTGCTCACCGGCCCGGTCGCGAAGAACATGATCCAGGCGTTCTTCTTCGACCTGCAGACCATCAACAACGGTGGTTCGCGGCCGAAGGACGTGCCGAAGAAGGAGATCAAGAAGGTCGGCGTGCTCGGCGCGGGCATGATGGGCGCAGGTATCGCGTACGTCTCCGCCAAGGCGGGCTACCAGGTCGTGCTGAAGGATGTCTCGATCGAGGCGGCCGAGCGCGGCAAGAACTACTCCGAGAAGATCGAGGCCAAGGCACTCTCCCGCGGCAAGACCACCGAGGAGAAGTCCAAGGCGCTGCTGGACCGGATCAAGCCGACCGCGGACGCGGCCGACTTCGCCGGTGTCGACTTCGTCATCGAGGCCGTCTTCGAGAACACCGAGCTGAAGCACAAGGTGTTCCAGGAGATCGAGGACGTCGTCACCCCCGATGCGCTGCTCGGCTCGAACACCTCCACCCTGCCGATCACCGGTCTCGCGGCCGGCGTCCAGCGCCAGCAGGACTTCATCGGCATCCACTTCTTCTCGCCGGTCGACAAGATGCCGCTGGTGGAGATCATCAGGGGTGAGAAGACCTCGGACGAAGCGTTGGCCAGGGTGTTCGACTACACACTCGCGATCAAGAAGACCCCGATCGTGGTCAACGACAGCCGCGGATTCTTCACCTCGCGTGTGATCGGCACCTTCGTCAACGAGGCGATCGCCATGCTCAACGAGGGCATCGAGCCCGCGACCATCGAGCAGGCCGGGCTGCAGGCGGGGTACCCTGCTGCGCCGCTGCAGCTGTCGGACGAGTTGAACATGAAGCTCATGCAGAAGATCGCCAAGGAGACCCAGGAGGCCGCCGAGTCGGGCGACACCACCATGGGCGCGAAGCGTCACCCGGCGCAGGACGTCATCGACTACATGGTGTCCGAGGGGCGTCCGGGCCGTCTGGAGAAGGCGGGCTTCTACGAGTACGACGAGAACGGCAAGCGCACCGGTCTGTGGCCCGGGCTGCGTGAGCACTTCAAGACCACGGCGGACTTCAGCGTCCCGCTGCAGGATCTGATCGACCGCATGCTGTTTGCGGAGGCGATCGAGACCCAGAAGTGCTTCGACGAGGGTGTGCTGACCTCGACCGCCGACGCCAACATCGGCTCGATCCTCGGCATCGGCTTCCCGGCCTGGACCGGCGGAGTGCATCAGTACATCGTCGGTTATCCGGGCGGGCAGGAGGCCTTCGTGGCCCGCGCCGACTACCTCGCCAAGACCTACGGCGAGCGCTTCGAGGTCCCTGCCTCGCTGCGCAAGTAGTCTTCGCGCGAACCAGACGTCAAAAGTCCGCCATCGCTTTTCGCGGTGGCGGGCTTTCGCCGTTCTCCGGGTGGGTGATCGGCGGATTTTCCGCCGGGTGCGCCCTTGCGGATACGTTGAGAGCCGTGTCGAGTCGTAGCCGCCGCATCCTGGTCGCCAGTTGTGCCCTCGCGTTCGTGTCCGCCCCCGCCGTGACGGTGCCGCAGGCCGCCGCCGATCCGGCGGTGGGCCCGTCGGTGCGGCTGCTCGGCGAGCAGGTGATCGAGCACGATCTGAACATCGCGGGAACCACGGTGGGTGGCCTGTCCGGGATCGACTACCAGGAGCGTACCGGCGAGTATGTCCTGATCAGCGATGACGGGTCCGAGAAAGACCCGGCGCGGTACTACACCGCACACGTCACGGTCGGCGAGAACGGGGTGGGCCCGGTGACGATCACCGGCACACGCCCGCTCTTGACATCGACAGGGACTCCCTACGCCCCGAAGTCGGTGGATCCGGAGGAGATCCGGGTCGATCCGTGGACCGGCGACTACTTCTGGACGCAGGAGGGCGTACGGACCGAAACTGTCCGCGCGGACCCTTCGGTGCGGATCGCGCGGCCCGACGGCACGTTCGCGGGTGACTTGCCGATCCCGGGCGACGAACGGATGCTGCCGAATGCGGGGCCGCGGCAGAACCTGGCGTTGGAGGGCGCGACCTTCGCCGCCGGGGGTGCACTGTTCTTGACGTCGGTGGAGGGTCCGCTGCTGGGGGACGGACCGGTGGCGACCACGACCAGTGGCGCGCTCGCCCGGATCACCGTCCAGGCGCGCTTCGGACCGCCGCTCGCCCAATACGTGTATCCGCTGGATCCGGTGTTCGCCGAGTCGCGTCCCGAGCCCGGCCTCGGCACGAACGGGATCTCGTCCATCTTGGCCGCCGACCCGCTGGACCCGACCGAACTCCTTGTGCTCGAAAGGGCCTACGTCAAGGGCGTCGGCAACAAAATCCGTATCTACGAGGCGGATCTGGGCGCGGCGACCAACGTCCTCGACGCGCCGGTCGGCGCCGCACGTCCGGTGGCCAAGCGGTTGCTCGTCGACCTTGCCGACGTCGGGCTCGCCGCGATCGACAACATCGAGGGCATGACCTGGGGTCCGCGCCTGCCCTCCGGCGAGCGGACCCTGGTGTTGGTGAGCGACAACAACTTCGCCGCTGGCCAGATCACCCAGGTCATCGCCCTTGCTGTCGGATAGACGCTCCGGCGCGGGTCTTCGGCGTCGGCCTGGTAGGCGGCTGTCGCGCGAGTGAATCAGTCGAACAGCACCTCGCACTGTTCGAGGGAATAGCCGGTGTGGTGTTCGCGCCGGACCCCAAGCCCTCCGCACGGCGCTGACCAGCTCGAACATCCTGGTCAGCCAACATGAATTTGTCCTATTTCGAAACATCTCCCACGAAATCCCGCGCCGCGCTACGTTGGAGTATGCGCAGACAAATCGGACACCAAAGGGTTGCCCGGGCTGTCCGACGTCGGCGCGGAGCTGGTCGCCGGCGACACCGATTCGATGTGAGTTCGAGGTGATCACATGAATCCACAGATGCGGTCGGGCAGGGTGGGCACGGGATCGACTGCGGGCGAAGCGAATACGCAAAGTCAGGAGCCCGTCGATATGGGCGACGAGCTCGAAGCGATGGGTCTGACCGGTGCGGTGGAGATCGGCCACGGCGGGTTCGGAGTGGTATATCGCTGTATCCAGACCTCGCTGAACCGTGTGGTCGCGGTGAAGGTGCTCTCCTCGGAGATCGACCAAGAGAGCAGGGAGCGCTTTCTCCGCGAGGAGCAAGCGATGGGCAGGCTGTCCGGTCATCCGAACATCGTCGACATCCTCCAGGTGGACGTCACCGCGACCGGAATGCCGCTGATCGTGATGCCGTACTTCAACCGCGGGTCGTTGGAACAGCTCATCCGGGATCAGGGCCCGCTCACCTGGGCCGACTCGCTGCGGGCCGGGGTGAAGCTGTCGGGTGCGATCGAGAGCGCGCATCGAGCCGAAATACTGCACCGGGACGTGAAACCGGCCAACGTCCTGCTCAGCGGCTACGGCGAGCCGCAGCTCACCGATTTCGGCATCGCCCGCATTCCCGGTGGGTTCCGCACGTCCAGCAGTCTGATCACCGGCTCGCCCGCGTTCACCGCGCCGGAGGTGCTCAAGGGCGACGAACCGACCGTCCGCTCCGACATCTACGGCCTCGGCTCCACGTTGTTCGCGCTGCTCACCGGGCATGCGGCCTTCGAAAGGCAGGCGGGGGAGAGGGTGGTCGCGCAGTTTCTGCGAATCACCACCCAGCCGGTGCCCGACCTGCGCGACCAGGACATTCCCTCGGACGTGGCCGCCGTCATCGAACATGCCATGTCCCAGAATCCGCGCGACCGCCCGTCCACCGCCTACGAGTTCGGCGAACTGCTGCGGACCGTGCAACGTGACCACGACCAGCTGCCCGACGAGATGGCGCTGCTGGACACCACGCCCGAACCCGAGCCCACCTCTGTCGGCGAGCCAACGGCAACGTTGACCCGTACCCGTCCCGCCGTCACGGCGCGGCGCAGCTGGCCACTGACGCTGCGGCCTGCGGTCTCGCAGCATTCCGGCGCCACCGGCACGTCGTCGATCACGATGCCGCCGACGCCCGCGACGAAATTCCGTCCGCCGACACCCACTCGCGAGCCGGTGCCGCGACCGCGCCTGCTCGGCATTCTGCGTGCGGGAGGTCGTCGCAGGCTCGCGATGATCCACGCCCCCGCCGGATTCGGCAAGAGCACGGTGGCCGCGCAATGGCGGGCCGAGCTCGCCGAGCAAGACGTGGCCGTCGCCTGGATCGGCGTGGACCACGACGACAACAACGAGATCTGGTTTCTCGCCCACCTCATCGAAGCGATCCGCCGGGTCCGCCCCGACATCGGCGACGGCCTGCTCCAAGTGCTGGAGGAACGCCCTGCCGACGCCTCCGCGTTCGTGATCTCCACGCTGATCGACGAGATCCACGCGAATGGCAAGTCGATCGTGGTGATCGTCGACGACTGGCATCGGGTCAGTGACGCGGGCGCGCACCGCGCGATGAACGCCCTGCTGGACAATGGCTGCCATCATCTGCGCTTTGTTGTCACCAGCAGGGAGCAGTCCGGGCTGCCGACGAGCCGGATGCGGGTGCAGGACGAGCTGGTCGAGATCTCCTCGGCCGCGCTGCGCATGACCGAGGACGAGACGTGGCAGATCCTGGTGCAGCGCAACGGATTCGCGCTCACCGCCGAGCAGGTGACCGAGATCCACACGGCCACCGACGGTTGGCCCGCGGCCATCCAGCTGGTGAGTCTGTCGTTGCGCGGCAACGCCGATCCAGCGCAGCTGATCGCTACCCTCTCCGCGGGCGACCACGGCATCCGTGAGTATCTCGCCGAGAACGTCCTCGACGCCCTGGAACCGAAGATGCTCGAGTTCCTGATGTCGATCGCGGTGACCGAGCGGGTATCCGCTTCGCTCGCCGCGGCACTGTCCGGCGAGGCGGACGCCGAACAGCTGTTGGAGCAGGCCGAACAGCGCGAGTTGTTCGTGCGGCGCATCGAGCACGACCCCGAATGGTTCCGGATGCAGCCGCTGTTCGCCGAGCACCTGCGGGCCCGGCTGGACCGCGTCCACCCGGGAAGGCTGAAGGCACTGCACCGCAAGGCTTGCCGCTGGTACGCCGAGCATCAGTTGCTGCGCAAGTCGGTCGATCACGCGCTGGCCGCGACCGATCTGAAGATGGCGCTCGACCTGCTCGAGAGCGTCGGCATGGATCTGATCGACGGATCCCGCCTGGCCACACTGCTCGGCAGCGTGTCGAAATTGCCGATGCAGCAGGTGGCTTCGCGCTCCAAACTGCTGATGGCGGTCGCAAGGGCCAACGTGAACCTGCAGCAGTCCGGCGCCGCGCGCAACGCGCTCGGCAGGCTGTCGAACATTCTGGCCCGCGGTTCGTCCACCGACGCCGACGTGCATATCCAGCGCTGTGAGGCGATGGTCCTGGCCGCGACAGACCAGATCGCCCGCGACCACACCGAGGGAGTGCTGGATCGGGTAGCCGACTGCCTGGAGCGTCCGGAGGAGCTGCCCGCCTGGACGGTGTCGACCGCGGCGAACGTGTCCTCGTTCGTGCGGCTATGCGAGTTCGACTTCGAGGGTGCACGGCAGATACAGGTATGGGCGGATGAATACCACGTGCGCTCGAAAGACGTGCTGGGCATGGTCTTCGGTCTTTGCTGCCAAGGAGACGCCGCCTATGAACAGCTCGACATCAAGACGGCCACGCAGTGCTTCCGACAGGCATGGGAGACCGCGCGGGCGCGTTCTGGCCCGCACTCACACTCGGCGCGCGTCGCCGCTGCCCTGTTCGGCGAAGTGACCTACCGGCGTGGCGACCTCGACACCGCGGATCGGCTGCTCGATGAGAGCCACGAGCTGGTCACCCGGGTGGGCACCGTGGACTTTCTCGTCTCCACCTTTGTCGTCGGTGCCAGGGTCAAGGCGGTGCGTGGCGACCTTTACACCGCGGCCGCCAGGCTGGACGAGGGCGCCCGCATCGCCGTCGACAATCGGCTGGTCCGGCTCGGCGCGCACATTCGCGCCGAACGGCTGCGGCTGGGTCTCCCGCTGGACGCCGCCGACCGGCAGTACGCGGACATCACCGAGTCGGCGCCACTGCCGGCGATCCACCGCATGACCGGTGCGGCCGTGCTCGCTGCCGAGGCGGAGGAGATCGCCGCGATCAGGGCGCTGCTCGCCCAACGGCGGGTCGGCTCCGATGACCGGGCGGTACGCAGAGCTCGCGCGCTGCACGGTCATATGCTCGAAAAACACCGGCCGCGCGCACAATTGGATGCCGCGTTGCTCCTCACCGAATGTCTGGCCGCCTCCGGTTGGGTCGGTGAGGCCACCAACCTGCTGCTTCCCGTCGTGGCGACCTGCGCCCGCCTCGGCTGGACCAGGCCGCTGCTGGACGCGGGGTCCGGTGTGGTCGGCATCCTGCGTGTGCTGCGCAGCGATCTGCCTGCGGCGGCGACCCACGTCGGTGACACCGAACTGCCCGCCCTGTTCCTGGATGAAGTCCTGAACGGGGCGGGCAGCGGGGCCTACTGAATTACGGCCGCCACCATGGGCGTAGCGGCACGGTCCAGTCACCGTCCTCGGGCAGCTTCACGCCGAGCACCTGGTGCAGCTGAACCACGTTGCGCTGGAAGCCGAGTCGGCAACCGGCCATGTAGAGACCCCAGACCTTCGCGGTTCCCTCGCCGACCTCGTCGACGCAGATGTCCCAGTTGGCGACCAGGTTCTTGCACCATTCGTGCAGGGTCAGCGCGTAGTGCTCGCGCAGGTTCTCCTCGTGCAGCACCTCGAGCCCGATGTTCTGGATCTCGGAGATGATCCGGCCGGAGCCGATCAGCTCGCCGTCCGGGAACACGTAGCGGTCGATGAAGTCACCGGCCTTTGTGGCGCGCGTGTTGTCCGGGCGGGTGATGGAGTGGTTCAGGAACAGGCCGCCGTCCCGCAGCTTGCTCTTGATGTAGTCGAAGTAGTACGGGTAGTTGTGCACGCCGATGTGCTCGGTGAGACCGATCGAGGACACCGCGTCGAAATTGCCCTCCGGCACGTCGCGGTAGTCGGAGTGGCGCACCTCGGCGAGGTCGGACAGGCCGTCCTCGGCGATCTTCTGCCGCGCCCAGTCCGCCTGCTCGGCCGACAGCGTCGCGCCGATGACCCGGACGCCGCGTGCGGCCGCGTAGCGCACCATGCCGCCCCAGCCGCATCCGATGTCGAGCAGTCGGTCGCCCTCCTTCAGCCGCAGCTTCTCGAAGACCAGGCGGTACTTGTTCTCCTGCGCCTCCTCCAGCGACCAGCTCTCGTCGCCGTAGACTGCGCAGGTGTAGGTCATGGACGGGCCGAGCACGTGCTCGTAGAAGGTGTTCGAGACGTCGTAGTGGTGGTGGATGGCCTCAGCGTCGCGAGTCTTGGAGTGGCGCAGACCTTCCATGGCGATGCGGCGCCAGCGCGGCAGGGTCTCCTGTGGGGGCGGGGCTATCGGCTTCAGCCGCTCCCAGCCCAGCGAGCGCGCGATGGCCACCAGCGCCAACGCGGACGGTCGGCGAAATTTCAGCTCGTCCAACGCCCTCAGGATCTCGTACGGGTCGCCGGGATGCGTGCCGCTGGCGGTCATGTCGCCCGAGATGTAGGCACGGGCCATGCCGAGATCGCCCGGGGCGGTCGCCAGGTAGTTGATGCCGCGGGGCGTCTTGATGTCCAGCGCGAACTTCGAATCCTCCGGTCCGGTCGCGCTGCCGTCGTAGGCCGTCAGCCGGATCGGTATCGTGCCCTCGATCAAGGTCTCGAAGATCTCGGCAATGCTGAGCTTGGCTCCGAGGTCCGCGAAGACGTCGGAACGGTCCTTGAATGTCGTCATTTGCGTTGCACCGCCTTCGAATACAAATCCAGCAAACGTTGGTCTGGGTCGTAGCGTTTCTTCAGTTCGGTGTAGGTGTTTCCGCCGTACAGCGCCGCGAACTCATCCTCGTCGTAGAAGGAATCCGAGTACAGCGACTTGTGCCCGTCGAAGTCGTTCACCGTGCGCTCGATCGCGCGGTTGGCCGCTCCTTCTCGCTGGCCGGGGACGGTGGGAACGGTCGACCAGAACCCGACGTTCACGTAGGTCCGGTTCGGCTCCAAGGGATACAGCGGCCACGTCCGCGAAGTGGACACATCCAGCGCAGCGCGGCCTTCCGCGGATTTTCCGGTGTCGCGCAACCGCAGCGGGCACAGCCAGATCGGCTCGATCGGAATCTCGCGAAGGAACCATTCCACGAAGTCGGCAGTACGCTCCACCGGCACCTCGATGTCCTGCACCACTCGCTCACGCGGCGGATTGCCCTTCCGGGCCTCCAGCCTGTCGCCGATGTTGTACCTGCGGTCCAGCGCCACCAGCTTCCAGTAGAAGCTGCTGCGCCGGTAGCGCTTCGGCCAGAACCGGCGGATCTTCGGGTTCTGCGCGCCGAAGGCGCGTGAGCACCAAAACCAGTCGGTGTCCCAGCGCCACAGGTAATCATGGATGGTCAGCCGGTCGTGTTCGATGCTTGTGGAGCCGCCGGAAGACGCAGCGGCGTCGTGCCGTATCGATTGGTAGAAGATCTCCATTCCGGTGTAATCGCTGACCGGGCCGGGCTCGTCGGTCTGCCGACCGAGCGTCAGGTAGCTCTCGTCGGCGGTGAACACCACGCCGTCCAGGTAATCGACCTGTTCGCCGTCGTAGGACCTGTCCGTGACGATCGCCGCGAGACTCGCCTCCAGCTCGCGTAGATCGTGAAAGCGCACGTGCCGCAAGGCGACGTACGGCCGCACCTGCTCCAGTTGGATCTTCAGCCGGACGGTGTAGCCCAGCGTGCCGTAGGAGTTCGGGAAACCGCGGAACAGATCGGCGTGTTCGTTGTCCGGCGTGGCGGTGAGGATTTCGCCCGCCCCGGTCAGCACATCCATTTCCAGCACCGACTCGTGCGGCAGGCCGTTGCGGAACGAGGTGGACTCGATGCCTAGTCCGGTGACCGCACCGCCCAGCGTGATCGTCTTGAGCTGCGGAACGACCAGCGGCGCCAGCCCGTACGGGACGGTGGCCGCCACCAGTTCCTCGTAGGTGGTCATGCCCGCCACGTCGGCGGTCTTCGCGATCGGGTCCACCGCGATGACCTTGGTCAGGCCCGATACATCAAGTCCGGGTGCGGTGTTCTTTGTTCTGGCCCGAAAAAGGTTCGAAGTCTTTTTCGCCAGCCGGATGTTGGCGTGCTCGGGTATGGCGCGGTAACTCGCCAAAAGGCGGTCTACGCCCGCTCGATGCGCGGCAAATCCTGATTCGCGTGCGGCCGGTGCGTGTCCGGCCTTCCCCAACAGACTCACTGCCACCCCTCGACGCTAGTACGGACCATATGGCGGGGCTACAACTAGGGCACGCTCCCGGGAGAAATGTCACGCATATGTTGCGAAATGGAATACGAATTGTCCGGATAAGTTCGCCACGAGGCGTGCCCTACGTGCTTTCCTTCGGCGTGGACAGGGCAGGATGGAGACCGGTCGAGACACCGCATCCGGACAAGGAGCTCATTGTGGGACAGGTCAGCGCCAGTAGTTCGCTCGTCGTCGCGGCGGATCCGCAGCGCGTACTCGAGGCCATCGTCGACTACGACACGGTACGCCCGCGCATTCTCTCCGCGCACTACCGCGACTACAAGGTGGTCGAGGGCGGAAAGGGTGCGGGCACCGTCGCGGAGTGGACGTTGCAGGCTACCGAGAAGCGTTCGCGCAACGTGCACGCGGTGGTATCGGTGTCGGATTCCGTTGTCACCGAGCGTGATTCGAACTCGACGTTGGTGAACACCTGGACCGTCACCCCGGACGGCCCCGGCGCGCAGGTCACCTTGCGTACCACCTGGAAGGGCGCGGGCGGCGTCGCGGGCATCTTCGAGGGGATCTTCGCGCCGCTGGGTCTGAAGAAGATTCAGGCCGAGGTGCTCGCGAACCTGCAACGCGAACTGGCCTGATCCACCGAGTACGTCAACAGCCCGGCGCCGCGATGGCGCCGGGCTGTCCTGCGCCGCGCCAGAGGCTCTCGTTCGATCACCGCAGGCCGATCGGCCAGCAGATTTCGGTCCGGTAGGTAGCCGGATCGTCGGAATGGTCCGGGCCGTGCAGATAGAGCTCCCTGATCGGCTCCGGCAGCATGATGTCGTGTTCGGCAACATGACTGCCAAGCGCCCCGTAGGTGCGGTCGAAATCGACGAACGGCCCGTCGTGCACGGCGACGGCGAAACGGCGAGTCGGCAAGTCGACCACCGAAAGTCCGCGTAGCAGGGCAGTATCCGCGTCGGCGATCGGGATGAATGCGACGACCTCGCCTTCGTCTTCCTCGAAGAACTCCGTGGAATACGTCGCGCCGGCGACGCCGACAGGCGCGATATCCGCCGCGGCCAGCTTGTGATACAGCATCGGGAACGTCGAGGCGCACCAGTCGCCGATCCGGGCCTGTGGCACCACGGCGCCGACGGCGGCGGCGCGGAAGGCGGGGACAGTGCGGTACCCCACGGCGATCGGCGGTGACGGCGTCAGCAGCGCACGCAACGACGCCACTACCACGCGAGTGCGGGCCAGTTCCGCCTCCATCCGCGCCAGATGCGCCCGCAGCGCTTCGTCGCGGACGCCCTCGTTCGGCGCGGCGAGCACGGCCCGGATCTCCGGAAGCGGCATGTCCAACCCTCGCAGCCGCCGGATCAGCTGCGCCTGCGCCACCTGCGCCGTCGAGTACCGCCGGTAGCCCGAACTCGTGTCGACGTCGATCGGCGTGAGCAAATCGATCTCGTGGTAATACCGCAACGTCTTCACTGTGAGTTGACTCAGCCTGGAGAACTCCCCGATCGGGACGATCGCTGTCATGGCCCAGCCAACACCCTTCCCCCGGGATGATCGAGAACGGCGGTTCGCTAGGCGAGGGCGAAAGTGAGCAACCGGGTGGTCTGGAGTCCGCCGCGCCACCATGAGTAGCCGAACCAGACGCCGGGTGTGACCTCGCGGATCTCGTCGTAGACCGGCGGCGTGGGCGACGGGGAGTAGTCGAGCGCCCAGGCCGGTTGGCCGTCGGTCAGGGCGGGCGCGCTGTAGACGTCGGCCTGCCAGGCCTCGATGCCCGCGCTCGTGACGCGGTTCGTCAGGTAACCACCATCGGGGCCGGTGTAGAAGATCTTGCCGAGCCACAGCCCAGGCGCGATGTCCTCCATGACCGGCGGGCTGGTCACCCAGCCGTCCTTCCTACCCATCGGGACGGCGCCGAGGGGCGCGTCGCGGAATATGAGCTGCTGCTGGTCGGCCGAGCACCGGAAGCGCAGCGAGTCGACGGTCATAGCCTTGTCGTCCGGGTAGAGCACGCAGCCGTCGCCGTAGTCCACGGCGGCCTGAGTGATAGCCGGGTCGGCGGAGGCCGCGGGGCCGCTGACGCCGAGGAAGATGGTGGGCGCGCCCAGCGTGAGCACCAGAGTGCTCAGCAGACGTGCTCGGTATGTGCTCATCGCTTTGTCTCCACAATTGCCAAACTGGTCTCCCGACCCACCTTTCGATCGTAGAGACGATCTTGGTCGGGCATAACCCGGACTACCCAATCTGTTACCAGGCGTTGCGCGGAAGAAACCAGGACCGTGCGGGTCTTCGACCGGCGGGCCGGCGCGGCCGATGCCGCGCCGAAGACCCGGTGCGGCAGGACTAGGCTGGCCGATAACCCATCCGCAGAGAGGAACATCCCGTGCAGCCCGGTGGTCAATTCGATATGCAGCAGTTACTCGCCCAGGCGCAGCAGATGCAGCAGGCGGTGATGGAAGCGCAGGCCGATATCGCGGCGACCGAGGTGGAGGGCGCGTCGGGCGGTGGCCTGGTGCAGGTCACCATCAAGGCGACCGGTGAGGTGGTGTCGCTGACCATCGACCCGAAGGCGGTCGACCCCGACGATGTGGAGACCCTGCAGGATCTGGTGATCGGCGCGATCAACGACGCGATGGCCAACGCGCAGCAGCTCGCGTCCGAACGGCTCGGGCCGCTCTCGGGCGGCCTCGGCGGCGGTTCGCTGCCCGGTTTCTGAGCGAGGACACAGCAGTTGTACGAGGGTCCGGTTCAGGATCTGATCGACGAGTTGGGCAAACTGCCCGGCGTCGGTCCGAAGAGCGCGCAACGCATCGCCTTCCATCTCCTACAAGTGGAGCCGCCGGAGATCGATCGATTGCAGGCCGCGCTGCAGAAGGTGCGCGACGGCGTGCAGTTCTGCGTGGTGTGCGGCACGGTCTCCGACGGCGAGCTGTGCCGTATCTGCGCCGACCCGCGCCGTGACCGCACCATGATCTGCGTGGTCGAGGAGCCCAAGGACGTGCAGGCGATCGAGCGCACCCGGGAGTTTCGTGGTCGTTACCATGTGCTCGGCGGCGCGCTCGATCCGCTCAGCGGCGTCGGACCCGACCAGCTACGGATCCGGGAGTTGTTGGCGCGTATCGGAAATCAGGAGGACGGCGTCGACGTCACCGAAGTGATCATCGCCACCGACCCGAATACCGAGGGTGAGGCCACCGCCACCTACCTGGTCCGGATGTTGCGCGACTTCCCCGGACTGAGCGTGACCAGGTTGGCCTCCGGCCTGCCGATGGGCGGTGATCTGGAGTTCGCCGACGAGCTGACGCTCGGTCGTGCGCTGTCGGGGCGCCGCGCGCTGTAACCCGCGGAACCTGGGCTCGGGCCCGCCGCCACGCCTTCGCCGACCGCCTGGCCGTACGGAACCGTGAGCGGCAGGTAGAAGGCGCCGTTCACGGCCGAGTCGTAGCGGATCGAAGCCGAAGCGGTCTCGCACCGTTGCTCGGGGAAGCCCTGATCAGGGGTGTAGTGCCGAGCAACGGTGGCGGCGATGTGTCACAGGTCGAGGCGGGTCCAGGGGAGGGTTTGCAGGCGAGTGCGGTCGTCGTTGGCCCAGCCCCAGATGAGGCCGGCTACGGTAGCCGGGTCGGGGACGGTGGTGCCGAAATGCTTGTCGGGGGACCCGTCGCGGTATTCGAGGGTGTACGCGCCCGACTTCTCTCGGTAGGTCTGGATGTAGAACTGCTCGCCGCGTTCGACGACCAGGTAGGGGTTCGGCGGGTCGAGTTCGGAAACCCACTGGTCGACGAGCGCTTTGGTGAGGTAGGGAAACTCGCCCGCGCCCCCGTGGGTGACGGTGGCAGGCACGTGACCCGCGGGATCCATCAGCCAGGCCAGCTGCGGGTCGTAGACGGCATAGCCACGCGGCGTCGCGAGTTCGAACAGGAGGTGGCGGACGAAGCCGATGGCGTCGTATGGGCACGGCACGTACAACACTGCTCCAGTCGGGGTGCCGCCCACCGGAACAGTGCTGAGGAAACCGTCCTCATCCGGTAGTTCCGCGTTGCGTCTGTTCAGCTCGGCCGCGATCTGGGCGACCACTCCCGACTCGGGGACCCCCTGCTGGGTGCTCAGGTAGGCGTCGACCTCAGCGATCGACGACGCGACACCGGATGGCAGCAAGACGTGGTCATAACTCACCCGGCACAGGGTACGGAACTGCTCAGCTGGGCCGGCTGGCCACGTCGGCCCTTATGCACCGGCAGCTGCCCGCAAGGGCCCCGCAATCGACGACGAAGGTGTGTCGGGCGTGGTTCAGATCGATGCACTCCTCGTCAGTGCATTCGGCGATCCGGTTGACGTGCACGATCAGAGTGCCGTGGCAGTGGTCGATGGTGGATTCACAGGACAAGCAACTTGACTTTCGCATATCACCTCCCGGACGAGATCGGTTCGTTATCCGGTCATACCACCCTTCTTGCCCAAGTGGTGTGACCTGCGCCCGCGTGTCATGGCAAATATCTGGCGATCGGCGCCTGCAGGACCTTTCTGGCTACGTGCGAAAATGGCGACACATACACCGACGCAGGTGCAGCTGGCATTCTCGATTCGTGCCGGGCTCAGACGACCTGGTCGACGATCTAGAGGCACGTCTAGTAGCGGAAGTGAGGTCGGCGCGGTGACAATGCGCGAGGACGCGCTTCGGGGGCGGGAAACCGGTCCGAGTGTGCGCGAGCAAGTGGCCCAGCAATTTGTGCGCTACCGTGCCGAGGGCGACGACACCGCCGCCTACGACGAATGTGGTCTTCCCACCGACGGCTACTACGACGAACTGGTCGATCCCAGTGGCAAGGTGCGGACCATGTGGTCGGAGCTGTCCGCCGATTTCGTCGAACTAGGCATCAGCGGCCTCGGCAGGCTGGACAACAGAGTGCGCAGGCTGATCGAGGACGACGGCATCACCTACACCGAAGTCGGGGCGGTGGAGAACGCCACGCCGACGCCGTGGCGGCTCGATCCGATCCCGCTGCTGGTCTCCGCGGATGATTGGGCCCGGCTGGAAGCCGGGCTGGTGCAGCGTTCCCAAGTGCTCGACGAGGTGCTCACCGACATCTACGGGCCGCGCAGGACAGTCGCCTCGGGGCTGCTTCCACCGGAGGTGGTGTTCGGCCACGCCGGTTACGTGCGGGCCGCGCACGGCATCACGGTCCCGGGACGACATCAGCTGTTCCTGCACGCCTGCGATATCAGCCGTTGGAGCGACGGGCAGTTCCGTGCGATCGCCGATTGGGCGCAGGCGCCGTCCGGAGTCGGTTACGCGCTGGCGGATCGCCATGTCGTTTCGACGGCGGTCCCGGAAGCGTTCGAGCATTCCAATCCACGCCCCCTGACACCCTTCGCCAGGGCCATGCGATCGATGCTGATCGAGTCGGCACAGACCGACGACGACCCGGTGGTAGTGGTGCTCAGCCCCGGTGTGCATTCCGAGACCGCGTTCGATCATGCCCATCTCGCGTCGGTGCTGGGCTTTCCGATGGTGGAGAGCGTGGATCTGGTGGTGCGCGACGGGGCGCTGTGGATGCGATCACTCGGTACGCTCGAGCGGGTCGACGTGGTATTGCGGCGGGTGGACGCCGAGTTCTCCGATCCGCTCGACCTGCGATCGGATTCGCGGCTCGGCGTGGCGGGACTCGTCGAGGTGCTGCGTCGCGGGTCGGCGACCGTAGTGAACACGCTCGGCAGCGGACTGCTGGAGAATCCGGCGCTGGCCGGCTTCCTGCCCGGGCTGTCGCGCGCGCTGCTCGGCGAGGATCTGTTGCTGGAGAGCGCGCCGTCGTACTGGGGCGGCGCCGACAGCGAGCGTACCCATCTGATCGCGAACATGGACAAGTTGATCATCCGCTCGGCGGTCGACGGCACCACCGTCTTCGGGCCGGGGCTGAACCGGGATCAGCGTGACGAACTGAAGGCCAGGATCGAGGAGCGCGGGTGGCAGTGGGTCGGCCGGGAACCGGCGCAGTTCTCCGTCGCTCCGGCGGTGCGGGGCTACGGTGGACTCGCTGCGGCGCCGGTCGCCATGCGGCTGTTCTCGCTGGCCCGCCGTGCCGGCTACACGGCGATGTCCGGCGGTCTCGGCCGGTTGCGGCAGCGCACGATTCCCGACCGTGCGGTGCTCGAGATCGCCGCCAAGGACATCTGGGTCCGGGCCGCGCCCACGCCCGCCGCCGCGATCGGCATCGAGCCACCACACGAGGAACGCGAACGGCGCGGCGTACCGGTCGTGGAGGCGGTCCGCTCCCCGCGCGTCCTCAACGACCTGTTCTGGATGGGCCGCTACGGCGAACGCGCCGAGGCCGCCGCTCGCCTCCTGATCGCCACCCACAACTGCTACCAGGACTTTCATTACCGGCCCTGGCTGGAGGGCGCGGATGCGCTGCCGATCCTCCTGGCCGCCGTGGCACACACCACCGCCACCGTCGCGCCGACGAAGGACCGGTTCGGACCTGAGCCGAAAACACTTGCGGCGCAGCAGAATTCCGCGCGGCATAGCACTGGCTCCGTGGTGGGCGGCGCTGCCGCGGGAGCCTCGCGGGCGGGACATGACTACCTCGTTGCGCTGACGATCGATCGGGAGTTGCCCGGATCGCTGGCTTTCGCGATCGATCGGTACGGCAGCGCGGCGCGCGCCGTGCGTGACCAGCTGTCGGCGGACACCTGGATGATCCTCAGCGCTGTCGATCGGGCACTGGCCGAGTACCGCGCAGCGGCCGGCGATCAGGAGGCCGAGCTGTCGCAGGTGCATTCGCTGACCCTCGCCGCGCTGCTCGCTCTGTCCGGAATCGGCACCGAGTCGCTGGTGCGCGATACCGGGTGGTACGTCATGGACATAGGCAAGCGGATCGAGCGCGGGCTGGCCCTGACCTCCGTCCTGTCGGCCGCGCTCACCCGAACGTATCCGGAGGAGATCGAGCGGGTGGTCACCGAATGGGTGCTGCGCGCCACCGAGTCGTCGGTGAGTTACCGTCGGCGACATCGGGATTCGGTGCGGATCTCGGCGGTCGCCGGGCTGCTGCTATTCGATACCGGCAACCCGCGGTCGCTGGCCTACCAGCTGGACCGGATCGACGCCGGATTCCACGCGCTGCCCGGCACATCGACATCATCGCGCCCGCAGCGATTACTCACGGACGCGCAACGCATGCTGCGCCGCCTCGATCCCGACGACCTCGAGGTCACCGACGAGGACGGCAGACGAACCGAACTGGCCGAGCTCCTGGAGGGGGTGCACTTTCGGTTACGCAAGGTGGCCGAATCATTCGAAACCACGAGGCTGTCGCTACCGGTGGGCATCCAGCCGCTGTGGGGTAGCACGCGGGTCGTCGGATGATCGGCCGCGACGGTTCTCCCCGGCGCTACCTGGTGGAGCATCGCACCGCGTACTCGTATTCCGACGAGGTCGCCAGCTCCTACGGGCGTGCGTATCTGACGCCGCGTGATTTCCCCGGCCAGCGGGTCCTCGCGCACGACATCCACATCGACCCGGCGCCGTCGGATCGGTCGATCGGCGCGGACGTGTACGGCAACACCGCCTCCTATTTCCACGTGACCGCGGAACATCGCAACCTCGTCATCACCGGCGAGTCCCTCGTCGAGGTGGACGCGCCCGACCGCGACCCGACCGGACCTGCCGTCGAGCCGTGGGAGAAGGCCCGCCCAACCAGCGCGAACGGACCACTTGCCGTGGAATTCGCCCTCGACCTGCACCCGTCGGAGATCACGCATGAGGTCGTCGCGTACGCGGCCGAATCCCTCACTCCCGGCAGGCCGCTGCTAGCGGCGGTGGCTGAGCTGAACACCCGCGTCTACACCGATTTCAGCTACCGGTCCGGATCCACCACGGTGTCCACCAGGGTGACCGACGTGCTCGCGGCACGCTCGGGCGTCTGCCAGGACTTCGCGCGCATCGGCGTCGCCTGCCTGCGGTCGCATGGTCTCGCCGCCAGGTACGTCTCCGGCTATCTGGCCACCGACCCACCGCCGGGCAAGGAACGCATGATCGGCGCCGACGCCACGCACGCCTGGACGTCCGTGTGGGTGCCGGGCGACGACGAGCACGACCGTGCCGGCCGCTGGATCGACTTCGACCCAACCAACGACCAGTTCGGCGACGAGCGGTACATCACCGTCGCATGGGGTCGTGATTACGCCGATGTTCCTCCGCTGCGCGGGATCATCTACACCCACGCGAAAGACAGCACAATTGCCGTTTCGGTCGACGTCTCTCCGGTGGCGGTGTAGCCGGCATAGTGACCTGATTCGGGCCGTGCCGAAGGCTCACCGGTCCGGACGTCGCGGCTCAGGCGCGCAGGCGTTCGCGGCGCAGCTGGTCGACCTCAGGGAGCTCCAGCGGCGTTAGCTCGGTGACACCGAGCGCGCGCATCAGCAGCAGGTCGGCCAGTTCGGGGTTGCGGGCCAGCGCGGGGCCGTGCATGTAGGTACCGATCACCGATCCCTGCACGACGCCCTCTGTTCCATCGCCGACGCCGTTGCCGACGCCGCGGCTGACCCGGGCGAGAGCCGTCGCATCACCGCCGAGTTTCGTTCCGCCACGATGATTTTCGAAGCCGGTGAGCGAAGTGGTGAGCCCGGGCGGCAACGGAGTTGTGGTGACCTCGCCGATGGCGCGCTTGTGCTGCGGCGACGTGGTGACGTCGATCAGTCCGACGCCGTCCACCCGCTCACCCCCTGAGGTCTCGTACCAGTGGCCGAGCACCTGAATGGCCGCGCAGATCGCCAGCACCGGAGCACCTTTCGCGGCCGCCTGCTGCAAGCCGGGGTAGCGGCGCAGGTGCCGAGTGGCCAGACGCTGCGCGGAATCCTCAGCGCCGCCGAGGGTGTAGATGTCCAGCGATTCCGGAACCGGTTCGGGCAGCGTGATTTCGACGATCTCGGCGTCGTAGCCGCGCAGGCGCAGGCGCTGGCGCAGGACGAGTGCGTTGCCGCCGTCGCCGTAGGTGCCCATCACGTCCGGCAGCACCAGACCGATGCGAATTGTCGACTGGCTCATGCCGTCCGCTCCTCGAGGTCACGGTTGAGATCACGGAACGCGGTGTAGTTCGCCAGCACCTCGACATGGCCGGCGGGGCAGGAAGCGATGGCATGCAAGGGATCCGGCACCGTGGTGTGCTCGACGCCCGCGTAGGTGAGTCGGACCGCGAGGTCGGTGGCCCGCTCGCCGGCGGCGACCACGTGAACGCCTTCGAAGTGCTCGAACCGCACATCCCACAGCCAGGAAAGATCCTCGCCGTCGGGTACCTGCCCGTTCACCGCGATCACCAGGCCCGCCGAGGTCGGCTCGATCATCGACAGCGCCTCCTGCCAGCCCGCCGGGTTCTTCGCCAGCAGCAGACGAGCGTCGTGCTCGCCGACCTGCACCGTCCGGTATCGGCCCGCGATCTCGCGCACCGTGCCCGCGGCCGCCACGGCCTGCCCCGCATCGGCGCCGAGCGCGACGGCCGCGGCCACCGCCTGCGCCGCGTTGCCGCGGTTGGCCCGGCCGGGCAGGGCAAGGTGCAGCGGGAACCGCACGCCCGCCGGGCCGACAAGGTCCTGCTCGTCGAGCCACCAATCTGGTTGCGGCCGTTCGAAATCCGTTCCGGTGCTGCGCCAGTGCGCGCCCTCCCAGATGATCGGCTCACCGCTGCGCGGACAGCTGGTCGCGTCCATCGCCCATCCGCTGCCCGCGGCGACCCACACCACGTTGGGATGGTCGTAGGCGATAGAGGTGACCAGAACGTCGTCGCAGTTCGCGATCACCACTGTCGCGGGGTGCTTCGCCAGGCCCGCGCGTAGCCTGCGCTCGATCATGTTGATCTCGCCGACCCGGTCGAGTTGGTCGCGGCTGAGATTCAGCAGCACCACCGCCGAGGGGTTCAGCGAGTCGGTGACATGCGGCAGGTGCAGTTCGTCTACCTCGATGGCAGCCAGCGGCGCGCGCCGATGCGCGTTCAGTGCGGCGACGATGCCCGCATCCATGTTGGCGCCGTCGGCCTGGGTCGCGACCTCGCCGAGGGTGCTGAGCGCGGCAGTGGTCATCCTGGTGGTGGTGGACTTGCCGTTCGTGCCGGTCACCAGCACCGTGCGGCGCTGACGTCCGAGCTGGTCCATGACCGTCGGGTCGATCTTCAACGCGATCAGGCCGCCGATCATCGAACCCTTGCCGCGACCCGCCTTCTGCGACGCCCACGACGCCGCGGCCGCGGCCGTCAGCGCGAGTCGGCCGCGCACCGATATGTCTGCCACGTCGCGAGTCTATGTTCGCCCCGTGATCCGGGCGCGCCGCGGTCCGGTGGTTCGGTTTATGACGGCTCAGTCGGTAGAGCTCGGCCTCGTGATTCTCCGGCGCTCCAGCCCTCCCGACCGCCTCGGTGATGGTCGTCTGCACCTCTTCGACCAGGGAGTGATGGTGCGGTATCAGATCGGTATGTCGAACATGTTCGGCTGTCCCGCCGCGTACCGGTCGGCGTCGATCCCGCGCAGCGCTTCCAGTTCGGGCGCGCGGTAGAGCGTGAACATCCGGCAGCGTTCCGCGTTCGAGCCTGCCACGTCCAGCAGTGCGTTCACCGCCGCGCGTGCGGATTCGTTGGCGCCCTCCATCGTGGCCAGATCGACGTTCGTGCGCACGTAATCGCCTGCCAGGAACAGGTTTTCCAGCGCGCCGTGCGGTTCCGGCCGGTAGTCCCACGAACCGGCCGTGTTGATCAGCAGGGGGTCGGCGTTGGCGTTGCGCCGCTGCCCCTCCTGCCAGGTGATGCCCGGGTCGAGGAACCAGGAGTGCAGGTCGGTGTCACGGAGCACTTCGCCCCGGTCGTCGAGATGAACCTTTATCTGGGCCCAGGCCTCGCGGGCGACCTCCTCGTGCGTGCACTCCTTGGCCGTCTTGCCGAACAGCATGCCGGGGGAGTTCCAGTCGGAGATGTCCACGGAGAGGCAGTCCTGCACGGTGCCGTCGCCGAACTCGGTGAGTTTCCGGCTCCACAACTGATTCTGGGCGATCGAGGTGAGCGACCACGGCGCGTCGATGTAGGCGGTATGGCCGCGGGAGATATCGGCCGGTCGGCGCAGATAGAACTGGATGCCGTTCATCCAGTCGGTGAACAGGCCGTCCATCGCGGCCAATTCCGGCCACACGGCCAGCACCTGCGGTGACCACAGCGTGCGAGCCTGCTCGGCGGACAGCGCGACGACGAAGTAGTCGGCGTCGACGGTGCGCTGGACGCCTGTCTCGTCCACAATGCGTGCCGCGGTGATCCTGCGGTCACGCACCTCCAGCCCGCGGACCTCGGCGCCGAGCACGAATTGCCCGCCGAGATCGCGGACCCGCGCGACCCACGGATCGATCCAGACCGCGTTGGTCGGGCCGTTCAGCACCCGGTCCAAGGCGCCGTCGTTGCCGATCTGGAACGGATTGCCGAGGAACTGCTCACCCATGGTGCCGATGGTGCGGACGCTTGCCACGTCCTCCTTCGCGGCGACCATGATGCTGGTGAGAGTGCGCGAGAGCAATGCGCGGAACTCGTGCGAGCGCGCGTGTCCGCCGACGAAGTCGCGCCAGGACGTGTGCTCCCACTGGCCATGGCGGCGGGCATCACAGCTGGTGTTGAACACCAGCAGCCGGTCGGCGAAGTAGAGTCCCTCGTTGGCCGGCATTTTCAGCGCGGTGGCCAATGCCGCGCCGAGTGTTTCGCGGAAACTTTCGGGGCTGAACTCGGTGCGGGCGCGTGGACCGAGCGGGAGGCGGAAGTCGTCGCCGTCGCGCCGGGCGAATCGTGCCTCAGGTGCCGGGACAAGATTGTTCCAGACGCCGTTCGGGTTGCCCTGGAACGGGATTCGGCGCATGGTGTCCGGCACGTGCTGATAGAAACCGGGGAAGAAGCGAAAGCCGTGCTCGCCGGGCAGGTCCGGTCTTCCTCCCGACCCGGTGCCAGGTACCGGAACGCTGCGCGCTTTTCCGCCCCACGCGCGTCTGTCGTAGATCGTGACCTGGAATCCGCGCTCGACCAGCTCGTGCGCCGCGGTCAGTCCCGCGACTCCACCACCGAGGACCGCGACCCGCCTGCCGCTCGGACTCGCCTCGGCAAGGGTCGGCCTCAGCAGGCTTGCCGTCAGCGCCCCCGTTGTTGCCACCCCCGCCGCAACCGTTCCACGAAGCAGTGCCCTCCGCGATACGGGCCACCGATTTTCTGCCATGCGCTGATCTGCTGCCTAGCCTTTGGTACCAATTTCCACGCCGGCCACTACTGTAGGGCCGCGGGCTCCTCGGTTCATGTCGACCCCGCGAACCGGTAGCTGGGCATGTGGAATCGGTGTCGTGGACCACAACATCAGGATTTCGAGCCCGGATCCGGTCGCCCGCGCGACGCGAGGGCGCCTGCTCGGCCCGAAGCGACGAGAACTGCCGTCGGCGAGGGGGCCACCACCGCGGCGTGCTCCTCGGCGGTGCGCGGCTTGTTCGAGGTGGCGGCGAAGGCACCCGCGATGACGACACCGCCGCCGACCAGCGACAGCGGGGTCGGAACCTCGCCGAGGAAGACCCAGGCGGCGGCGATCCCGACGACCGGAACGAGCAGGGAGAAGGGCGCGACCATCCCGGCCGGATAGCGGCCCATCAGGTAGGTCCACAGCCCGGTGCCGACGACCGTGGCCAGGACGGCGATGTAGCTCAACGCCACCAGGGCCGGCAGACCCGCGACCGAGAACGAGTCGGCTAGTGCGCGCAGGCCGGTGGTCGGCCCTTCGGCGAACGCGGAAAGGGCGAACATGGGCAACGGAGGAACGGCGGTGGTCCACAGCATCAGGTGCAACGGGTTGACGCCGGGAGATTCGGTGCCGGCCAGGCGCGCGCCGATATTGCCGAATGCCCAGCCGAGCCCGCCGGCGAGGGTCAGCAGCACCGGCAGCAGGGTGGCGTGTTCCAGCCGATCCCAGCCGATCACGGCCATGCCCGCGACCGCGACGGCGATACCGGCGGTCTGCACCGGCCGGATCCGCTCACGCAGGAATAGCGCACCGAGCAGCACAGTGAACGGCGCGGAGGATTGCAGCACCAGCGAGGCGAGTCCGGTCGGCATTCCCACCCGCATAGCGGTGAACAGAAACGCGAACTGAAGGATGCCGAAACCGATGCCGTACAACATGATCCAGCGGACCCGGATGCGCGGGCGCGGGATGAACAGCAGCGCGGGGACCGCGAGTACCGCGAAGCGCAGTGCGGCGAAGAAGAACGGCGGGAAGTGGTCGAGCCCTACTCGGATGGCGAGGAAATTGAGCCCCCAGAGCAGGACGACAGTGAGTCCGAGCAGGCGGTCGTGATTGGTCACACCTTTTATGGTGGGTTCGACGAATCATCAGAACAATCGAATAAATGTGCATGATCAATGTAGCATCGCTTAATGGTTTCGTCAGCAGAACCGGCCGCGCCTGGGCCGCCGATGTCGCTGGAGCGGCTGCGTGTGCTGCGCGAGCTCGCCGATCGTGGAACCGTCGTCGCCGTCGCCGCCGCGCTGTCGATGACCCCGTCGGCGGTGTCGCAGCAGCTCAAGGTGCTGGCCGGGGAGGCGGGCGTTGCCCTGCTCGAACCCGACGGTAGGCGGGTCCGGCTCACCGACGCGGGCCGCGCGTTGGTGATGCGCGCCGACGAGGTGCTCGCGGCGATGGATCGTGCGGTCGCCGAAATGGCGCACTACCGCGGCTCGCCGCGTGGCCGGGTGCGCGTCGCGGTGTTTCCCTCGGGCGGCGCGCTGCTGCTGCCGCATGTACTGCCCGGCATGGCGGACAGCGGTGTCGACGTAATCGCACGGGACGAGGATGTGCCCCCGTCCGATGTGACGCGGCTACTCGCCGACTACGACGTCGTGCTGACCCATCGCGACGAGCGCGCCGCGCCGATCGCGGACCCGCGCGTCGCGACCCGGGTGCTCATGCGCGAACCCATCGATGTCGTCGCGGCGCCGACACATCGGCTCGCGGGCCGCACAGCCGTCGCGCCGGAGGAACTGGCCGACGAGACGTGGCTGAGCGTACGCGGCGGTTTCCCGGTCGACGACGTGCTCCGCTCGATCGCGACCATCACCGGAGTGCAACCGCGAATTGCACAGCGCCTCAACGATTTCCGTGTCATCGAAGCCATGGTGGCCACGGGCTACGGTGTCGCGCTGATGCCGCGCTACGCGGTGGGAGATCCGGATCTGTCGGTGCTGCGCCTCTCGGGTGTCCGCGCCGCCCGCAAGTACGAACTGGCGACCAGGCCGCGTGCCGACAGCCGTCCGGCCATCGCCACCGTGCTCGCGGCCTTCGAGTCGGCAGCCGCGATCGTGACGGCGGATGCTTGATGGACCCAGTCGAATGACGTCCTCCCGCAGCCTGCGCCGTGCCGAGCGAAGGCAACCACATATCAGACACAGCGGGACTGTCTCCGCCGGCAGACTCCTAGCCGTGCAGCGGTACTCGCGGCCTGAGGCTGGTCGGCCTGCTGGACGTCAGGTCAGCCCTGTGGCCGAGATCACATCCCCGGCGGCCCCTGATACCGGTAAGGATGCTGCGGCTGCGAGCCTATGTACTCGAAATCATCGGCGACCATCGCCGCCAGCTCCAGCAGCGCCCGCTGCGTCGGCTTGCTCACCAGCTCGAGATCGATCTCCGCGCCCTCGGCGAGGTGGTCGTCGAACGGCACTACCTGCACCGCGCGAGTGCGGTCGAGGAACAGCTTGCGCAGCTGGTCGAGGTCCACGGTGGACGCGCCACGCCGTGAGGCGTTCACCACCACGACGGTGCGCTCGACCAAGTTGCGGTACCCGTGGTGGTCGAGCCAGTCCAGCGTGGCCGATGCGCTACGCGCGCCATCGATCGCGGGCGAGGTGACCAGCACCAGCGAACTGGCCATGTCCAGCACGCCCGCCATCGCCGAGTGCATCAGGCCGGTGCCGCAGTCGGTCAGGATGATGTTGTAGAACGACTGCAGTACGCCGATCGCCTTGCGGTAGTCCGCCTCGCTGAACGCCTCGGAGACCGCCGGATCCTGTTCGCTGGCAAGCACTTCCAGTCGGCTCGGCGCCTGCGAGGTGTGTGCCCGCACGTCCGAGTACCTGCTGATGTGGTCGTCCTCGAGCAGGTTGCGCACGGTGGAGCGGGTCTGCCGCGGCACCCGGTGCGCAAGCGTGCCCAGGTCGGGGTTGGCGTCGATCGCGATGACCCGGTCACCGCGCAGCGACGCGAATGTGGAGCCGAGGCCGACCGTGGTGGTGGTCTTGCCGACGCCGCCCTTCAGCGAGAGGATCGCGATCCGGTAGTCACCGCGAACCGGCTGGTTCACCCGCTCGACGAGGTCGCGGTAGACGAGGTCGGCCGCCGACTCGCCCGGGTTGATCATGCCGCCGGAGGCCTTGTGTACTGCGCGACGCCACCCGCTGCGCGGCGCCCTGCGGGCCCGTTTGAGCAGGTTCAGATCATTCACCGAGTGTCCCGGCTGGCCGGGCTGCTGCACATGCTGTGGCTGGAACGGCTGCGCGGGCTGCTGCGGATTCGGACTGCCTTGTCCGCCTTGCCAACTCGGGCCCGGTGGCTGTCCGACCGGAGGTGGCGGCTGATAGGCGGGCGGCGGTGGCTGATGCGTCACCGGCGGAGGAGGCGGCGCCCAGCTGTAGATCGGACCGCTCGGCTGATCGGATTGTGGCGCAACGGCTTCCGGAGGTGGGGTGTCCTGGGGCACCCGCCGGACCAGGCCATCGTTACCGATCTCCTGCTGGAAGTACTCGTTGTAACCGGGGTTCGGTCCCTGCGGCTCCGCCGGCGGGGCACTGGGGTGGCTACCGCTCTGGCCGGACGGCTGGAAAGCGCCGGCCGCGTACGGCTCCGCCGGGAACGTCGGCTGCGTGTACGGACCGGAGCTCGGCTGGGCGTACTGGTCATAAGATTCGGGGCCGAGCAACGGGCCATAGCCCTGTGCGGGACCTGCCGCCTGCGGGTAGGCCGTGGTCTGATCCATCGAACCATGCGGCTCGGGCGGTCCCTGATCGGCGTCCGGCTGGTCGGGCGCATCCGCCACGTCGGTTTCCTTCACTTCCGCGCCGTCGGCTTGCTCGGTCGACGGGTCGGCAGTCGATGACTCCGCCCCGGTGACGTCGGCCGTATTCACGGAATGACTCTGCAGCCAGGGCGGAGAGGTTGGGTTCTGGTCGTCTGGTGTCACGGTTCCCCCATCTGCTCGGGAATTCGAGCAGAGAGCTCGGCGCTTGAGTGCGGATCCACGCTAGCACGGGGTTCGATGCCTCGTGTCGCGGTATCCGCGGCCGATGGGCGGACACCACGCGGCCCACATGTGGCCTCCGCCAGCACGATAGAGCCGGGTGCCGCGCAGTCGATCTGCCGCGGCACCCGGCTCTCGCGCCGGTCCAGCGATCAGTGGGCGCGGTTGACCGCGGACACCACCGCGCGCAGCGACGCGGTCGTGATCGAGGTGGCGATGCCGACGCCCCACACCACCTTGTCGCCGATCGCGCATTCCACGTAGGCCGCGGCCTGGGCGTCGTCGCCCGCGGACATGGCGTGCTCGGAGTAGTCCAACACCTGAACGTGGAAGCCGACGGCGGCGATCGCGTCGACGAATGCCGCGAGCGGTCCGTTGCCGTTGCCGGTGACCTCCTGCTCGACGCCGTGAACCTTCACCGCCGCCACGATCGAGTCGACCCCACCGTCGGTCTCCGACGCGGTGACCTTCTGGCGCATCCGCTCCAGTGGGCGGATCGGACTCAAGTACTCCTCGTGGAAGACGTCCCACATCTCCTTCGGTGTGACCTCGCCGCCCTCGCCGTCGGTGATCTGTTGGATCGCCTGGGAGAACTCGATCTGCAGCCGCCGCGGCAGAGCCAGCCCGTGGTCGGTCTTCATGATGTAGGCGACGCCGCCCTTGCCGGATTGCGAGTTGACCCGGATGACGGCCTCGTAGGTGCGGCCCACGTCCTTCGGGTCGATCGGCAGGTAGGGCACCTCCCAGACGACGTCGTCCACGTCCGACCCGGCGGCGTCCGCCGCGGTCTTCATCGTGTCCAAACCCTTGTTGATGGCGTCCTGATGACTGCCGGAGAAGGCGGTGTAGACCAGGTCGCCGCCGTACGGGTGGCGCTCGTGCACGGGCAGCTGGTTGCAGTACTCGACGGTGCGCCGGATCTCGTCGATATCGGAGAAATTGACCTGCGGGTCGACGCCGCGGGAGAACAGGTTCATCCCCAAGGTGACAAGGCAGACGTTGCCGGTGCGCTCACCGTTGCCGAACAGACAACCCTCGATCCGGTCGGCACCCGCCTGGTAACCCAGTTCGGCGGCGGCGACCGCGGTGCCGCGGTCGTTGTGCGGGTGCAGCGACAGCACGATGGAGTCGCGGCGGGCAAGGTTGCGGCTCATCCACTCGATCGAGTCGGCGTAGACGTTCGGGGTTGCCATCTCGACAGTGGCGGGCAGGTTGATGATCAGTGGCTTGTCCGGCGTCGGCGCGATGATTTCGGAGACCGCGTCGCAGACCTCCAGGGCATACTCCAGCTCGGTGCCGGTGTAGGACTCCGGGCTGTACTCATAGCGCCAGTTGGTGTCCGGGTAGCGCCGCTCGATCTCCAGGCACAGCGCCGCGGCATCCGTGGCGATCTTCTCGATAGCCGCCCGGTCGGCGCGGAACACCACTTTCCGCTGCAGGATCGAGGTGGAGTTGTAGAAGTGCACGATCACGTTCTGCGCGCCCGCGCATGCCTCGAAGGTGCGTTCGATCAGCTCGGCCCGACACTGAGTGAGCACCTGGATGGTCACGTCGTCGGGGATCGCGCCGTCCTCGATGATCTCGCGGACGAAGTCGAAATCGGTCTGGCTCGCCGAAGGGAAGCCGACCTCGATTTCCTTGTAGCCCATTCGCACCAGGAGGTCGAACATGCGCCGTTTGCGGGCCGGGCTCATCGGGTCGATCAGCGCCTGATTGCCGTCGCGCAGGTCGACGGCGCACCAGCCGGGCGCCCGGTCGATGATCTTGTTCGGCCAGGTGCGGTCGGGCAGCGTGACCGGCTCGACCTCCTCGGCGAACGGCCGATAGCGGAAGGTTGGCATCGACGAGTTCTTCTGCTTGTTCCAAGCAGGCTGGTCGGCGGGAGCGGGTTTGCCGGGCACGGTGATGGTGCGGGTGCTGGAAACGAAGGCGTCAGCAGGGGACATGGGCGATTTCTCCGGAGGGTGTGGTGTATCCCAAAGGATATTAGGGTCGACCGGCGCGGCAATACCCCGCGACGGGAGCCGGTCTGATCAGACCCCGTCGCGGCGGCTGAGAAGAAGTGCCCGCTGCATGATGCGGGTGAGTTTACCGTGCCGCCATACCGCCGGGAAGGGCGGTCCGGTCGTCGGGTCATCCGACAACACCGCTAGCGTTCGGTCCGATAGTGGGACGTCGGAGGATTTTGCTATGACCTGGCTGGAGCAACTGGCCGTCTTCGGTGCGGGCATCGCGGCGGGCGGTATCAACACGATCGTCGGCTCGGGCACCCTGATCACCTTTCCCATTCTGCTCGCGTTCGGCGTGCCGCCGGTCACCGCGAATGTCTCGAACACCATCGGTCTGGTCCCCGGCTCGCTCAGCGGTGTGCACGGCTACCGCCGCGAACTCGCCGGTCAGCGGGCCAGGCTGCTGCGGCTGGGTAGCGCGTCCTTGTTCGGCGGGATCACCGGGGCTGTGCTGCTGCTCGTGCTGCCCGCGGATGCGTTCAAGGCTATCGTGCCCATCCTGATCATCGCGGCACTAATGCTGGTCGTGGTGCAGCCGCGGCTGGCGCGCTGGGTCAAGCGACAGCGGGAGAACGACGACACCCCGGCCCCGGCACACGGCGGCCCGATCCTCTTCGCGGCGATCTACGCGACGGGCGTCTACGGCGGGTACTTCGGCGCCGCTCAGGGCGTGCTGCTGATCGGGTTGCTCGGCGTATTCGTGCACGAGGATATCCAGCGCCTCAATGGAGTGAAGAACGCGCTCGCGCTGATCGTGAACGGGATTTCCGCCTCGATCTTCATCGTGGTGGCGGACGTGAACTGGCGGGTGGCCGTGCTGATCGCGCTCGGTTCGATCATCGGCGGTCAGCTCGGTGCGAGGATGGGCAGGCGGATGCCGCCGACCGTGCTGCGCGCGGTCATCGTCGTGGTCGGCGTCATCGCGGTGGTCCGGTTGTTGTCGTCCTAGGAGGTGGTGTCGGAGATGCGCACCGCGTGCGAGCGGTGCGGTGCCGGCATCGCCGCTGACGGTCCGGCCCGCATCTGTAGCTACGAGTCCCCCTTCTGCGAACACTGTGGTGGCGAGCTGAACAGTGTGTGCCCGAACTGCGGAGGGGAACTGGTGCCGCGCCCGCGGCGGATGCCCGCATAGTGGGGATCTCAGGGTGCGATGTCAATCCTGAGGAGGACGACGGCTGCCATGGGCGGGGCCCAGAATATTCCCGTGCGTAGCTGGAAGATTGTCGTCGTCGCAGCGCTCGCCGGGTTGCTGCCCGCGCTGAGCGGGTGTGCTGGAACGCCGAGCCGACACGAGTCGGCGGTCGCGGATCTGGTCGCCCAGGCCGATGCCGCGCCGACGCCGCGGCTGGACTGGGCGCCGTGCGCGGAGCAGGAGCTGAGCAGATTCCAGTGCGCGACCGCGGTGGTGCCGCTGGATTACGCGCACCCGGAAGGGCCGACACTCTCGCTGGCGGTTCTGCGCCAGCCGGCCTCCGACCCCGAGCTCCGGATCGGCACGCTGTTCGCCGGGGTCGGTGGTCCCGGCGGGTCGGGATTCCGCTGGGCCGCCGGCGGCGAACTGCTCGGCGGTGAGATCGCGCGCCGGTTCGACGTGGTCACCTTCGACCAACGTGGCGTCGGCCGCAGCGCGCAGGTCCGATGCTTCGCGAATGCCGAAGAACAGCAACGATTCTGGTCCGTGGTGTCGATTCCGCCCGCGAATCCCGAACAGGAGCAGGATGCCGCGCGAGCCAGCCGTGAGCTTGCCGTGGGGTGTGCCGCGCACAGTGGCGCGCTGCTCGGACACTTGACCACTGTCGACGTCGCGCGCGATCTCGACCTGCTGCGGCGCGGGGTCGGCGACCCCAAGCTGAGCTACGAAGGCGGTTCCTACGCAAGCTATCTGGGTGAGGTGTACGGTGCGCTGTTCGGCGACAGGGTACGCGCGCTGCACCTCGGCTCGATGATGGATCCCGACGCGTACACCAACGACACCCGCGGCGCGATCGAGAGCATGGCGGCGGGCACCGAGGAGGTCCTCGGCGAATTCCTGCGGTTGTGTGCCGATGCGGGCCGACCACGCTGCGCCTTCGCCGCCGATGGGAGACCGAGTGCCACCGTGGGGCGGGAGGGCACCGGAGAACCGGACTTGCGTGCCCGAAATAATGCTGTGTTGCAACGTATTCGGAAGGAACCCTTGGTGGTCGGGGAAGGCGGGCGGGCACGGACGGTCACCTACTCGCAGGTGCTGCCGTCGCACGCGCTCCTGCTGTACGACCCGAAGGAGGGGTGGCCTGCGTTGGCCCAGCTGCTCGCCGAGTTGGAGCGCGGTCCGGCCGGCGATCCCGATATCGTCGGCGAGATCCTCGCGGCCACTACACAATCGTTCGATTTTCTCGACTCGTTCACCGCGATCTCCTGCGCGGACAACACATTTACTCGCGATCCGTACCAATGGCCGACGCTGGCCGCGGAACTCGCCCCCATCGCGCCGAATTACGGTGCCTTCTGGCTGTATCTGCGCCAAGCATGCGCCTCTTGGCCAACCCCGCCCGAGGGATACGCACAGCGCTATACCGGGCCATGGATCCTGCGCTCGGACACCCCAGCCCTGCTGTTCAACAACAAATTCGATCCAGTGACCCCAGTGGCCGCCGCGCGCCGTGCCCAGCAGGAGCTCGTGAACGCCAGGCTGGTCGTCGTGGAAGGTGGTTACGGGCACACCACGACTGGTGACTGTACCCGCCTGCTGCGCGAGCACTACCTCATTGACCTGCAACTTCCCGCCCCTGGCGCGACCTGCCGGGCCGACGAGCCGCCGTTCGGCGCATAGCGCCCGCGCGAATAATTGTTCACCGAACGGGAATGCCGGTAATCTGCGCACCGCTAGAACCTGATGACGGAGGTACCTGGGTTGCGTAGACGCGCCTTGTTCAAGGCGGCGGGCACGGCCGCGCTGCTCGGTGTCGGGGGATCGGCTTTCGGTACGAGCGTCGCGTCCGCTGACCCCATGTGGGAGGGGCTGTTTCGCACCTGGGTGCCGGAGATCTTCGCACCGCTTCCCGATCCGCCCGAGCACTCGCCCGCGATCGTGATCGGCTCCGGCTTCGGTGCCGCGGTGACGGCGCTGCGCCTCGCCCAGGCCGGGATCGCCAACACCGTCCTGGAACGTGGTTCGCGCTGGCCCAACGATCCGTGGCGGGAAATCTTCACCGGCGATGACTTGCCCGACGGCCGCGGCTTCTGGCATCGCACCCACTTCACCGGCGTCACCAAGATGCCGATCGGGTTCGCCGACTTCGGCGGCGTGCTGGATTGCACCGAATACCCGGGTATCGATGTGTGGCGGGCGGCTGCCGTCGGGGGCGGCTCGGTGATCTTCACCGGCGCCATGGTCGCCCCGGAACGGCGCTTCTTCGACCACGTCTTCGGCGGCACGGTCGACTACGGCGAGATGGACCGCGTGTACTACCCGCGGGTGCGGGAAATGTTGCGGCTGAGCCCGATGCCCGCGGACATCTACAATTCCTCGCCGTTCGCGCATTCCCGGGCCTGGGACGACCAGGTCCGCAGGGCCGGCTATGAGCCGCGGCCGAACGACTCGATCTTCACCTGGGACATCCTGCGCGCCGAACTCGCCGGAGCCAGCAGAGCCTCGGCCACGGCGGCACGGAGCAATCTGGGCAACTCCAATGGCGCCAAGTTCGACCTGAACCAGAACTACCTGAAGTATGCGCAGGACACCGGCCGCAGCATGGTTTACCCCGGCCACCGGGTCGACGCCATCGCGCAGGAGCCCGGCGGCCGCTACTCGGTCACCGTGACGAAACTGGCGCCCACCGGCGACGTGCTCGCCACACGGACGCTCACCTGCGATCGGCTCTTTCTGGGTGCGGGCTCGGTCGGTACCTCCGAGCTGCTGGTCCGTGCCCAGGCCACCGGTGCGCTGACGCATCTCAACGAACACATCGGCGACGGGTGGGGCACCAACGGCGACGTGGTGCTCGCCCGCGGCGCGAGTGCGCTGGCCGGCCATGGCCAGGGCGTGCCGAGTGCGAGTCGTGTCTTCGACGAATCAGGCGCGCCGCTGACCCTGGAGAGCTGGTACATCCCCGGCATCCCGTTCGAGACCGGCGCGCTCGCCTCCCTAGGTATGGTCCTGGACCCGACGCGCGCCAGGTTCGGCTACGACAGGGCCACGAACGGCGTGGGGCTCAGCTGGTCCACGAAGAACCGGGACGACATCGTGGGCGCGGCGAAAGCGGTCGACCACCGGATCGCCGAACGTGCCGGCGCGCTCCTCGAGTACAGTGCGCTCGGCTACGACGCGAACGCGCTGTTCACCGCGCACCCGCTCGGGGGGGCTGTGCTCGGAAGGGCCACCGACAACCACGGGCGCGTGCATGGCCATCCCGGCCTGTACGTGATGGATGGCGCCGCGGTGCCTGGCAGCACCGGAACGGTCAACCCGTCGCTCACCATCACCGCATTGGCCGAGCGCAATATCGAGGCGATCATCCGCGCGGGCCGCTGAGTCTGCCGGCGGCGGCGGCGCCGCGACCGCATCTACGGCCCGGAATTGCCAGCAGTGCCGAGCGGGCTGTCGGCGTACTACTGTCGGCGACACCGTTCGGCGTCGAAGGGATCCTCAGTGTCCGGCTCCACCAGCTCGCGCATAGATAGCTATGGTCTCCGGGAAATGCCGGAGCCACAGGAGTTTCCACGCAAGCCGCCTACGCTGTGGACCGATTTCCTGATGCTGACGCTGGCAGTGATTTCCGTGGTGTTGGTCGCCTGGATCACCTTCTTCCCGGTTTCCGGCCACATCTATCACACGATCGTGATTGTCGACTGGACGGTGTGCGCGGTGTTCGCCGCGGAGTTCCTGTGGCGCTGGCGGCGCGCGGGCTGGCCGTGGACCTTCCCGTTCGTCTACTGGTACGAGGTCCTCGGCATGATCCCGGTGACCAGCCCGTTCTTCCGCGGCTTCCGCCTGTTGCGGATCGTGGTGATCGCCGTCCGGCTCGGCCGGGTGGCGGACCGGGTCTTCGGCGACCGGGTGACCGCCGCGGTCGTGAACCGGTTCGTGGTGACCATCGTGGATACCATCCGCCGTCCGATGACGATCGCTGTGATGGACGAGGTGGTACAGGTCCTGCGCACCGGCCACTACACCCGCAATATCGCGGCCGCGCTGGAGGAGAACCGTGCTGAGCTGGACGAGATGATTCTCGACCTGATCAAGAAGGACCCGCAGGCAGGTCGGGTGCGCTACATCCCGTTCCATGACGAGATCATCCGGCTGATCGCCGACACGACGTTCCGCATCGTGTTCCAGGTTCTGGAGGATCCCCGCACCGACGAACTCGTCTCGGATATGTTGCGCGAGAACATCGATCAGATCCGTGAGGCGGTCCGCGACGGCGTTCGGGTGCCGCCGTCCGCGTATGGTCCGACGCCCGCGGAAAACGGCGTCCGGCACCAGCTCAGGCGTGTGTCGCGTGCCTGATCTCGTCCCTCCGCTGCGCGAATCGGACGGTTTCCCAAGCGATCAGCGCGATCAGCACCACGCACAGCAGCGCAAGTGATGCCAGCGCGGGCAGCGCACAGGCCGGTGGCACGAGCGCGAGCAGCACCACGACAGTGACCACTCGGGACACCGTGACGGTGCCCGTCGCGTAGTGCTTGAAACCGACCAGTGCGATCAGATACACCACGACACCGCCGTATAGCGCGTACAGCGGAATTCCGTACAGCGCGTCGGTCAGGGTGTGGTGCGACGAGTCTCCGACGTAGTAGAGCACTTTCTTCAGTCCGAGTGACAGTCCGATGATCCCGACGATCATCGGGAAATGCCAAAAGGTATAGGAGCCCCGCGCGATTTTGATCTGTCGCGCACCTTCGGCACGCACGAGTTCGTGTTCCACCGATAGGGCGGCCACGTCGAAATACGCCCACCACAGCAGTCCGGAGATAGCAAGACCCAGCATCGAGCCGACAGCGATCGGCCAGGAGATCGGCAGCCCGGCCACGCCGATGCCGATCGAGACGATCGATTCGCCCAGCGCGACGATGACGATCAATCCGTACCGCTCGGCGAAATGGGTGGCCGAATTCAACCGCCAGTCGGTGCCGGCGAACAGCGTCCACAGATAGTCACCCGCGATGGCGGCGATCCACAAGGCGATCTGCACGACGCCCGACGTCATCGCCGCGATGACCAGCAGTGTGGTGCCGAGGGTGATCGAGCCCAGCGCCCAGCGCAGCACCTGCTTGCGCAGTTGCGAGTCCTCGGAACTGGCCAGCAAGTACATACCGACGTGTACCAGTCGCACGATCAGGTAGGCGATCGCGAAAACCAGCGGGCCGAACCAGCCGCCGGGCAGGTCGCGGAATGCCTCGGGGATGGTGAGCGCGGCGATGAGCCCGGCGCCCATCGCGACGAACATCGCGAGCCGTGCGATGCCCTCGTCCGCGCGGACTGTGTTGCTAAGCCAGGAATAGGCGATCCACAGCCACCACATCAGGGCAAGCACGAGCAGCGCACGCAGCATGTTCTTCGCGCTGGTCTCCCCCGCGGCCAGGTCGGTGACCATGGTGAATGCGAAGACGAGCACCAGGTCGAAGAACAGCTCGAGCTGGGTTACCGAGGCGCCTTCGGCCACCGGCTGGAACCGAACTCGTTGGGAACCGATCATGGTGCACATGGTCGCACCCCGGTCGATTCGGCGCCGGTCCGATTCGCCGTGCGCCGCTCGATTTCACTCGAGGCACGCGCCCACCTTTTGTTATGTGCTACCGCTATAAAATTTCGTAGGCAGTCGATTCTAAGCTGACGCGTCCACGTGCCATTTATTCTCGAGATCGGCGACCGGCAAAGGTGACCGACTTCGAGAGGGAAGGTTCGACCGAAGTGGTCCGACCCAGCGACCATCCGCCTACCATCGGGAAGGAATCGGCGAACGGACGGTGCTATGCCGCCCGGCGGGGGAGGTTGTCATGAAATATGCCGAACTGCTGGGGCAGGCGCGAGACGCGATCACGGTGCGCCGGGTCTTCGGGGATCCGTACGAATCAGACGGGGCCGTGGTGATCCCCGCCGCCTCGGTCGGTGGCGGGGGTGGTGGAGGTGGTGGCACCGGCGACGGCGCCGATGGCCGAGGTGAGGGTGAAGGGCTGGCCTTCGGCATGGGCGCCGAGCCCGTCGGCGCGTTCGTCCTGCGCGACGGAAAGCTCACTTGGCACCCTGCCCTGGACGTCAACGCGATCATCGCGACGGTCGGCAAGGTGCTGATCGCCGGGATTGTTGCCTTCGCGGTGACGCGCCGCGGCAAGCGGCGCGATTAGTCCGACCCGTTGTGTTCGACGATCGCATCGGGTCCGGGATACACCAGCGACTCGTGGCCGTCGGTGAAGCGCACCACATAGGGTGGCGTCCCGTCCGGCCCGCGGACCTCGATGATCTCGCCCTGGCGGTCCCCTTCTCCCACAACGTGGCCGTGCACGCAGAGTCGGTCTCCGACATTCGCCATCATCGCCCTATTATCGAACGGAGTGAGGCCAGTCACAACCACCCTGAGGCAGGCGGCGTGGCGCGACTCAGGCATCGGGGCTGGTCACGCGCGCGACGGCGGCCTCGATCAGGTCCTGGCCTTGTTCCTCGGTGAACACCTCAGGCAGCGTCAGCCGATCGACTATCAGCCAGTTCGGGGCCAGGTAGAGCGCGCCCGGTGGTCTCCTTCATCAGTTCGGTGATGTTCGCGCGGGTCTTCGGCCCTTCGCTCAGCTTGGCCGTGGTGGCCGCGCTCGGCTGTAGCCGCTCACGTGAAAGGTCAGGCCCCGCGCACCGTCACGCGCGAGGACTTCGATCGCCGCGTCGAGGAGCGCCTGCCGCCGCTCCGGATGGTCCGCACTTGACACAACTCCATTCGTAGTACTACTTTCAGGCCACTACGGTTGGAGTACAACGGCATAGGCGGTACTGGTATGCGAAAGCTTGTCTACTTCGTCGGCCTCTCGCTCGACGGCTATATCGCCGGCCCGAATGGAGAGATCGACTTCTACCCCATCGCGGACGACATGTGGGAATGGATTCGCGCGGAGTATCCCGAGACGCTGCCCACGCACGTTCGCCCGCATATCGGCCTGGCCGTGGACGCCCCCAACCAGAAGTTCGACACGTTGGTCATGGGGCGCGGTACTTACGATCCGGCCCTGGCCATCGGGGTGACCAGCCCGTATGCGCATATGAAGCAGTACGTGGTCTCGAGCACACTGGGCCGGATCGACGATCCGGGCGTCGAGCTGGTCGATCGCGATCCGCTCGATCTGGTTCGCACGCTGAAGCAGCAGGACGGAATGGACATCTGGCTGGCAGGCGGCGGCAAGTTGGCCGCCGCGCTGCTGCCGGAGGTCGATGAGCTCGTGATCAAGAGCTACCCGGTCGTCGCGGGCACCGGCGTGCCCGGCATCGCGGGTGAGTTTCGCCCGACTATGTTCCGTCCGACCGAGCGCACGGAATTCAGCAACGGCGTCCAGGTCACCTGGTTGACCAGAGCCTGACACCGCGCCTTGTTCGCCTGCCGAGGCGACCATCGTCATAGGGCTTCGGCGGTCCGCTCGGGGCGGCGCGCCGAGCCCGTGGCCGTCAAAGCCGGTGCACCTCCACAGCCGCGTGGACCCAGTGCCAGTTGACCGGTGTCCACTGCTTCTTCAGGGCAGTGCGCTCCTTGGCGTACGTACGCACGGCGGCTTCCACAGCGGGCCCCAGCTCGCCGAGGTCGTCAGGTACGGGGACGCGCAGGATCAAGTGCTGTTTGTTGTGTACGAGAAGCAGTTCACCGGCAGGCGAGCATGCTGTCAGGCTGAACTGCGCCAGAGGCTTGAAGGTCTTCGTCTCGGTATCCAGTTTCGCCTGCAGTCGGCCGCCTTTGTTCCAGGCGTAGAGGCCGTGGCGGTTGAGGTGGAAGGCCCGGCCGCGGCGGGAGTCGGCCACCACGCTGAAGCAGAAGCCGGTGAAGGGGCTGTCCCGCCATAGATGCAACCCATCTAGACGCCCCCTCATCGCCCCCTGGTCGTCGACGAGAGCGAAAACGAAGGGCTGGCCCCTGCTGCCGCCACGGAAGGTCCGGGCGAATACCGGTACGACGAACAGATCGTCCGAGATCGGCGCCGGCCGGCCGAGTTCGGATTGGTCCCACATGTAGCGGTCCGTCTCCGGTGTCAAAAGCTCTGTCAGCGACGGCCTCGGCCGGTTCTTCAGACCCACCGGCTCCCCGCGGAACTGGACATGAGGCCGCAGGTCGTCCTCGGTCTGGCCGGCCGGCTCATGGTCGAGCGAGGCGATCGCCCGAACAGCGGGCTTCGAGCCAGGGGCCAGGGCGCCGTCCGCCACCCCGACGATGTTGGCGATGCTGTTGCCGTACCGATGTACCCCGTACTCAGCGGTCACGCACAGCAGACGGCCCGACGGCGTGACACTGATCGAACCGGCGAAGGGATCGCCCGGCACGAACTCCTCGAAGGCGCGCCGGCCAGTTGTCTCGAAGGTAGCCAGAGTAGTACTCAGGTCGGGCGCTATCAGGTGGTGCAGTCCGGGTGGGCGTTCACCGAGAGCGTGCCGTCCGGCAGGACGCACAGGGTCATGTCGTTGCCATCGGCCACGGCAGAGTGGGTGCCGTCCGGGTCGGACGGGCAGCAGAGCGCGGTGGCGAGTGGAACACCGTCCGGCGAATATCGGGTGATGATCCAGTATCCGAAGTTCGCTATGGCCGGGTCTTGTTCGTCTTTGGCGTCCCATTTGTAGCGGTACACGCCGTACAGCGCGAAGGTGTCACCGGAAGGGGCAGCCGCGACGTCGTACGCCTGGACTCCCCATCCCTTCGAGTAGAGCGCGGTCAGGTCGATGCGGTGGGTGTTCACCAGCGAGTCCGGCAGTAGCAGAGGAAGCGTTTGCGCCATGGAAGCCATTTTCTGCAGAGCCACTGACAAATAGTCCAGGCAGGACACTTCGATCCACGCAGACGTCAGCCCGCGTCGGCGAGGAACGACAGCCGCACTTGCCGGTCCGGATTGTCGACATTGAGATCGACCAGTGCGATCGACTGCCACGTGCCCAGCGCAAGCGTGCCTTCGAGTACCGGAATCGTCGCGTAGGGCGCGATCAGCGCGGGCATCACATGGGACCGACCGTGCCCGCGTGAGCCGTGGGCGTGCCGCCACCGGTCGTCGGCGGGTAATAGATCCCGCAGCGCCGCAAGCAGATCGTCGTCGCTGCGAGCGCCCAATTCCAGCACCGCGATCCCGGCGGTGGCATGCGGCACGAAGATGTGCAACAGCCCGTCGCCACCTGCCTCGCGGACGAATGTCGCGCACTGCGGAGTGATGTCCTGCACCACTTCGGTGTGGCCCGTTCGCACCTCGAGCAGCATGCTCTTCATCTGCACATCGTCCCTCATTTTCGGTGGCGCGGGCGGCGCCGTCGGGATCCGATGCGGCTGTGGTCTTCGCACAGGCCGGGCAGGTAGTAAGAAAACCGCTAGGCCCCGGCCGGTAGTCTGGGTGACTGTTACCTGCTGATTGTCGATCGGGGAGGACCCTGTCGTGGCTCTCGTTGTTCAGAAGTACGGAGGATCCTCGGTGGCGACCGCCGAGCGCATCCGGCGCGTCGCTGAGCGGATCGTGGAGACCAAGAAGCAGGGCCACGAGGTGGTGGTCGTCTGCTCGGCCATGGGCGACACCACTGACGAGCTGCTCGATCTCGCACAGCAGGTTGCGCCGGCGCCGCCCGCCCGCGAGATGGACATGCTGCTCACCTCCGGTGAGCGTATCTCCAACGCGCTGGTCGCCATGGCGATCCACTCCCTCGGCGCCGAGGCCCGCTCGTTCACCGGCTCGCAAGCGGGCGTCATCACCACGGGCGCGCACGGTAACGCGAAGATCATCGACGTGACCCCGGGCCGCGTCCGCGACGCGCTCGATGAGGGCCTCGTCGTGCTGGTCGCGGGCTTCCAGGGGGTGAGCCAGGACAGCAGGGACGTCACCACGCTGGGCCGCGGCGGTTCGGACACCACCGCCGTCGCGCTGGCCGCGGCGCTGCACGCGGACGTCTGCGAGATCTACACCGACGTGGACGGCGTCTTCACCGCCGACCCGAGGATCGTGCCCGACGCGCAGCGGCTCGAGCAGGTCTCCTACGAGGAGATGCTGGAACTCGCGGCCTGCGGCGCCAAAGTGCTGATGCTGCGCTGCGTCGAGTACGCCCGCCGCTACAACGTGCCCGTGCATGTGCGCTCGTCCTACACCGACAAGCAGGGCACCTACGTTTACGGATCGATGGAGGAAATCCCCTTGGAGCAAGCACTCCTCACCGGCGTCGCGCACGACCGCAGCGAGGCCAAGGTGACCGTCGTCGGGCTGCCGGACGAACCGGGCTTCGCCGCCAAGGTGTTCCGCGCCGTAGCCGACGCCGAGATCAACATCGACATGGTCCTGCAGAACATCTCGAAGGTCGAGACCGGCAAGACCGACATCACCTTCACCCTGCCGAAGAGCGAGGGCGCCCGCGCGGTCGAGATGCTGACCAAGCGCCAGGACGAGATCGGCTTCTCCCAGGTGCTCTACGACGACCACATCGGCAAGGTTTCCCTGGTCGGCGCGGGCATGAAGAGCCACCCCGGCGTCACCGCCACTTTCTGTGAGGCGCTGGCGAAGGCGGGTGTGAACATCGACCTCATTTCCACGTCGGAGATCAGGATCTCCGTGCTGGTAAAGGACACCGAACTGGACGAGGCGGTCAAGGTTTTGCACAAGGCCTTCGATCTGGGCGGCGACGAGGTGGCCGTGGTCCACGCGGGAACAGGACGGTAAGCCATGGGAATTCGAGTAGGTGTTGTCGGCGCGACCGGACAGGTCGGTGCCGTCATGCGGAAACTGCTGGAGGAGCGCAACTTCCCGGCCGACGAGGTACGGTTTTTCGCTTCCTCGCGTTCGGCGGGCAAGACGCTGCCCTGGCGCGGTCGCGAAATCGTCGTCGAGGACACCGAGACCGCCGATCCGTCCGGGCTGGACATCGCGCTGTTCTCCGCAGGTGCGACCATGTCCCGGGTGCAGGCCCCGCGCTTCGCCGCGGCGGGCGTCACGGTGATCGACAACTCCTCGGCCTGGCGCAAGGATCCCGAGGTCCCGCTGGTGGTCAGCGAGGTCAACCCCGAGCAGGCCCGCAACCTCGTCAAAGGCATCATCGCCAACCCCAACTGCACCACCATGGCTGCCATGCCGGTGCTCAAGCCGCTGCACGATATCGCGGGCCTGCGTCGTCTGATCGTGTCCAGCTATCAGGCGGTGTCCGGCAGCGGCCTTGCCGGTGTCGACGAGCTCGCGAGCCAGACACGCGCGGTGATCGGCGATGCCGAGAAGCTGACCCACGATGGTCGCGCCGTCGACTTTCCCGCACCGAACAAGTACGTCGCGCCGATCGCGTTCAACGTGCTTCCGTTGGCCGGGTCGCTGGTCGACGACGGTTCCGGCGAGACAGACGAGGACCAGAAGCTGCGCAACGAGAGCCGCAAGATTCTCCGCATCCCGGATCTCGCGGTGAGTGGCACTTGCGTGCGCGTCCCTGTCTTCACCGGACACTCGCTGTCGGTGAATGCGGAGTTCGCCGAGCCGCTTTCGGTCGAGCACGCCAAGGAGATCCTGGCGAAGGCCCCCGGCGTGAAGCTGGTCGACATTCCCACCCCGCTGGCCGCCGCGGGCATCGACGACTCCCTCGTCGGCCGTATCCGCCAGGACCCCGGTGTTCCTGAGGGCCGTGGCCTCGCGCTGTTCATCTCGGGCGACAACCTGCGAAAGGGTGCGGCTCTCAACACCATTCAGATCGCCGAGGTATTGCTCAGCGACCGCTGAGAACAAGGGCTATCAGGGCTGAGCCTGGTCGGCGCGATAGCCGACGGCCGGAGACGCTGTGTTCAGCGGGTACGCAGCCCGTCGAAGACGACCGCGAAAGTGCGGTTGCGTTGGGCAGGGGTGGCGCTGGTGCCGTGCGTGGCGAGGAAAGCGCCCTTGATTATTCGCATCAGATCGTCGGTTTCGATGTCGGTGCGGACCGCGCCGGCGTGCTGGGCGCGGGTCAGCAGCGTGCCGATTGCCGTACGAAGTTCATGTACCGGCCCCGGGTATTCGGGGGCGTCGGTGCTGCCCACGGCGTCGGCGAGGTCGCGTTTGACGCTGCCCTCCTCGACCAGGCGCGCGAGGAAATCGAAGAAGGCGCGGGCGGGGTCGGGCGAAGTGGTCAGCTCGCGGGCGAGCTCGATGATCCGGTCTACCCGGTCCACGATCGCCGCCTCGAAGAGCGCCTCTTTGGTCGGGAAATGCCGGTAGACGGTGCCCGCGCCGACACCTGCCCGGCGCGCGATCTCGTCCAGTGGCACGGAAATTCCTTCCGCGGCGAACGCTTCCTGCGCGGCGGCGAGTACTCGTTCGCGATTCCGGCGAGCGTCGGTGCGCAGGGTTCGACGCTGGGGCTCGGTCACGGTGATCGAGTCTACTGGGGCCTCTTGACAAGCGGGGCGCACGTTCCGGATGATAAGCGGGTTATACGTTCCGTTTACTTCGGAGGAGCGAATGGTGGCGACAGAGTGGGTGGAAACTTCGCGTGAGCTGGTCGAGAACTTGTTCGGTCGGCTCCGGCACCGTGATGCGGACGCGTTCGTCGAGCTGTTCGCGCCCGACGCGGTGTTCGAGATTCCCTTCGTAGTTCCGGGCATCCCAGCTCGGCTGGAGGGCCGCGACGCGATTCGCGACCACCTGGTGCAGCGGTGGTCGGGGCTGTCCGGCATCGAGGTGCACGGCGTCCATCCCCAGGTCTACGAGACCACTGACCCCGAAGTGTTCCTGGTGGAGAACGAGGTCGACATGACGCACCCTGGCGCCGAGCGAGCCCGCGTTCGCACATCGGTCAACGTGATTCGGGTCAGGGGCGGCAAGGTGGTGCTGTTCCGCGATTACCTGGACACCGCGCGGTTCGCAGGTCTCGCCGCGCGCTGCGCCGGTCGGAAATGCGCGTGCCCGGGCCCGGCTGCGCTGATAACGAGCCAGATCAATAGGAATCGGATCGCTGACGCGTGGAACCGGACGGGGCGGAAATCATCGCGCCCCGCGTCCGGGCGCATAGGGTGACGTGACTAGCCGATGCCGGGGGTCCGCGGGTCGGGTCCGAGGCAGGCGACGATGACGCAGCCCGGTGCGGTGTCGGCGAACGGTGGTGCCAGCGGGTAGTTCAGGCAGGCGACGACATTGCAGCCCGGATAGGCGGACGGTCCGATGCCGAACACCGCGAGCAAGATGTTCGCGTCTACGAAACGGCGGGGGTCCAGCCGGACCGGTGGTTCGATATATGGGCCTGGGTCCGGCACCGGTCGGTCGTAGAACGCGTCGAACAGCCTGCGGAAGAACTCGTAGGACAGTTCCTGGGCGTTCTGTACGACCCCACCGGCGCCATACCTGCTGACGTTTCCATAGGCGCCCGTCCACACCACGGTGAGATCGAGGCTCGGGATGATGAACACGTCCTGTAGGGCGAGCCCCGACATCGCATATACGTCGGTGGGTAGGAAGTCGGCAATCTCGATACAGCCAGGCCCGAGCCAGAACAGGTACCCGTAACACGGGTTCGCCGGCGAGGGTTCGCGGGCCTTCCGCAGGTAGGCGGCGGACACGATCTGCTGCGCGCCCCACTGCCCGTTGTTGCTCACCAGAAGCGCGAGCTTGGCGAAATCGTTCGGCGGAATCATCAGGTGCGCGTAGCCGTAGGTGTGTCCGGCGCGGTCGCGGGCCCAATAGTAGTCGCTGCGAAGAATACCCAGCGGATCGAACAGCTCGCGTTGTGCGAACTGTTGCAATGGTTCCCCGACAGCCAGTTCGATCACGTACGAGAGCAGGTCGACATCGCGCTGGCTGTAAGTGAAGACGGTGCCGGGCGGATGGTCCAGCGACACACCCAGTGCCTGCACCGCGCTGTTCGGGTCGACCGGAATCACGCCGGTGACGCCTTCCGTCAGCACCCCGACCCGCATGCCCGACGTCTCGGTGAGTAGGTTCTCCACGGTGATGGACCGGTGTTCCGCATCGCCGAGTCCCGCGGGCAGATAGCGATCGATCGGCACCTGAAGATCGAGTTTGCCTTGGTCCCAGGCTATTCCGGCGAGAACGGAGACGATGCTCTTGGTCGCGCTCCAGATGTTCCATGCGACGTTGCCGGTCTGATCGTTCGTCGGCCCCTCGCCGATCAGGCAATTGTGCCGGAAAACCTGCACATTGAGCCGATTTCGCTCGCCGGCGAACGTCAGCGCCTCCTGGAGCCGCTCGGCGTTCAACCCGACTTGTTCCGGCGCGGCCCGTTCCAGGTCGCGGCCCGAGGTGACCGCGCACCGGACCGGCTCCTCGGTCCCGGCGCGCGCGGTCCCGGCGAACACGTTGCCCGCCACCAGCGAAAACGTCGCGATTCCCACTAGGAGTCCACCGAAACGCCACATGCGCATGAGGCTAGCGCCCCTGAAGGTATTCACACGGGCGACAGGCTGGGTGTGGATTCCGGCGTCGGTCATCGTGGTCGTGCGGGCATCTGTCGAGCGAGGCAGGGGCGGGGCCGCGGCAGATGATCAGCGTGGAGGCGTTCCGAGAATCACTGCGAAGGGCAGCGGCGGCGACCGGGGTGTGTGGTAGGACCGGTTGTCACCAGGGACGGCAGCGGCCGTCCCAGTGGCCCCACGAGTCGTGTTCGTCGTTGTGCCACGCTCCGTGCCGGTCACAGTGCCAGTCGTTGCGGAAGGGGTCGCCCGGGTCGTGCCACCCTGGGCGATTCCAGCCGCCCCAGTCACGATCCCGATGGGCTGAGATGTGTGCATCCGGCACTGCGGCGGTGGCCGATCCGGCGAGCGGCCCGACCAATACGGCACTCGCGGCTGCGACTACCGCCAAGGTGCTGGCGAGTTTCATTTTCACGGCAGGAGCCTTCCTGAGGACGAAATACTTGCTGTGACGGAACCATTCCAGAACACCGATGGCGCGAAGACAACGGAGGTCAGCGGTTTCTCAGCACACTCCCACCGGCGTTCTCAGCAAACTCCCACAGGGAAAAATCTTCCGGAATACGCGGGCAAGGTCGTCGGGTCCATATGGGTGCCCCGGCCACCACCGCCGGCTCCCGGCCGCCACTGGGTTGAGATCTCGCCTGTCAGCAGGCCACATCCACTTCGTGCACCACGTCGACACTGAGGAACTCGGGAGCTTTGATCGCCTTGCGCAGCATGAAGCGGACGAACAGCGGCATGTCGGCCGCGTTAGCGTCACGGTAGACGCGAGGAGCGCCGACCTCGTAGTGCTTGCGTCTGGTTTCGAGTTCGCAGCCATCCGCGGCGAGGACATTGCGCACCCAGTCCGCATCCGGTCCATACGTCAGTGCGATCACGTAGCCGCCTCGGCGCCCGAAGGCCCACAGCGGTGTCCGGAAGATCCGGCCCGAGTTGCGTCCGCGATGGATCACCACCGCCCATCCCGGCGCCCAAGGGGCGATGAACTTGGTGACCCGATTGAGGCCGATCTTGTTGGCCTTGGTGACCCATCGTGGACGGTGCGGGACATCGCCGCCGCCGGCGTCGATCCCGCACTGATCCGGCACTATTTCGGCAATAAGGCCGAACTGTTCCGCGCCACCATGGGATGGCCATTCGACCCTGCGGATGTCGCCGCGCGGATTACCGAGGGTGCGCGCAGCTCGCCTCCGCCCTCCCCGGCCCGAAGGCCGAACTACGGATCGATTCGGCGATGGCCCAACTGTGGGGCATCGCCTACCTCCGCCATGTGCTGAAGGTCGAGCCGATCGGCTCGCAACCACTCGATGAACTCATCGCCCGCGTCGCGCCGGTGATCACCACTCATCTGAGCACTTAGTCCCGCGAAGTGCGAAGGCCGCCAGGTCGGGAACCTGGCGGCCTGATTCGCGCCGCACGGCTGGCGTCACGAGAGGTGCCGACGTCCCACAAGCGCCTCTCGGCGAGTGGTCGCTCGAAGCGACAAAAGGGGTGAGGCCCGGGGCTGTCCGGACGCCGACAGTGGGATGCAACGGCCCGCCGTTCCAAACTATTCCGGGGCGGATCGTCGTCGCCGGACAACCCGACCCCGGCCACCTCAAGCAGCGGCAACTGATGGTGGGATGGCGGCTGCGGGGGGTTGCTGGGTGGGCATGGCGGGTGGGGTGAGGGTGAGTTGGGTTGGGTCGGTGGTTGCGGTGCTGGTGTCTATTCCGGTGGGGTGGAAGAAGCCTTGGAAGGTGCCGTAGTCGCCCTGACCGTCCTCGAAGGGGTTGTTGGTGTCCAAGGGGACCATCTGCCCGCTGGTGATGAAGAACAGGCCGTCGTGGGTGACAATGGCGATGGCGGTGCGGTTCTCCCATTGGACGACGTCGCCGGTGCGGAGGTTCGCGGCGTCGACGACGGTCCAGGAGTGCGCCGGGGTGGATTCGCCGAGGGTACCGGCGTAGGCGGCGCGAGCATCGCTGCCGTTGGGATTGTTGATTGCCTTCTGGACGGCTTCGGCGACGGTGGCGGAGACTTTCTGGGTGGTTCCGTTGGGCAACGCGGCGTCGACCATGCCTGTGGTGCCGACGGTGGGTGCTGCTGCGGCAGGGGCAGGCGCGGTAACGGCAGGGTTGGCACCGGTCGGCTGGCCGGAGACGGGCTGTTGCTGCTGGTACTGCGCTTCCTGCTCGCGGCGTTCGCGGTCGCGCTCCCGCTCCGCGTACTCGGCGTCCTGCTGTCGTTTCTGCATAGCCTGCGTCATCGAAGCCATCATCGGCACCATCATCATCGGCATCATCATGTCCAGCACCGAGCCGCTGTCAGTGGCGGCGGGCGCCGCGGTTGGTGTTCCACCGCCGGATCCCGCGCTCTGCCCCGTGATGGCATTCAGCAGTCTTGTCAGGTCAAGGCCGGACGATCCGAGCGGGCCACTGAGTCCGCTGCGGTCGTCGGTCTCGGTGCCGAGCAGGTCGCTGTTATCGGTGTCGGTCCAGCCGGTTTCGGTTCCCGGTTCGGAGGGAGGGCTGTAATCCGCCGATGGATCGGGACCGGCCGGCAGCTGGTTACTCTGATAGTCGGGCGAATTCTCGTCGAGGCCGTTGCCGAGATCTTCCATAATGCTGGCTACCTCGTCCACTTTGCGTTCCACCTCGTCGAGGGCGTTGTGCAGGGCCTCCATCAGCTCCGATTCATTAGTGATGACCTCCGATCGGACCGTGACCGCCGGCGCAGTCATTCCGGGGTCTATGGGTTCATCGATCACCTGGTAGAGGGCGGCCTTTAGTTTCTCGTTGAGATCACCGACTCTCGCGCTTATGTAATTCATACCGCTCGAGACGTATTCGGCCGTTTGATCCGCCGTGGATCCGGCATATTCGTCATAGCTCTGTAGAGTGGATTTCACTCCGTCGAGTTCGTGCATCATGTTGCTGTAGGCGTCGCTCATGACGGAGCGGTTCCGCGAATCGTAGAAGCCGGTTTCCGCCAGCATGTCCCTGACATCTGGGGCTTGTTCCGGATGTCCGGCCCGCAGCGTGTCGGCCAGTGCGTCTATTCCACGTTCAATTGTGTCGATGAGTCTCTGTAACCCAGTCGACTCGCCACGTGGATGATACAGCGGAAACTCGATTTCACTTGTGGTATCGAGCTCGAAGGATGTACCGACCAGATCGTTCGACATGGGGTCTCGCCCCACGAGTCGGCCGTCTTCGGTCAGTTCCAGCATCAAGCCGGGCGAACACACGTCGGTCGCGGGGGCGGTGTAGGTAGCAATCCGGTGACCATCGCCGTTGGTGGCGTAGAGAGCGCCATTCGCCTGGTGGAGTTCCGCATTGCTGAGATCGACCCCGGGGGGCAGTTCGGGCGTAAATGTCTTCTCGACACCGCCGTCCGCGCTGTACAAAACGAGCTCGCCATTTTCGTGGAACGTAAGTGTGTAGTCACCGCTCCGCAATGATTCGCCGGGTGACAGCTTTTCGTCCGAGCCCAGTGTGGAGTTGCCCATCGTGACTTCCATCCTTCTCGGTCCGTGCCGGAGGTTCGCCGGATTCCCTACAAAGAGGATGCAACGTTCAGCGTTTACGCGCTGCGCAGCCGCGTCTTTCCGATAGTGCGGGCCGCGCTTATTCGATAAACAGTGACGACTCGGGCGGCGGCGTCGTTCATGGCTTTTCCCCGACATTCATGCGTCGATGGATGTGGTCGTTGGTGCGATCTTCAACGTTTCGCTAGGCCGCTCGCCGTACGCCATCCGGTAGGCCCTCGCGAAATCGCCCAAGTGCCTGAAACCCCACCTGAGTGCGATCGCGGATACGGTCGTCTCATGTGGGTCGGCCTTCTCCAGCTCGGTCCGGGCGTGTTCTAACCGCACCCGCCGCAGGTAGGCCATTGGAGTCGTGTCCAGGTCCCTGCGGAATCCTTCCTGTAATGCCCGTACACCGACGCCTGCCTCAGCGGCCAACTGCGTGACGGTCACTGGCTCGGCTGCGTGCACATGCATGAAATCCACGGCCTGTCTGACCGTTGAGCCCGCTGGTGTGGCACTGCTGTTGCGCAGTCGCTCGGAGTAAGAGTGGCGCGCGCTGAGCAGAAATCCGGTGGTCATCAGGTCTTGCAGATGGCGGACTGCGAGGGGATGTGTAGCGACCTGCTGGCCCTGGTCGAATTCGCGGACCACCAGTCTCACCTGATCCAACCAGGCCCGCATGGCTGGGGTCGTGAGATCTTGACCCAACTCGAACCGGAGCCCGGCTTTCATCCGCTGACCGATCATCTGCTCCAGCATCGACTCCATGGCCGACGCGTCGAACCAGACCAACAGCATCGGGCTGTCAGCGGGCCAATCCAGCACGAAGCGCTCACGCGGCTGGGCTATCGTCGCCGTCCATCGGGTTGCGGTTGTGTGCTCCCTACCGCTGAACGTGTCGATCGCTCCAGCCAACGGGATGTGGACCAGGTAAAAGTTGTCGGTGCGGTGCGGGGTGACCAGCACCTGTGCGCCACCGCCGTAGTCGAGCGCGGCCAGCGCGACCGGCCCCATCGGCACCGCGTTCTGCCGGGCGTCGAACCTGCCTGCCGCACCGAGGATCTTCACATCATGGGGCGCGCGCAGGACCTTGCCGATGACTTCACGGGCCTCGTCCACGTCACGGGACTGCAGCACGCTGTAGTTGGTCAGCGGCAGCGGCTTCCTGTTCACGTCTCACTCTCCTACGAAGGTTCAACCAGATCTTCTTGGGAAACCGGCGAACGCGAGCAGGTCGGCGCGGGCGGCGTCGAGGTGGCAGATGACGTCGGTAGCTTCTCCGGCCAAGGCGTCGAGCATTCGATTATATTGGGCAGCAACCGATTCGGTGGCGGCTTGATAAATCGATCGCATACCCGGTCCGCATCCCGTCGTCCTTGGGCCGCCACCGGCGGAACGCCCGCCACCCTGGCGGACCCAGCTGCCATCAGCCACATCAATTCCGACCACGGCTCGACGTCGAGTTGCCGCGAACTCGACGACCACGAACACGCGCCAGCCGCATACCGCATCTCCTGCCAGGAGATGCGGTATGCGATCCTGTCGCGGGGAGTTCCGGCGACAGGGTGGGGCATATAACGCCCGTCCAGGAGGAGCCGGTCGACCGGCCACGCATCGGCGGCGACCTCAACTGCCGAACGGCACGGCCTACAGCGCCTGTAGGGGTTGGCAATCCCAGCCGGGCGGTTTTGCAGAGAACGATTCTTGGAAACTCGAGCTCGGGCGCGCGACGCACGCACCCACGTGCGTGATCCGGCCCGGCGAAACCCTTCTCTCTTCCAAGCCGAACGGGAACTGGGTGTTCACCGATGAGCGAACCGTCTGGCCGTTGTGGTCGATGTAGGTATAGGCGGCCGACCCTAGCAGCCCGAACGGCGTCCGCAAGGTGACCACTTCCGACTTCGCGCCGGACACGCTGACCGCGACTCCTCGCCATTCGACAACGCGATCCGCCGCTGACGCAGGCCCGGCCGACCAGGCCAGCGCCGCGCCCGTAAATGCGAGTGCGGCAACCAGTTTCACTCCGGTGCCTTTGGCAATCAAGTGATTGGTCATGACAAATAGTCCCCTTACACGCGGATCGACGAGCCGCATCGGGCAGAGTCGCCGCTACAGATCCTGATACTGACGATGGGCTCAGCGGTGGTGATGACCTGAGACTGTCCTGGCGTCACCGAGATCCTCTGGCGATTCCTGGCCGCTTCGTCGTCCCCCTCGTGGGTGTAGAACACCGTAGCGCCGTCGGTGCCGTCTCCGGACCAGACCCACAGCCACATGTTGCCGTTGTCGACCTGAGCTTGACGGTGCTCGAACTCATACACCGCCGCGGCGGACGCGGACGCAGAGATACCGAATGTGGCAGCGGCGCCGAGCGCCAGACCGGTCAAGATTGCACGAATATTGGTCATTTCCACGCTTTCAGGTTTACGAGCCGTTCGGAAGGATGGCTTCCGATATCGGTGTTGTCATTACTCGTCAATGCCCGTCGTGACGACGATGGATTCGAACGTTTCAATTTCGCGCTGTTTGTATCGGATCTCGAAGCGCGGCTCGGCAAGAATGTGCCTCATATCGTGGGTGGCGCCTTCCTTTTCACGTCGCTTTCTCCATGCAAAAAGGATGCAATGTGTAACCATTGCACGCTACGCAGCTGCGCCTTTCCGATAGCGTGTCCGCGCTTATCCGATAGCGGGCCGGCGCGGGGTGGATCGCCGAGGAGTGTCTGGCCATCGCGCGGTGTACTGCGCCCTGTTCGCGGCCGCACGGCCTTCCTGCGCGCGCTCTGCGACCAGGCGAGCAGGTTGGACCGCTGGAAGACCGCGCTGAAGTAATTCAACTCGCCAGGGTGGGAGATCGGGGCCGGTCCAGTGCGGTTCTTCGAATCGCATACCTGGACAACGCCGCCGACGAACTGTTCGTGCCGCTTGTGAACCTCACGGGCGCAACACTCTTGAACATTGCATCTGTGCACCGTTCTCGGATATGTTGCACCGATTGGTGTGGTGCGGCGAGTACCTGACCGGCCAACCCTGTGTGCTGGTGGATTGCTCGACAAGGCGTCCAGGGCAACGATCTGGTTGCCCCAGGGCCATGCCAGGTGATGGTGAGTGAGGCGATATGGTGGCGTGGTACGACGAGGTTGTTGTCCCGATACCGCCAGGTGCGACGGTGACCTCGGCTGAGCTGCCTATTCGGGAGCGATTACGAGAACAGCGACCGTATACGGCACCGCAGTTGGCGGCACCGGTGCGATTGAATACGAACGAAAGCCCTTTTCCGCCATCCCAGAGACTGATCGACGATGTCACTGCGTCTGTACGAGCGGCACTCGATTCCCTGCACCGCTATCCCGACAGAGAAGCGATGGAATTGCGCGCTGAATTGGCGAGCTACGTCAGTCGGCGGGACCGCATAGCTGTGGCAACAGAGAATATATGGGCGGCGAACGGATCGCTCGAGATCTTGCAGCAACTCGTGCAGGTTTTCGGTGGCTTCGGACGCAGTGCGCTGAGTTTCGCGCCGACCTATTCCATGTACAAGATCATCGCCGACACCGCTGACCTCGAATGGCTGGAGGGTCGTCGCGGTGCGGACCTGTCGCTCGACATCGACTACGCAGTCGCCTTCATCATCGAAAGTCGTCCGGACGTCGTGTTCGTCACCAACCCGCACAACCCCAGCGGTCACAATTTTGCCATCGCGGATCTCGAACGGATTCTGGAGGCGGCGCCGGGCATCGTAGTGGTGGACGAGGCATACAGCGAATTTTCGTCCGCCCCCAGCGCGATCGGACTGATCGACCGATTCCCCGCAAAACTCGTCGTGACCAGGACGATGAGTAAGGCATTCGCGTTCGCCGGCGGACGAATCGGCTACCTCGTGGCCGCTCCCGCCGTAGTGGAGGCGATGAGACTGGTTCGCTTGCCCTATCACCTGTCGGTCGTGACCCAAGCTGCGGCGGTGGCCGCATTGCGTCACGCCGACCAGACGCTGGCGAAGGTCGCGGAAGTGATCGACGAGCGGGAACGGGTCGCGGGATCCTTGCGTGGGCTGGGATTCGAGGTGATCGACAGCGACGCGAATTTTCTGCTGTTCGGCCGGTTCGCCGACGCCGCACGTTCCTGGCAGCATTACCTCGACCACGGCGTCCTGATCCGCGATCTAGGAATGCCCCACTACCTTCGTATGAGTGTCGGCCAGGCCGAGGAGAACAATGCCTTTCTCGATGTCAGCGAAATACTCGCACCGGGATGACTGTCGAGGGGAACCTCGACTGTCGTGTTCTCGGCAACCGCGGTAGCCGGCCGGCAGGCCTACCGGCTCAGGCGGATTGGCGGACCAGGCGGATTATCGGTAGTTCGCGGTCGGTCTTCTGCTGGTATTGAGCGAAGCGGGGTGCGGCGGCGGTGATCTGCTGCCATGCTTCCTCGCGCTCGACGTCGTGGAGTTGCTCGGCGACCACGGCTACTTCGCGACCGGCCACCTCAATCCGAACCTTGTCCGGATTCGCGGCGATGTTGTAATACCACGCAGGGTTTTTCGGCGCTCCGGCCGCGGATGCCACGATCAGCCAGCTGCCGTCCTTTCCGGGGAAGTAGCCGACCGGTGTGCTGCGCTCTGCTCCGCTCTTGCGGCCGATGGTTGTCAGTATCAGTGCATTCATATCGCCCATGAACTTGCCGCTCTTACGGATTCGTTTCGCGGCCCAGTTGTTGAGATATCGCATCAGGCGCCCTCCGCTGGGCTGACGCGCGCCTTTGGTGCCGTTGGATGTGTCAAAACTCATTGTGGCCTCTCAGAGGTTGTGCTGACGGGCGGGTGCAGGTCTGCGGCGGCTGATCTCTGGACTCTCTGCGCTGTGGCGCGGATAAGGCTGTCCTCGATTTGTGCAAGGACGTCGATGGCCTCCGACTGCTCGTCCGTGGTCAGGTTGCCGGAGACGCTGTGCTCGAGTTCGGACCAGACGCGTTCGACCTCGTGGCGGAGAACGAGGCTGGCGGTCGTGGGTTCGATGATGCTGACGCGCTTGTCGTCGGCGCAGGGCAGGCGGCGGACGAAGCCGGCGTGTTCGAGACGCTTGATGGTGCGAGTCATCGTGGCGGCGTCCGAGCCGAGCAGGCGAACCAGGTCGGTCTGACGCTGCGGGCCGAGGTCCCACAGTTGCATCATGACCAGTTCCTGACCGGGATGGAGGCCGACACGGCGCAGTAGCTGCCCGGCCAGCATGCGGTGCAGTCGGGCGACGCGAAGAATCGCATGAGTCATGACCCCGGCTTGGACGGACGACGGCATCGGTACGCACGCAGCGTCGGCGACGGCCGGAGGGGCATCTGCCGTGTCCTTCCGCAGGAACGTTCCTTCCTCGCTGGTGGTCCGAAACGGCCATGAATCTCTGGCCTCTCAACGTGATACTACCTGCCCGGGCAGGTAATTACTCGAGCTCAGCGTAATCACGTATATATCGAGATCAATACGGGTATATGACCTTCGTCTCCATGATATATGGCATGCTTTGGCTGAAGTCACTGTTCGGACAAGTATGTACGCTATGCGGGCAATTCGACGATCCGCCCACCACGTGAGGCCGCACCACCGGGGGAGCGGGTCGTCGTATCCATCACCGGTCAACAATTGGAGAACGACCTTGGAGAACGATTCATGACCACAGCCTTCGATTCGATCGACGTCGCGGGCAGGCGCCTTGGCAACCGCATTGTGATGGCGCCCGATGACACGCCGCCGTGCCTATGGGGCGAGTCCGAGAGAGGCCACCAGGATGATCACCGACGAATCACGGCTGCGTCCGCTGCTCGACACCGCCGCGCCGCACGAACGCATCGATACCGCACGCGACCGGATCGCTGTGTTGGATGCCGCGGTGAGCTGATCACCGATCAGAACGCGGACAACTGGAAATCCGTCACTCGACGACTCGCCACCCATTGATCCGATAATCCGACCAGCGTGCCGGCGCACCGGTGCGCCCGTGACAGGAGAATGCACAGCATGAGCAGCTCACAGGACTGGAACACTGACATCATCGCCGAATTCCGGGCCAACCAGGGCCGGGTCGGCGGCCCGTTCGAGGGCGCCCCGGTGGTGCTGGTACACCATCGCGGCCGCAAAACCGGACGCGAACTGGTGAGCCCGATGATGTACCTGCCGGACGAGCAGGACCAAGATGTCATCTATGTCTTCGCCTCCAAGGCCGGAGCGCCCACCAATCCCGACTGGTACTACAACCTGGCTACGGCTGGCACGGGTGACGTGGAGCGCGGCACCGAGACCTACGCGGTGACCGTCACCGAGGTGACCGGAGCGGAACGGGACCGCATCTACGCCGAGCAGGCCCGCCGCTATCCCGGCTTCGCCGGTTACGCCGAGAAGACGAAAGGCATTCGCACAATCCCGGTCCTTGCGCTGCGCCGCCGCTGAAAGTCGTGGCTGCACGAGACCTGCTCCGTGCCGCTGAGCGCGCGCGGCGGTCTGTCCAGCCCGAGAGCCGGGCGCTTCGCGTCGATGTGACGAATCGCCGCATCGCACCTTCGGTAGTGCTTCAAGACTTCCATCTCGCGCATCCAGATCTGGACGTTGATGTCGTAACCCTGCTCGACAACAACCTCACCGGTGCGCTGACCGCGGTACAGTCCGGAGCTGTCGACGTCTCCTTCCGCGCCGTCACCGTGCCGGCCGAAGACAGGCCGGACGGGGTGAGCGCAGCCCGCGCAATCGATCATGAACTGGAGCTCCTGGTAGGCCCCACGCATCCCCTTGCCGCCGAGCCCAGCGTCGAACCGCACCGCCCGGCGAGGCACAGAATTTGGATCCCGGGCATCGTCCCCGGCACCGAATGGGCGAGATTCTATGAGGACTTTGCGGCAGCCTTCGACCTCACGATTGATGGCCGGGGACCGCACTTCGGTGACGAGGCTCTCCTGGAACGACTGTGCGAGGCCCCGGATATCGCCACCCTGGTAGGGAAGCGTGACCGCTACCTTTGGCCCGCGCGCTACGGATTGCGCCGCATACCGCTGCGCAATCCGACCCGATCTACCCGCACTCGCTGATCTGGCTGACCGCGAACCCACACCCCAGCCTGGCCGCCCTGTGCGACTACTTAGCCGCGGTTCGCCCGTCACAGTCGCAAGGGTCGAATGTCTGGGTGCCCGCATGGGCAATTGCCGATTCAGACGGGCTCGGTGTCATCATCGACAACGCAGGCATGCACCGTGGACGCCACCCGCTGTAGGCGAAGCGTCGAACGGCCCCGTCCATCTCTAGCTGCGCGCGGAAGAGGACAGTATTCAGGCGGCGCCTCAGGTCGGCGTCGCAGCTGAACCTGTTGTCGCGCAACGGATACGTTGCGCGACCGGACGGACGGCGCTAGGGACTTTGTCTGCGTGGCTCCGCCGCAGCAAAGCGATCGGGAAGTAGCCCTGGACAGGGCGGCCACCGGCGCGGCGAGCACGGCACAGTAGAACGCCATGGCCGCTGGCCAGAACAATGCGTAGGTCGAATAGGGCGAGTCAGCACCGTCAGGGCAGATCCAACACACTCGCCGGAACTCCATAGGGCAGAAACCGCACCCGACGGCGATCATCGGTGTTGTCGCGATGCGCGCGTAAGGCCTCGAGCTCGCTTGGAAAGACCTGGTCCACCCTAGCCTCGCCGGCGTCATCGATGCTGTAGATCGCCCACACCCCGCTGCCGGTCTCACCGGTGGTCTCACTCTCGGGTTTCGCTGGACGGGGCCGTTCCGGTTGAACGAACTGACCGAGCAGCGACGCCAGTGAGCTGACGCTCGCGTGATCTATTCGATCCAGGTATACGCCGGCTTTCCCGAGCAGGTCGCGGAGCTCGGTTCCCGCCCCCCGCAGTGCGCGTTCGAAATCTTCCGGATCAATGCCGAAAGGCCCGTTGGTTGGCATCGCATGTGCTCCTGGGGACGAGTTGGGCGCTACGTCCTCAGTGTCCTCGCGAAACGCCGACTTCGCCACGCCGACCTCGACCAGGTCCACCGATGTCGCCAGGTCGGCGGGGTTGTTCCGGGCGACCACGTGCGGCGCGGTGGCCGAGGTCGGTGCGGCAAGGACAGCGCGAGTCAGGCGTACCGGCGCCGGGAGCCGCCGAGTGTGGCGGTGGTGGAATTGCCCTGCGGCAGCCAGGCGCGGGCGGCGAAGGTGGCGGCGGCGAAAAACAGCGGCATGGCCCACTTGTCCGGGCCGTCACCGGCGGCCAGGTGGGATGTGGCGGCACCGCCGTAGACGAAGACCAACCCGGCGTATGCCCATTCCTTCGTTTGGGGATGGCCGGGAGTGAGGATCGCGGCGAGCGCGGCGGTCTTGGCGACGCCGAGGATGGTCGCGAAGTACATGGGGTAGCCGAGGTGGTCGAACGAGTCGCGGACATAGGAGATCCGGGCGAGGTCCCAGTACGCACCGACCGCGGTCTCGGCCAGTACGGCGGCCACGGGAACCCAGCGCGCAAGTTTCAGGCCACGGGAGCGGATTATCGAGGTGGTGCGAGTAGACATGGTCGTGTTGCTCCTGATGGGTGAAGAGGGTTGGTCGATGCAGAGGTCAGGCGGCCGACGCGATTGTGGTGCCGGTCGCGGCGCGGTGAACGACGGCGGCCAGCCGTGCGTTCTCGGGGGCGCTGAACGCGAATGCGGCGCGGCGGCGGGTGTAGCCGTAGGTGAGACCGCTGTGCGGATCGGCGAATCCATCCGAGCCCGCGGAGCCGGTGTGCCCGAACGCGTACGCGCCTAGGAACGGATGCAGCAGACCCTTGGCTTCGAAACCCAATGCGTAGGGCGCACGGTCCCCACGCACCAGATCCGCACCGCTGGAATGGATTGCGGAAATGGTGGTGATGGTTTCCAGGGACAGCAGCGGGGCCCGGCCGTCGAAACCGGTGATGGCCGCCGCGTACATCTGCGCCAGGCCGCGCGCGCTTCCGACGCCGCCGGCCGAACCTTGCCCGAGGCGGCGCAGTTTCGGGTCATTGGGCAGCGCCATGACGTCGGCGGCGGTGAAGCCGCGCGCGTTGAGGTTGTAGGAGATCCCGGCCATACTGTGCGGGTTTGGCGAATTCGCGGCGAAGGCCGCTTCCCTCTCCGCGCTCGCCCGCCACGGCCGGATCGGCAGGTATCGGTGATCCAGTTCCTTGGGCAGACCCAGGTACACTTCCAGCCCGTACGGGGCGCGGATGCGCTGCTCGAACAGCTCCTGGACAGTGCTTCCCGTGACAGCACGGACGACCTGTCCGAGGATCGCGTACATGACGAACCCGCCGTAGCCGTGCGCGGTGCGCGGTGCGAAGTAGGGCCGCTGCCCCACCAGTCGTTCGGCGATGACCTGCTCATCGGCAAGGTCGTCGATGGTGAAACCACCGTCGACGCCGATGATTCCCGCACGGTGCACGAGCACGTCCCGAACGGTGATGTGCTCCTTGCCCGCTGCGGCGAACCGCGGCCAATAGTGGGCGACCGGCCGGTCGATGTCGACAACACTGTCCTGGATCAGCAGCGCCATCACCAGGCCCGCGGCGCCTTTGGTCGACGAGTGCAGGCCGGTCAGTGTGGTAGCGGTGACCTCTTCGCCCGCCCACAGATCCACCACCTGACGGCCGCGGACGAACGCGGCCAGCTGCGCGCCCGATTCCCCGCCCTCCTCAGCGACGACAGCGGCGAACTCGGCACGCGCCTGTTCGAATCCGTCGGCGACAGTGCCGTGTACTTCGATCGCATTCATAGTGACGTTTCCCTTCGACAGCAGCTCCAACGGCCCGGGCGGTGCGAGCTTCCGGCTCCGGCGGCCACCGCGGATCGTGTTCTGGTGCATTGACGTACGGCGGGAACACAACGTGACCGCAGCATGAAAACTGCTGTTCGAAGCGTCGACAAGCAGTTTTCGCCGCCTCCGGCTCCGCCTCTCGCGAACGCGGCCGCCAGGCGATCCGGACGGCGCAGGACGAACCAGCGAAGGGATAGGGTCACGTTTCCCGCCGCCGGTTCGTCATCGATGCGGGACGAAATCGAGGAGGACCCCGTGGACGATGAGCAGTTGCTGGCCGACCGGTTCGAAGAGCACCGCACCCACCTGCAGGCGGTCGCCTACCGGATGCTCGGCTCGCTCACCGAAGCCGACGACGCAGTACAAGAGGCGTGGCTGCGCCTGGCCCGCACCGACACCACCGACGTCGGCAACCTCGGCGGCTGGCTGACCACCGTCGTCGGACGGGTCTGCCTGGACATGCTGCGCACACGCAAGAGCCGCCACGAAGAACCCCTCGACACCGACCACTTGCCCGACCCGGTGATTACCAGCGAAACCACACCCGACCCGGAACGCGAAGCGTTGCTCGCCGACTCGGTAGGCCTGGCGCTACTGGTAGTGCTGGAATCGCTGAGCCCGGCCGAACGACTCGCATTCGTCCTGCACGACATGTTCGCAATGCCGTACGAGCAGATCGCACCGATCGTGGACCGCACCCCGCAGACCGCCAAGAAACTGGCCAGCCAGGCGCGGCGCCGGGTCCAGGGTGCGACACCGAGCACCGAACCGGACCTGCCCCGTCAACGCCGCGCCGTCGACGCCTTCCTCACCGCCGCACGCGGCGGCGACTTCGACGAATTACTCCGCATGCTCGACCCCGACGTGGTGTTGCGCGCTGATGCCGGCGAAGCGATGCGTGTCATCTGCGGCGCCGACGCCGTCGCCGGGCAAGCCGAAACTTTCCAGCGCATGGCCACCCTCTGCACCATCCACCCCGCAGTCGTCAACGGCAGCGCCGGACTGGTCAACACCATCGACGGCACCCCGTTCTCGATCATCAGCTTCACCGTCGCCGACGACCGAATCACCGTCATCGACATCCTCTCCGACCACAACCGCCTCACACACCTCGACCTGACCGCAATCCTCGGATAAAGCGACCCCGGAAACCAGACACGACGCCAGGCCCAGGACCCCGCGCTACGACTGTTGCGAACGCACAGACGGCGTGCGATCCGGCGATTCCGATCGCCAGATCGGCGATGATCCCGAATAGGGCCAGCGTAATTCGGTGTAAGCGGAACCGGGAGCGAGTGTCCGGCCGCACTGCGGGCTACTGAGCCATGGCGACTCGCCGGTCGGCGCAGTGCGCGTTCGACTCGAGCAATCTACGACTGATTGTAGTAGACCTGGCCGGGGTCGGCCAGGTCGGATTCCTACAGCAGGCCCCACCAGTAGAACAGGCTGGCCAGTATCCAGACCACCACGGTTTCCATCGTCGCTTCCGATCTTCTCGGCGCCCCTGTTTCCATCATCCCGCGAACCAGGGCCGCGTGGTGCGACTCGATGGGATCCACCCATAAAAGGACCCTACCTGCGGATTTGATCTTGCAAGGTGTTCTTAAGCGCGCGCCAAGCCCGCGCTTGCATTGTTGTTTGCGTCAACGCGGAACGACACCGGGAAGGACACCAAGCCACCACCGGGAGTGAAGACCCGGCGTGACCTGTCTCGAGAGGTGACAGGCTGCGTCGCAGGGGTGCCGCCGGGCCGGTCCACGAGGGGTGATCGGCCCGGCGGGCAATGGGGCGCGGACTCGTGTCACTTGCGCTGGCTCTTCCTGGAACTGACTGGCAACGAGAGGTGTTGCCAGCTGCCGAAGGTAACCACGGGTATGCGGCGAAAGTCTCCACCAGGACAGAGTTGGCCGGGTCCGTTTCGGAGGGGCCGCGGCCGGTCAGCGTCACAGTGAAACGGGTTTGTCAGTCTGACGGGCATTAGCGGCCTAACGTCACAGTGCCGTCCGACGACATCGACGGGGTGTCGGGACCGGTCCGTGACGAAGGTGTTTTGTTCAGCGCTGCGGCCACGTCTGCAGCGACATGCCGAGCGAGTTTCTCGGCGACGTCAGGCGAGTAGAAGGCCGCGTGCGGTGTGATCACGAGGTTCGGAAACGTAAGGATCGGATCGTCCGGCGCGGGCGGCTCCTGCGGGAGTACGTCGACCGCAGCGCCCGCAAGCCGGCCGCTGCGCAACGCTGCGCCGAGAGCATCGTGGTCGATCAGTTCTCCCCGGGAGACATTCACGAGATACGCGCCGAGTGACATGGCCGACAGTGCCGTGGCATCGACGATGCCTCGGGTCTCATCAGTCAGTGGAACGTGCAGACTTAGCACGTCGGCTCGACGCAGCAGCTCTGGCCAGTCGACCACGCCGAGTCCCTCGGCAACCAATTCCGGTGTGCGCGGATCGAGCGAACGCCCGCACACCAGCACGTCGATACCCAGTGCACGCGCCCGGCGCGCCACGGCCGCGCCGATCCGACCGAATCCGTAGAGGCCCAATACTGTTCCGGCGATCCGGCGCGGTGGTGACGCCGTGACGTCCCACCGTCCTGCCCGCACCGCCGAATCGAGCGACGCGGTCGAGCGGAGTAGGCCGAGAACGCTCGCCAGGGTGTGGTCGGCAACCTCCTCGGTGCAGTAGTCCACCGCGCGCGTGACCTGGATTCCGCGCGCCCGGGCCGCCCGCAGCGGAAGATGTTCGCATCCGGCCGATGTGGCGGACAGGACTCGCAGATCCGGCAACGCGGCAAGGTGCGGGTCACCGAGTCCCACAGTTTCCGGACCGACGAGCAAAGCGACAATCCCTGTGCCCGTCGGAATCTCCTTCGTCACGATCACGTCAACGGCAAGTCCCTCGGCGGCGAGGCACTCCGCGAACACTGGAGCGTAAATGAAATCGTCGAGCACGACGATCTTTTCGGCCATGGTGCTATCCGCCTATCGGTTGTGAGACGGCCTCGTCCTTTCCCGTGGTTCGGGCACCCCAGACGGACAGGACGCTCGCAGGCGTCTGCGGGGTCACCAGGCTGACTCCGACGAACACCACTGCCGCGCTCGCCAGTCCGACATAGACAGGTTCGTTGGCAAGTGCATCGCCGACCGTGTACATGGTCGACAAGGTAGCGACGATGCCCACGCCCATCGCGGCCATCGCGGCGGCTCCCGTCGCCCTCTTCCAGGCCAGACCGCCGAGGATGGGTACGAGTAGTCCGCCGACCAGAATGTCGTATGCGATGGTCAAGGCTGAGACAATGTCGTGGATCAGGGCGGCGAGTACGACGCAGACCACACCAATCCCGATGACGTACCAGCGATTGCCGCGGAGGTCGGCTTCCGTCGTCCCGGTGTCCAGTTCTCGCTTCGGGCGCCCAGTGATCCGCGTGAGCATCGGCATTACATCCTGGCGTGCGACCGTCGCAGTCGCTATCAGGGCGCCCGAGGACGTCGACATCATCGCCGCCACTGCCGCCGCGAGCACAATGCCGCTGAGTCCAACCGGCACGCTGTGCTGGGCTACCTCGGCATAGACGTCGTCCTTGGCCGCGATGCCGGGAAACGCCGCGGACGCGGCAAGACCGATTGCGGCGCCCGCGACACCGTAGAGCAGGCAGTAGACTCCGGCCGTGACGCCACCCCAACGGGCCACCCTCGGAGACTTCGCGGTGAATACCCGCTGCCAGATGTCCTGTCCGATAAGGATTCCCAGGGTGTACACGACGAAGAAGGTGACGATCTTCCCGACGCCTATAGTTCCGATTCCGAATGCTGCATCGCCCACCCGTTCGCGGATTCCCGCATAGCCGCCTGCTTTGTGCCATGTGAAGGGGAGCATCAAGACGAAGATTCCGGTCGTCTTGACAACGAACTGGACGATGTCGGTCAGCGTGATCGACCACATGCCACCCATCGCCGAGTATGCGACGACGACAAGGCCGCCGACGACAACGGATGCCGTCCGATCGGCTCCGAAGACAACGGTGAAGACGCTCGCGTAGGCAATCGTCGATGTCACTGTGACCATCAGCGTGTAAGACATCATCACAATGCCGGACGCCGCGGTGAGGTCGACACCGTATCGCAGCGTGAGCATTTCCGACACGGTGTACACACGCAGGCGTTGGATACGGGACGCGAAGAGCAGACCGAGCAGCAATACACCCGTACCGATCGATACCACCAGCCACATGCCGGAGATGCCGTATCGATAACCGAGGCCGACACCACCGACCGTGCATGCGCCACCGAGAACCACGGCGCACATCGTGCTGGTATAGAACACGCCTCCCAGCCTGCGGCCTGCAACAAGATAATCACTGGTGTTCCGGGCACGGCGTTTTCCCCACCAACCGACGCCGAGCATCGCCGCCAGATAGATCAGAATGATCGAGAGGTTCAAGCGCAGGCTCCTCCGCCGCGATCCAGAGCGGCTTTCTCAGTTGCCGCGCTGGTCCGATAGCCCCAGAGCCTAATGTCAACCGCGCCGATCGGGACATACTTCGCCGCGTCCCATCGGCACCACAGGGCATGAAACCGCCAGCAGCGCAACGCAGCTCGCGATTAGCTCGAACCTGTTGGACCAGCCCTCGTGCTGATGCCGGCGATGGCGACCGGCACGGCAGGCACACTCGGCGTTCAGCTCAATGTGATTGACTGCCAGTGTATTCCGGCCATACGGCCTTCATGGCAGCCGCCCCGTCGACCGAGTACCAACCGATGCATAGTGCCGCATATTCTGTGCACCGTTCGACAGCAGGATGTTGACCGGGCCTTGCGGAGACGGCCCGGTCGATGCCCTAGCGGCCGACGTTCAGTTCTGCGTAGTCGGGCAGGTCGTAGGACTCGGTCTCGGCGAGCATTCTCATCATGACCGGTCGCATCGGCTTCGAAGTCATCAGCTTGCTGAAGGTCTGACCGGCGCGAATACCGAAGCGTGACTTGGGGGTCATGGCCCGCACGCCGCCCGGCTGTAGCTTCTGCGCGGCCTTGACGAAGGGGCGCAGCACCTCTTCGTAGCGGGCCAGAGCCTGCTTCGGATCGCTGATGTGCGCGGCGATCTCACCGGCGAGGACGTACGCACCGACCAGTGCCATGGCGGTGCCGTGGCCGGTGAGCGGCGAGCCGCAGTAGCCCGCGTCGCCGAGTAGCGTCACCCGGCCCTCGACCCAGGTCGGCATGTCGATCCGGGCGAGCTCGTCGAAGTAGAAGTCCGGTGCGTCGGCCATCGCGGCGACGATGCGGGCCGACTCCCAGCCGCCGCCGGCCAACCGCTCACGGATCAAGTTCTGCTGAGCCGTAATGTCCCGGCGCAGTGCGGGATCCGCCGGGCAGCGCAGCACGACCAGCGCCTTGCAGGTGGCCGGGTCGGCGTCCGGTCGCAGGCCGAGCCCGGTGGCGCCGACCAGCGAGTGCATCGTGAACCAGTGCGGCTCCAGATCTTTCGGCCGCGCCAGGGTGAAGAAGGACATGTATCCGCCCAGATAGGTGGCGAATCGCTCCTCGGGACCGAACACCATCCGGCGGGTAGCGGAGTGCAGACCGTCCGCGCCGATCACGATGTCGAACCGCCCGGCGGCGCCGGAGGCGAACGTCACGTCCACGCCCGCGTCATCCTGCCGGACCTCGGTGATCCATTCGCCGTAGCGGTAGTCGACGCCTCCCTCGGCGGCGACCAGATCGAGCAGTACCTGGTTGAGATCGCCACGGGTGATCTCGATTTCGGCGACGCCGCCCCTGCCTTCGAAGAGTTCGGCGGACATGCGCAGGATCTCGCGACCCTCGGCATCGACATAACGCATGCCGCGCTCATCCAGCTGACAGTCACGGATCCCCGGCATCAGCCCCATCCGCTCGGCCACCTCGCGGCTCGGACCGCGCAGGTCGACGGCCTGTCCGCCGGGGCGCGGTGCCGTGGCCCGCTCCACGACCGTGACCGGGATACCGGCCCGAAGCAGTTGCAGCGCAACGGCGTTACCGCCGATACCGCCGCCGGCAACAAGAACACGGGGCTGAACGCTCATTGCTGAATTCCTCCGACTCACACTTCATCCAAATGTCTTAGACATATGTCTAACACAGTCTGGTACAGGTGTCTAGCACAAATGTCTAAGAATGAGTGTCGCATGGTTTACGCGACCATGTGCCACTCGCGGCGGGAGAACGGTTATCGGTGGTGTTGGAGGTAGATGGGCCAGCTTTCCGTGGCCATCCAGCTGGGATGCGGATACGCAAGATGCAGCGGGTACTACCGCGATGCACCATGATTCAAGGAGTTGTGCCGCGCTCGGCGGTCGAACACGCTGGCGGCGCTGTGTTTTATGCGGGGACAGATCGAAACAGAATCCGGCGTTGGTTCGACAGAGTTGTCGGGTCGGTTGTCTACATCAGCGATTTCACCGAGGAGATGGCATGAAGCGCAGTATGAAGTTCGCCGGGATCCTGGCCGCCGCAGCAGTGGCGCCGATCATCCCGGCCGGCAACGCCGGAGCCGACGATGGCACGCTCTATTTCTCGGCAGGCAGCATGAACTGCGCGATTTTCGGTGACGGGAGCGTCGGGTGTGATCTGGGATCTCCCCTTCGCCTGAGCTACACTGTCGGCACCGCCTACCTTCCGCTGTCGATTCCGATCAACGAGATCCTGATCGACCAGCCTTGGCTGCCCGCGCATCCCACCTTCGATGGGGGCACGCCGTACACGCTGGCCGGCGGCAATCCCAGCATCTACGACCTGAAAACCGGCCAAGACATGTGGGGGCCGGTCGTCGAGCACGCGGGGTCGTCGTGCCGAATCGGTTTCCACGGGAGTTTCACCTGCAACGCGAAGGGGCGGGGATTCAGCGCATACAGCGGCATCATCTCCGCCGCGATCCCGTAATTCGAGTGTGAGATAAGGGCATGTCATCGGCGGTGAGCCGGTGCTCGGGACGCGGAGTATTGCACCGCCGCCGTCACGCGTCGGCCGCTGGTGAATCTGTTTACCGCCCGCGGGTTTTCGTGCCCTGCGGATGAGCGAACATCGCCTGACCGGGCACCGCCGCCTCTGCCCGGATCTACCGCGGCGCCTCGGCGGCTCGGCCGGCGACGTCGAGACGGATGGCCTGCGCGGTCACCGCGCTCGCCGCCGCGCTTGCCAGGTAGGCGACCACCTCCGCGGGCTGGCTCATCGCCGCGACGACCGCCCCGAGCTCCGCGTTCCCGGTCTCGGCGACACCGTGGCTGACCGTGTTGACGGTGATCCGCCGCGGCGCGAAGTCCGGTGCCACAGCCTGACCGAGCTGTTCGACGGCGCCGCGGGTGGCGTCGTAGAGCGCGCCGCGTGGGCTTGCGGAGTCGCAGACGGTGATGATCCGGCCGTCGTCGGCCAGGTGCTGCGAGGCCAGCTGCATGCCGTGGAACACGCCCCGCACCATCATCGCGAAGCCGAGGTCGAACGACTCCCCGCTGATCTTCGCGAACGGTTCGGCATCGGGCACCGTCGCGGTGCTCACCAGAAGGTCCCACTGACCGCAGTCCTCGAGCAGCACCTGTACCAGCTCCTCGTATTCCGCGCGGTCGCCGATATCCGCCGCGAGCCCGAGCGCGGTGCCGTCGGCGGCCGTGATCTCCTTGATCACGTCCGCCGCCGGTTCCGGGAAATGCGGATGATGGACAACAACTTTCGCCCCTTGCGCGGCAAGCGTTTTCGCGATCGTTCGTCCGATCCCGGTGTAGGCCCCAGTGACAAGTGCCGTCTTCCCGGACAGCGGTTTGTCTGTGCGGACACCATCGACGGGCTTGCTCATGTGCCGACCTTTCGCCGATTGCGGAAACAATGTCTCAGGATGGTATTCGTCGCGCGGCGGACGATGTCGCCGACAGCCCGCGTACCTGATCGGGCGCGTCGTGCGCCGGACCGGCTTGCTTGTTCCGCGCCGCATCGAACACTAGCCGCCGATCGTATTCGCGTCAGGAACATCGGAAATGGCAGGCGATTGCAGTAGCTGTGGTGCGGGAAGCGTGGTCATAATGCCCAGGTCGGGTCGCGCGGATGCGTAGAAGCGGTCCCTGGCATCCGACGCCCGGATCAGAGCCTGGCGGATGACCTCGGCGGACACCGCGGTGTCGTTGTGTAGCACGCGCAGTTCCCAGACCTTCTGCTGCCAGTCCCGCGCTGCCTCGACCGTCAAACCGTCGGCGAGCAGCAGGATCGACTCGAGTAGATCAGCGCGCGCGTCTTCCGCGGCTGCCAAGAGTGGCCAGCCTTCGGACATGGACAACGTCTCATGGCCAGGCCATAGCGGCGACATCACCCGACTCATGAGTCGCCCACTTCTTGGGGTTCGAGCGTTCGTTTGTGGGGACTATGCTCCCGTATGTGCACGCTAGGCGTCGGGAACGCGTAGTTCCCGTCCCCACACACAGCTTCGTCGGCCGAGACCGTGAGCTGGAAAAGATCAACACTCTCCTGCTCGGCCCGGCCCGGTTGATCACGCTCACCGGGGCGGGCGGGATCGGGAAAACCCACTTGGCTGCTGAAGCGGTGCGCCGGTTCGGGCAAGCCGACGCCGGCGGGAGGCGAGTGTTCTGGGTGCGGCTTGCGCGGCTGGCCACAGGCTCGGACACAGCCGCGGTCGAAGAAGAAGTTGCCCGTGCGGTGATCGAGGCCGACTTCTCCGGACGATCGGCAGGAGATGCTCTCGTCGACACCCTCACCCGCCCAGACCCGAGCGGGCGCTTTCCACGCACCGTGCTGGTACTGGACAACTGCGAGCACGTCCTCGGCGGGTGTACTCGCGTGGTCAGCAACCTCCTCGACGCGGTGCCGGATCTGACTGTCGTAGCCACCAGTCGTGAACCCCTCGGCTGGGTCGACGAATACCTGATCGCAGTCCCGCCTCTGTCGGACGGTCACGCCCTGGCGCTGTTTCGACACCGCGCCGAACTCACCGAGCACCCCGTCACCGGCATGGGCCAGACCGCGACGGCCGCCGAAATATGCCGCCGCATAGACAACCATCCGCTCTACATTCAGTTGGCGGCCGCACGGCTGCGTCATCAATCTCTGGCGATGATCCTGAACGGACTCACCGGCCACGCCGACGACACCCGCCTGCGCTGGTCGCATGGCCCCGACACGGGCGCCGACCCGCGACATCGAGCGGTCACCGACGTCATCTCCTGGTCCTACAACCTGTGCAGCGACAAAGAGCGGCTGCTCTTCGAACGCCTGTCCGTCTTCGCCGCAGGCTTGGCCACCAACCCTGACGACATCGATGGCAACGTGGCTTGGGAAGTGGGAGCCGACCTCGACGCCATCGAAACCATCTGTGCCGACGATGAGAACACCGACGGCGAGGGTAGTGCCACAGACGCCGACAGCCCTGGTGTGGTCCTGGCCCGGCGGGAGATCGAACCCTTGCTCGAACGTCTAGTCGATCGCTCGCTGGTGTCGGTGCACATGACACCGACTACAGTGCGGTATTCCCTGGTGGAGAGCCTGCGGGTGTTCGCGCAGGACCGACTACGTCGTGGCGTCACCCCAGAAACGGACGAACCGACTCGGTTGGTCGGCCGACACCTCCGCTACTACCACGACAAAATCGCCTACGTCGCAGCCAACTGGTTCAGCCCGGAAGGGCACCGCCTGCTGGAGTGGACGCGAGCAGCCTGGGCCAATATTTTGACAGCGATCGAGGCCAGCATCGCCACCCCGGGCCAGGCCGCTGTCGGTCTGGAAATCTGTCTCGGGCTCACTGCGCCGCAATCGGCCGGCGCAGGGGGCGTGGTAGGAGAGATGTGTCGCTGGACTCAACGTTGCCTCGATGCCACCCGGGCCTTGTCCCCGCAGCCCACCGAACTCCAGATCGGGGCCATGGCCGCCATCGCATTGCTCGCATTGCTCCAAGGCTGTCACGACGATGCTGAGCGGATGCTCGAGGACTGTGTCGCCGCCTGCCTCCCCGACGCGGAGGCCAGGCGGAACTGGCGGCACACCACCGAAACCGATATCGGCCTGCCCGCGCCCATCGAATACGCGTGGGGGTTCGAGCTGCTGGTCATACACCGCGATGTCCGTGCCACCGCCGTCTTCACTCGCGCTCGGGACAAATTCGCGGCCCTCGGTGACTACGGCGCTGCGTCAAGGGGTGAAGCGGCCGCGGCTGTGACCGCGGGCCTGTTGGGAACTGCGCAACAGGCTCACGAGATCACCCGGCGTTACTTCGACCGCGCGAGCGTATCCGGGTCGCCGTGGGAAAAATCCTTGGCCGAATTCGCCTTGGCGATCGCCTTGACCAGAGGCAGCGGCAACCCCACCGAAGCGCTGGCCCTCGAACGGGCCTCGCTGGTCTATCAACTCACCGCCGGTGACCAGTGGGCCGGGTGGCTGGTGGTGGAGTCTCGAACCTGGTCGTTGGCGCGCCTCATCGCCGACGCGCTCACCGCCGGCAACCGGGACCGCGACACACTGATCGCCCTTGCCACCGAAATCGCCCACCTGGCCGGCGGAGCCGGAACTTTACGAACCAGGCTCGGCATCACCCTCGAAAAGAATGCGCCGTTCGCCGCCGAATCCGCCAAAGCCGTCGCCGTCGCTCGCCAGGTGCTCGGATCCGACGAATTCGCAGCCGCGGAAACCCGGGGTAGCCTTTTGCGTCCGGAACTCGACGAGGTGCAGCGGTTGGCCCTGGGCGCATTGACCATCGCCACCCAACCGGGCAAGGCCACCGCATCGCACTGGCACGAGCTGAGCTCTGCCGAACAGCAGGTCGCGATCCTGGCTACGGCCGGATGGACCAACTCCGCCATCGCCGCCCGCCGCGGAAAATCGGTCAGAACCATCGATGCCCAAGTGGGCGCGATCCTCCAGAAACTAGCCATCGCCTCACGTGGGGACATCATCGACCACATCCCCGAAGGCATCATCGACCAGGTCCGAACCGAGACCATACGACGGCCACAGCGAAATCATCGGAAATCATCGGAAAGCACCCACCAGCCCGATAAAGACTGACCTCACCGCGACTCGGGCGCAGGAATTCGGGTAGGTGGGATGCCGCCCGCACAAGGTCGCGGTGGTACTCGGTCGCGAGAACGCCCGCACGGTAATGCACGTACTACGTGCGCCGGTTCGAGGATTCGGACTCGGTGCGCCAGATGATGGGTGACCTCGACAGTGACGGTGATGGCTCGGAAGGCGTGCTGGTGAGATGATTCCGAGCGGATGCTGGCCTACGAACGTCGGGTCGTTGTCTTCGTTCTCGGCAACAAAGAAGACCCCTGACTATGCGTACTGGTCAGGGGTCTTCTTGTCGTCTCAACCACGAGTCGGGGTGACAGGATTTGAACCTGCGACCTCTTCGTCCCGAACGAAGCGCGCTACCAAGCTGCGCCACACCCCGTGAATCGAACCTGCAGTAGCTTACAACAGGGTGGGGTGAGACGTTAAACCGGCAGGTCAGTCAGCCTTCGTGGGGCCGGATGCTGGTGAAGATTCGCTTGGCGGTCTCGGCGTCCAGGGCGTTGGGGACGCCGGTGTCGGCGACGATCACCATGACGAAGTTTCCGTTGTCACTGGGAAATGCGACGGTATATACGGAGTACGCCGTGGCGCAACCGGGCTTGACCTGGCTGGCGGTGCCCTTGGTTTCCACGAACATGCCGTGCTGTGATCCGTCCAGCGACGCCAACGGTACGGGCGCGCTCGGGGTGCCGCCGGGGGATTCCTTGTAGGCGAGCTTGGCTGTCTTCGTGCCGAGTTCGGTTGCCGCTCTTGCCGAATCGGCGTCGTTCGAGCCGGTGAGGAACGCGACGGTTCGGGTCGAGCCAGGGCAGTAGCCCTTGCCCTCGCTGGCGTAACCCTTGCCCCCGACTGCGTTGGGCGGCTCGCCGAAGCCGCCGACGGTGCCCCGCGGAGCGACGGTCCAGTCGGCGGGCACGTCGTAGGCCGCGCCGCGGTCCGGTGCGACGACCACCTGGTAGCCCGGGATGAGCGGGGTCTCATTGCCCGCGGCGCCCACGGTTGTCGTCGGCGCAGGTGTAGTCGTCGTCGGTGCGGAGCTGTGTGCGGCCCCCGTGGTGGTCAGTGCGCTCACCATCGATGGTGAGGTCTCCTGCGCGGAATCCGATCCGCGCTTGGCCAGCACCACCGCCGTTACCGCGACACCGGCCACCAGCAGCACGACCAGCCCGACCAGCAGCACGGTCTTGCCTCGGCCGCCGGAGTTCGGCCCATACCCTGAAAACCCGGCCTGCGGAGGGTACTGGGCGCCGCCGTAGCCGGATCGGTATCGCTCGAGCGGGATCACCTCGCCGTACTGCTCCGGCCCGCTGTGAGCTGGTTGCCATTGCAAGTTCGGATCCGGCTGCCCGAACCGGTCGGCGCTCGGAAATCCGAGCACGGTCGGTGTGCTGTTCTCCGGACCACCTGGCCCCGGATTTCCGGCGTTCTGCTGCCAGCCACCGGACGACGCGGGCTGGTCGAGCGGACCTAGCGGTTGCCCGAGCATGGCCGGCATCGTCTCGTCGGTTCGGCCGGTCGCGCCCTGCCCGGGCTGCTTGTGAGCGGCGAGTGGCTGCGCCAGTAGAGTCGGGTCGGCCTGGCCGGACGTGGGTTGCGGGCTCGATGTCCACTGTCCGGCGCGCGGTCCGCCGAGCGACTGGGCCGGGAGCGTCGGGTCGGCTGGTGCGGCCGAGCCAGCACTGGGCGGCCACGAAGGCACGGCAGGCTCCGCGGAGTGGGGTTGCCACTGGAGCGTGGGCGCGGCTTGACCGCCCATTCCCGGCTGCCTTTGCATGGTGGGGTCGGGTTGAGCCGTCGGTCCGGACGCGGGTTGGTTCAGCTGGCCCAGTTGTTGCACGTCAGGCGTCTGTCCCGCCTGCCACGGAGAGAGCGGAGCGTCCCCTTCGCGTGATGGGTCGGGCGCACCGATCCCCGGCTGCCACTGCGAGGTCGGAGCGTACCGGTCATACCGCAGTTCCGCCTGTTGATGCCCTCCCGTGTTCGGATGCCCCTGCGGCGCGGGCTGAGCTGCATCACTTTCATCCGCTTGCTCATTCGAGCTTCGCCGCCATGGTGTGGTGGGACGGCCGGGCTCGTTCGCCGCGGGTTGCTCGGTCGCGCCAGGCCACCAGTGTGCGGAAGGAGTCGAGTGTCCTTCGGGGATCGGACTGCCCGACCATGCAGTGCCCGAAAAGTATTGTCCCTGTGGTGCTTCGGACGGCCCGGGTGCCACCGGATGCGCCCCGGAGTTCGGCAGGCCCGTGGGATCGGAATCGTCACGCGTCGAGTCAGGATCGAACTGTGCTGCCCCGAACGGCTGTTGCTGAGGAAGTCGCGGCGCACCGGGCCGTCCCAGAACCGTCGGGTCGTCGCGCCGGTCGTCGAATTCGCTCACGTTTCCCTACCTGACACTCGTCTCGGCAGGGGACCTTAGCGGGCGACGGCCTCCGACGCCGACACACCCTGGCCCGCCCCGGCTCCTGGACGTCTCGGCGGCGCGGCGACCAGCGTCAACAGGGTTGCCTCTGGGCGGCAGCAAAATCGGTACGGTGCCCACGGCGAGGTGCCGATGCCAGCGGAGACATGCAGCTGGGTGCGCCCACCCCACTTGGAGGGGCCCTTCACCCGGGACCGGTCGATGCCGCAGTTGGTGACGAGTGCGCCGTATCCGGGCAGGCATAGTTGGCCGCCGTGCGTGTGCCCTGCCAGCACCAGGTCGTAGCCGTCCTCGGCGAAGCGGTCCAGTACCCGCGGCTCCGGCGAATGGGTGAGACCGATCCGCAGTTCGGCCAACGGGTTCGGAGCGCCCGCGATGGTGTCGTAACGGTCGCGCTGCAGGTGTGGATCGTCCACGCCGGCGGTGGCGATCCGGATGCCCGCCACCTCGAGGTCGCGGCGGACGTGGGTCAGGTCGAGCCAGCCGCGCTCGGTGAAGGCCGCGCGCAGGTCCTTCCATGGCAGCGGAGCGCCGAAGGTGCGGCGGTGGTCCTTTTTGAAGTATTTCAGCGGGTTCTTCGCCACCGGCGCGAAGTAGTCGTTGCTGCCGAAGATGAAAAGGCCTGGACGCGAAAGCAATCCGCCAAGGGCCTGGACAACCGCGGGCACCGACTTCTGGTGCGAGAGGTTGTCGCCGGTGTTGACCACCAAATCGGGCTCCAGGCGGTCCAGCTCGCGCAGCCACTGCTGCTTGAGCTTCTGGCCCGGCATCATGTGCAGATCGCTGATGTGTAGTACTCGCAGCGATGACGACCCCGGCGCCAACACGGGCATGGTCGCCTCCCGCAGAACGAAGGCGTTGCGTTCGACCAGCGAGGCGTAGCCGATTCCGGCCACCGCGGCCCCGGCGGCTCCCAGCGCGGTGGTGCGTACAGCAGAGGTCGAGATCACGGGCATTTGCCCAGCATAGGTGACCCCGTGCGGGAGCGCCGGGTGTGTTTCCGCACAAGCTCGGGTTCGGACGCCGGGAAATCCGACAGCGGTGCAAATGTGGTGGGCCGGCCGCGACGGACCGGCTACCGTGAGCTGCATGTCGGAACTCAAATCGCAGCTGCGGACGGATCTGACCGTCGCGATGAAAGCCAAGGACACGCTGCGCCTTTCCACGTTGCGGATGCTGCTCGCGGCCATCCAGACCGCCGAGGTCGCAGGCTCGGAGGCACGTGAGCTCTCCGACGCCGAGGTCGTCGCCGTGCTGCAAAAGGAGTCGAAGAAACGCAACGAGTCCGCCGAGGTATACACGCAGGCTGGGCGCGGCGAACTGGCGGCGAACGAGCATGCCGAGGCGCGCATCATCGACGAATACCTGCCGACCCAACTGACCGACGCTGAAGTCGCCGACCTCGCCGACACCGCGATCGCGCAGGTGGCCGAGGAAATCGGTGAGCGGCCCGGCAAGCGCCAGATGGGCCAGGTCATGAAGATCGCCACTGGGCTCGCGGCAGGAAAGGCCGATGGTTCCCGTATTTCGGCTGCGGTGAAGGCACGGCTGTAGCGTCGCGTGAACCGCGAAAGGGGCCGCGAACCGGATGGTTCGCGGCCCCTTTCGGTCACTCAGCGCGGGAGCGGGATCGGAATCGGGATCGGTGGCAGCCGCGGTATCGGCAGCCCAGGCGGCCCCGGTGGCGGTCCCGGTGGCGGCCCGGGCGGCGGCGCTTCCCGCACGGTGCCATCGCTGATATAGAGAGTGATCACCGAACCTGGGATCGCCGAGCCGTTCGGCGCGGTTCCCATCACGGTGCCCTTGGGCTGCGACCCGGCGCCGGTCACCGACGTCACCTGGAAGCCGGCGGCGACCAGCGCGGAGGTGGCCTCGCCCTGGGTCTTGCCTGCGACGTCGGGCACCTGGGCGTTGTTCGAGCCGCGCACGTACTTGTCGTCCAGCGGCGGCAGCCCGGGTGCCGGGAACAGGGGTACCACCGGCTTGATCGCGTTGAACCAGGTGCGCGCCGGTTCATTACCGCCGAACAGATTGCCGTCGCCGCAACTGTGCAGCGGGAACGAGCAGATTTCGCCGGGTGTCGGGCTGTCGCCGTAGATGTAGGCCGCGGCGGCCAGCGAGTTGGTGAATCCGAGGAAGGCCGACGAACGGTGGCTCTCGGTGGTGCCCGTCTTGCCGGAGAGCGGGAAGTTCCAGCCCGCCGATCGAGCCGCACCCGCGGCCGTGCCGCTGGTGTCGTCCTTGCTCATCGCGTTGGCCAGGGTGTTCGCCAAACCTGGCTCGACGACCTGTTCGCACGCCTGCTGGGTCAGCGGCACCTGCCTGCCTTGGCGGTCGACGACATCCTTGATCGGGTTCGGCGGGCACCACCGGCCACCCGAGCCCAGCGTCGCGGCGACATTGGACAGCTCGAGCGGGTTGATCGCGACCGGGCCGAGAGTGAAGGAGCCGAGATTCTGGTCCTTGACCATGTCCGCCAGGCTTTGGTTGCCGTGGCCGGATGTGCCCGCCTCGGTGTAAGTGCGCATACCGAGCCGGATCGCCATGTCGACGGTCGGGGTGACCCCGACCGCCTGGATCAGTTTGACGAAGGCGGTGTTCGGTGAGGTGGCCAGCGCCTCGGTCACCGACATCGGCGACTTGTACTTGCCCGCGTTCTCGACGCAGTAAGTGGCCGGCGGGCAGCCGCGCGCACCACCGTTACCCATACCCTTGGCCTCGAATCGGCCGGGCACGTCGAGCTCGGCGTTGATGCCGAGGCCCTTTTCCATGGCCGCGGCGGCCGTGAAGATTTTGAAGATCGAGCCGGCGCCGTCACCGACCAGCGAGTACGGCTGGGGCTGCACGGTCTCGCTCGCGTCCCGGTTCAGGCCGTAGGTGCGACTGCTGGCCATCGCGAGCACCGGATGGGAGTCCGGCCCCGGTGCGACCACGGACATGACCTGTGCGATGTCGTCGAGGTTCGGGTTGGCTGCCTCCGTCACCGACCGTTTCACCGAGTCCTGCACGGCCGGGTCGAGCGTGGTCTTGATGAGATAGCCGCCCTTGTCGATCTGGTCGCGGCTGATGCCCGCGTTGGCGAGGTACTGCAGCGCGTAGTCGCAGAAGAAGCCGCGGTCGTTGGCCGCGATGCAGCCGCGCGGCAGGCCCTTGGGCTCCGGCAGCACCCCCAGCGGCTTGGCCTTGGCCTCACGGAACTCGTTGGCGCGGCTCGGGATGTTCTGGATCAGGGTGTCCAGCACCGTGTTGCGCCGGGCCAGCACGCCATCGGCGTTGGTGTACGGGTTGAGCTTCGAGGAGCTCTGCACCATGCCCGCCAGCATCGCGGCCTGCCAGATGTTCAGCTCCGCCGCGTCGACACCGAAGTAGGTCTGCGCGGCGTCTTGGATGCCGTAGGAGGAATTACCGAACGGGACGAGGTTGAGGTACCGAGTGAGGATCTCGTCTTTGGTCAGCTCCCGGTCCAGCGTGAGCGCCATCCGGATCTCACGGATCTTGCGGGCCGGGGTGGTCTCGATCGCGGCGCGGCGCTCGGCATCGGTCTTGGCGACCACGAGCAGCTGGAAGTTCTTCACATACTGCTGATCCAGCGTCGACGCGCCCTGCTGGACCTCGCCGCTGCTCGTGTTGGTGAGGAACGCGCGCAGCGTGCCCTGCCAGTCCACGCCCTCGTGTTCGGCAAAACGCCGGTCCTCGATGGACACGATCGCCAGTTTCATGTCGTTGGAGATCTTGTCGCTGGGGACCTCGAACCGGCGCTGCTCGTACAGCCAGGCGATCGGATTGCCCGCCGCGTCGACCATGGTCGAGACCGCGGGCACCGTTCCTTCCACCAACTCCGCGGAGACGTTGTCGACGGCGTCGGCGGCGCGGTTGGATACGAATCCGAAACCGCCTGCGAGCGGGAACAACAACCCGGCGACGAGCACGGCGGCCAGCGCACAGCTGCCAGCCAGCCTCGCGAGCGTATGTGTGATCGGCACGACCCCAAGACTACGGGGTGCCGTTCGCGTCTTCTTGGCGGCATTTGTCCGATGGCCGGAACTGGTGATCCGCGAACCGGCATGGGCGTGTCGTGGATTCAGCTCTGGCGTGTCGGGGAACGGCACATCCGGAATCTGCCTGACCGTCCTGTGTGAGCCCGACTTTGCAGGGACGGACGTACCAAAAAATCTCGGGACGGTCTTGCGCAAGCGCTATACCTTTACCTAGATTGAGAACCCAGTGTGATAGAGCTAACACTCAAATGTGGAATGTGGTGCACTGCGCAGCGGGGTTGGGTTGCTGCGGTGGTGACACGCGATTCTGGAGCGCCGTTGACCCGGTGTTCGGACTGCAAAGGGGCACACCAAATGCACATGACAACCCCCATCGCTCGATTGGACGTGGAGCAGGCCGAAGCAAGAATCGCCTGGGTAGCCCAGGCCCGATGCAAAGAAGTAGATCCCGATCAGCTGTTCGTCCGCGGTGCGGCGCAGCGCAAAGCGGCGACGATCTGCAGGCACTGTCCGGTGCTCATGCAGTGTGGTGCCGACGCCCTCGACAATCGCGTCGAGTTCGGCGTGTGGGGCGGCATGACCGAACGGCAGCGCCGCGCGCTGTTGAAGCAGCATCCGGAGGTGACATCCTGGGCCGATTTCTTCCAGGCCCAGCGGCAGCATCAGGTGGCGATGTAGCCCTAGCAGAACAACGAAACGGAGCCCGCGGAAGCGGGCTCGGTTTGGTTCGAAGGCGGTTGAACCGATAGCGGATACGCCTGAGTATCAGGTGGTTGCCTGGACGGTGCGGGTGAGCTGATCGCCGACGGCGCGCAGTGCGTCGAGATCGGACACCTCGAACGGAAGCGTGGTCACCGTGACGATCGGCACGCGGGGATGCGCGCCGGTGAAGCGGTGCAGCAGGTGCTGTTCCCGCTTGTCGGTGGCAACCCGTCGCGCATGGACGCGCAACACCGCCGCCGTGAGCGGATCGGACTCCGCGAGCTGGTCGGCGGCGGTCAGCGCGTGATCGGCCGACAGCGAGCTGAGCGCCGGATGCGTCCGATTCAGCACCAGCCCGGCCAGCGGCATGCGCTCGGTGGAGAGCCGATCGACGAAGAACGAGGCTTCGCGCAGAGCGTCCGGTTCCGGTGCCGCGACCACCAGGAAGTGCGTGCCGGGCTTCGACAGCATCGCGTAGGTGCGGTCGGCGCGGTCCTGGAAGCCACCGAACAGAGAATCCAGCGACTGTAGGAAGTTCGACGCGTCCTTGAGCATCTGCCCGCCGACGATGGTGGACACCGCACGCACGGCCAGGCTCATCGCACCGGTCACCAGCCGGGTGACGCCGCGGCCCGGCGCCATGATCACCCGGATCATGCGGCCGTTGAGGAAGTTGTTCAGACGCTTCGGCGCGTCCAGGAAGTCGAGGGCGTTGCGCGAGGGTGGGGTGTCCACCACGATCAGGTCCCACTCGCGCCGGTGGGCCAGCTGGCCCAGCTTCTCCATAGCCATGTATTCCTGCGTGCCCCCGAAGGACGACGCGACGGTCTGATAGAAGGGGTTGGCGAAGATCTGCTCCGCCTTCTCGGGGCTGGTGTGCTCGAGCACCATGTCGTCGAACGTGCGACGCATGTTGAGCATCATGGCGTGTAGCTCGCCCTTGGCTTCCGGGCCCAGTGCGACTCGCTGGGGGCTGTTGTCCAGGTCGGCGACGCCGAGTGACTGGGCTAGCCGGCGGGCCGGGTCGATCGTGAGCACCACGACCTTGCGCCCCTGCTCGGCCGCACGCAACGCGATCGCCGCGGCGGTGGTTGTCTTCCCGACGCCGCCGGAGCCGCAGCAGACCACCACGCGCGCCGACGGGTCGGCGAGGATTTTCGACATGTCCAGCGGGGCCGCGACGGAGGGGCTCGGCGTGCTCATCGGACTCCCTGCGCGCTGAGATGGTCGGCTAGTTCGTACAGTCCGCCCAGGTCCATCCCGTCTGCGAGAGCGGGCAGGTAGAGCCGGGTCACGTCGACCTTGGCCAGCTCCGCCGCGCTGTCGTCTTGTGCGCGCAAAATGGCCGAGTGTTCGGCGGTTTCGGTGATCAAGCCCTGGAAATCATTGTCCGACAATGTGATTCCTGCGGAGCTCAGGCCGGCGCGGATGGCGTCGGAGTCGAGATCGCCCTGCGCGGCCCGTGCACGCAGGGCGGGCGGCAGCTGGCCCTCGGTCGCGCGATTCACGATCACCGCGCCGATGCGCAGGTCGGCGGCCGTCAGCTCAGCGACGGCGTCGGCGGTTTCCTGTACCGGCAGCGCCTCCAGCAGTGTGACCAGGTGAATCATGGTCTGATCCGAGTGCAGCAGCTTCGAAACGCCCTCGGCCTGCGAGGCGATCGGCCCGCCCTTGGCGACCTCTAGCATGGCCTGGGTGACGTCGAGGAAGCTTGCGATCCGCCCGGTCGGCGGCGCGTCGACCACGATTTCGTCGTAGACCCGCTTGCCGGACTTGTCCACGCGGACCGCGCATTCTTTGATCTTTCCGGTCAGGATGACGTCGCGAAGACCGGGCGCGATCGTGGTGACGAAATCGATGGCGCCCATCCTGCGCATCGCCCGTCCCGCGAAGCCCAGGTTGTAGAACATGTCGAGGTATTCGAGAAAGGCGTGCTCGATATCCAGTGCCAGCGCGGCCACCTCGCCGCCACCGTCGGCGGTGGCGATCCTGGTTTCGGTCGGCGGCAGCGGCGGCAGATCGAACAGTTGCGCGATCGACTGCCTGCTTTCCACCTCCACCAACAGCACCCGGCGGCCCCCCGCGGCGAGCGCGAGTGCCAGCGCCGCCGCCACCGTCGACTTGCCTGTGCCCCCTTTGCCGGAGACGTAGTGCAAGCGGGCCTTTTCCGCGCGCTTCGGCCACCCTGTGTCCAGCCCCGGCTCCGCCGAAAGCGGCACTACTGTTGGTACTCCCACGCTCGCGAGCCTATAACCCGTTCTGGGTTCCCGTCCGAGGGATCCGGCGAGTCTCGAGTCCAGGACCGGCAGCTGTATCAGACAATGCTGCTGGGGCACCGCTCCCCGAAACGGCACGACATAGGGACACGTCAGGGCTGGTGTGATGCGCGAACCGTCGCCGGATCGAGGACATACCGTCGTCGCTGGTGATCATGGGGCGCAGCGGGAATTGGTGCCATAGGGCCGACCCGGGTGTGACGTAGGAAACGCCAGCTTTGCCCATGCGCAAGGCCGCCGCCAGGGATCGGCGACAGAGCGATCCCAGTGTTCGGTGACGCACTGACGCAGCGCTGCAAAACGAACACAGTACGCTCTCGCACATGAGTGATGCGACCTTGTGGGAGTACGCGACCGTGCCGCTGCTGACGCACGCGACCAAGCAGATTCTCGACCAGTGGGGTGCCGACGGCTGGGAACTGGTCACCGTCCTGCCCGGCCCGACGGGCGAACAGCACGTTGCCTACCTCAAGCGGCCCAAGTAGAGAGGGGATGACGCAGTGACCCAGTGGGAGAAGAATCTCGCCGAGCTCGGATTGACCCTACCCCCGGTTGTGGCCCCGGTCGCCGCCTACATTCCTGCGATCCGCACGGGGTCGCTCGTCTACACCTCCGGCCAGTTGCCGTTCGTGGACGGTGAGTTGTCCGCGGTTGGCAAGGTCGGCGCCGAGGTCTCGATCGAGGCGGCCAAGGAAGCGGCGCGGCTGTGTGCGCTGAACGCGCTGGCCGCGGTGCACGATCTGGTCGGGCTGGACGCGGTGGTGCGGATTGTGAAGGTGGTCGGATTCGTGGCGTCCGCACCGGGATTCGGTGAGCAGCCGGTGGTTGTCAACGGCGCGTCGGAGTTCCTGGGCCAGGTGTTCGGCGATGCGGGCAAGCATGCCCGCTCCGCCGTGGGTGTGGCCGAACTTCCCAGGAACACTCCGGTCGAGGTCGAATTGATCGCCGAGGTGCTGTGATATCGGCCGCACGGGCGCGATCGTGAGACTCGCGCTGTGCGGGGAGTGGCAAGTTTCACTCCGCTCCACTCCGGATTCTGTCGATGTCCGCAGAGGATGCGCTCTGGACACGAGTCGGCGTAAACGAATGTTCGGGTAGATCTACCCTCTTTCACTCGAGGAAAATGTGGCATGGCGCCCGAGCACCCTGCGTATGGTCAGTTGCGGCGAGTCACCCCGACGGCGGCGGTGCTGCTCGCCGACAATCCGGGGCCGATGACACTGGAGGGGACCAACACCTGGATACTGCGCGCTCCGGGGCGATCGGACTGTGTGGTGGTCGATCCGGGGCCCAAGGACAAGCCGCACGGTACGGCGATCGCCGAGGCCACCGGCGGCGAGATCGCCCTCGTCCTGATCACCCACCGCCACCACGACCACACCGGCGGCATCGATCGGCTGGTCGAGCTGACCGGAACACCGGTGCGGGCAAAGGATCCCGGCTTTCTGCGGGGCTCGGACGCGCCCCTGGTGGACGGCGAGGTGGTCGAGGCGGCGGGTTTGCGGATCACCGTGCTGCACACGCCGGGCCACACCGGCGACTCGGTGAGCTTCGTCCTCGACGATGCCGTGCTGACGGGCGACACCATTCTCGGCGCGGGTACCACCGTGCTGGACTCCAGCGACGGCACCCTGGCGGACTATCTGTCGTCGCTGGACAAGCTGGTCGAGGCGGGCAAGGGCAAGGCGCTGCTGCCCGCGCATGGCCCGGACCATCCCGATCTGGAGCCGATCGCGCGGTACTACATAACTCATCGGCAGGAGCGGCTCGACCAGGTACGTGCGGCATTGCGGGTGCTCGGGCCGGACGCTGGCGCGATGGCGGTGGTGCGGCGCGTGTACGCCGACGTGGACAAGCGGCTGTGGCCAGCCGCGCGCAGCTCGGTGCGGGCGCAGCTGGAATACCTTCGGACGCACGGCTGACCAGGAAGACGACAACAGCACGCCGGGTTCAGTGGAGCGCTGAATCCGGCGTGCTGTGCGTTGTCGGTGCGAGCGTTACCGCGCGCGGCGAGCGAGCCGCTCGGAGTCCGAGATGAGCACGCTCTTACCCTCCAGCCGCAGCCAGCCGCGATGTGCGAAGTCGGCGAGCGCCTTGTTCACGGTCTCGCGGGAGGCGCCGACCAGCTGGGCGATCTCCTCCTGGGTCAGGTCATGGGTAACCCGCAGGGCGCCCGCCTCCTGGGTGCCGAAGCGCTGCGCGAGCTGCAGCAGCGCCTTGGCGACCCGGCCGGGAACGTCGGTGAAGATCAGGTCGGCCAGGTTGTTGTTGGTGCGCCGCAGGCGGCGGGCGAGCACGCGGAGCAGCTGCTCGGCGATCTCGGGGCGCTGGTCGATCCAAGCCTTGAGGGCGTCGCGGTCCATTGTCACGGCGCGGACCTCGGTCACCGTGGTCGCGGTGGAGGTGCGCGGGCCGGGATCGAAGATCGACAGCTCACCGAACATATCGGACGGGCCCATGATGGTCAGCAGGTTCTCCCGGCCATCGGGCGAGCGACGACCGATCTTCACCTTGCCGGACGTGATGATGTACAGCCGGTCGCCGGGCTCACCTTCGTTGAAGATGACATGGCCGCGCGGGAAATCCACGGGCTGCAGCTGCTTGGCGAGGGCGGCCACCGCAGTGGGCTCGACGCCCTGGAAGATGCCTGCTCTGGCGAGGGCCTCGTCCACGAATGTGCTCCTTATGGGAAATGGCTCTGTACTGGACCGAAGCGACTCGGCCAACAGCGCAGTCTACGCGGCATGATGACAGCGTAGTGACAGACACCACGTAATGAGTGAATTGCGCGGCGCAGCGGAGAACCGTACCAGTGTCCGATCGGCGGCGTTCGAGAGTCCCTTCGTGGTTACGCAAGCTGCCGCCGCCGCCGGGACCGTCGCTTGCGCCGTGTCAGCTTGCCCGGGCCACATCCAGCTCCTCGCCGCGGGAGCGGCGCCTACGCATCCGGGCCACGGCCGCCGGCAGACCGAGCTTCGTCAGCTCCTTCACCTCGGCGTTGCTTGCGTTGTCCAGGTACTGCTGAACCTCTTCGTCGGGTTCGAGAAGCTTGCTGAGTCGATTCTCGACCCGCTCCATGCCCAGTGCGAACAGCATCAACACCACTGGGAAGAGCGCCACAGCGAGTCCTTGCATGTCGAGCAGTAAACACGGTCCAGGTCTCAGATGGAACACGGCAACCCAACTGGAAGGGCAACGTTGTCCGCCGGTTACGTATGGTGGACGCGTGCGAGTTTCCCCCTCCATCGCCGCCGGGAACGGGCTTTCGCCTGCCCCCGAGGCCTCCGATCCGCAGCCGGTCGCTGCCGCGGCTCCGAAACGGAAAACCAGGGCGCGACAGGCGGAAACCCGGCTCGGGCTGGTCCGGAGAGCGCGCCGGATGAACCGGGAACTCGCGGTCGCTTTCCCGGATGCGCACTGTGAGCTGGATTTCACCACTCCGCTCGAATTGGCGGTCGCGACAATACTTTCCGCGCAGTGCACCGATGAGCGCGTGAATCTCACCACCCCGGCGGTGTTCGCGCGCTACCCGGACGCCCGCGCCTACGCCGAGGCAAACCGCGCAGAGCTGGAGGAATACCTCCGACCCACCGGGTTCTACCGGAACAAAACCACCGCTCTGATCGGCCTCGGGCAGACGCTGCTCGAGCAGCATGATGGTGAATTGCCTCACACCCTGGTGGAACTCGTTCGTTTGCCCGGGATCGGACGCAAGACCGCCAACGTCATCCTCGGTAACGCGTTCGGAGTGCCAGGCATCACGGTCGATACCCATTTCGGCCGCTTGGTGCGCCGCTGGCAGTGGACCGCCGAGGAAGATCCGGTGAAGGTCGAACACATCGTCGGCGCGCTGATCGAGCGCAAGGAATGGACGATGCTGTCGCACCGGGTGATCTTTCACGGGCGCCGCGTGTGCCATGCTCGCAAACCGGCGTGCGGTGCGTGCATCCTGGCCAAGGACTGCCCGTCGTTCGGGACCGGGCCGACCGATCCGGAGGCCGCTGCCAAACTTGTGAAGGGGCCGGAGCGGGAGCATCTGCTCGAGCTGGTGGGCCGGTGAGCTCGAAGCCCTCCGGCGGTAGAGGGGCAGCGTACAGGTGGCGTTGGGCACTTGCCGGTCTCGTGGTGGTAGTGGCGCTCGCGATCGCGGTGTGGCCGCGCGAGGGTGATGACAACGACGTGAACTCGGGTCGCGAACGGCCGACGCGCGCCGCGTCCGGCGTGTCGGAGGACCTGCGCGCCGCGGCCGGCTTGTCCTCCTGCCCGCAACCCGCGCGAGGCTCCGGCGGAAACGGCCCGCTGGCAGGCATCACCCTGGAATGCCTGGCAGACGGCAGACCGGTCGACCTGGCCGCCGGCCTGGCGGGCAAGCCGGCCCTGCTGAACCTCTGGGCCTACTGGTGTGCACCGTGTGCCCAAGAGTTGCCGTATTTGCAGCAATTCGCACAGCGCGCCGGGAACGCGATTACGGTGCTGACCGTGCACAGCGACCCCGACGAGGCCAAGGCACTGTCCAGGCTGAGTGGACTGAGCGTGAAGCTGTCCGGCGTGCTCGATGCGGACGCGCGGGTGCGCACGGCCGTCGGCGCCCCCGCGGTGCTGCCGGTTTCGGTGCTGCTGCGGGCCGACGGCTCGGTTGCCGAGGTTGTGGTGCGTGCCTTCAACGGGGTCGATGACATCGCGAACACCGTCGCGGGCGAGCTTGGAGTGGCCGCATGACACTGCGGGTGGACAGATCGGTGGTGGAGGTGTTTGTGCGGGCGTTCAATCGGGTCGGCGGCGTCGTGCGGGGAGATGCGACATGACCATCCCTGTGCCAGAAGACATTCCGAAGTGGCTGAGTAGATCGGCCGACCCGGCTGCCGACACCGCCGACACCTTGACGGTGGCCCGCGCACTGCGCAGAGCCGTGACCGTGACCTCGACGCCGCGGCAGGCCGCGGTGCTCGTGCTGTTCGGCGGCTCGGCCGACGCGGACCCGGAGGCGCCCGGCGGACTGCCCGCGGACGCGGAGGTACTGCTGACCCAGCGCGCGTCCACCATGCGCCAGCATCGCGGTCAGGTCGCTTTCCCCGGCGGCGAGGTGGATCCCGACGACACCGGGCCGATAGACACCGCACTGCGTGAAGCCTGGGAGGAGACCGGACTCGACCGCAAGGGCGTGCAACCTGTCGCCGTACTTCCGAAACTGTTCGTGCCGCCGTCCCGGTTCGACGTGACGCCGGTTGTCGCATACTGGCGCACGCCCAGCGAGGTCCGTGTGGTGAACGAGAGCGAGACCGAGCGTGTCGTGCGTGTTCCGGTCGCCCAGCTGCTCGATCCGGCGAACCGCTTCCTGGTCAAGAGCACCCTCGGCTACCAGAGCTCGGCATTCCAGGTGGATGGAATGTTGGTCTGGGGACTGACCGGCGGGATCCTCGGCGGGATCTTCAGAGCCGCGGGTTGGGAACGCGAGTGGGACCACGAGGACGTTCGTGACCTGGAGACCGCACTCGCCGCCGTGGGGATGACGTTATGAGCTCGTCGGCCTGGCTCGACATCGCGGTGGTGCTGCTTGCGCTGCTTGCCGCCTCCTCGGGGTGGCGACAGGGCGCGGTGGCCTCCGCGCTCGCCTTCCTCGGCGTGGTACTCGGCGCGGTCGCGGGCATCCTGATCGCGCCGCACGTCCTGGTCCACGTCGACGAGGGCCGCACCAGGGTGCTCACCGGCGTGCTGCTCATCGTGGTGCTGGTGATCGTCGGCGAGGTCGCTGGCATGGTGCTCGGGCGCGCTGCCCGCAGCGGCATGCGCCACCCGTTCACGCGCAGCGTGGACAGTGTGGTCGGCGCCGTGCTGCAGGCGGTGGCCGTCCTGGTCACCGCGTGGCTGCTCGCGTTGCCGTTGGCCACCTCGTCGCAACCGGCCGTCGCGACCGCGATCAACGGTTCCCGCGTGCTCGCCGACGTCAACGACGTCGCGCCGAACTGGTTGCGCCGCCTGCCCAACGAGTTCTCCAAACTGCTCAACACCTCCGGTCTGCCGGATGTGATCGGGCCGTTCGGCCGCGCGCCGATCGCGGCCGTCGAACCACCCGATCCGAGCGTGCTTGCCAGCCCGGTCGCGGCGTCGTTGCAGCAGAGCGTGCTGCGCATTCGCGGTGTCGCACCGAGTTGTCAACGGGCGCTGGAGGGTTCGGGCTTCGTGATCGCCCCGGAGCGGGTGATGACCAACGCCCACGTCGTCGCGGGCACCACCAGCGTCGCGGTGGACACCCCGCGTGGCCCGCTGGACGCCAATGTGGTGCTGTTCGACCCGTCCGAGGACGTCGCGGTGCTCGCGGTGCCCGGGCTGACCGCGCCGGCGGTCGGGCAGGCGCCCGCGCCTGCGCGTTCGGGGGACAGTGCCATCGTGCTCGGCTACCCGGGTGGCGGCCCTTACACGGCCAGCGCGGCCCGCGTCCGCGAGACACTGGATCTCACCGGCCCGACCATCTACCGCAACGGCACCGTGGAGCGCGAGGTCTACACCGTCCGCGGCCAGGTCAGGGCGGGCAATTCCGGCGGGCCGCTGGTGGATACGGACGGGCAGGTACTCGGCGTGGTCTTCGGCGCCGCCGTCACCGACGACGACACCGGCTACGTGCTCACGCTCGCGGAGGTCCGCGCCCAGCTCGACGCGGCCGGCGGTATCAACGCCCCGGTCGACACCGGCGCCTGCGTCCTCAGCTGATCGAGTCCCTGGCCACGCACGTGCGTGGCCAGGGAAGCACTCGCGAAAAGCTCAGGCGAGGAGTTTGGCCAGCTCCGTCGTGACGGCGTCCGGGTTCTCCTGATGGGCGAAGTGGCCCGCCGCTGGAATGGCGACCAGGCGTCGTTCCGGCGATAGGTGATGACCGCGGCGAACCGTGCCGGTCAGCACATACGGGTCGAGGTCGCCGCGCATGGCCAGCACCGGGATGTGAATGGGTTCGCGCATGGTCGCCATGAACCGGCGGCCGTCCGGGCGCCACTGGCTGCGGAACGCCCAGCGCTGATACTCCAGCGCACAGTGCGCCGCGCCGGGGATCCGGATGGCCGACCGCATCCGCCGCGCGGTGTCGACGAATTCGGCGGTGCCCGACCAGCCCGCACTCACCCGCTGCCGCAGCAGCCGTTCCACCTCGATGCCATCGGCGGTGGTCAACAGGTGCTCGCCGTAGCGCGGGAGTTGGTAGCGCAGGAAATTCGGCAGCCAGGCCGCGCGCTGGCGGCGGTTGCGCAATACGGCGCTCTTCAGCGCCGACGGATGCGGCGAGCCCACCAACGCGATCGAGCGGACCAGCCGCGGGTGCAGCACGGCGGTCGTCCAGCAGACCAGCCCGCCGTCGGCATGCCCGACCAGCGTGGCGTCGGTGTAACCGAGTGCGCGGATGAGCCCGGCGATGTCACCCGCCAATGTCCAGCCGTCGTAGCCACGCGGGGGTTTGTCGCTGTCGCCGTAGCCGCGCAGGTCGACAGCGACGGCACGGTAGCCGAGGTCGGCAAGGCCGGTCAGCTGGTTACGCCAGGACCACCAGAAGTCGGCGAATCCGTGTAGCAGCACGACGAGCGGGGCGTCGGAACGCCCGGTGGCCGCCTCGACGACATGGAATCGAATGCCGTTGGCATGAACATCCCGATGCGTCCACGGTCCGTCGTAGCGGACGCTGGACGGGTCCGGAAGTAAGTTCGACGACACGGCGATCGAGCCTAGTAGCCGCCGTACCCGCCTGCTAACGCGCGCCTAGGATGTCTGCTTCTCCAACCCGAGGTGGTCATCATGCGCGGATCCGCCGAGGCCGTGCGGCAGCACCGTGCGCGCCTGCTTGAGTGAGTCGATCGTCTTCTCCGGCGCGCGAAGCTTCTTCACCCGCAGATAGCCGAGCAACGCGAGCATCGCGGTCGCCACGATCATCAGCAGGAAGACGATCAGGAAGGCGGCCCAGCGCACCAGCCACACGTCGAGGAGTTCACCGACGAAGAAGAAAAAGAAGAAGGTGCTGAACAGCAGGACGGTCAGGGCGAGGATGAAGTAGACACTGCCCTGGACGCCCTTCTTGATCTCGCCGGTGACCTCGGCCTTGGCCAGTTCGACCTCGGCGCGGACCAGGGTCGACATCTGCTCGGTGGCGTCGCGGACCAGGCTCCCGAAGCTCGCGGAGCCGAGGGGATCGGCGTCCGACAGGGGAATGGAGGTTACCGTACGACCGCGCTGTGCGTCGTTCCCGTTACCGCCGTGGTTGAAACTCACTTGGTCGACCCTTCTCCCTGTCCCGGCACTGCTTCGGCTCTGTTCTCTCCGCGGCGCTCCCGGTGCCCTTCGTGGTCACGCAGGCTACCGCCTCCGGGCACATCGCTCGCGCCGCTCTGTTCTCTCCGCGGCGCTCCCGGTGCCCTTCGTGGTCACGCAGGCTACCGCCTCCGGGCACATCGCTCGCGCCGCATTACTCTTCACGTTGTAGCGCACGCCGGTCTCGCCGCGCTTGGTGGACACGCCCACGCCGCAACAGTAGCGCCGAACCCGCGAGCGACGCCGTCATCGACGTGACCAACACAGCGGCCTTCGCCAACTCGACGGCGGAGCCGTCTCCGACGTCGCCCAGCGCGAGTTCCGCCATGAGAAGGCTAACCGTGAAGCCGATCGCGCCGAGCACCGACAGGGCGAACATATCCCGGTACCCAAGCCCCATCGGGCGTTTCGCGATACCCAATCGGATTGCGGCCCAGCTGATCCCGAAGATGCCCGCGGTCTTGCCCAGCAGCAAGCCGAGAATAACGGCCAATGCGAGCCTATCGGTGAACAGCTCGCCGAACACCCTGGTATCCAACGGAACTCCCGACGCGAACAGCGCGAACAGCGGGACACACAGTCCTGCGGAGATCGGCTGGATCAAGTGTTCGAGCCGGGTGGCGGGCGCCTGCCTCTCGCCTGGGTCCGGCCGCACCCTGGTGAGCAGGCCGAGCACCACGCCCGCCAGGGTCGGGTGAATTCCCGCCTCATGTAGCGCGTACCAGGACACCAGTGCCAGCGGGACATAGAGGACTGGCGTGCTGATCCGTTTGTGCTGGGCAAGCGCCCACCCACCGAAGCAGGCCGTGGCGGCGAGCAACCACAGCAGCGACAGCGCGGCGGTGAACAGTACCGCGATCAGGACGATCGCCAATAGGTCGTCGACCACTGCGAGACTGAGCAGGAACACGCGCGCGCTTGCCGGGATGCGCGAGCCCGTCATCGCGAGCACGGCCAGCGCGAACGCGATGTCGGTGGCGACCGGGATGGCCCAGCCACGCTCCATGCCTGGGATGCCGAAGCCGACCGCCGACGCGAGCAGGGCGGGGGTCACCACGCCGCCGACCGCCGCGACGATCGGTAGCGCGGCGCGCCTGCGGTCGGCCAGTTCGCCGACGACGAATTCGCGTTTGAGCTCGAGGCCCGCGACGAAGAAGAAGATCGCGAGCAGGCCGTTCTTGGTCCAGTCGGCCAGGGTCCATTCCAGGTGCAGATGCTGGATGCCCACGACCGTCTCGGTCATCCGCAGGTAGCTGTCGGCCCACGGCGAATTCGCCCACAGCAACGCGACAGCTGCCGCGATCAGAAGCAATGCGCCGCCGACGGTTTCGGTGCGCAGATAGCGGGTTAGCTCCGAGCGCACCTGCGTGATCACGGGAAACCTTTCGACGGAACGGTCAGGGCGAGCGGACGCGTTCCCATCAAATCCGTTTTCGGGTACGCGACCGCGCGCCGACCAGACTTCCCGGCACACCTTACGCAATTCTAACGGACACGGCCGCCGTCCGTCACCGGCCGTAAGATGCTGTGTTCGCCCGTCTCGAGTCAGGCTTTGCCCGTCCGGATCGCTTCGAATACTTTCGGGTCGACCAGGGTGGAGGTGTCGCCGAGTTGGCGTCCTTCGGCGATGTCGCGGAGCAGGCGGCGCATGATCTTGC